>JBFMHQ010000019.1:0-34293 GCA_040751815.1 Bacillota bacterium | reverse complement strand
TGGCCAGCAACGGGATCGCCTGTACCAGCGCCTCGTCCAGGAGGGCCAGGTCCGCTTCACTCGTGGCGGCGCCGTCTTTGCCGCCGGCGCGGGCAAACATGGCCTGGGCGCGGCGGGCGCTGACCACGCCGTGGAAACCGATCAGGGCGTAGTAGAGCCGGTAGTCCTTGCCGAAGGTGCCCTGCCCCGCCCCTTCCTTCGTGGCGAACTGGGAAGAGATGGTCACGGAATCCACCATTTGCACGCGGTTCAGGGAATAGCCCCAGGCGAACTGCACCGGGCCGGTGAGGTTGACGGCCTCGCCTTCACCCTTTTTTGCGCCCTTGATCGGCATGGTGGCGCCGAAGAGGCGGACATCAACCAGTTTCTCCAGCAGGTCCGGCAGGTCGGCGCCGGTTGGGGTATCGTCCCGCCCCAGAACCTGCTTCAGTCGATCCGTGGCCTGCACCACCCCCTCCGCCTTGGTGACGTAAATGGTGTACCCCTTGTCCTCCAGGTACTCCCGGATGTAGCGCTTCAGCCGCACGTCCGAGACCAGGCAGCGCTCACGGTCAGGATCGAAACGCGGCCGGTTTTCGTCGTCCGGGTCGCCGTTCGGGTTGCACATCTTGGCATCGTAAAGGAAGAGGATCTCACTGTTCTTGTCGATGACACTCACCGGTCAGCACCTCCCTTGTTGGCATTCTGCTTTTCCGCCCAGGCCTTCAGGGCCATACGCGTGGCGTAGGCGTAGCCGGACAGAATGTAGAAGACGTTCTCTTCGGGCGTTAGCGGCCAGCCCCGCCGGTGGGCATCGAGAAGTCGTTTCATGGCAGCAAACAACCCCTCGTTGTAGCGCAGGATGTCGTGCTGCCGGAGCTGGTCCACCAGCAGGTTCGAAAGCCGGACGACCTTCGGCCAGAGCATGCCGTTGTAGTTCACCTTCTCCAGCACGGGCTTGTTCCCGTAGCCGGCGTCGCCCTGCGCCCGGCCGACCTGGTTGAGCAGGTAGCCCAGCAGAAAAAGGGCCGCCTGCGGCCCGTCGTAGGCCATCTCCGCCAGGTAGGCGCGCATGTCTTCCGGCAGCAGTTCCGCCTCCAGGGCCAGCGGTTGGCTCAAGAATCTCCCCCCTCGCAACAGATCTTCATCGCGCAGAAACTTCAGGAAAAGGTTGGCCTGCAGCATCCGGCGGGCCGTCTCCGCCTCCTCGTAGCCCGCCGCCGGCGGGCGCAGGTTCGTCCCCCGGAAGTTGCCGGTGCGGTAGATCTGCGCCAGGGCGACAAACTGACTGACGAGGAAGGAACAACGCAACGGCTCGCCGGCCAGCAGGGCGGTGTAGACGTGCACCAGCTTCTTGAACTCCGCCGCGCGCGCACTCTCGGCCAGCGGGATGAGCTGGTAAATCCGCGTCAGATCGAGCCACCAGCGGTCCGGCCCGAGGAGCGCGGCCGCCCGGTTCGCCAGCCGGTTACCATGCCGCAAAAGGTGCGCAATGCGGCTCGGCGCGACATCCTTCACCAGCCCCAGGACGCGGAACTCGCTCTTGCTCTTGCGGTAAAAAAGGAAGTTTAAGAGCGCCACGTTTTCATAGGGCAGTTCGTCCAGGAAATCCGCCAGCTCGGCCTCCAGCCCCCGCTCCCCCGCCAGGCTCTCCAGCCAGCGGGAAATGTTGGCGAACGCCCCGATACGGGCTTTAAGCCTCTCGGCCCACGCTTCCAGGTCCGCCCTGGAAAGGGCCGGGTCGCGCAGGAAGGCCGGCAGGACCAGGAAGTCCAGTTGCCCCACCCCGAGGCTTAAGTGCTGGCGGGCGTACCTCTCGGCCACCACCAGGCCGCGGAAACAGTCCCCGCAGGCCAGGAAGTTGCGCCGGAAGCCGTCCTCGCTGATTCCCGACGCCGCCCCGAGCTTGTCGTTGATGTAGTACTTGAGGAAGTCGAGCTGCGCGAAATCATGGGTCACCGGGCGATCGGCTGCGCCGCAGACGGCGCAGACGCCCTTGGCGCTTTTGGCGCCGTCCCCGGCCGCCATCCCCTGCTTCCATTCCAAAACCAGCGCCGCGTAGTCCGGGTCGGCGGCCAGCGGCTCCCCGTCCAGGAGGACGGTCCACAGCGCGGCCTCCAGGGCCTTGATCCCCAGGTCCGCCAGGACGCGCTTGCGCAACGCGCCGGCCACCGCCTTCAGCACCTCCCTGGCCTTGTCACGGGGCTTGCCGGGGGTGGTCTCCCACACGCTGGCTATCAGGTCGTCGGCGGTCAGGCCGAACCGCGCCGCGTCCAGCACCCGGCTGCTATCCGGCAGGTCTTGGTAAAACTGCGCCACCAGGGTTTCCACCCGGCGGTGAAGCGCGCCGCCGGCGAACGCGGACGTCTCCAGAAAGGCCAGCAGGTTGGCCGGCGCCGGCCCCACCAGGTACTCCAGGACGTTCGTGGTCAGGTACCGCTGCGGGCGGTTGCCAACAGCGTTGCCCACCCAGCAGTAACGCCTGCACGCCGCCGCATCGACCTCGACGAGGTCCGCTTCAAGCCGGGGCTCGCCCGGGCCGGTGCGGAAGTCGAGCCTTACCAGGTAGACGTTATCGGCCTTCGGAGGTTTCGGCACGGGCTGGATCAGGTCGGCCAGGGGATCGTCACCCTCGTTCAGGGTGCGGCCGATAAGAGCCACAGCTTCTAACAGGACGGATCACCTCCTCGCCCTCTTTTCTCCTCACGGATTCCCCTGCGGAGGCTGTTCCGGCTCCACTCTACCAGACATCCGCACCACCGCCAAGACGGAGAGCTACCATTATGGCTGATAACGGGTTACTAAGCCTGCTGCGGTTTTAAATAGCGGCCGGCGAGTCGGCCCAGTCGAGCAGTCCCCAGTTCACGTACCGCCCCTCGCCGCTGTTGTAGTGGTACACATGGACAGGACAGCCGTTAGAGAGTTCCGCTCCGATCATGGCCGCCACCGCTACCGGACCCGCGTAAAACAGGTGAATGGCCGTCGCTCCCTGGCGTATTATCGCCACCCGCTGGTGTCGCAGGCGCTCCAACAGTGGTACCACATCATCCGGTTCCATCTGCCTATCCCAAGTACATTCAAAAATGCTGTCCGCAGGCAATTCCCTGCCCCATTCCTGCTGACGCACCCAGTTCTCAACCTGCGTCCTTATTTCGCTCTTCACAGGTCCGACAGCCACAATGAGAACGGCCGGCCTCGACCCGGGGTTCGCTCGTACCTGGCGAAGGTAGAAACGCTGCCGCCGCTCCTGACGAAGAAGCAGGCATAGGCTTACCACAATGGGGATGAAGCCGATAATACCCGTTATGATCGAAAACTTGTCAAGTACATCCCACATCGCCCGCCATCTCCCTCCCCCGAAACCTCACTTCTCCGCCATAGCCTGTACGATAACGACAAGGTTACTTTCGTACCGTAGCGAGACAATGCGCCTGTTGGTCACATCAAAGGTAAACGTTTCCAGCCCCCTGTCTTTCGACACGGTGCGCTCCGCGATGGTTTCTCCATCCACTACCACAGCAAAACTACCCTGGTTCATATCGGCATCATCGGGCACACCGGCCCTAAGGGTCAGTTTGCGGAATCGCCCGTCAAAATTCCAGCGTATCGGGTCGGCGTTCCACGCAAGGTAGTATCCCTTGTCGTAATGCACACCGCTGATCACCGCCCCTTCCGCCAGCTTGGTACCGTTGAACGGTGTCAGGTCACTGAAAAGATCGACCGTCTGACCACTCGGTGCCGCCTTGTTCGAGGCTTCGCTGCCACCACCTGTCTCCTCCGGAGGTTGCTTCGTCTGTCCCTCTTCCGTCACTGCAGGCTGTCTCGTCCGATCTGATTCCGCCCGCTTCTCCGCAGTGTCCTGTTTGTTTGCAGACTCTGCCTGCGGGGTCTGCATTGCGCTCAGAACACGCTGTTCAAAGCGGATACCACCGACAAAACCGACCGCAAGGGCCAAGATGAGTCCTGCTGGAAGCAGGATCCGGAAAACCCGCGATGTTCCGCCCCTCCCGCTGTTCACGCTGTCGCTCATTGATCGTGCCCCCCGTACAAGAAGTTATGTATTGATAATAAAGAGAGCGTGCTGTTGCCCTCACCTTTACGGGCGGCCCGCCAAGAGAGCGGTGATGTCGAGAAGGTTCTCCCGGGCTATGAAGTCCCTGATCCCGTATTCCCGCGCCCGCTCCCGGAAGGCGCCCGGCACCCCGTCGGCCGGGCGACTCGTCACAAAGCACAGCCGCGCGAAAAGGCCCAGGCGGTGCCGCAGCGCCTGGAGCCTGTTCAGGGTGTCTTGCCCGCCCGGGTCGCCGGATTTGCACTCGATCACCACCAGCCGACCCCGGCCCGTGGCCGCGACATCCAGCTCGTTTTCGACGCCGGCGAGCTTCACCTGCCACCAGACGTGATCAAACCCTCTTTCCCGCCCCCCGGGACGCCGGCGCAAAAGGTGGTACACCAAAAGTTCCAGCCACTCCCCGGTCAGAAACCGCACGCCGCCGTCCGTGGGACGAAAACCGTTTGCGGTCCGCTCCAGGAGGCCGTTCTCCGCCAGGCTGCCCAGGAACCGTTCCTCGAACAGCCCCGGCCCCTCGACCAGTCTCAGCACGGCGTTTTTCTTGTTTTCTTTCACCTCCTGGGTCCACTCCTCCAGGCGGGGCACACACCGCGGCCAGAACGCCAGGATGAGATCCAGCAGCGGCGCCAGCCTTCGCGCCCGTTCCGGGTGGCCGTGCTGACTAACCGTGAGCCCATAGGCCTTCAGATACAAGGGTACGTCCACCCTCTGCAGGGCGAAGGGCTCGGATACCATCCGGCCGTCCGGGTGGTACCAGAGCAACCGCTCGTTTTCCGTATCCACATAGAGGCCGGCGCATCCGGCTTCGACCGCCGCCAGGTAGGCGCCCACCGCCATGCACTTCGTACCACCGGTGAAGTTCACGACGGGTTCCAACCCACGGCCCACAAGGTCGGCCGCGGCGCGCCCGACGGCGGCGCGCGTTGCCTCGATGTCAAAGGCATCCACAGCCGGCTCGACGTCGACGACCCTGGCCACCCGCTCCAGTACCCCGATGGTGTCCGCCCGCGCCCTCGCGTGGGGCAATCCGGGGTCGTCGGCCTGGAGCGAGCGTACCAGGTGCACCTCGGCAAAGGCGGCGCCGGCCTGGTAGCAGGGAATGACGTTCTGCATCCGCTGTTCGCTGACGAGGGCGATCATGGCGCGCAATGCCGGAACCCCCCTTACGCACAAGTAAGAATGCTACTTGTAAGTAACCCGTCCAAGCGCTGCACCAATTGCTTTGCCCTTTCACGTATCCTTGCAGGTGATGCCGGGTTGTCGTTCATCGCGCAATGGGCTACGTCATTGCGCAGATTGGTCAGCCAACCCCACAGTTCGGCCGCCTCACGCGCCTCTGGCAGGGCGTTATACCAGGGTGGGACACCGGTCCCATCCCGAGCATCCCCGTCGTTCTCCTTGTCTTCGTACCATACGGCGCAGCTATCGACCGTATCCTCAGTCACCGCCGCCCGACGGCGCATTGCCCGGTTCAGCGCAAATGCCAGCTTCCCCTCGCGCACGTCGCGGTCGCGCCATCTTTCCTCTCCCACCCGCCAGGCCAGCCAGTTGACCAACCATTCACGACCCAGAAGAACGGCCTGGACGATGAGATCCTTTTCAACGTAGTGCTTGATGAGCGACAGTTGACGCCGGAGCCCCTCCTCGTCAAGTGTCCGCGCATCATCCGCTGCTAGAGACCAAAGCTCGTCGGTCAGGCGAGAAAGAACGTGCCTGAAAGGCTTCGCCCAGCGCGCTGCCTCCTGCTCCACCTGCCGGGCAAGGGTCTGCGCCCTCGCTGCCGCCTCCAGTGCCTCCAGGGGTCGCAGCAGCCGCACGGATTGAGAAAACTCTTTAATACATCCCGCCATCCTCTGGAGCTGACGCGGCAGTTCGCCTTCGCCCCCCTCACCGGAAAGCCAGGGCCGGCGGTGCGCCTCCGCCAGCAGAGCGGCCAGTTTTTCCCCCTCACTACGAACAGTGAAGGCTTCGACCGCCTGCAGCCACTCGTGCAGGTCCACGAGCATCGTTAGATCGAAGACGGGTGCGCGCGAAACTCCGTCCGGTCCGGTCTCTTTCGCCTCGTATGCCCCATAGACAATGCGCTCCAGGCGGATTCCCTTGGTCCGTCTGAGATAGTTGATGACGCCGAAAATCACAAAGGGCAGAGAGCGAAAGCCATACGTCACATCAAGGATGACTCTGGCTCTCTCCGGCACGGCGGCGGATACAATATCGAAGATCTGCCAGAGTTCTTCCTCGGTCTTGCCCGGAGGAATAGGCACTACTTGGAGCCGTTCGTCAAGCTCATGATGAATCTTGCGACAGTTTTCGTGGCCGTGCACCTCGGGCGTAACCATAAGCAAAAGCTTGTCCGGTTTAAAGAAAGCATCAACGGCCAGCGGGAACAATGCTGTGCGGTGGGTGCGGGGTTCCTGCCCCAGCGGTCTCCATATATATTCAATCTCCTGATAGTTGCCGAGGCCAATGGTACTGAGGGCTACAAGCATCACATCTTCACCCTTTCCGCCCCGGCGGGCGCACTGGTGCTATTCCACCAACTCGCAGCAGCCGTAGCCCTGGGAGTTTTTCGTCCCCAGGCCGGCGTCGAGGGCGACCTGCAGAAGATCGGGGTCGCCGCGAAGTTCGTACCGGCCCATCCAGCCCTTGACAATGGTGTCCTTGTAGCGGGTAACCTTCAGGTCGCGGTCCTCGACGGCGACCGGTGTAATGCTAAAGCCGTCGGCCGGCGCCGGACGACCGTAGATGATGAGGTGCTTCTTCGCCAGGTTAGCTCCGATGAGCTCCCCGAAGCGCGGTTCAAAGGGTGAGTAATAGTAGGTATAAGGCCGGCCGCTCTCCGAAGCCAGGGTGCTCTGCATCACCACCGGCGAAAGCGCCCGCACGCGGATCGGGCCGGAAGAAACCCGCGGGGCGGCCACCGCCATCTCCTTCACCTGGAGCCAGGCATCGCCCAGACGGACCCGGCCCTGGCGCAGGAAACCCGTACCCAACTCCTGAAGGATGAAGGGAATGGGAGAGCAGATAACCAGGCGCAGCGGCGGCGTGAGCAGAAGCCTTCCGGCCTCCCGGTCGTAATGCGCCACCCGGCCCAAGAGCCGCGAGAAGGTAAAGAGCTTGAACCGGCGCTTTTCTAAGGTAAAACCGTGGTCGTGCAGGTAGCTTCTGAGCACCGGGTTTTCCATCTGCCGGTAGATCAGCCCCTGGAGCAGGTGGCCGTAGTGTACGGGAACGGCCACCGGCTCCGGGGCGGAAAGAAAGATGGTGAGCTGCATAGCAGAAAACACCTCGGGATCTGCCTTCTATTTCGGTGATTCGCGCACGCTTTCTAACAGCTCACGGTACCAATCTTTGCCCCGCGACTGCTTCTCCCGCCCGGCATCCTTGATCTTCTGCAAAATCGCCTCTGCCACGCGGCGCCTCTGGTCAGGGCGGACCTCCAGATCACGCCATCTCTGATAGAAGCCCTGAATGCGGTTCGGAACCTCGCTGTTTCTCAATGCCCGAACCTCACCAATCAACTGATCCGCCTTGATAATGTCCGGATCGACCGCTGGCTCGGGCCGGTGTTCTACCCCTTCACTTTCGGGAACCTTCCCCGGCTCCGCGCGGCGGACGAAACGCCCGTAGCCGACGGCGGTCTTCGCCCCGGCACCGATGTGCGCGAGGGCCTCTTCCAGCCAGCGCAGCGCTTGCCGGCAGTCGGCGTAGCTACCCTCGTCTCCGGTGCGGCGGGGAGCTAGAGCAAAGACAAACTCCTGGCCGGGAGCCACGGTCAGGAAAGGAATTGGTAAGGGATCAAACCAGTCGCCCGGCGGAACGTCGGATCCCGATTTGTAATACTCCGCGTAATGCGGGGTCATCACGTCGGGCGCCAGTTGCACCGGCCTGGAGGGTAAAGCATCGAAGAAAATGACGCTGCCTACACATTTCTCTTTACGCTCGTCCTCCGGCCCAAAAACTCGCTCGATATCCTTGGGATCCGCCCCGGCCCACGCCTCGGCCCATGCTCGCGTCACTCCTTTGACCGAAGAACCGGGCAGAAACGGCACCCCCAGGGTATGGTGCCAGGCGAACCCGTTTTCCACCGGATGATAGCGGCTCAGGCCGGTAACAAAACGCCAGTCCGTGGCGAAGAAACGGACCTCCCCGCCCAGTGCCCGCGTCAGCGCATCGAGACGGCTGACCGCCCTTTGCAACATAACCCCGTCCCCTACGGGACGGACGGCTATGCTTTTAATCCATTCCTTCCTAGACTCACCCTTCTCGTCAAGCGTCCAGTCCTTTCGATACCGGTCAAAGAACTTATCGTACCAGAGACCCGCATTGCAGTCGGCGGAGCAGGTTAACCTAAGCTTTTCAACCCCTTTATAAAGCGGTAATGCCAAGTTGCCTTCACCTCCGGCCCGCGTCATCAATCTCTGTCTTTGAGAAAAGCAACTGTAAACCTTTTCAGCCATTCTAGATAAGCAAGCGTCTCCATCTGAGCCTTTAAATACAAAGCCCGATCGTTACTCGTAATCGCATCCATTAGCTTATCGGCATCTTTGTAAGGCGCTTGGTGGTCGCTACGGCACAGCCAGTCCTGAATGATATCGAAGATCTTCCTGTGAGGACTATCCTTTTTCCCCTTAGCTTGGGCCAGCAGCGTGGCAGCGGCTTGTCCCAGGCCATTTGTGATGATGGCAGCCGGCAGACTTTCTACATAAGCCACAAACCTTTGGCGGTCTTCGCCTTCGAAATGTTTCTCAGCCTCGTATACAGCTTTTAGAGCATGCTGGGCACGCTGCTGTTCGAGGAGCTTTTTACCTTCGTGTTTCACACTATTTCACCCCTATTATCTACCCAGGACACCGCGCACCAGCCTTGTCCCACAGTTTCGTTTCCTCCGATTTGGAGGTAGGGTCGCTCACTAAAAATCCCCCGTAACTGTTGTAAAGCGTCATCCTTACCGGGCCGCGCTAAGAGGAGGGCATAGAACAGCGTTTCAGGTGGCACGGTTTCTTCGTACCACAGGTTCTGGCTGGTTTTTTTCTCATTATCGAGAACGTTATGCGCGTTAACTGCCAAGCCAAAACGAGCGAAGTAGGAGAACTCCTCGTCGTTCACCAGAACCAACCCTTCGACCAGACGTTTACGTACCGTATCGTGATAGACCAATGGTGCGATCTGCTCCGCAAGTAGGGCAAGGTCGGTCGTAATTACCTCAAAAGATAGTTCTTCCAGGAAAAGCGTACCACTGCCCGCAGCCATCGCCTGGCCTTCTTTGACCCGCGGGATCACCGGCGCAGTACCGGCTACCCCCGCCAGTTCCCGATCACGCAGGTAGCGCTCCAGGAGATAAGGGCACGTTACCCATTTGAAGTGGCCGCTTAAAGAGCGAACCGGAAGGAGTAGCAGACGAGCGTCGGAAACACACACCTCCCCGGCCCTGTCTTGATCGCCGAAAATCCTCAGGGTTATAAAATCCTTCTCCCCCCATTCCTGCTCGGCGCGGTCTCGCAAGGCACCTTTCAGGCTAGAACCGACGATGACGGGATATCCCGTGGTTTTCTCCCGTGCCACGGGCAGGTCGATGGCACCTGATATCTGACCGGTGCCTGGATGAAGGCTGGTCTCCGCATAAAGACCCATAATCAAACTGCTCACGATACGTGAACCTCCTTTTACCATCTGCCGATAACGACTTGTCCGTACCCATATTCCGTTTTCTCTCCAAGGCATTCGCCGTGTAAGGACTCCACCGCCGGTAACTCCCCCGCGGCGGCCTCGAAGAACCAGGTGCTTCCCGCAGGTAGGAAGGATTCCAGGGGGCGGGGCCTGTGGTTCCTGAGATCCCAGCCGCCGATCCGGCGTACCCGGCCAACACAGGCCGAAATACACTTGCCAGGAACACCCGGTGGGCCTTTTACGATAGCTTCTGCTGTGTCGGCGAAACGTCCCGGTGTGATCAGGGTAACTGTAAATCGAACGCTTCCGTCCGGCGCCGGTGTAAGCCGTGGTACCTTAGGAAGAATTGCGGCGACCTGCTCGGCAGTGACGTCTTCCGTGTGGATTCCTGCCAGCCTCCCTTCCCCTCCAAGCGCAAAGACCCGCGGGGGTTTGAAAGACTGACCTTCAGGAATGCCGCTCACGAAGATGCGCAAGGCAACGTTCTTTTGTGGCCGTACATGGACGACTTGGTAGAGATGCCCTTCAAGTGCCGTCCGGGTACTGCCGTTACGCTCTAGTCCGGTGCGCGGTTCTTCAAGCCATATCTCCTTTTGCCGCCTGACCTGATCTCCGCTCGGCACGTTACCGGCTAGTACCTCTGCCAGCCCCGCCCGGTCTACATAGAGTTCTTCCGGAGCCCGACCGCCGGTAAACTCCCGCACGGCTTTCACGCGGGGCAAGCGCACCCCCAAGCCTAGATCGCAAGCTACAGGAGCCCCCGGCTCCAGGCGGGCGAAATCAAGGACATTACGGCCCGGTCTTTCCCTGACCAACAGGCACAGAGGCATCGGGAACAGCACGTTGGCTTCCTGAACTACCACATAAGGCCCACGCAGGGTAAGCCGCCCCAGGGAATCGGCATCTCCGAGAAAAGACGGCCATTTTTCTTCGGGGGTTGCCGGCCGCCAGCCTGCCGCTGTAGCCAAGGCGGTCCGGACCACACCCTGGATGGTATTCATACTTGGAGGAAACCCACTCACGACCCGGCTGTAACCACCTTCGCCCGCGTTATACGGTTGACCGTCGCGAAAAAAACCGGTGTCCAACAGGGTGAAAGTCCAGCTCTGCCATTTCACGTTTCCACCCCCTTCTGGGCCAAAAACTTGACTAAAAGCGCCCCGTCTGGCGTCAACGGCCCTTCCTCGCGGTGCAGACGCCCGTTTTCATCCCGCCACGAGCCCAGGCAGACCCTCAGAAGTGAGCGCACCCGCCTACGCGCTTCTTCGCGATCGGTTTCGATCTCGCGGATCCTCAGGTATTCCGCGGCCAAAATATCCACCATCTGGTCGATTCCCGGGTTCATGTCGAGTAATGAAGTCCGGCCTTCCTCGAAGATGGCCAGACGTTCGCGAATATTGTAAAAGAAACTCGCGGTGAATTCCCGCCGGGATCTTTCGCCCTCTCCATTTCTGCCGCCGTAACCACTGAACTGCCGTACCAGTCGGTCGAAGACGTGGCTCTCGCCGTCGAGTACGACTTCCCACGGCGCGGCCCAGGTGAGAACCCGTCCCGCGCCCTTCCAAACCGCCAAGGCCAAGCTGTCGCGGCCCTTCTCACCTTTGGCTATGCGGTCCAGCAGTTCGTGCACATCCCGGAAGACTGCGGTCAGGGGGATGTTGTATTGGGCATAAACGATGGCCGCCGAAATGGTAGCCGGGATGGTCTTTTCGGAACCGGGCCTGCCTAAGCTCTCCAGGAACGCTTTCCGTAAGGCAACGGCAGCCGGCAGCGCCTGTTCCAGGGGGAGTAACGCCAGCACGTCGTCGCCGCCGGCGTAGACGGTCACGCCGTCATGCAGGCTCACCACCTCAGGAACCCGGTCACTAAATACCCCCAAGGCCTCACTCACCTTCTGCGGATCATAGTCGCGCAAAAGCCTTCCCAGGTAATCGCCATCCATCAGTAGCATTGCGTAGAAGGGCGAGGCCGACGCGCCCAACTGCTCAAGCTCCGCCATCAACTCCCGCCTGACCTGTTCCGTTCTCTCGGGATTCTCGCCCCATAGCCGTGAATTGGCCAGGGCGGACTTAAAAAAGCAGTTGCCGTCTAACCCGGCGAAGTCTCGCGCCTGTGGATGATCCCGTAATGCCTCTTTTATCCCCGTAATGCTCTCGGGGTTTTCCTTGTATCCCGCCCCCAGGCGCGTAGCCAGCGCTGCGTATTTTCGAGCCCCGTCCGCGTTTTCCCGGATTACTTTTTTAATCCAGGGTATTGCCGCCAGATACGGTGTCGAAGGAAAATGCAGCGGCACCTTCCACAGTACGTCCTCCGCAACCAGCGGGAGAAGACGCTTGATCAGGGCCATGGCGCAAAGGCGCTCGCTTTCGTCCATCTGGTGTCCGCCGACCTGTGTAACTCGTGTACGTAGCGCAGCCCAGAAGGCGTCCTGCTTATCCCGCGCCCTAGCTCGCACGTAGCCTGAAAGCTCTTGCCAGTCGCCCATCAGGGTACACTTGTCCCCGCCCTCCACCGGAGGAACATGGCTGCGCCAGTTTTTGCGCTGGTCCATAACCGAGGGATCATCACCTACCACCCAGGCCATCTCCCAGAACCCGGAGACTTGTCGGCGCCAGATGTCCGGGGTACCATCGCCCATCTCGGCTACCGGTTTCACGTACCGTTTCCACACGGCTTCCGCCAGTTCTTCCCACGCTTTCTGCACCGCCCGCACGCACAGGTCGGGGTCGAATCCTTCGGGAATGCGCGCCTGAAAGCGGTTGGGCAGAGTGGCGATCGCCGGGCCGTTCCGGACGGGCTTGTTGTCAGCTCGTTCAGCAATGGCATTCAGGAGCGGGTCGGTGATCTCTCCTCGGTCTGCTACAGCTGGCAGAACCAACCGCCCCCCGCCCCGGACCACCTTAAGCATGGCGTGGCCGGCCAGGTAAGATAGAATGAAGGAGCCGGCCCAGAAGTCACGCGTTCGCCGCGCCTGGGCGACAAAACCCTGGACGGGACCAAGGGAGAAATGGAGGAAATGAGCCGTGCTCATGGCCAAACCACCACCTGATCCTGAAATGCCGGCCGGTTAAGAAAACCCTCTACGCTGCGAAAATCGACCTGGCAGGCGACGCTCACGGAACGCGTACCGGTTGAAAGCTTGATACGCTCGCCCTTAGGTAAAAACACCGCTGGCATCACGCTTAATATCGCCGCATAAAGTCCGGAGCCCAAAGCGTGGACATGAATAAACAGGGGACTGGCACGTCGCTTATGATTTACAGCTTCCACGCTGACTTTCTGTTTAGTTGACAGGCTGGCTTTTTGTTTAGTTGGCAGAAAATAATAATTATGGGGTAAGCCAAAGACAACCCGGCGGGGATGCCCGCTCACCGGTCTCTCGTTTAAAAAGTCAAGTATCAGGTCGTGGTCAGCCGCAAAGACCTGTTCAGCGCGCTCCCCCCATGGAAGAGCATGGTAGGGCTGTTTATGACTCGAACCGTAACTACGGTAACGCAAAAGTTCTTTGCCTACGTCATTCAGGAGACGTCGGGCATCCCGGTCCGTCCGTACAATGCTTATCCTCGTATGCGAACTGAACGCCGTGTAGGCAGGTAGGGCGCCGTCCTGTGGCAGTTTTAGTTTACCGAGCAATTCCCGTATCCGGGCGCGAAGTACGGCAACATCCTGGGGCACTTCCCATATTTCCCGGCCGTCCCGCCGTAAAGACACCAGGGACAACGAGCCAAAACCCTTCCGCGACCGCGCTCCGGCGCCCCCGAGCAGCCCTAGAGCTTTCGTGGCTTGAACCAGGAGGTCGGCCTGCTCTGACGGAATATCCCGCCGAGCAACCAGGTGCAGGGTAAAGGAAAAGCCCTCCTTAAGATAAGCACGCACCGTCTGCCCCTTGTCCACCACTCCGTAGCCCAGATAACTCAGACCATACTGCGTACTCCATATTTCATTTGCCTTTACCACCAACGGCTCTTCGTGTTGCTCCAGGGAGAGGATGAAAGCCGCCTGTTGCTCCGAACTACCAAAGAGGTCCTTCTCCAGTTTTGATACTGCTTGCCAGTTACCCAGGCGCGGTAAGGCCACCGCACGAAACCAGAAACGCAACAAACCTTTTAGCGATGGCGGGCGTAGTTCGGCAGTCTCCTTCCCGTCCGCACCCCCAAGGAAGAGCGGCGTTGTCACTTTGTACGTTACATCTAGCCTCACGTTCATTCATCCCCCCTTATTTAAATTAGTAGCGCTACAACCACAACTACGAGCACCCTCACCTCTTCCCCCTCGCCTTATCGCGGATGGCCTGCAGGTTGAGGATCTCGGCCACTTCGAAGCGGGGTACCAGGTTACCGGACGCAGGCCGGAGGCGCAGCACCGGCGGGAAGTGGCCCATGCGCCCGTGCAGCTGGGCGAGCAGGACGGCGGCGCTGTAGTTCAACGACGGCAGGTTAACGATGAGCGGTCGCGTTTGCCATTCCTCGGGCGTCAGCCCCACCCTGTCGAGCATGGCTTCGACCTGCGGCTCCAGGGGCTCGCCCGGGTCGATGTGGCTCGGTACCGTAATAACTTGGGAAACCTTTTGGCCGGTGATAGCCGCTATATCGGCCAGGTGCTCGCCGGTCAAAGGATGGCCAAAGTTGATCACGTACACCTCAGGCATTGTCCTCCATCCAGGCAAAATAGGGGGCGAATTCGGCAATAAGTACGTTCCGGTCCACGCCGGTTTCCTGCCCGAGCAGCTCGCGCAGTTTCTCGTAGACACCGCGCAACTGGTTGGCCACCGTCTGCTCGCGCTTAAAAAGCGACTTGGCGATGGCCGCGTTGTCCAACCCGCGACAGGCCAGGCGCACCACCTCTCTTTCCGCGGGGGTGAGCCAGTGCCGGATGAACTCTCCCTTGCGCCTGAACTGCTCGTCACGGGTCAGTCTCTCGTACCAGGCGACAACTTCGGCCGGGTCGTTGAGTTCCGCCACCGTCCGCATCAGCGTGCTCGCCTGGTGCCACCGCAGCACCGGCACCGGCACGAGCCGCACCCGGCCGTCGAGCGGCGGGTGGAGGTTGCGGTCGCCACCCGGCCGCCATCCCTCGGTAATCAGGTACCAGGCCCTGTCCTCGGGCCCGAAAAGCAACTGGGCCACAACCATGGCCATAATCCCCATCACCTTGCGGCCTCCGGACAGGCACAGATGCACGACGCTCCCTGCGCGCCGCGTGCGGCACACCTCCCGGTATAGGGTTCCCAACAACCCGCGCAGGTCGTCCTCCGTGACGAAGTCCCGCACCGGGCCGCCGGGGCCCGTTACCATAACGGCACGGAGGGAAACGCCGGGATAGGCGGGGCCGGCGAACTCCGCCTCCAGCACCCGGAGGGCGTCGCGTACGCCCGGGCTATCCGTGTAAATCACGGTAACCTCGCCTACCCGGCATCCGTCGCGCAAAAGACTATCGAGGGCGATGGTTATTACCTGGGGTTCGACGCCAAGGGTAGCCAGGAGCACCTCTCCGCTTTCCGCCTGTGCCATTGCCCCTCAACTCCATTATCTTGCCAACCCTTGCGCGTACAAAAGGCAGCGGCGTACCAAATTTCCCGGTAGAGTGTTACCATGCGGTGCAGGTAAGGTACGGAGTATCATTACCATTATTCGACATAAGTCCTTTATGTCCTGCAAGTGTGCGACAGGCGGGAGAAAGGCCGACCTGACGGGCAATACCGGGGGCAGAGGCGCAACCGCGCCCTTGCAGAGCGGCCGGCGGCCGGCCCGGTCCGGCGCCCGGTACGGGCCGCGGCGTGGATACCGGGGAGGAAAGATTCATTCCCTAACGGCGCGTGGGTAGGAATAGCCGCACAGAAAAAATTAAGCCAAGGTTTTCCCTTGGCTTGTCGGTTCAGGGGTACGGTTAAGTCAGGCTCAGTCCGGGGCCGCCGCCTGCAGGCGGGCCAGCGCCCGGGCCAGGGCGGCCTCGGCGCGGCGGATGTCGATGTCGGGCGTCCGGGCCCGGAGCCGTTCTTCGGCCCGCTCCTTCGCCCGCTTCGCCCGCTCGACGTCGATCTCCTCGGCCATCTCGCACGTCGGCGCCAGGATCACGACGCGGTTGTTCTTGACCTCCAGGAACCCCCCGCTGACCGCGGCCTTACGCCACTTGCCGTCCTTCTTGATGCGCAGCACGCCGATCTTCAGGCTCGTGATGAGGGGGGCGTGGTCGGGCAGGATCCCGAGTTCGCCCTCCGCGCCGCGGGCCTGGACGTACCGCACCTCGTCGCTGAAGACGAGCCGTTCCGGGGTGACGATAGCCAGCTTCTGCAATTTTTCTTCGGCCATGCCTATGCAGCCCCTTCGAGGATCTTCTTCCCTTTCTCCACGGCCTCGTCAATGGTGCCCACCATGTAGAAGGCGTCCTCAGGCAGGTCGTCGTGCTTGCCCTCGAGGATCTCCTTGAACCCGCGGATGGTCTCCTTCAGCGGGACGTACACACCCGGCCGCCCGGTGAAGGCTTCCGCCACGTGGAACGGCTGCGAGAGGTACCGCTGCAGCTTCCGCGCCCGGGCCACCACCAGCTTGTCTTCCTCGGAAAGCTCCTCCATGCCCAGGATGGCGATGATGTCCTGCAGCTCCTTGTACCGCTGCAGCACCTTCTGCACGCCGCGCGCCACCTGGTAGTGCTCCTGGCCGACAACCTTCGGGTCCAGGATGCGGGAGGTGGAGTCGAGGGGGTCCACCGCCGGGTAGATACCGAGCTCGGCGATCTGGCGTGAAAGCACCACGGTCCCGTCCAGGTGGGCGAAGGTAGTCGCCGGCGCCGGGTCGGTCAGGTCGTCGGCCGGCACGTAAATGGCCTGCACCGAGGTAATGGAGCCCTTGGTGGTCGAGGTAATGCGCTCCTGCAGCTGGCCCATTTCCGTCGCCAGGGTCGGCTGGTAACCCACGGCCGAGGGCATACGGCCCAGCAGAGCCGAGACCTCCACGCCGGCCTGGGCGAAGCGGAAGATGTTGTCGATGAAGACCAGCACGTCGGCCCCTTCCTCGTCGCGGAAGTACTCCGCGAGGCACAGCCCCGTCAGACCCACGCGCAGGCGGCAGCCGGGCGGCTCGTTCATCTGGCCGAACACCATCATGGTCTTGTCCAGAACGCCCGCCTCGGTCATCTCGAGGTACAGCTCGTTACCCTCGCGGGTGCGCTCGCCGACGCCGCAGAACACCGAAATACCGCCGTGCTGCTTGGCGATGTTGTTGATGAGCTCCATAACGATAACCGTTTTGCCCACCCCGGCGCCGCCGAACATCCCGATCTTGCCGCCCTTCATGAAAGGCACCAGCAGGTCGATGACCTTCAGGCCGGTTTCGAGCTGTTCCACCCTGGTGGACTGTTCTATAAGGGGCGGGGCCGGCCGGTGGATGGGGTAGTACTTGTCGGCCTTGATCTCGCCCTTGCCGTCGATGGGTTGCCCGAGCACGTCCACCAGGCGGCCCAGAACCGGCCGGCCAACGGGCACGGAAATGGGCGCGCCGGTGTCGACAACCTTCGTGCCCCTTTTCAGGCCATCGGTGGTGGTCATGGCCACGGTGCGGACCACGTTGTTCCCCAGGTGCTGGGCCACCTCAAGGGTGATGTCGCTGAGTTTGCGGCCGAAGATTTCCTCGTCGGTCTGCACCTTGAGGGCGTTGTAAACCTCGGGCACCTGCCCGGGCGGGAACCGCACGTCGACCACAACGCCGATGATCTGGACAACTTCGCCTACGTTCATCGCGTTCCCGAAACCTCCTTCGCGTTATTCAAGCGCCGCCGCGCCGCCCACGATGTCAAGCAGCTCCTTGGTGATGGACTCCTGGCGTACGCGGTTCATCTTGAGGGTCAGGCGGTCGATCATTTCGCCCGCGTTCTTGCTGGCCGCGTCCATGGCCGTCATGCGCGCGCTGTGCTCGCTGGCCTTGGACTCGATGAGGCCGTGGTAGACGATGCTTTCCACGTACTGCGGCAGAAGGGCCGCCAGCACCGCCTCCGGCGACGGCTCGAAAATATACTCCACCCGTTTCTCTTCCGCGCCGGCGGGCGGCTCCACGGGGAGCAGCTGCACCACCGTGGGCTTCTGCACCAGCACGTTGACAAACTGGCTGTAAAGCAGGTAGACGCGGTCGAATTCGCCGGCCGCGTAGCGGTCCATAAGGTAGCGGGCGATCTCCCTGGCCTGGTTGAAATGTATTTCCTCGCCCAGGCGCACGTACTGCTGCGCGAGCTTCCACCCGCGGAAGCGGAAGAAGTCGCGCCCCTTGCGCCCGACCGCCACCACACTGACGTCGGGCCACTTGCGCAATTCTTCCAGCGCCCGGCGCAGGATGTTGCCGTTGAAACCGCCGCAGAGACCGCGGTCCGCGGTGATTACCACGTAGCAAACATTCCTGGGCTCCCGGACTTCCAGGAGGGGGTGCTTGGCATCGCCGGCCGCGCCGGCCACGCGCCCAAGCACCTCCCTGATGTACTGGGAATAGGGCCGCCCGGCGATCACCCGTTCCTGGGCCTTCGCCAGCTTGGCCGTGGCCACGGCCTTCATAGCCTTACAGATTTGCTGGGTGCTCTTTACACTTTTGATGCGACGACGCAGGTCGCGTAGCGCAGGCATTTATACCACCCCCGCAACCTACTGCTTGAGGCCGTACTGTGCAACAAAGCCCTCTTTGAACTCGGCCACAGCCGCCTTAAGCTTTTCTTCCGTTTCGGGTGTAATCTCCTTGGCCGTGCGGATGGCTTCGCCGATCTCCGGCCTCTCCCGCCGCATGTATTCCAGGAACTGGACCTCGAAGTCGCGCACCTTGTCCACGGGCAGGCTGTCCAGGAAGCCGTTGACGCCGGCGTAGATAACCATGATCTGCTCTTCAACCGGCATGGGCTGGTACTGGTCCTGCTTCAGAAGCTCCTGCAGGCGCTCGCCCCGAACCAGCCGGGCCAGGGTGGCCTTGTCCAGGTCGGTGCCGAACTGGGCGAAGGCCGCCAGCTCGCGGTACTGGGCCATGTCCAGGCGCAGCCGGCCCGCCACCTGGCGCATCCCCTTGATCTGCGCCTTGCCGCCGACGCGGGACACCGAAAGGCCGACGTTGATGGCCGGCCGGATACCCGCGTAGAAGAGGTCCGGCTCGAGATAAATCTGCCCGTCGGTAATGGAGATGACGTTGGTCGGAATGTAGGCCGAAACGTCACCCTGCTGGGTTTCGATGACCGGCAGCGCCGTCAGGGAACCGCCGCCGTAATCCTTGTGCATTTTGCAGGCGCGCTCCAGGAGACGCGAGTGCAGGTTGAAGATGTCGCCCGGGAAGGCCTCGCGGCCCGGCGGGCGCCGCAGCAAGAGGGACAGCTCGCGGTAGGCGGCCGCCTGCTTCGAAAGGTCGTCGTAGATAACCAGCACGTCCTTGCCCTGCTCCATGAACTCCTCGCCCATGGTGCAGCCGGCGAAGGGCGCGATGTACAGGAGCGGTGACGGGTCCGAGGCCGTGGCGGAAACCACGATGGTATATTCCATGGCACCGTAGTCAGTCAGTTTCTGAATCACGTTGGCCACCGTGGACGCCTTCTGCCCGATGGCCACGTAGATGCAGATCATGTCCTGGCCCTTCTGGTTAATGATGGTGTCTACGCCGATGGCCGTCTTGCCGGTCTGGCGGTCGCCCAGGATCAACTCGCGCTGGCCGCGGCCGATGGGGATCATGGCGTCGATGGCCTTGATGCCCGTCTGCACCGGCCTGTTCACCGGCTCCCGGTAGATGACGCCCGGCGCAATGCGCTCGATGGGGCGGAACTTGTCGGTCTTGATGGGGCCCTTGCCGTCCAGGGGCTGGCCCACGGGGTTGACCACCCGGCCCAGCAGGGCATCGCCGACCGGAACGGAGGCGATACGGCCGGTGCGCTTTACGACGTCGCCCTCTTTGATGTGGGTATACGGGCCAAGCAGCACGCAGCCGATGTTGTCCTCTTCCAGGTTCAGCGCCATACCGTAAATGCCGCCCGGAAACTCAAGCAGCTCGGAGTACATGCAGTCCTCGAGGCCGTAAACACGGGCCACACCGTCACCGATGTAGATGACGGTGCCCACTTCCGTTACTTCGACCTGGACTTCGTACTGCTCTATTTGCTGCCGGATGATCGAGCTGATTTCTTCCGGTCGCAGGTTCATCTCCCTTTTTCACCCCTATCCTACTTTGCTCGCACGGATGCGCTCACCCAACCGCTCAAGATGCCGCCGCACGCTCGCGTCCACGACGCGGTTGCCGATACGGATGACGAGACCACCGATGACCTCCGGATCAACCCTGTAGTTCACGCGCACCTCTTTGCCCGTCAGCTTGCCGAGGTGCTGCGTGAGGTTCACCTTGAGCAGGAGCGGGACTTCCACCGCCGAGGTGACCTCCACCTCCACGATATTGCGCGTCCGGTTGGCCAGTTCGATGTAGGCTTCGACGATGGCCTTCAGGTAGAACTCCCGCCTGCGGTCGAGGAGGACGGCAAGAAAATTCCGCGTTACCGGCAAGAGGTCGCGAAAAACCTCACGTATGATATTCTTTTTGAGCGCCACCGGAATCTGCGGGTGGTACAGCACCCGCTCCAGTTCGCGCGAACCCTCGAGCGTCTCCAGCACGGTCCTCAGATTGGCCTCTACTTCACCCACAAGGTTCTGGTCGCTTGCGATGCCGAAGAGCGCCTCCGCATAGCGGGTCGCCACCGCTCCCTTTAGCATGGCAGCTGACCCACCTCTTTAACCGCGTCCTGGATGAGGCGCTCATGGGCCCTGGCATCGAGACCTTCCCTGATGACCTTACCCGCCACGAGCAAGGCCAGGGAGGCAACCTGGTCCCTGAGTTCCGCGATAGCCTTTTCCCTCTCCCGCTGGATATCTGCCAGCGCGCTCTCCTTCACACGTTCGGCTTCGGCCTTGGCCTGGGCAATGATCTCCTGGGCCTGCTCTTCGCCGGCCTTTGTCGCCCGCTCGATAATGGCCTGGGCCTGCTCCCGGGCGCGCCGCATTTCGGCCTCGTACTCGGCCTTGATTTTCTCGGCCTCCGCACGCTGATTCTCGGCCTGGGCAATGGTGTTGGCCACGTACTTCTGGCGCTCCTCCAAAACTTTCAGCAGCGGCTTATAAGCAACGAGGCGTAAAAGCACCAGCAGAAGAAGGAAGTTGATCATCTGCATCAGGATGGTGGCGTTAAAGGTTAGCTCCACACACTCTCCTCCTTCCGCGACGGCTAACTTTCGATAACGAAGCCGGAAATATTTGAGGAAGGGAGCGGCAGGTTGTAACCGCAGCCGCGGTGACCTGCCCCGCCGCCCTCCTCGTCAGAGCCTGCTGTTTAGCCAACCTTACCAAACAGCATGAACGCGATAACCACGGCGATAATCGGAATCGACTCAATCAGACCCACGGAGATGAACATCAGGGTCATCAGCGGACCCCGGGCCTCCGGCTGGCGGGCCGTACCCTCGAGGGCCTTGCTGCAGGCGATACCGTCGCCGATAGCCGCGCCAAGGGCAGCCCCGAACGCCGTCAAACCTATGGCGATTGCCGAAGCAGCACCAACCTCCATCGTTTTCCCTCCTTTCCCTAGTGTTCTTCAGCCACTGCCATTGAAATATAGGCAATGCTTAGCATGGCAAAGACAAAGGCCTGGATAAAGGAGACAAACAGCCCGAAGGCAAGCCAGATAACCGATGCCAGGAAGCCCCCGGCCCAGTACGTGGTGCCGGTAATGAGCCCGAGCAGGGCCACGGTCATGATGTGTTTCCCCTTCATATTGCCGAAAAGACGGAAGGCCAGGGTGAGGGGTTTGGCCAGGTCTTCGATGATGGTGATGGGCAGGAAGACCGGCACCGGTTCAATGTAGTGTTTGAAATATTTGATGCCCTTATATCTGATACCCCAGATGTAAATCATGAAGAAGGTGATCAGGGCCAGGCCGAAGGTGGTATTGTTGTCGGCCGTCGGCGCCTCCAGGGTAGGTATCAGCCCCATGACGTTGCTGATGAAGATGAAGTAGAAGTAGGTAACGATAAGCAGGAAAATACCGGCCCCTTTTTTCGGGTCCATCACCTCGTTAATCAGCCCGCCGAGCCACTCCATCAGCATCTCAAAGAGGGACTGGAGCTTGGTCGGCCGCCGCACGTCCGCCGTCCGGGCGGCGACAAACCCGATCAGGAGACAGGCGGCCATAGCCACCCAGGTAAAGATCATGGTGCTGGAATTAACCTCCCAGAAGGGACCGGGACCGATGCGCCACGGCTCGTGCGACAGACCCCAGAAGTTCAGCTCGTGCTCGGTATGGTGCAGGTCAAAACCCTCGCCGCAACCGGCGACAAACAACCCGAGCGCGAGAAGCAACAACCCCAGCGGCAGAAATTTCTTCAGGCGTTGCAAATCCCCAACTCACCTCCTCTCCTAAGAACTACTGCTGGTTTTGTACCCCTGGGCAGCCAGGACGCGCACCATCCCCGCCACCGCAAAGGCCGGCAGGACAAAGAAGCCTCCCAGACAGGCCGGCAGGCTGAACCAGCCCGTGCTGGCGGCCAGAAAAACCACGCCAAAGATGATTAACCAGCGGACGGGAACGCCGAGCAGGAAAAACACCGCCGCCTTATCCACGGCACGATGGCGCAGGAGTACGCCGACCATCGTCTTGATACCCCTGGCGAGGAAGAAACCGTTCACCACGCTCACCGCCGTGCCGATAACGAAGCCCAGCAGGACGGGATGCCGCGGGTCCCAGAGAAGCGCCGCAAGGGCTACCAGGAGCACCAGGAGCGACCTGTGCAGCGCCTTGCCGGTATGACTTTCAAAATCGAATTCCCGCATAACGCCCTCCCTGCGGCCGGACAGGGGCTCAGGATCTATCTTTTCCCCGTGGGCGATTGTTGAAGACATGGGCCACGGTGTGGTAAACACCTACCATCCCGGCCACGATCCCGGTAAGCAGCCCACCGAGCATGAGCCAGGGGTCGGTGCCGAGCTTGCAGTCCAGGAAGCGCCCGAGCCACCAGCCAAGTACGATGCTTGCCGCAAACTGGACGCTGATGGTGGAGGCCAAGGCGAAGGCTTTCAGCGGCCTGGAAAGGCCGTTCTTCTTTTCCGGCACCGGCCTCCCCCCTTGCCGCTTGCTCCATAAGTTACAAGGTTTCACATAAATAAACCGCTCGGTGCACTACCGGGCCGCGTTTTTTATATATCTTTTCTACGCCATCGATTTTATTCCTTCCGGGCCGTGAACTTTTTGTCGGCCGGCAGCAAAAAATTTTTTCTCTCAGAATATTTAACACCGGTTTCACACCTTCCTAACGCGCCTTTAACGGCACCATGCTAGTCTATAGGGGCAAATTCTCCTCCAGGAGGTGATGCCCCTAGGAAAAGCCGCTCCCTATCCGCGCCCTGGCAACACTTTTTAGAAAACAGGAGGGTTCCCAAAGTGCACGGCAAACGCAGGTTGATCTGGATTCTCGTCTGTGTCTTTCTCATCTTGAGTCTTCCCGGTTTTACCGGCAGCGGCCTGGCCCAGGAACCCGAGGTCAGGAACGTGATTGTCCTGGTCGCCGACGGCTGCGGGTCCGCCCATACCACGCTGGCCCGCTGGTACAAAGGGGCGCCCCTTGCCCTGGACGAGATCGTGGCCGGAGGCGTCATCACCCATTCCGCCGACTCAATGATCACCGACTCCGCCCCCGCGGCCACCGCCTTCGCTACCGGCCACAAGTCCGACACCAAGTTCATCTCCGTGCTGCCGGCGGTAATCGATGTTCCCGTAAAACGGGAAATCCCCATGGAGGATCTCTACCGCCCCGTGGCCAGCGTGCTGGAGGCCGCCAAGCTCCAGGGCAAATCTACGGGAATCATCGCCACGTCCAACGTGCAGCATGCCACGCCCGCCTGCTACGCCGCCCACTGGCACGACAGGAACGACTACAACGAAATCGCCGAGCAGATGGTCTATGAAGACGTCGACGTGGTTCTCGGCGGCGGCAAACAATATCTTCTCCCCGCGGCAAAAGGAGGCAAGCGCACCGACGGGGAAGATCTCGTCGCCGTACTGAAATCCCGGGGATACGCCTTTGTAGAGAACACGGCCGCCATGCAGAAAATAAAGGCGGGCAAACTCTGGGGCCTCTTTGCCCCCAACGCCATGGCCCACGATTTCGACCGCGACCCGGCGAAGGAGCCGAGCCTGGCCCAGATGACGGCCAAGGCCATCGAAATCCTCTCCAAAAACCCCAAGGGCTTCTTCCTTTTCGTGGAGGGGAGCCAGATTGACTGGTCCTCCCACGCCAACGATCCCATCGGCGTGATCAGCGATGTTCTCGCCTTCGACGAGGCCGTCAAGGTGGCCGTGGACTTCGCGAAGCGGGACGGCCACACCCTTGTGCTGGCCTTTACCGACCACGGCAACGGCGGCATGAGCATCGGCAATAAGGCCACCGACCACGGGTACGACACGCTGAAACCGGCCAGGGTGGTGGGAGTTCTGAAGAAGGCCAAACTTACCGGCGTGGGCCTTGAAGCCAAGCTGAACGCCGACCGCAGCAACATCGCGGAGGTTATGGCCGCGTACTACGGCATTAACGACCTGACGCCCGAGGAAATCGAGACTATCAAGGCCGCCAGGCCGGGCGAACTGGAGTACGTAGTCGGCCCGATGCTGTCCAGGAGGGCCTGCATCGGCTGGACCACCACCGGGCATACCGGCGAGGACGTTTTCCTGTACGCCTACGGCCCAAAGAAGCCTACCGGCCTCCTCGACAATACGGAGATCGCCAGGCACATCGCCCGCGCGATGAAGGTGGATCTGGACGAGGTCACCGGCCGTCTCTTTACCCCGGTTACCGCCTTTGAGGAACTCGGCGCCTCCGTAAGCGTAGACGCCGGCACGCCCAACCCGGTGGTCACGGTGAAGAAGGGCAACGTCACCATGACCCTCAAGGCCAGCACCGACATCGCCACCATCAACGGCAGGACGGTTCTCCTGGAGGGCCCCACCATCCACCTCGTGGTCAAGAACAAGCAGGGGCAGCCGGTCTTCGAAAAGACATGGGTGCCGCGGCAGGCCGTCGAGCTCTTCCGGGAGGCGCTCAAAAAAGCCGCCTGAACCCCCCCTCTACCTGAGGCCCCCCGGTCGGCCGGGGGCCTTTTTATTCCGGGGCGGGGTTGCGCCGCGGCGCCGGCACGAAAGGTTCCGGCGGCGGGGCCAGGCCGAAATACGCCGCCAGACCCTGTGCCACCCGCGGTGCCGCCCTGCCGTCGCCGTAGGGGTTGACCGCCTCCGCCATCCGCCGGTAGGCGGCCGGGTCATCAAGCAGGCGCCCGGCGGCGGCCAGCACTGTTTCCCTGTCCGTGCCCACCAGCGCCACGGTCCCCGCCTCCAGGGCCTCCGGCCGCTCGGTGGTGTTCCGCAGCACGAGGACCGGCTTGCCCAGGGCCGGCGCCTCCTCCTGCAGCCCGCCGGAGTCGCTCAGCACGAGGTAAGCCCTTTGCATCAGGTTCACGAAGGGGAGGTAGGGCAGGGGATCGATCAGGTGGATGCGCGGCTCCCCGGCCATCTCCTCCTCCGCCGCGCGCCGGACGGCGGGGTTCCGGTGCACCGGGAAAATAACGCGGACGTCCGGGTAGCGGCGCACCAGCTCCACCAGGGCCCGGTACACCTCGCGCAGGGGATTCCCCAGGTTCTCGCGGCGGTGGGTGGTCACCAGGAGCACCCGCTCCCGCCGGTAGTCGACGGCGTCCAGGAGCGGGTCGGCGAACCGGAAGGCCGGCCGCACCGTCATAAAAAGGGCGTCGATAACCGTGTTCCCCGTGACAAAGATCTTCTCCGGCGCCACACCTTCTGCCAGGAGGTTTTCCCGCGCCCGGGCCGTAGGGGCGAAGTGGAGATCGGCCAGGACGCCGGTGAGGTGACGGTTCATTTCTTCGGGGAAGGGAGAGTAACGGTTGCGCGTGCGCAGCCCCGCCTCGACGTGCCCGACCGGAATCTGCCGGTAGAAGGCCGCCAGGGCGCCGGCGAAGGTGGTGGTGGTGTCGCCGTGCACCAGCACCAGGTCCGGCCGCTCGGCCGCCAGCACCCGTTCCAGGCCCCGCAGGGCGCGGCAGGTGATATCGTAAAGGTTCTGCCCTTCCTGCATGATGTCCAGATCGTGGGCGGGGGTGATGCCGAAAAGGGAAAGTACCTGGTCGAGCATTTCCCGGTGCTGGGCGGTGACGGCTACGACGCATTTAAACCACGGGGAACGCTCGATTGCCCGCACCACGGGCGCCATCTTGATGGCCTCGGGGCGGGTGCCGAAGACGACCAGGATTTTTTTCTTTCCCGACAAAGTCCTACCCACCCTCAGGCGACCGGCGACCGGCCGGCAACCGCCGCCGCAGCACCTCGTACTCCGGGTCGCGGTAGTACTTCGACCCCACCGTGCCGACGGCCGCGGCGTACTTGGAGAAGGTTTTCTCGCGGTAGGGCAGGGCCGAGGGCTCGGTAAGCTCGAAGAAGCACAGCTGCCCGATGCGCACCCCGGCGAACAGGGAAAGGGGCGCCTTGCCGGCGTTGTACAGCTCGAAGGTCAGGGTGCCGGCGAACCCCGGGTCCACGAACCCCGCCGTGGCGTGCACCTCCAGTCCCAGGCGCCCCCAGGTACTCCGCCCTTCAAGTCGCGCCGCGATGTCCCCGGGCAGCACGATGTATTCCAGGGTCGACGCCAGGGCGAACTCGCCCGGGTGGAGGACGAAGGCCTCCCCGGGACCGATTTCCACGGCCTGGGTGTAGCGGGCGAGATCCCGGGCGATCTCCGCCGGCGACCGCAGGGGGTCCAGGTGGGTGATGCCGGAGGTGCGGAAAACCAGGAAATCGCAGCCCAGCCGCAGGTCGAGGGAACTCGGGCCGAACTGCTGCCGCACGTCGAAAAGGGGCGTGACGGTGATCCGCCGCCGCGGGTCCGGGTCCGCCAGGCGGGCGAAGATCTGCTGCTCGTTCAGAAGCGCTCCCGGCAAGGAGTTTCGCCTCCCGTAAAGAACCTGTGCACCGCGGCCACCAGGAGGGACTTGCTGAGGAGGGCGTCGAAGGCGGCCACCTCGGCCGCCGCGCGGTCGAAGTCGAGGAAGGCCAGCCGGGGAAGAAGCTCCAGGGTGTAGTAAAGCCACCCGGCGTTGACGATCTGGGCCGGCGTGTTGGGTATTTCCTCCACCGCCCGGAGACGGTCGTAGACGTCCTCACACGGGGCCGCCTGCGGCCCTTCGCGCCGGAACAAGATGCCCGGCCGTGCGGCGATGAAGATGCCCTCGGCCAGCCTGGGAAGAAGTCCCTCCGCCACCTGCAGGTCCCCGGGTCCGAAGCCGGCGCCGTCTTCCTCCACCTGCGGGCCGCCGTGGGATAACGTGCCGCCCGCGGCAAAAAGCAGCTCCTCCCAGGGGGAGATAAACCGGGCCGGCGTGCCCCGCCCGGCAAGCGCCGTTCGGACCGCGGCCAGCCGCTCCTGCAGGAGGGCGCGCGTACCGTCATCGGAGGCATGGCAGTACGCCTCCACATACGCCGCGAAGAGGGCCGGCCCCAGCAGGCGGGCCGTCGCGGCGTCGGCCCCCGTCCCGTCCCCCCGCCGCTCGCGCAGCGCCAGGCATTCCCGGACCGCCAGGGGCCACATCAGGGGGTTTTCCGCTTCGGCCCCGTCGAAATAAAGGAGGGCCGGCGCTTCCTCTCCCGTCCCCAGACACAGATGGCCCCATCCCGTGCCGCGCCACGCGGGGGCAAGGACCACGCCGTTAATTTCCGCACCCAGAACTTCCTCCAGGAAACGCCTCAGGGGCCGCCAGGCCACGGACCCGCGGAGATCACCGGTCAGGGCGCGGATCTCCCGAAGCCTGCGGAAGATATCCGCCCCCGGACCGCCTTCCCGGAGCGCCTCCGCCGCCAGGTTGCGCAGCCGGCGGACGAGATGCCCGGCCGCCGCGCGCCAGGCCGGGTCCTCCTCTTCGCAGGTTGTAAGCTGACGGCCAAGGCGTGCCGCCCGCGCTACCGCCACACCCCTGGCCAGGGCCACCGGATCGCCCATGGCGCTCCCTACCGCAACTCCTCGTACAGGGGGTAGGCCGCGCAGAGCTCGCGCACCATGTCCCGGGCACGGGCACGGGCCGCGGGGTCATCCCGGCGGTCCAGGGCCAGGTGGATGACCTCGGCCAGCCGCCGCATGGCATCCTCCCCCATACCGCGGGTGGTCACCGCCGGCGTCCCGATGCGGATGCCGCTGGTCACCCGTGGCGGCTGGGGGTCGAAGGGAATGACGTTCTTGTTCACGGTTACCCCGATCTCGTCCAGGATATTTTCGGCCTCCTGGCCGGTCAGGCCCTTGTTGCGCAGGTCGACCAGGATGAGGTGGTTGTCGGTGCCGCCGGAAACAAGGTTGAACCCATAGGCCTGCAGCGCCTCCGCCAGGGTGCGCGCGTTCCTCACAATCTGTTCCTGGTAGGCCTTGAAGGCCGGGCGCATGGCCTCCCCCAGGGCAACGGCCTTGGCCGCAATGACGTGCATGAGCGGGCCGCCCTGGGTGCCGGGGAAAACCGCCTTGTCGATGGCCCTGGCGTACCGCTCCCGGCAGAGGATCATGCCGCCCCGGGGTCCTCGCAGCGTTTTGTGGGTGGTGGTGGTTACCACATCGGCGTAGGGCACGGGGCTCGTGTGCAGCCCGGCGGCGACCAGCCCCGCGATGTGGGCCATATCGACCATAAGGTAGGCCCCCACCGCCGCCGCAATCTCCCCCAGGCGCCGGAAATCGATGGCCCGCGGGTAGGCGCTGGCGCCGCCGATGATCAGCCGCGGCCGCTCCCGCCGGGCGATCGCCTCCACCTCGTCGTAGTCGATGCGCCCCGTTTCTTCCTGCACGCCGTAGGGTACAAATTTGTAAAAGCGGCCCGAAAAGTTGACACCCGCCCCGTGGGTCAGGTGACCGCCGTGGGCCAGGCTCATCCCCATAATCGTCTCGCCCGGTTCCAGAAGGGCGTAGTAAACGGCGATGTTGGCCTGGGTACCGGAATGGGGCTGCACGTTGGCGTGTTCCGCCGCAAAAAGCCTGCAGGCCCGCTCCTGGGCCAGGCTTTCCGCCACGTCTACGTACTCGCAGCCGCCGTAGTAGCGCCGCCCCGGGTAGCCTTCGGCGTACTTGTTGGTGAGCACCGAACCCTGGGCCTCCATCACCGCCCGGCTGGTGAAATTCTCCGAAGCGATGAGCTCCAGTTTCGTGCGCTGGCGCTCGAGCTCGAGTTCTATAGCCCGTGCGATTTCCGGATCGACTTCGGCCAGAGAGCGTCCGTCCATTTACGCGTCCTCCCAGGTATACTTCTTTTCTATGGCGGCGATTTTGGCCACCCGGCGGGCGTGGCGGCCGCCTTCGAAGGGCGAGGCCAGCCAGACCCGCACGATCTCCAGGGCCAGCCCGGGGCCCACCACCCGCTCACCCAGGGTGAGCACGTTGGCGTCGTTGTGCGCCCGCGCCGCCCGGGCCGAAAACGTGTCATGACAGAGGGCCGCCCTTATCCCCGGCACCTTGTTGGCCACGATGCTTACCCCGATGCCGGTGCCGCAGATGATAATCCCCCGGTCGAATTCACCGCGCGCCACCGCCTCGGCCACCGGCAGGGCAAAGTCGGGATAGTCGACGGCCTCCCGGGTGTACGTCCCGAAGTCGCGGTAGGGGATGCCCTCCGCCTCCAGGTAGAGGGCCACTTCCCGCTTCAAGTTCAGACCGGCATGGTCGCTGGCGATGGCGACGCGCAAAGTCCCTCAACCTCCCGTTTCTCGACGCGCCCCGCAAGTTTTTTCTACGTCCCGGCGCCCTATTCCTGCTCCCGGCGCCCCGCGTTTCCCTTCCCGCCCCCGCCCCGCTCGCCCAGGAGCCGGCGCAGGGCGTGGACGAGCAGCCAGCGCAACTCGCCGGCGTAGCGGCGGTAAACGGCCAGGGGCTGCCCCAGCGGGTCCGGCAGGTCCGCCCCTATGCCCGCGTACTCCGCCAGGGTAAACACCTTGTCCCGGGACTCCGGCGCTATTTCCTGCACGTAGCGTTTGTGTCCTCCCGTCATGGTCAACACCAGGTCCGCCTGGTCGACCATTTCCCGCGTCAGTAAACGGGCGCGATGACCGCGGAGGTCGATCCCCTCCTCCCCCAGGGCCTCAACCGCCTCCGCGGTGGCCGGAGCGTTCGGCAGGGCGAAAACCCCGGCGGAACTCACCTCTATGCCCTCTTCGCCCCACTCCCGCAGCAGGTGACGGGCCAGGGCTTCGGCCATGCTCGACCGGCATGTATTCCCGGTGCAGACGAAAAGCACGCGCACGCCAACAACCTCCTCGCCGTGAACGGTTCCTGCGGACCTACGCCAGGAGCCGTACCCCCACGCCGACCAGGATCGCACCCCCGGCCAGGTGCGCCCAGCGCCCGGCCCAGTTGCCGACGCGGCGGCCAAGCGCAAACCCTGCGGCGGTCATGAGCCCGGCCACCAGACCGATGACCAGGGCGGTCTCGAGCAGTGCTCCACCGGTGACGCCCAGGGTGAACCCCACGCCCAGGGCGTCGAGGCTCACGCTGAGGCCGAGCATGAGGATGGTACCCAGCCCCGCCAGGACGATAACCGGAGGCACGGCCTCTTCCCGCCGCTGCGCAGCCCCGTAAATCATACGCGCTCCGAGGTAGACCAGGACCAGGGCCCCGACAAAGGCCGCGGCCCTCCCGGCCAACCGTCCCACCAGGCCGCCGGCCAGCCACCCCGCCAGGGGCATCAGGATGTGAAAGATAAAAACGATAAAAATCAGGGCTTCCGCCCGGCGCCGCGACATGCCCGCCAGTCCCAGGCCCAGGCAGAGGGAAAAGGCGTCCGTCCCCAGCGCCGCCGCCAGAAGCAGGAGTTCAATTTTCGGCACGTTACACCCCTTCCGGCGCGTGGACGACCTGTGCCGCCGCGCGCCGCAACCTGTCCGAAACCGCCAGTCCCAGCCCCCGGCGCTCCGTCCCCTCGGCCAGGACAACCTCCGCCCCCAGTTCGTCGCAGCGGCGCAGCGCTTCGAAGAGGCGCCGGGCCACTTCGCGGAGGTCGCGACGCGGACCGTAGCTCACCACCGTCAGCCCGGGGTACGCGCAGACATTCTCCTCGGCGGCCAGGACCACCACCCGCCGGGACGCATGCCGCCGGGCCAGTTCGCGGATGGCGAGCACCTGCGCCGCCGGCTCCCCCTCCACAAGGATCACCGTGCCGCGCGGGGCGTAATGCCGGTATTTCATGCCGGGACTGCGCGGGCGCGGCGTCTCGCCCGGCCCGGCCTTAACCGCCCCCAGCACGCCTGCCAGCTCCTCGGCGGTGACCCCGCCGGGCCGCAGGATGGTGGGAAGATCCGAGGTCAGGTCCAGCACCGTGGACTCGACGCCCACCGGCGCCGGCCCCCCGTCCAGGATGACTTCGATTTTGCCCCCGAGGTCCCGGGCAACGTGGGCCGCCGTAGTGGGACTGGGGCGGCCCGAGATGTTGGCGCTCGGGGCGGCGATCGGAACCCCGGCGGCGCGGATGAGGGCCAGCGCCACCGCGTGGGCGGGCATCCTGACGGCCACCGTATCCAGGCCCGCCGTTACCTCGCGAGGAACGCGGGACGCCGCGGGCAGAATCAGGGTAAGGGGCCCCGGCCAGAACCTTTCCGCCAGCCGGAGCGCCACCGGGGGGAGTTCCGCCACCAGGTCTTGCACCTCGCCGACGCCGGCCACGTGGACGATCAGGGGATTGTCCGCGGGGCGCCCCTTAACCTGGAAGATGCGGCGCACGGCCCGCCCGTCGAGCGCGTTGGCGCCCAGACCGTAAACGGTCTCCGTAGGGAAAGCAACCAGCCCTCCCCCGCGGATAACCTCCGCCGCCCGCCCGATTACCTCGGGTTCGGGCACGGCGGCATCAACCCGCCAGATTTCCGTACGAATCTCTCCCCGGTTCCACACGCCCTCCGGCCCGTCCAATCCAGTTTCCCCGCTTCCCTGCCGGCAGTATACCACATTTGGAAACCCTTTTCTTCGCTTCCCCGCGCCCCCGCCCGCAGACGCGAGGAACAGCCGCGTGTGCGGAGCGAAAAGACGCCTACCGCAAATGAAACAGCAAAAGGTAGGCCGTGCTGATGGCTACCGATAACACCATTAAGGGAAAACCTGCGGCCAGATACCGCAAAAACCGCATGGGATAGCCGTGCTTTTCCGCCAGCCCGGCCACCACCACGTTGGCCGCCGCGCCGACGAGGCTTCCGTTGCCGCCGAGACACGCCCCCAGGGCCAGGGACCACCAGAGCGGCTCCAGGTCGGCGATACCACCAAGGCGCCCGACCTCATGCAGCAGGGGGATCATGGCCGCCACGAAGGGAATGTTGTCCACGACGGTGGAGGCCAGGGCCGCGACCCAGAGAACGAGGAGTCCGGTAAGGATCAGGTCGCCCCCGGTCAGTTCCAGGGTGAGACGCGCCACGAGCCTTATCACGCCGGTCTCTTCCAGGGCCCCGACCAGCACGAACAAACCGGCGAAGAAGAAGATCGTCCCCCACTCCACCTCGCGGAGAAGCTCGTCCGGCTTCCCGCCGGTGATCAAGAGCAGCAAAGCCGCCCCGCCGAGGGCGATGGTGGCCGTGGGCAGGTGGACGAATTGATGCAGGGTGAAGCCGACAATGGTGAGGCCGAGCACGGTCAGCGACTTGTAAAGCAGCGGCCGGTCGTGCAGGTATTGCCCGGGCTCCATGCGCATAACGGCGGCCTGGAGTTCCGGATCGGCCACCATCCGCCGCCGGTAGATCAGGATCAACAGCGGGATCGTAACCAGGAAAACGACGGCGGCCACCGGGGCCAGGTTGACCAGAAAATCCACGAACCCCAGGCCGGCGGGACCGCTGATCATGATGTTGGGAGGATCGCCGATCAGGGTTGCCGTGCCGCCGATATTGGAGGCTATTATCTCCGCTACCAGGAAGGGGAAGGGCCGCAGCTGCAGCGTGCGGGTGATGGCGAAGGTTACGGGGACCACAAGAAAAACGGCGGTGACGTTGTCCAGGAAGGCGGAAAGCACCGCCGTCACCGCGGCCAAGGCGGCAAGAATCCTGCGCGGTTCACCACGGGCCACTTGAGCCGCAAGAACGGCCAGGAACTCGAAAACCCCGGACCGCCGCGTGACGGCTACGATGATCATCATTCCCACCAGGAGGCCGATGGTGTTGAAGTCGATGGCGGCGACCGCCCGGTCCTGGGAGATCACGCCGGCAAAAACGATTGCCGCCGCCCCTGCCAGGGCCACTACCGCGCGGTGCACCCGCTCACTGACGATCAGGGCGTAGGCGATAACGAAAATGGTTACCGCAATCCAGGCATTAATATCCTGCACCACTCCGACACCTCCACCACTACCCGCCCGGCCGTCCGGCCGGGCGCCGGGAAACCCTGCTCTGCCCGGCTGCCGGCTTCCTGTGCGCCCTCCTGTCTCCTACTGTCGCTCCTCCGCCTCCGGCTTCCCGTCCCCACACGAGGCTTGCGGCCCCTGTTTTTTTCCTTGCCTCTCCGGCCCGGCTTCCGACTTCCGGCCGGTGATCGCCGCGACTACCAGCCTGTCCCGCCCGGCCAGATCCCGGACAATCTTCACGTTCCAGACCGGCGCGGGCAGAAGAGACCGGGCCGCTTCGCTCTGGCGCGGATCGATCTCGATGAGCAGGCGGCCGCCGGGCTTCAAGAACCTTGCGGCCTGCGGTACCAGACGGCGGTAAAGCTCGAGTCCCCCGGGGCCGCCGTCAACGGCGACGCGCGGTTCGTACCGGACTTCGCGGGGGAGATATGGCAGCTCCTCGCGGGGAACGTAGGGCAGGTTGGCACAGACGAGGTCAAACTGCCCCTCCAGTTGCCGGCCCAGAGCGTCCAGCAGGTCACCGGCCAAAAAAATAAGACGGTCCGCCACACGGTGTCGCCGCGCGTTGGCCCGGGCCACTTCCAGGGCCGCCTCCGCAATATCCAGGGCGTAGACCACGGCCCCCGGGTGCCGGCAGGCGATGCTCACCGCCACTGCTCCGCTCCCCGTGCCCACGTCCGCCACCAGGGGCGTCTCCAGGGCGCCGAGCAACTCCAGCGCGGTTTCCACGAGTAATTCCGTTTCCGGCCGGGGAATAAGCACGGCGGGGGTAACCAGGAAGTCGAGGCCCATAAACTCCTTGCGGCCCGTGAGGTAGGCCACCGGCTCGCCCTTGAGGCGCCGGCCGAGGAGTTCGCGGTACTGCTGCACCTGACCGGCGGAAAGCTCGCGTTCGGGCCGGGCGTAAAGCTCCACCCGCTCGCACGCCAGCACGTGGGCCAGCAGCACCTCCGCGTCCAGGGCCGGCGTCGCGTATTTTGCCGCGCGCAGCGCCGCCCTGGCCCGCGCCAGCGCGTCCTTCACCCGCACACCAATCACCCGCTTTGCCGCCCGCCACACCGGTCGTCGGTCGTCGCAGGAGCAGTCCAGAAACCATAACGGTCGTCGGTCGTGGGAGAGACGGAGCGGAACCTGTTACGACGGCCCGCCATGCCGCGGAAGGCAAGGCCGGCCCCCCCCCACCCCG
>JBFMHQ010000018.1:0-35881 GCA_040751815.1 Bacillota bacterium | reverse complement strand
CGGCGACGGCAAAACTCATCGATTCCCACCCCGGCAATGGTCGCCTTGCTCCAGAGCAACACCTCGCTGTCGCCGTGCTCGCCAATTACGTAGGCGTGGACGTTGCGCACATCCGTACGCGCGTGGAGGCTTAAAAGATGCCGGAAGCGGGCGCTGTCAAGCACCGTGCCGGACCCCAGCACGCTGCCGGAAGGCAACCCGGAAAGCTTGAAGGCGGCATACGTGAGTGCATCGACGGGGTTGGAAACCATAAGAAGCGTGCCGCCCCGCCAGTACCGGAGAAGCCGGCCGACGACCTCGCGGACCACGTTAATGTTGCGCTGCAGGAGGTCGAGGCGGCTCTCACCCGGCCGCTGGCTCGCACCCGCACAGAAAACCACAATGTCCGCACCGGCAAGGTCGGCATAATCACCGGGGTAAACCCGTACGGGCCCGGTGAAGGCGGTTCCGTCCGCAAGATCCATAGCCTCACCCTCGGCCCTCGCCCTATCCACGTCAATTATCACGATCTCGGATACCAGGCCGCTCAACATCAGGGTATAGGCAACGGTAGCACCGACCCGGCCGGCTCCTATGACCCCTATTTTTGCCGCCACGACTCATCCCCTCGCCGTCTTCAAAAGTTCCTCTTTGTCTTATGCCCGCGAACCGACATGCCGATGTACAGCTTCGTCGAGGAAATCGCTCACATCGAGGCGCTCGCGGCCGAACTCGACGAGCCGCACCTTTTCTCCGCCCCGACAGGGAGCATAGACGAGCAACGCACCTTCTTCATAGTCGAGACCGGCTATGCATCCCAGGGAAAGAACACGGCCGCTTTCCCCGACAAGGGAGATAACAAGACCGGTGAAGTGCTCCGACATAACACGCGCCACGCGCCGAACACCCAGGCAGGCGGCCACATCGATAATCGCCTCGCGCGCCGGCAATTCCGGTGTCACTATTACCGCGGTATCCCTGTTTTTTTCGGCCCACAGCACCGGCTGGCCCATGAGTTCCCCGATAGTGCGCCGCTCTTCCGGCCCAAGGGGTACACCCGTGCAGACCGGCGCCCGTCGTATAACAATATCTCCGAGCTTGATTTTCCTCAGGGTGGAACCGCCAAAGTACTCCCGCCACCGCCGCCGCCGGAAAGCCGCCCGCACTTCGAGGGGGCGCCGGCGCACCCGCGGGTCCACAGGGAGGCGGTAAATCCGGTACCCCAGGGCTTCCCAGATGCGGAGGAGGCATTCCGCTTCTCCGCGACGCTGCAGACCGATGATGGCATCCGGCCGGAGCAAATCTACCTTGTGGTATTTCAGCGCCTGACCCAGTTCGCCGTGGATGAGGCCCGTGGTATTCACGAGCACACGCTGTGCACCCAGGGCAAAGGCTCTGTCCACCATTCTTTTAGTGCCCACCACCATCTCCGCCACGTGCCCGTACGGGGTGGTCGAACCGACGAAATACAGGTCAACAGGGGGCACCTGCTCCAGTTGCTCCACCTCGGCCCGCACTATCCCCAGGCCTATGGTCGTAGGCGGCCCAATGTCGGACTGGCCGACATCGGCGTCCACCACCGCCGTTGTGTAACCCATCTGGCGGCTGCGGTTGGCCAGATACACGGTAAGGGTACTCTTTCCCGTATCTACCGGACCTATAAGAATCACCAGGCGCGCTTGCACGAGCAGCGCGTCCGCGATCTCACCCCAGCCTGCGGGAAACCCGCCCATCTGCCTCACCCCTTATTTCTAGCTTACCCCAAATTCCCCGGCTGCGGTAGGAAGTTAATTGCTCCAGATGACGGAGCCGGCCGGATTAACCCCGGGGAAGCCGTCCGCCCACCAGACAAAAATGACCGGGTGCGTAAGCAGGGGAAGCGTAAAGGCTACCTAAAAAGAAAAAACTACCTTCCGGCAGTTCCGGAGGTAGTTTTAAACTACTGGTAGCGCTAACGGGATTCGAACCCGTGTCTCCGCCTTGAGAGGGCGGTGTCCTGGGCCTCTAGACGATAGCGCCACATTTCTGGCTGCGGGACTAGGATTCGAACCTAGACAGCATGATCCAGAGTCATGCGTGCTACCGTTACACCATCCCGCAGCATCGTGAGATTAATTATAGCATGCCCCTACCGGGGCGCGCAAGTCTTTATCCACCGGATAGCGCGGTCGAGCCGTGCCAGGCACCTTTCCTTACCCAGGGTCACCATTATGTCAAAAAGGCCCGGGCCGACGGTGCGCCCCGAAATGGCCAGCCGGGTGGGGTGGATCAGGGCACCGCCGGAAATGCCCAGTTCGGCAATGAGGCTGCGGTAGGCATTCTCCACCGTAGACAGATCAAAGGGAGAGACTCTGGCCAGCACCTCCCGCCCGCGCGCCAGAAGCTCTGCAGTTTCAGGCTTGAAGAATTTTCGCACACCCTTTTCTTCATAAGTAAAATCGTCGGTAAAAAAATATGCGGCGGCATCCGCCAGTTCGGCCAGGGTGTGCACCCTCGAACGAACGGTTTTGACCACTTCGGTTACGTAGGCCAGGGTAGCAGCGTCGGGATCTTCGGGGACAAAACCCCGGGCCCGGAGGAAAGGCAGGACGGCGGCCACCACCCGCTCCGACGGAAGGGCGTTCAGGTACTGGGCATTGAGCCAGGTCAACTTCTTTACGTCGTAAACGGCGGCCGACCTGGAGACGCCATCCAGGGAAAAAAGCTCAATCACTTCCTCCAGCGGGATCATTTCTCGTTCGTCGCCCGGCGACCACCCAAGCAACGCCAGGTAATTCACGATGGCTTCGGGCAGGTAGCCGGCGTCGCGGAATTCCTCCACTGCCGTAGCCCCGTGGCGCTTAGAAAGCTTGGACCTGTCCGGCGCAAGAATCATGGGTACGTGGATAAAAACGGGGGCCTCGTAGCCGAGGGCGGCGTAAACCAGCAACTGCTTGGGCGTGTTGGAAAGGTGCTCCTCGGCCCGGATGACGTGGCTTATCTGCATAAGGCTGTCGTCGACAACGCAGGCGAAGTTGTACGTGGGTATCCCGTTGGACTTCATGATGATAAAGTCGTCGAGGGTTCTGTTGTCAAAGGAGACCTCCCCACGGATAACATCCCTGACTACCGTGACCCCCTCCTGCGGGACCACGAGCCGCAGGGCCGGCTTTCGCCCTTCCGCCTCCCGTTCCCGCCTTTCAGCGGTCGTAAGGTGGCGGCAACGCCCGTCGTAACGCGGCGCCAGCCCCTTCTGCCGGGCTTCTTCCCGCTGCCGCGCCAGCTCCTCCGGCGTGCAGTAACAGGGATAGGCCAAGCCGGCCTGCAGCAGGCGCTCGGCCTCTCGCCGGTAGAGATCCAGCCTCTCCGACTGGCGGTAAGGACCCCAGGGACCGCCCCTGTCCGGCCCCTCATCCCAGTCAAGGCCGAGCCACCGCAGGCTCGTCAGGATACCGGACTCCGCCTCGGCCAGATTGCGCTCGACATCGGTATCCTCGAGCCGCAAGATGAAAGTACCCCTATTCTTGCGGGCAAAGAGCCAGTTGAAAAGCGCCGTGCGCGCACCGCCGATATGCAGGCTTCCCGTAGGGCTTGGCGCGAAGCGAACGCGAACGCCGGCCATAGGAATAACGACCTCCAGCCAGAAAATAGTACGTTCCTAATTATATTGCCTGCAAATCCGCCTGTAAAGCCGGCGCCGGGATGCCGTATACCGGCAAATATTTATCCAGGAAAGGGGAAGATGACAGGGTGGAGGCGCCGTCATTTATCGGAGGCCGCCGGGCGCCGTCGCGGAGAGGCACCGTATCCGGAGAGGGCGATCATTTGCCCGGGAAGTTCCCGGCTGCGGCCGGGGAGATGTATCCTTCCAACCGCAGCAGGTATTCTTTCCATTCCCGCCCGCCGGTGAACCCCCCCGGTTCTCCCCCGGCCCGCACGACCCGGTGACAGGGAATAACCACCGGCGTCCGGTTCTTGCCCAGGACGTTTCCCACAGCCCTTGCCGCGCGGGGATAACCGGCGAGGGAGGCCACGTCGCCGTACGAAAGGGTGGTGCCGTACGGGATGCGCCCGGTTGCTTCCAGCACGGTCCTCGCGAAGGGCGAGTAACCGGACCAGTCAAGGGGAAACGCGGAAAACGCAACGGGTTCCCCGGCGAAATAGCACCGGAGCGCATCCTCAAGGGCCGGCCAGGACCCCTCCGCGGCGAGCGGCGTTATGTCCGCCGGCAGGGCGGCTTTTGCGGCGTCCGGCCCGGCGTGGGGCAGCGTCACGGCGTACAACCCCTGCCGCGACCAGGCAAAGGCCAGCCAGCCGCACGAGACTTCGACCGTCGCCAGCTTCATCATACCCTCACCCGGCCAGCCGCGCGAGGCACCGGGCCACCGCGGCCGGGTCTTTCAGCCGGTACCGGGCCGCCGTGGGGCGCGGTCTTTTCGCGACCAGAACGCTAACCCCTCCGGCCTCGTTGACCGCCGCGAAGGCGTCCTCGTCCGTGGCATCGTCGCCGAAATAGACCGGCGTGAAAGCGGGCCATTCCGAACAGAGCCAGCGCACGGCGGCTCCCTTGTCCGCCTGGCGCGGCCGTACCTCCAGGACCTTGTGCCCTTCCACCACCGCCCAGTCGGCCGGCGGCAGAAGTTCCACCGCCAGCTCCCTGGCCCGGCGCAGCACGGCTGCCGCGTCGCGGGCCGCCGCGAGGCGGTAGTGCAGCGCCACGGCCACCATTTTGTGTTCCAGTAAAAACCCGCTCTCCGGCGGCAGCATTTCCCGCAGGCGACGGGAAAAAGCCTCAAGGGACGCCCGGGCCTGCGGCGGCAGTTTCAGGCAGCGCCGGCCGACCCCGGGAAGGAGCCACTCGGCACCATGGATACCTACCAGCACCGGCCCTGCCGGAATCCACCTGGAAAGCTGGGCCACCGGCCGCCCGCTTACCACGGCCACCCGGTACCTGGAGGAAAGGGTCAGGCGGCGCAAAATATCCGTTACCCCCGGCAGGGGCACCGCATCCTGGGGGCGAGGGGCAATGGGCGCCAGGGTGCCGTCGTAGTCCAGCAGGAGGGCCAGCCTGTCGTCCGGGCCCACCGGCAACTCTATCAAGCGCGCGCGGCCTCCTCCGCCACCTCGCCAGGCAGCTTGACACCTGCCCACCTTGCCTTGCCAATCCTCCGCATAAGGGCTTCGCCCGTTTCCTTCCCGGCCAGCAGCGCCAGGAAACTCCCCAGCCACCAGCCGATGTCCCGCTGCCTTACCCTTTCGGCGAGCACCTGCATGCGGCGCCTTCTTTCCACGGCCGGCATTTCCAGGGCCGTCTTCAGTTTCGCAGCGAAACCGTCCGGATCGTAAGGGTTAACCAGGAGCGCTTCCCGCAGCTCGTCGGCCACGCCGGCAAACTTGCTCAGGATGAGCACCCCGTCACCCTGCCTGGCAGCTACATACTCCTTGGCCACCAAGTTAAGCCCGTCGCGAAGCGGGGTAACCAGGCCCAGGTCCGCCGCGGCGTAGTACGCCGCAAGTTCGTCCCGGGGAAACGAGCGGTAGTAGTAATACACCGGAACCCAGTCCTCGCGCCCGAACAGACCGTTGATCCGCCCGACCGCCTGCTCCACGCGCCGGCGCAGGCTCTGGTATTCGGCCACCCCGGCGCGTGTGGGAGCAGCAATCTGGATCAGGCTGAGGCGCCCGCGGTAGGAGGGATACTTTGTCCAAAAACGCTCCAGGGCTTCGATCCTTTCCAGAACGCCCTTGCTATAATCGAGCCGGTCCACGGCCACGGCCACGGTGTCCGTGCGCACCTTTTCCCGGATCGCCTTTGCGGCCGTCACAGTGGCCTCGTTTTTCGCCAGGGCCGCGTATGCCGCAGCATCTATCCCCACGGGAAGAGCGACGACCTTTACGGATCTGCCGTGGTACTGGACGATACCCCGCTCGTAATCGACATTCAGGTTGAGGAGCGTTTCCGCGCAGCGCAAGAAATTATCGACGTACCGGCCCACGTGGAACCCGATAACATCGCTTCCCAGGAGACCGCGCAGTATTTCCCGGCTCCAGGGTAGGATGCCGAAAAGGTCCGGCGGCGGGAAAGGTATGTGCCAGAAAAAGCCGATATTCCCGATGCCGTGGGCCCGCAGATAGTGCGGTACCAGGGCGAGTTGATAGTCGTGGACCCATACCAGGGAGTTCTCTCCGGCATGCTTCGTAGACTGCAGCGCGAACTTCTTGTTTACCCAGGCGTATGCCTCCCAGTAGGAGCGCTCAAAGGCGCACTTTTCCACGAAATAGTGGCACAGGGGCCAGAGTATGCCGTTGGCGAACCCGCTGTAGTACTTCTCGATTTCCTCCTCCGACAGCTGCACCCGCTCCCACCGGAACTCGCCCACCTTCTCCGTTGCAGAGCTTGTATCATCTGCGGGCGAGCCGGACCACGCGACCCATACCGTGGGAAAGCTCCTGGCCACCGGTTCAAGAGCGGTGACAAGGCCTCCCAGGGCACGTTCGATTTTTGCCTTCCCGTCAACCTTTTTAACCGCATAGGGCCCCCGGTTGGAAATCAGGAGAAGCTTGCCTCGCAACCGTTGCGGCGCTGCCGGTTCTTTCACGCAAATCACCTCCACCTCGGCAAAAACTGGTAACCACAGAAAAGTAAAGCCCGAGGCGACCCGGGCTACTGGTTACCGATTCCCCTCTTTCTTCCCACGCTTACGAGGTTAGCTGACGGGCGCGGGCCGGAAGATAGCCCTACCCCGCGCCTGCTTTCGCAAGCGCAGGGATTAGCCCCGGTTTACCTGGGTCCCCCGTTCCCCATACGGGAATTAAGCGTTCCGGCAGGGTCACTCTATTCAGCTCTTTGTGGCAATATATCACAAATGCACTGACCTGTCAATTTTTGCTTAGGATGAAAACCGGCAACCCTGCCCCGCCGCGCTCCTTGCCTTGTACGAAACTAGATCTCTATGGTTACCCGGAAGTCACCCTCTTTACGCACCAGGTAGCAGTAGGTACGCCCCCGGCTGCGGCTGAATTCCAGGTCGACCGCGCCGTTTTTCACCCGCAGGTTACTTATATACAGTTCCTTGACCCAGCGAGGGAGAACAGGCCGCCGGACCTGCAGTCCCTCTTCGGTGCAGGTAAGGCCCAGCATGGCCTGCAGCATCTGAAAGACACTACCCACCGCCCAGGCCTGCGGGTCGCAGGCGATGGGGTAGCGAACCGGTCCCCCTATCGGCCGGCGGACGAAGCCGCAAAACAACTCGGGGAGGCGGTAGTAGGAAAAGTGCAGCGAGGCCTCAAATAACCCGGTCACCAGTTCCTCCAGATAGGTTGTAAGGTCGTACCTGCGCAGGCCGGCCGCGATAATGGCGTTGTCGTGAGGCCAGACGGAACCGTTATGGTAACTCATGGGGTTGTAAGCCCTTTCCCACTTGCTCATGGTCCTGATGCCCCACCCCGAATACATATCGACCTGGAACAACCGGCGGGCTATGCGTGACGCCGCCGGCGGGCTGAGGATACCGGTGAACAGACACTGCCCCATGTTGGAGACCACGGTATTCAGCAGGCGCTTGTGACCGTCGAGGGCAAACCCCAGGCAGTCGGTCTGGGAGTCCCAGTAACGGGTGTAAAACCTCCTTGCCAGTTCCTCCGCCTGCTGCCCGAGGCGGGCGGCCTCCGCTTCCGCACCCACCACCCGGTGCAGGCGCTCCGCGTGTCTCAAAGCCGCATACCAGTAAGCCTGCACTTCGACGAGGGCGATGGGTGGGGTGGCCAAGCGGCCCTCGCGGTCTACAACCGCGTTCCAGGAATCCTTCCACCCCTGGTTGGTAAGGCCGCCCTCCGCTTTCCCCCGGTATTCGATAAAACCGTCACCGTCGAAATCACCGTACGTCGTGCACCAACCCAGCGCCCGGCGCATAGGCTCCCACATTTCCTCAAGGAAGGCGCGGTCCCCCGTCCAGATGTAATACTCGCCAATGAGAAAGATGAACCAGAGGGTGGCGTCCACGGAACCGTAGTAGGGCGTATGCAAGACCTCCTTGCAGGCCGCCATCTCACCCCGGCGCAACTCGTGCAGGATCTTCCCTGGCTCTTCTTCCCTGGTAGCGTCTGTTTCTTTTCCCTGGTAATGCTTTAGAAAACGCAGCGATTCGCGGGCGATATCGGGGTTAAGCAACAGGGTCTGCCAGGAGGTGATAAGGGCGTCCCGCCCGAAGGGGGCGGCGTACCAGGGCACGCCAGCCTCGATAATCCTCCCCTCGGGGTACGCGGTATAAAGGGAACGCAGGTCGGTTACGGCCCCGTCGAGGATACGGTTGTAGATCTCGTTATCGGATTGGAACCGGGTACACTGCTGCTGCCATTCCCGGTAGCTTCGGGCCTGGTCGATGGCCTTGGCCGAAAAGAGCACCGTGAGCCCCCGTCCGCCGCCGCCTTCGCCTTCAAGCTCCGCCTCGTCCGGGTCCAGGACCGGTGTTACCCGCCAGGTAAGGTAGACCTTGCGCTGGGGCGGCAGTAGAAGCGAGAACTCCGCATGGACCTTGTCCTTTGTGAGCCTGACTTCGTCGGGTTCGGGTTCGCAGACGAAAAGGGTCGCCCGTATTAAGCCGTCAAGCCCGCGGTAGCGCAGGGCAAAACTACCGCGGTTCTTATGCCGGACAGGAAAGAGCATTTCGCCGCGGCGTTTGCGCTCCGTTCCCCGGACCTCAAAGATATCCCGGTAGTCGGCCCCTAGAACGACCCCAAGGCGCAAGGTGACAGGGAAAAGGTTGAAGTTCACCAGCCGCACCCGCTGGTAGAAGGAAGCCCGTAAAACACGCAGCAACCGCATGTGAATCGTCTGCAACGGCACCACTACACCGGCTGCTTCGAACTCGATGTTGGTCAGCTCGATCTGGCCGAAGTGGCTGGCACGCGTACTTGACGAAAGCAGGACGGGTCTGGTGCCCGCAAGGAAATGCTCAAGACAACTGACGTACCGCGTATCGCGGTAATAAAGCCCGAGACCACCCATATTCCCGTCGGGTATATCGCCGCACGGAAGGGTGGCCAGAAAAAGTTCCCCCTCCTTGAGAACCTCGGTTTCCTTCTGGACATCTCTGGGAACAATGCGCAGTTCGTCCAACCGGGATCACCCGCTGCTTGCGACTTCGAACCTAGCTTGCCCTATTACGCGGCGGTAGAAATCAATTGTCAGGGATGTCATGCGCTCTTTCGTATACCTGGCCATGACCTCCTCTCTACCCCTTTCGCCCATGCGCCGCGCCAGACCGGGGTTCCGGAGCAGCTCGAGGCAACGCGCCGCCAGGGCCGGGACGTCGCGCTTGGGAATAATAAACCCGGTTACGCCATCGCACACCACCTCGGGCATGCCACCTGCCTCTGTTACCACGATGGGCTTCCCGGTGGCCATGGCTTCCAGCATCACGAGACCAAAGGGTTCCTCAAAGCTGGAAGGATAAATGACGACGTCAGCAAGCCGGTACACGTCAGGTATGCGGTCCCATGGGAGGAACCTTATGTATACGTTGCCCTCGAGTCCCAGTTGTGCAACAAGCTGTCTGATGTACGCGATTTCCCGCTGCTGGTACGAGCCCCAGTCCACAGTCTTTTCGGTGCCGGCAAGAACAAGCAACACATCGGGGAACTCCCTGGTGATCGTGGCCAGCGCTTTGACGGCGCAGTCGGAACCCTTAGCCAGCGACATCCGGGCCGGATGAAAAATAACTCTGCGGTTGGCCAGCGCGGGGTAGCGCCGCAGGGCCACGGTCCTGTCCCGCTCGTTCCCAGGGCTGAATTTTACTGCGTCAATGCCGTGGTGAATCACCTGAATGCGCGGGCCCGGGTAGCCCCAGCGGACCAATTCGCGGCCGATAAAGTGGCTGACGGCGATAATGCCGTCCCACGCGTCCCGGAAGGCGAGCATCTCGCGCCACAGGTTGTCCTCCCAAACGTTATGCGCCGTGAGGACCAGGGGAAGGCCCTTTCCCCTGGCTATGTCAACCAGGGCCTCCAGGTGCACGGGACTGAAATAGTGCATGTTATGCACGTGGATTATGTCGGGTACTGTCTTTTCAATGAATTCCCGGATGGTATGGTGTATCTGGTCCGCAAGGGCTGCCATCCGCTCCAGGGTAAGCCTGTTGAGGTCCATCAGCGGATGGCGGATGATCCGCATGCCTCCCCAGCGCAGCGTTTCCACCTGCCCGTCCACCGCGGCCGTCAGGAGGTGCACCTGGCATCCCCTGTTCACCAGTTCGGGGCCGAGCAGCACGAGGTGTGTTTCCACACCGCCGATCATGGGCGGAAAGGCCCAGTGAAGCATAGCTACCCGCACAAACCAGACCCCCCTTCATTTTTTCTAGCACTCATTTTAGTAGAGTGCTACCAGTCCAAACTTAAATTATAACTTCGGTTACCAGGTTTTGTCAACTAGTCAACTAACGGCAGGCGCAATCCCTAAATGGATATGCCGTCGCAGTGCAAGGTATGCACTTTAATCCGGAGAAAAGGACGGCGTGCCGGAAAGTACGGAAGTTTGCGAAAGCGTAAGGGTGCAGGAGGTATTCTCAAGCCGTGTTTGACAAGTGTCTGTTATGCTGGTATCCTAAGCTCGGTGGTGCCGGCGCGTGTTAATCGCCTTTTTCTTAAGATCAGGGAGGAGAAACCATGCCTGTCTTTGAATTTCGCTGCCTGGAGTGCGGCAATCTTTTTGAAAAACTGTTCCTTGACACCCGGGAAAAGGCCGATATTGCCTGTCCCCAGTGCCGGGCGAGGACCTTCGAGCGGGTCATAAGCAAGACCAATTACGTGATGGGGGTCGGCAAAGACGGCAAGAAACCAAAGGTAACGACCAGGTCCTGCAGCCCCGGAAGTACCTGTGCGACCATTGAATTCCCGGGGCCGGGCGAGTGATTGGCGTGGGGTACGACTCCTCGCCCAAAAAAATTGTCCTTGAAGTTACCTGCCCTTTTTGCGGGATGCCGGTGAACAGGCCCAAAGAACTTGCCGTACGCCGGCCCGGCGAGATGCCCGTGGGGTCATGCGCCGCCTGCGGCGCCGTGTACGCGTACGACGCAACCGGGCACAACCTGGGAGCGGCCTTCGTGGAAGCCCTGGTATTCGCCTGCAACGGGGACTGGGATCTGGCGTGGGGTTTGTTGCCCGAAGAAGATTACCAGCGGAAGATAGTAGAACGATACGACGGCGAAACGCACCGGATTGTACCGGGTGGTGTATTTGAAGGCCGGCGGGTGGCCGGCGCCCTTTACTTTCTCCGGCTGCAACAGGACATTCGTGAAGTGACGGCTGAAGGGGTCGAGAAGGAGCTGCAAAGGGCAAAGCCCATTTCACGCGAGGTGCGCTGCCGTCGCGCGGTCGAAGGGCTTACCAAGAAACAGGTTGAAGAATACGTGCGCGCATACCAGGTAAAACCCCTTTTGGAAGCCGCCGCTCGGGATAAGAAAGTAATCAGGCACCTCCAGCGCCTGCTTTATGCCGGTGACAGGTTTTTCCGCCTGCACGCGGCCGACCTTCTGGGTCAGGTAGCCGCGGTGATCGCCAGGGAAGATCCCGCGGCCGTCACCGCACTCCTCCAGGGGCTGTTCAATTACTTTGAATACTCCGCGGCTTCCAGCTGGGGAGCTGTAGACGCCATCGGTGAGATTATCGCCAATGCACCCGATATTTTCGCCGGTTTTATTCCTACTATTTACCGCTTCTTACATGATGAGGCCCTAAGGCCAAGCGCTTTGCGCGCCCTTGGAAGAATCGCCAAGGAACGGCCCGATCTTATGTCCAAGGCAGCCTTTCACGTCCTGCCCTACCTTCACTCCGCCGACCCCGAAACCAGGGGTTATACGGTCTGGCTCCTGGGGAACCTGGGTCTGCCCGAGACCGCCCAGGCCCTCGCCTCCCTCCGGGACGACACCGCGGAAATCGAGATCTATGAGCGGGGTAAAATTACAAGAAAAACAGTCGGGCACCTGGCGGTAGAGGCCCTGGAAAAGATCGCGACCCGTTAGCCGAGTTTTTCTTTGAGGAGATCGTCAATGGGCGTCTTTATCGACTTGGAGACGGATATAAGAAAAGACGCCCGTTTCACATCTGTTTGACCTGCTTTTTCCAGGAGTTCCCTTGACAATCGGTAAAGGTGCCCATACACCGCGTCGAGGTTAAACGTGGGGTATGCCTCGCCCGCGGCAAAACCCGCCTTCCAGCAGACGTGCGCCCGGCCCTGGATCGCCGTCGGTATGCCGTAAACCCGGCACGTGATCGGCCTGTACGGGTACAGGATGCACTCCTCCCGCTCGTTCAACAGAGGGCACCTTATCCTTTGCCGCGCCAGGATGCGGGCCTGCAACTCGGGCTCATCCTTGAGCTCTTCCAGTCTTTTGCGGAGTTCCGCCAGGTCCGCGTCGGCCTGCTCCGTTCTGGCCAAGGCCCCGGCTTTCTCCGTGTCGTCGAGCTTATCGAAGCGGTCCTTGATGTAGACGGACTCGATCAGAAACAGGCCAAATACCGCGTGGCAGCAGTCGGAACATCCGGGCCGGCACGTAATTTGCCGCGGGTATTTCTCCTCCATTTTCCGGAACGCGCCGTCCGCCGCAGCCACAAGCGCCTCGTACTCGCGGAACAGCTCCGTAAACAAAGTCTCACCCCCCAAGCGCACGGTGGGGTTCCAGCTCCCTGAGGAAGTCGGGATGGACCGCAAAACCGAGTTTCGCGGCCGTATCAATGTGCTTTATCGCGAGGGTGAATTCCCCTTTCAGGTAGTAGGCGCAGGCAAGGTTATTGTGGCCCAGGGCAAAATCGGGCGCCAGTTCAACGAGCTTCTTTCCCGTTTCTATGGCCCTGTCGATGTCCCCCTTTTGCAGATAAGCATTCACCAGATTGCTCCACGCCTGGACGATGCGCGGGTTCAATGCAAGGGCTTTCTCGAGCGCCTCGATAGCCTCGTCGGTTCTGGCCATCTGCAGGTAGGCGAAGCCAAGATTGGCGTACCCGCGGGCATACCGCGGTTCGATTTCCACCGCCTTTTTATTCGCTTCCGCTACCTTTTCCAGGTCGCCCTTTTTAAAGTAGATGTAGCCCAGGTTGGCATAGGCCTCAAACATGCGGCCGCCGCTGGCAATGGCCTCCTCGAAGTACTCCCGAGCTTCGTCGAGCTTCCCCTGCTGGAGCAGCAGAACACCAAGGTTATAATAGGCGGTAGCGCATCCCGGGTTGTCGCGCAGGAGCTTCTTTTGCTCCGCGAAAAACGCTTCCGCGCTCTGTGGCTTTTCCATCCTCTCCGTCCTTTCCCTGCCGCAGGCTGGAATCAAGGAAAGAGGCTGCCCTCCCCCGGGGAACGGCAGCCTCCTTTGCCACTGCTGGACATAAACAACCACCGGGTTCAGTGGTCCTCCGTGATGCCCCTTCCCTTCAGGCCGTACATTGTGGTGCTGCCTGTGGAAAAGTAGATCAGCGTACCCTCGTTGATTAGTTCCGTGCACGCCTTCTTGATCTGCATCGTCTTGGCGTCGGGCAGCTTTTGCTTCACGGCCTTCTCGATATCCTTAAAGTAGAACTTGGTCTTGGCTTTGGAACCCTCGGCGAACTCGACGATCGCCTTTTTGATCTCCTCCATCATGAGGCAACATCTCCCTTAGCTAATGGGGAGACCGCCGCAAGCCTTTGCCCGCGGGGCCTCCCGGTACCGCAACACTTTTCCCGGCGCTAGTCGGTGCCGCCGGCCGCCCTGGAAACCGCCCACGCCGCCTCGGTGTACTTGAACTGTGTGCTCGTCCGGTAAGTGTCGTAAGCGAGGCGGTAATCGTCGATCAGGTGTTCGGTAAAGGGCAGACCGCACTTCTCGAAGAACTTCTCCCAGCCGATGCGCTCGGCCCAGTCGCCAAGCCGCTCGTACTTCCGTGCGTCGGCGGCGTAGACCTCGATAATCTTCTTGACGGTCTGGACAACCTCCGGGAAGCGCGGGAAGTTGTTGGGCAGGTACGGCACGATGACCTTGGAGAACTTGGGCTCGCTGATACGGTTGGATAATTTGCCGCCGGCGAGCACAACCACGCCGTCGCCCTCTTTGTCCGCCAGCGGCAGCGCCGGGCACATGGTGTAGCAGTTGCCGCAGAACATGCAGCGGTCTTCCTTGATCTTGACCGTCTTCTTGCCGTCCGGCGTTTTGTCGGGGGAAATGGCCCCCAGCGGGCAGGCCGCGATAACCAGCGGTATCTCGCAGATGCTCCCCAGAACCTCATGGTCGATGACCGGCGGCTTGCGGTGGTACCCGAGGAGCGCGATGTCCGAGCAGTGCACGGCACCGCACATGTTCAGGCAGCAGGCCATCGAAACCCGGACCTTCGCCGGCAGGGTCATGCCGGTGAAGTAGTCGAAGAGCTCGTCCATGATGGCCTTAACCATCGAGGAGGCGTCCGTAGCCGGCGTGTGGCAGTGGATATACCCCTGGGTGTGGACGATATTGGTAACCCCGGCGCCGGTACCGCCGATGGGGAACTTGTAGCTTCCGGACGGGAACTTGCGGCTCAAAAGATCCTGCTTGAGCGCCTCCACTTTTTCCAGGCTGTCGACCAGAAACTCGATATTGTTGCGGGTGGTGAAGCGTACATATCCGTCGCAGTGCTTGTCGGCAATGTCGCAGATCTCACGCAGGAACTGGACGCTCATGAAGCGCATACCGCCGACGCGCACGGTGTAGACCTTATCGCCCGTCTCGGATACGTGAACCAGCACCCCGGGTTCCAGGACCTCGTGGTAGGCCCATTTGCCGTAGTTCTTCTGGATGACAGGTGGGAAATACTGCCAGAAGTGCCGCGGCCCGATATCCGTAACCCGATTTTCCGCCGGGTTTTCCGGGTTGTACTTGCCGAATTTAGTCGTAGACAATGCCATGCTCGCCAACCTCCTATCTCTTGTGTCTCGCCCGGAACTCGTTGATGTCTCTCTTGAACCCACCAGGCACGTCTTCTTCTTTCCAGAAGATGTACGGGTTGCTCCGCGGCGTCCGGATCATCTGCGGCGCAGCCGGTACACCCAGAACCTCGAGAAATTCCGGCAGGCCCTTGCGCTGGATCAGCTCGCCGAGACGCTCGCGGTTCTTGCCCTCTTCCATCCACCATTCAAAGGTCTTATCGATAACTTCCTTGATATTGTCGTAGGGGGGCTCGGCCTTCATGAACGGAATGACCATTACCGAAAGCTGCGCCCCTTCCAGGATCGGAGCCTTGGCGCCAAACAGCATGCTGACGCCTGTGTCGGTGCCGGGCCGCAGGGCGCGCGGCATAACGGCGATGCAGTGCATACAGCGGTTGCACTCCGCGTTGTTGATCCTGAGCTGGCCGTCTTCCATCCACATGCAACCGGTCGGGCAACGCTCGATTACTTCCTTCTGAATATCGAACTTGCCCCAGTCTCTCCCTCTGTGCGCCCCCGCATTCGGCACCAGTTCTCCGGCGATGTACGCTTTGACCGCCTCCTGGTCGATGCGGATGTCGTCGCGCCAGGTACCAATGAAAGAGATGTCGGCACGGGCGATAGAAGCCACGCAACCCATGGGACAACCGTCGAACTTCATCTTGAACTTGTACGGGAAAGCCGGGCGGTGCAGCTCGTCCTGGTAGTGCATGGTCATCTCGTAGCACATGGCCTGGGTATCGTAGCAGGCCCACTCGCAACGCGCCTTGCCAATACAGCAGGACGGCGTACGCAGGTTGGAACCGGAACCACCGAGGTCCGTGTCAAGCTCCTGCGCCAGGTCCTGGAAAATAGGTTCGAGCTGCTCGGTAACGGTGCCCAGGAAGATGATGTCACCCGTGGAGCCGTGCATGTTCAGGAGCCCGCTGCCGCGGAATTCCCAGAGGTCGCAGAGGGCCCGCAAAAAGTCGGTATCGTAAAATTTGCTGGCTACCTGGTTAACGCGGATGGTATGGAAGTGGGCCACACCGGGGAACTGTTCCGGCAGGTCGGAATACCGGCCGATTACGCCGCCGCCATAACCCATTACACCGACGATACCGCCGTGTTTCCAGTGGGTCTCGCCGTGTTCGAAGGAGAGTTCGAGCTGGCCGAGGAGGTCTTCGACCACGTACCGGTCGATCATCAGGCGGTCATCCGCCAGCTTTCTCCTGTGGAGGGCTTCCTGCTTAGCATCGGCTACGAAGCTGGGCCACGGACCCTTCTCCAACTCTTCGAGCTTCGGAATGTCGTACTTTATCTTGAAGTTCTTTAACTCTTCTTCGGTGTAGTTACGCAGTTCTTCGTCGCTGTAAATCCGCAGCTCCTGATAGTTCAGTTTTTTCTGTGGCCGCTTTGGCTCAAAGGCCATACTAATACCTCCTTTTGGTGAGTTTAAACCCAGGGAAGCACAACAAACCGGTCCGGCCGCACCCCCCTCCGGCAAAATATAAAGCAAACTCCTCCGCCATAAAAATAAACAGAACCTAAACAAAAAGCCGCACTTCGGGCACTGAGGTAGCTTGTTTCTAACTGCACAAATGTTTCGAATTCAATTCAATAATATAAAGACGCCGAAGGCTTGTCAACCATCTAGCGAAGATCGAACTGCGGCAAAAGGTGGCTGTGTGGGACAGAATTATGCCTCCTGGTTATAATATCTAGAACGATGGATGGGACCGTGCTAAAATACTAATAATCACTAAGTCTAAGGAGGCTCGCGCATGCCCCCTACCCGCCTCACCGCCCTGACCACCAGTACCGGGTGAGCGGCTAAGATTGGTCCTGCGACCTTGGCGCAGGTTCTGCGCCAGCTGCCTCTGGTATACGACGCGAACGTGCTTGTGGGCCCCGAAACGTACGATGATGCAGGCGTCTACCGGCTGAACGACCACACCGCCCTCATCCAGACGGTGGACTTCTTTACCCCCGTTGTGGACGATCCTTACCTTTTTGGGAGCATCGCCGCGGCCAATGCCCTGAGCGACGTTTACGCCATGGGAGGTCGTCCTCTTACGGCGATGAATATCGTTTGCTACCCGGCCAGAGACGGGGATCTGGAAGCCCTGCACCAGATCCTCCGCGGGGGCGCCGACAAGGTGGCGGAGGCGGGCGCCGTCATCCTGGGCGGGCACAGCGTGGAGGACCGCGAACCCAAGTACGGCCTGGCCGTAACCGGTATTGTCGCGCCGGATAAGGTAATTACCAACCGGGGTACCCGACCCGGGGATGTACTCATCCTCACCAAACCCCTCGGCACCGGAATCATCGCTACCGCCGCCAAGGCCGAGCTGGCCCCGCACGAAGCTTTCCAGGCCGCCGTCGACGCCATGACCGCTCTGAACGCCGCAGCCGCCGAAGCCATGCGCCGGGTGGGCGTCAGGGCCTGCACCGACATCACCGGCTTCGGCCTCCTCGGCCACGCCTGCGAGATGGCCGCGGCCAGCGGCACCGGCCTCGTCATCTCCGCCTCCGCGCTGCCGCTTCTGCCCGGGGTCCTTGATCTGGCCGCGCAGGGCCTCATACCCGCCGGCGCCCACGCCAACCGCAGCTACCTTTGCGCTAGGGTGAGCTTCGAGCAGGATATCCCGCTGGCCCTGCAGGACGTTATGTTCGATCCGCAGACGTCGGGCGGCCTGCTGATGGCCGTACCGAAAGAGCGGAGCGTCTCCCTCCTGGAGGAGCTTCACGCCTCCGGGGTAACCGGCGCGCTAATCGGTGAAGTCACCGCTGCCCATCCGGGGAAGATACGTGTGGTAAGCTAGCCGCTCCTACTCCTCCATACAAATATTATTTCGCCTTCCGGCCCAAATTTCCCTACGTGCTTTTGGCCTCCGGTAGCTGTTGACTTATGCCCCTGAATAAGGCATAATAATCCTAAATCAGAATAATCCTACTTAGGAGAGATTCCCGATGACGGCCGAAGCGATATACCGGGAACTAAAGGCCAGGGGGCACAGGTTGACGCCGCAACGAGAATTGATCATCAGCACCCTGCTCAGCGCAAAGGCCCCAATGACGGCCCAGGCGATTTTCGACGCGGTTGCCAGGCATCACCCGCACATCAGCTTTGATACCGTCTACCGTAACCTCGGTCTTCTGACCGACCTGGGCCTGGTGAATCGCCTGCGTTTGAAAAAGAAGTTCAGTTGCTACTACGAGGTCGCGGGCACGCACCGCCACCACCTGGTATGCCTCGGTTGCGGTGCTTCTTTCCCGCTTCATTACTGCCCTTTTGAAAACATAGCCGATCGGTTGACAGAGGAGGGTGGCTTCCGTGTCGTTGATCATGCGTTTGAAATATACGGTTATTGCCGTCAGTGCGACGGGAAAACCGAACCGCGTTGTGAATAGGTCGCCAGGGGACACCTGGATGCGGTTACTCGGCATGGGCCTGGGTGCCGTACTCCTTGCCTTTACTTTACTTGGTGGAGGGTGCGGTCCGGGAGCCGGCCACCCCGACAGAGAGAAGCGGATCACCGTGGCGGCGACCATTTTCCCTCTGGCCGATATCACGCAGAACATCGGCGGCGACCTGGTGGAGACGGTAACCCTTTTGCCGGCAGGAGCCAGCCCGCACACCTTTGAGCCGACGCCGGCCCAGATGAGTAAGGTGGCGCAGGCCGACCTCCTCGTCCGTGTCGGGGCGGGGCTTGATGACTGGGTCGCCGGGCTTGTAGCGGCCAACAGCCGGGCCGTGCGCGTCGTCGCGGTCGAAGCCATCGGAAAAGAAGCCCTACCGTACGTGCCGGAAGCAGGTGGGACGCACGAAGGACACGACCACTCCACGCATCACGAGACGGTGGACCCGCACGTCTGGCTTGATCCCGTCCTGGTGCGGGACAGGATTGCCCCCGCCATCGCCGCGGCGCTCTGCCAGGTGGCCCCTGAACACAGGCAGCGGTTCGCGCAAAACCTGGCCAGATATCAGCAGAAACTCACGTCCCTGGACGCGGAAATCCGCACCCAACTCGCCGGCCTGGAGGGAGCCTCTTTTGTCACCCTGCACGGTGCCTGGCAGTATTTCGGGAAGCGGTACCATCTCGGCCAGCTCCTGCCCGTCCATTACTCTCCTGCCAGGGAGCCTTCGGCCCGGTGGATTGCCGGGCTTATTACCGCCGCGCGGCAAACGGGGGCAAAAGCCGTCCTTGCGGAGCCGCAATTGAGCCCCAAGGCCGTGGCCGTCATCGCCCAGGAGAGCAGGCTGCCGATCCTCGTGCTCGACCCGCTGGGCGGCCCCGGTGTCGCCGGCCGTGACAGCTACCTGGCCCTGATGCGTTACAACGCGCGCACCCTGGCCAAACTTACCGTTCAAAAACCGGCGGAGGCGGTATCACGTTGATTGTGTCCCTGGAAAACGTCACGGTGACCCTGTCCGGGAACAAGGTTCTCGACGCGGTTACGCTGAGCTTTGCCGAAGGAACCTTCACCGGAGTGGTTGGCCCGAACGGGGCCGGCAAAACCACGCTGTTAAAAGTCATTCTGGGGCTCATCAAGCCGGATTACGGTACGGTCAGGGTGTTCGGCACGCCTCCCGCCGGACGGGGGAACAGGCGCCACCACATCGGTTATTTACCCCAGCGGCAGCAGTTTGACCGCCGCTTTCCCATTTCGGTCCTTGATGCGGCAATGATGGGGCGGGTGCCGTGCATCGGGCTATTGCGTTTTCCAACCAGGGAGCACCGGGAAGCCGCCAGGAAGAGCCTGGAAATGGTGGGGCTCGACAGGGAGATAGCCGGCCGCCAGATCGGGGAACTCTCCGGAGGGCAGCAGCAACTGGTGTTCCTGGCCCGCGCCCTTTGCAGCCACACGAAGCTGCTCTTGCTCGACGAGCCCACGGCCGGACTTGATATCCTGGCCCAGCAACGCTTCTACAACCTGGTCAGGAGTCTCCAGCACGACCTCGGGCTGACCGTTATTCTGGTTACCCACGACCTCGGCGCGGTGGCCGCGTATGCCGACGAGCTGGTCTGTCTGAACAAGCAGGTGTATGCACGCGGCGAGCCCGGACGGATAATGGCTTCGCCGGTGCTGGGCGAGTTATTCGGGAATAACCTTTTTCCGCGCGCAAAGGAGGATGCTCTGGCCGATGGCCGACTGGTTTGCGTATGACTTCATGCAACGCGCCCTTGTCGCCGGCGTGATGGCCGGCCTGCTGTGCGGCCTTGTTTCTTTCTTTGTCGTCCTGCGGCGTCTTGCCTTCGTGGGCGCCGGCATTTCGCACTCGGCGCTTGGTGGCGTGGCCGTCGGAGTGCTTCTCGGCATCAATCCCATCCTTGCCGCCACGGTCTTCTGTACCGTTGTCGCGTGGGCGATCGGGCTGGTCAGCCGGAAGGGACACCTGTACGAGGATACCGCTATAGGCATCTTCTTCGTTACGGCCATGGCCCTCGGGATCGCCGTTCTGAGCCTGGCCGTAGGATACTACGCAGATCTCTTCAGTTTTCTCTTCGGGAGTATACTCAGCGTAACGAAAACGGACCTGGTCCTGCTGGGTATTATGGGGACGGGTATAGCCGCTTTTCTCCTTCTGTTTCTGAAAGAACTCCTGTTTATTTGCTTCGACTACGAGGCGGCTTGTGCGGCAGGTGTTCCGGCGGGACTCCTCTACTACGGCCTCCTGACCTCGCTTGCCCTGACCGTGGTAGTTACGGTAAAAATACTGGGCATCGTCCTGGCCTCGGCTCTTCTGGTGATGCCCGCGGCCACCGGTTACGAGCTGTGCAAGAATTTCCGCGGCGTGCTTGCGGTCGCGGTGGCCGACGGGGTTCTGGCCACGGTGGTGGGGCTCTTGCTCTCTTACTGGCTGAACCTCCCGTCCGGGGCCACCATTGTCCTCTGCGCGGCGGTGCTTTTCTTCACCGCCTTCCTGTTTTCACCCTACCGCCGCTCTGCCCGGCGGGTACACTCTCCCGTGAGTTAAGGATGAACCGGAGGGGGCACATCGGTTGCCGGGCGGGTTACGCGCACCGCGCGAACACCCGGCGCGCGCCCGCGCGGGGTGTAGGTCGTGTGCAGGAGTTTCTTTGCCTTTTCGCTGAGCGGGTGGCCGAGGAATTCCTCGTAAATCTTCTTTACGGCAGGGTTTTCGTGCGCTCGCCGCACCTCCCGGGAGAGGTCGAGACGGTACAGTGCCTCCGCCCGCTTGCGGCGGTAATCGAAGCCCAGATCTTTATGGGGATATATCGGCTGCCCGCCGCCACCAATGCAACCGCCGGGACAGGCCATAATTTCAATAAAGTGATACGTGGCACCGGCTTTCAGGCGTTCCAGGACGCGGCGCGCGTTCCGGGTGCCGTGCGCCACGGCGACCCTGATCGGGCGGCCTTTCAGCGTTACCTCGGCCTCCTTTATGCCGCGCAGCCCGCGCACCGCCTTGAACTCTACCTCCGCCTGCGCGTTCCCTTCGGTCAAGGCGATCGCCGTGCGGATGGCGGCCTCCATCACCCCGCCCGTGGTACCGAAAATGACCCCAGCTCCGGTGGCAATCCCAAGGGGCGCGTCGTATTCCTCAGCGGGCAACTCCTTGAACCTGATCCCTGCCTGCTTGATCATCCGCGCCAGTTCGCGGGTGGTCAGTACGTAGTCCACGTCCCGGCGGCCTTCGGTGACCATCTCCGGCCGGGCGGCCTCAAACTTTTTCGCCGTGCAGGGCATGATGGCCACCACCACCAGCCTGTCCGGGTCCAGCCCCTCCTTCCGCGCAAAGTACGTTTTAACCAGGGCGCCCATCATCTCCTGGGGCGACTTGCAGGTAGACAGGTTCTCCAGGAATTCCGGGTAGAAGTGCTCGCAGAACTTTACCCACCCGGGGCTGCAGGAAGAGATGAGAGGCAGTTTCCCCTTGCCTTCCAGTCGCTCCAGAAACTCGTGCGCTTCTTCCACAATGGTGAGGTCGGCGGCGAAATCGGTAGAAAAGACGCGGTCGAAGCCGAGACGCCGCAGGGCCGCCGCCAGCTGGCCGGTGACGATGGTCCCGACGGGCAGGCCGAAGGCCTCGCCCAGGGTCACCTGGATGGACGGGGCCGTCTGTACGACGACAAACTTCTCCGGGTCGTCCAGCGCCGTCCACACTTCGTCGATGCATTCCCTTTCCGTCAGGGCGCCGGTGGGGCACACCATCACACACTGACCGCAACTGATGCAGGCCACCTCCCCCAGGTCCCGCCCGAGGGCCGGGGCAATGATGGTCTCGCGCCCCCGGCCGACGGCCCCCAGGGCGCCGACTTCCTGAAGTTTGCGGCACACGGCCTCGCACCGGCGACACCTGATACATTTGGCGTAGTCGCGCACAATGAACGGGTTGCGGTTATCCAGCCTGCGTTCGGGGGGCTTTTCCGGCGTGGGGATCTCGCGTACGCCCAGGCGGTCGGCAAGCCGGCGCAACTCGCAGGTTTCGGCGCGGATGCAGGTGGGGCATTCCCGGTAGTGCTCGGAAAGGAGCAATTCCAGCATGCGGCGGCGCGCGCGGCGGACGCGTGCCGTGTTGGTCCTTACGCGCAACCCCTCGCGCACCGGGTAGACGCAGGCGGGCTGCAGGTTCTTCAGCCCCTCGATTTCCACCAGGCACACGCGGCAGCAGGCCGGCTGGCTGATCCCGGGAAGGTAACAGAGGGTGGGAATATCTATACCGGCGGCGCGCGCGGCATCCACCAGGTTGACTCCTTTGGCCGCCGTCACCTCCTGCCCGTCTATCCACAGCCTGACCACATCCGTCGCCGGTTCGGTCATTACCGTATCCCCGCCTCAGCCTGTTTTCGGAAACCGCCGCAACTTTATCAAGCTTTAACTTTGGGAAACGGTCTCCCTGACCTATTCTTCAACAGGGGCGGGGCTTTCATACCAGCTCAAACCCGACATCCAGAGGGCGGGCCGCGATACCGGCGGCGTCCCTTACCGAGACGAAAAGGTGGTGCCTGCCCGGTTCGAGTTCCCGGTTGAGGCGGCAAACCAGGATGAGCCGGTCCCCGTCCCACAGGTGTTCCAGCGTAAAAACGGCGGGAAGGAAGGCGGCGTCGTACCCGTCGACGCGGAAACAGAGGGTCTCCGGGAGAAGCCCCTTTTCCTGCCTGCTCAAGGCGTCGCCCGGGATGACGGCCGGGGTGATCCTTACCCGCAACTCGTGCCTGCGCAGCATGGCGAGCACCCGTTCGGCTTCACTTACGCCGGCTTCCGCTTCCAGGGTGATCACTGGGCGCAGGTGGCGGCGGAAACGGCGCCGCGGTTCGTCCAGGTTTTCGTGGTCCCCGGCAAGCATCTCCGCCAAGAAGGCCAGCACGGCGCCCGCAGCCATGTCCTCCCCCAGCACGGATTTGAGTTTCGCCCGTACGAAAAGGCAGGCGATCTCACGCGCCGCCCTGGCCCGCAGGTCAAACGCGCCCCAGAACAACTTTAAGTTAAGACTATCCGGATCACGCAGGACCGGTACCCAGACTTGAGGATCCAGCAGGGGACCAAGACGGCGCGCGATCTGGAAAAGGACGGTTCCCGCCCTGGCGCCGGCCGCAGCGGGCGGGATGGCCGCGGCAGCCTCCGGCTGCGCCGCAAGACGGGCAATTTCCTGGAAATCTTTGCGGAACAGGCCGTCGACAACCCGCTTTGCCGCGAGGTCAAGATAATCGGGGGTCCCCTGTCCGGGGCCGAAGGTCGCAGCCAGGGTTCCGGGCAACGAGGGCCGCAGAAACAGCAGAAACTCCAGGAGAACCCGCATACCGCGAACCACCTGACGGTAATCGGCGCCCAGTTCCTCGACCAGTTCAGGCGGTATCCGGGCGGCGCGCCCGAGATATCTTTCCGTCGCGGAGGTCAGGAGGTTTCGCGCCCCCTCACCGCCGCGACGCGTCCGGAAAAGTGCTACGTCCGGTGCGTCGAATACATGGGTCTCGTCGTTCCCGACGATCAGGAGATCGTAAAAGAGCTCGAGCAGGGCGTGGTCTGTAAGATTATAAACCTCCAGGATCTCCGGGTAGAAGGCGGCACCGAGGACGCGATGGGCATTGCTGTAGCCGTTAAAGACCGTTACACCGTTCCCGGTAACGGTAGGGTTATCAAGAAGCCGCCCCTCCCGGTCGACGGCAGCGTAGTGCGCGTACCAGTCGGCCAGCTGGTGGGCAAGCCAGCCGCAGGCCACCGCAAATTCTTCCTCCGGGTAAGGCCCGCCGGCTTCTCCCTCCGCGGCGCGCCGCCACGTATCGAGCAAAGTGTACCCGAACTGCGGCAGGCCGGATGGAAGATCCGGCAGGTTGTTGTGGGTATAGTCGTAGAAGGAGCTACCCGTGGCAATGTGGTGGGCGGCAACGATATCCGCGCTGTTCCCGCCAAAAACATAGGCCCGCTTGTACCGGGTGACGATGTCGAGGACGGTCCGGTTGATCTTCCCGCCCCGGCGCGCTTCGTCTCGGGCCCTGGTCAGAGCCTTAAGGTTGATAAGGGGGTGGGTAATCGGGCCCCAGCCCAGAAGGGGTAGAATGGGCAGCAGGAGCAGGCGCACAAGAAGGCGCGGCCACCGCAGCATATGGACCATCTCCCGGACGTCATCCTACCATTTCTTTATGCCTGCACTGCCGCCGGGATAACAGAAACGCCGGCGGTGCGCCGGCGATTTCCGTCAACTATTTTGCGATGTCCTCCAGTTTCTTGCGCTGCTCCGCTATCTCCTGGGCCGTGGCGCCTATATCCACCAGCCACACCAACTGCCCGCTCCTGGCAAGGTCGACGGCAAAATCCGGGCGGTCGGTCAAAAGAAATAGTTCTCCGCCTCTGGCCACCAGGGACGCGCCGGCCAGGTTCTCCTCCTGCAGATTGTTCCGGAGGAATTCGAGACAGGCGCGGAGTTTACGGGAGGAAAGGCCCGCGTCGAGCAGTTGCTTGACCACGCGCAACTGGACCACGTCGAGGAAGGAGTAAAACCGGGCGCTCCCCCGACCCTCGGCGGGAGCCAGGCTGGGCTTGAACAAACCCGTCCTATCCCAGTGGTCGAGCTGCCTCCTGGTAAGACCCGTTAATCTGGCTACCTCCGACGTGCGGAAACCTCGCTTGAGACCCATAGCACTACCTGCCCGGTGTAAATCCGGAGAATACACCCGTGTAATCATTTTTGCACATCTGTGGAAAGACCTGTGGATAAAATCGAGAAAGTCGGTGCACTCCCCTTTTGTAAATGATTTGACAATGCCGGTCCAAACCCTTCTACGTTTCAGTATCAACCCGGACCGGAAAACATTTCTAGCAGGAGGCCGAAAATATATCCGTTTTTTCGTCGAACTAGAAGGACCTTCCAATGTAACGTCGAATTTTTAGGGTACGCGAATGAAAATACAACCGCAAGGAGGCCGTCATATGCGACTCACCCTTGCCGATCTCGTTCTTCAGGGTATGCCTGAAGCGCTGGCTACCGTCGCTTTTTGTTTTGCCCTGCTCGGTATCCGCTGGCGCTGGCAGCCGATGCTCGTCATAGCGGCGGGAACGCTCGCCATCATTTATATCGTCCGCCTCCTTCACGTGGGGTTCGGGGTGCATACGTTATTCGCCGCTATAGGGCTGGCCTTCCTCATCACGCTGCTGGTGCGGCAGCCGCTGCGCAAAGCGCTCATCGCCGCCATCGCCACCCTGGTTACGGTAGGAGCCCTGGAGATCGGGTGGACGCTCGCCATCATGCGACTGTGGAACGTAGACCTTACCGCCCTGCGCCGGAACGACGTCCTGTGGGCTCTTGCGGGGCTCCCCCACGTGGCGGTGCTCTTCCTGCTGGCCGTTTTCATTGCCCGCCGGCGCAACGCCGCCGTCTTCGCCAGGATGGGTCTTTAACCCGGAAAAGATGCAGGTAGTGATGCGATGCTCAGTCAGTACTTCGAACCGTATACCGAACGGTTAAGGGATTACTACTGGACGGGGCACTTCTTCTTTCTGCTGATCTGCCTCGCCGCCCTTATGGCTTCGGCCAACCTGGACATGTTCTGGTTTTACCACCGCTCCTTGCCAGCCGTGCTTGTGGTCGGAACATCTCTCGTGGCCGCCGGAATTTTCCTCCAGCGAAGGTTCATCGATGTTAGTTTTGAATACCCGCGCCCCCTGCGCACCCCGGATTTCATGTATCTGCTAGCCTCGGTGGCCATGGTTTGCGTTGTGGTCTGCGTTACGGGCGGCGCAAAATCGGTTTTTAAAACCCTGCTTCTGCTCCCGGTAATCGTTTGCGCCCTCAACTGCGGCAAGAAGCTCGGCCTGTTCACGGCCGTCGCCGCGGGTACCACTGCAACAGCTCTCACACTGCTGGCCGAGCCGGTCTCGTCCTTAGCCGTAGGGGCCGACCTCGTCAACCTGTTGCTCTTCGTCCTGGTAGGCTGGTTAATCGGCGAGATCTCGGAATTGAATAAACAGCTGGCGCACAACCTCCTTGACGACAAAATTTTCCTGCAAAACGTCCTCGACCGGCTCCCCCTCGGGGTACTGACCGTTAGCGGCAACGAGACGGTAGTTTACCTGAACCGGTCGGCGAAGGAGTTCTACGGGTTCACGCTGCTGAAAAAGGCCACCGAATTGCCACTTATCGGCCGAAACTGGGCGCTGATCAAATCTGCCCGGAAAAAGGGTGGTGCCTTATCGTCCCACCTGCGTGGACAAGTCGACCGCGTGGACGGCTCCGTAGCCCACGTGGCGGTAACCGCCCATCCGTTGCGGCTGGAAAATGACGACCAGGCGCTGCTGCTGGTGCTGCAGGACGTTTCGCGCGAAAAGGAACTTGAAGTGTTGCGCAGACAACTGGGCCGCATCCTGGAAATGGTCGACTTGGCCATTATCTGTGCGGATTCCCACGGGAGAATTACCCTCTTTAACCATGCCGCCGAAAGGATCTTTGGCATCGCGTCCTTCCATGCCCTGGGGAAAACGGAAAGCGAGGTATTCCGGCAGGCCGGGCTACCCGGGGATAGGAACCATCCCCTTTTCCGGACGGAGACCCGCAATGCAGAAATTACGCTTAACGGCCGGTACCTTCTTGTCCAGCGAAGCACGGCCAGGCTTATCTCCGGTGAAGACGTGCGCACCATCACCATCATCACCGACTACACGGAAAAGAAGCGCATGGAAGAAGAAGCCAACAGGATGGCGACCCTCACGGCCATCGGCGAGATGGCGGCCGGGATGGCCCACGAAATCAGGAACCCCCTGACCAGTATAAGGGGTTTTGCCCAGCTCATATATGAAAAGGACGAAACCGTCGGCATTGGTGAAGTTAAGCCGTATCTCGACATAATGCTTGCCGAGGTTAAACACGTGGAGAACCTGATTGCCAATTTCCTGCTCCTTACCCAGCCCGGGCCTCCGAGTTGGGAGAAGGTTAACCTCAACGCGCTGATCGGGGAAATCCGTAACCTGATCACCGCCGAAGCAACGCGCCGCTCCATCGAAACCACCTTCCACACGGAACCGGACCTTCCTGCGGTCGAAGGCAACGGGGAGCAGCTGAAACAGGTAGTTCTGAACCTCGTCGCCAACGCCCTGGACGCCGCCGGTACCGGGGGACGGGTCAGCCTGAGCACGTACGGCGGCGGTGACAACGTGTACCTTGAGGTTGTGGATAACGGTCCGGGAGTACCCTCGGGCCTGGAGTACCATATCTTCGTGCCCTTTTTCAGTACCAAGGACCGCGGCAGCGGCCTGGGACTTGCCGTAAGCCACCGGATCGTCACCGAACATGGCGGCGTCATCGAACTGGCGTCATCTCCGGGCCACACGGTTTTCAGGGTGCGCCTGCCGCGGGCCGGGTGCCACCCGAAGAGCCTGCCATCCTTTCGCAAGACCGGTCACCACCCCGCCGTGGGCCCCCGGGACGGGAAGGCCCCCTCTTGACCGGGACGCGCGCGGGTGTTAAACTGGAGGAGAGGTACCAGCAAAGCTCATTCCGCGGGACCGCGGCGTCGGCGGGCGCCGCGGGTCCTGGCATTGGGAAGGGTAGACGATGCAGAAAAAAGTCCGCGTGGCGCTCCTTTCGGTGGTTTCCAACACGGTACTTACGGCCGGCAAACTCATCGCCGGCCTTACAATGCAGTCGGTAAGCGTCCTTTCTGAAGCCTTTCACTCCGGGAGCGACCTTCTGGCCGCAGTCATTGCCTTCTTATCCGTCCGGCAGTCCAGCAAACCGGCCGACGAACGCCACCACTTCGGGCACGGCAAGTTCGAAAATATGGCCAGTATTACCGAAGCCTTTCTCATTCTTATAGCGGCGGGCGTAATTATCTGGCATGCAGTCGAGAAGATCCTGCACCCCACACCCGTTGAGGCCCTCGGTCTGGGGGCGGTCGTCATGGGGCTTTCGGCACTGATCAATTTCGGTGTTTCCCACATCCTGATGAAAACCGGGCACGAAACCGATTCGCCCGCGCTGGTGGCGGACGCCTGGCACCTGCGCACCGACGTTTACACTTCCCTTGGGGTCTTCGCCGGCATCGGTCTCATTAAAGTAACGGGCTGGCCGCTCATCGACCCCCTTATCGGCATAGCCGTGGCCTTACTCATCGTCAAAGCCGCCGGCGACCTCATTGTCGACTCCCTGCGCATCCTGCTCGACGTGCGGCTGCCGCCGGGCGAGGAAGAGGTCATAAAGGAGATACTGCGCCGTCACCAGGCGGATTTCGTCGAGTTCCACGCCCTGCGGACGCGCAAGGCGGGTCCGCAGCGGTTCGTCGACCTGCATATCGTGGCCCCGCCGCACCGGGAAATCGCCCGGATGTACCCGGTGTGCGAGGCCATCGAACGCGAAATCAGGGAACGTTTTCCGGAGACCAGCGTTCTTATCCACGTCGAGCCCTGCGTCCAACCTTGCGACGAGTGCCGTACTCCCTGTGAGGAAAAGCCGGATTCACGCTAGCTTTGCCACCCAGTCCTGAAATTCCCGCAGGGAGCCTTCGCCCCACCCCAGCTTATTTGCCCGCACAATCCCTTCCCGGTCGACAAATACCGTTAGCGGGATGCCCCGGACGCGGTACGCTTTCCCGGCTTCCCCCTTCCGGTCCAGGAGCACCGTAACCCGCAGGTGGTTGGTTTCCAGGAAGGCGGTCAGTTCGCGGGGGTCATCGGACGCCACTAGAAGGACCTCAAACCCCAACTGCCGCCATTCTTCAATAAAGGGCTGCAACTGCAGCACCTCCGTCACGCACGGGCTTCACCCGGGAGAGAAAAACATAAGAGCCACGGCACGCCCTTTGAAATCGCCCGGAAACGCAACCTCCACGCCCGTATCCAGCCGGGGCAACCGGAAACCGGGCGCGGGTTTGCCGGCTTCGGCCCCCTCGTTGGCCGCGGTCCCCGGCTCGCCGCCGGACCGGCAGCCGCCGATCCCTATCCCCAGCAGGAAGAAGAGCAAAGCGATTACCACCCAATGTTGCCGTGCTGCCATGCCATCCAGTCCTCCCTTGCTAATCTTTCCCTGCCCTCATGCCATGCACAGGCCGCGCACCGCCCGCCTCCCTCCCGCCCGTAAGCCCGAAGCGCAACGCCCCCGTGGGACAAACGCGGGTGCATTCGAGGCAGCGGGTGCACTCGCGATGGTTCGGCTCCTCGTCAACCCGAATCTGCAGGGGGCAGATGCGGCGGCACGCCCCGCACCGGTTGCACCGCCGCGCATCCAGGTGCAGGCGCCAGAGGCTCAAGCCGTTAAAGAGACCGTAGAAGGCCCCCAGGGGGCAGAGCGTCCGGCAGAAAGGGCGGAAGATCACGGTCATCAATACCAGGAAGGCAGCCAGGAGCGCCACCTTCCAGGCGAAAAGTGTTCCCAGGAGCGGCCGCAGGGCCGGGTCGCGCAAACCGAGGAGCAGCCCGGCCTCGAGGGTTCCGGCCGGGCAAAGGTACTTGCAGAAATAGGGTGCGCCGACGCCACCCGCGCCCAGCCAGATAGCCGGCAAGGTGACGGTAAGCACCAGCACCCCGTATTTTAAGGAAAGCAGGGCGCGGGGAAACCTTGCACCGGCGGCACGCCGGCGCGCCAGCAGTTCCTGGACGAGCCCGAAGGGGCACAGCCAGCCGCACACGGCCCGGCCCCACACGGCCCCGGTGACGGTTAGCAGGCCGGTTACGTAAAGGGAAACGGCGTGGCCCGGGGCGGCCAGGATGGCCTGGAAGGATCCGACGGGACAGGCGGCCAGGGCCCCCGGGCACGAGTAGCAATTTAGAAAGGGGACACAAAAGTGCTTGACCGGCCCCTGGTAAATGGTCCCCTTCAGGAAACCGGGCAGGTACCCGTTGGCCAGCAGGGCGGCCGCCAGCTGGCTTGCGCGTCTCGTGACCACCAGGCGCCGCAACCGGCTTCTGATCTCAACCAATCCCGATGCACTCCAGGCAGATGCGGACGGCCTTGACCAGCACCGCACCGGCTTCCCCCCGCGCCAGGCCCGCCCCCACCAGGGCCAGGCCTGCAAGTACGAGGAGCAGCGCGCTCATCCTTTCGCCGCCGGGAAGGCGCAAGATCACACCCCCGTACTCTTTTTCCCGGTTTCGCTTTCACGGCCCCGTACCCAGAGAACAAAGCCGGGCGGTGCCAGGAGGCGAATCTCAAGGTAATGGGTCAATGCTTCACCATCAAAACCGCGCCGCAACACGCCGTCCTCGGCCACGGAGATGGTGCCCGTTTCTTCGGAGACGACAAGCACGATGGCATCCGACTGCTCGCTCAGGCCGACCGCCGCCCGGTGCCGCGTTCCCAGGTCCCCCGCGATCTCCCGGCCGGTGCTCAGGGGGAGATAACACCCTGCGGCCAGGATGCGGTTGCCGCGGATAATCACCGCCCCGTCGTGCAGCGGCGTGCGGGGTTCGAAGATGGTCAACAGGAGCGGTCGCGAAACCACCGCGTCCAGCAGCACACCCGTATCCACGTACTCCTTGAGCCCCGTCTGCCGCTCGATGGCCACCAGGGCGCCGGTGCGCATCCGGGCAAGTTCCTCGAGGGCCGGCACCAGTTCGTGGATGGCGGCCCGTACCGCCTCCTGGCCCACGGCGAGCCGGGCCAGCGAGCCGCCGCGCCCCAGTCGTTCAAGCATCCGGCGCAGTTCTGGCTGAAAGACTACCGGTACGGCCACGACCGCCATGGTCCAGACCTTTTCGAGAACCCACTTGAGAACCGGCAGCTTCAGCCAGAAGGCGATCCCCGTCAGGGCCGCCAGCACCAGGAGTCCTTTCAGAAGCTGTACGGCGCGCGTGCCGCGAATGACCGTGAAGACCACATAGGCAATCAAGCAGATGGCAAGAATGTCGATGACGCGCAGGAGAAGCTGCACGTCCAGCCACGCCGGCATGTTCCCTACCCCGCTAATGGGCATTGTGAGACCGCTAAAAAAAACGCTGCTCGCCTACCGTCCTCTTCGACACCGGCGCCCAAATTCCCTCTCCGGGCGCCCTTCGCAGAAAAGGGCTTGGGCACAAGGTCGAGAAGCAGTATACTTTTTAAGAGGAAAGTTATCACCACCTGGGAAGGGAAGCTGCCAACAGTGCACGCCTCGACGCCGCTGGCAGCGCGCCTGCGGCCGCGCACCCTTGAAGAATTCGTGGGCCAGCGCCACCTGCTGGGGGAAGGCAAACTCCTTTCCCGGGCCATTGCCGCGGGGCGCCTTGGCTCGGCAATCTTTTACGGTCCTCCGGGAACGGGCAAAACGGCCCTGGCGGAAATCGCTGCCCGTACCTCCGGCCTGCCCTTCGTCCGGCTCAACGCAGCCACCTGCAGCATCAAGGAGATCAGGGAAATCGGCGAGCGCGCCCGGCGGGAAGAAAAGGCGGTCCTTCTGTGCCTCGACGAAATCCACCACCTCAACAAGACCCAGCAGGACGCCCTCCTTCCCTACGTCGAGGACGGGATTATCACCCTGATCGGCACCACCACCGAAAACCCTTTTTTCGAAATCAAGGGCGCGCTGCGCTCCCGTTCCACCATCTTCCGCTTCGAACCCCTAACGCCCGACGACGTCCGTATCATCCTGCGGCGCGCCCTGGCGGATAAGGAAAGGGGCCTGGGGGGATATCCGGCACAGGTCACGTCCGAAGCCCTCGAGCACATCGTTAACGCCACCGCGGGCGACGCGCGGGCGGCCCTCAACGCCCTCGAACTGGCGGTGCTCACCACGCCCCCCGGCCCGGACGGTACGATTGTCATCGACCTCGGGGTGGCCGAGGAGTGCGTCCGCCGGCGTGCCCTGCGTTACGACAAGGAAGGCGACTACCACTACGACGTGGCTTCGGCCTTTATCAAGTCCATCCGCGGCAGCGACCCGGACGCGGCCCTGCACTATCTGGCGCGGGCCCTCGAGGGCGGCGAGGATGAGAAATTTCTTGCGCGCCGCCTGGTCATCAGCGCCGCCGAAGACGTGGGCCTCGCCAATCCCCAGGCACTGGTGGTAGCGGCGGCCGCGGCCCAGGCGGTCCAGTTCGTGGGCCTCCCCGAGGCCCGCATCATTCTGGCCGAAGCCGCCATCTACCTGGCCCTTTCTCCCAAGAGCAACTCGGCATACCTGGCCGTGGAGCGCGCCCTGGAGGACGTCCGCCGGAAAGACACCGGCGAGGTCCCCCTCCACCTGCGCGACGCCAGCTACCGGGGCGCGGGCACCTTCGGCCACGGCAAGGGGTACCTTTATCCCCACGACTACCCGGGTGCCTGGGTACTACAGCAATACCTGCCCGATAAACTCGTTGGGACGGTTTACTACCGTCCCAACGACCGGGGTTATGAAGCCAGGTTCAAGGAGGCCCTGGCCAGGCTCCGCAAAGATTAGGTATATCTTTAGGGGCCGGACCTCCGGGGAGAAACCTTGAAAAATTTCAAGGCCCGGCCCCCTGTCTTCTCAGCCTTCCGCGATCTCCATGCGCACCGTGTGCGTCGCCGGATCCCAGCTCACCGTGGCGCCGAAGGCCTCGGCCACCCAGCGGTAGGGGAGCATCATGCGTCCCGGGCGCACGATTTCCGGCGGGACGTCCATTTTTACATATGTGCCGTTAACCCGCATGTATGTACTGCCTACGGTAAGCACCACCGTGGTCCCGTCCCTGCTAAGGTAAGCATTCCGGCCGTCCCAGCGGATGCCGCCCTCGGGAATCCCCAGGGAGTAGGCTACATAACGCACCGGCAGGTACGTCCGGTTGTGCTTTATGTAGGGTGCCACGTCCATATAATAGGGTACGCCGTTCACGGTGTACACTTTGCCGCCGATGCTGAAGAAGGCTACCCGCACCGGGGGCGGAGGCGGGGCCGCTTGGCCGGTAACCCTGGCGTTGACCACGGTGACGACCGGGGCAAAGGCCTGCGGGTAGAGCGTCCGGTCGAGCCGATTGACGGCGTCGCCGTCGATACCCACTTCCACGTCGCCGTGGCGCGCATTAAGGCCAACGTTATAACGGATATCCTCGATGTACACCCCGTCCTCGTCCGAGGTGGCCTCAAAGAAGAATTCCAGCCCGCCGGTGCCGGTAGGGTTGGCAAAATTCACGCTCCTGCCGTTCACCTTAACCTCGGGCGGGCGGGCGAAGGTAACACCTTCGGGGAGGGTGAGCACCATGCGCCCGCTCTGCCAGGCTCCGTCATCCGTCTCGCGGATGGTAATATCCCCCGCCGGCTGGTTGGTCTCGCCCAGGCGCACCTCCTTCCTGGAGGAGGCCGTGGCCGTAACGGGGCTCCTGACTTCACCGACCTCCACCGTACCGCGGGCCCCGGCGGTACCGCCAACGCGCACCTCAACGTCGCCAAGGGCGGCGTCGGGCATTACCGAGACCCGGGCACCCTCGAAGACGACCTCGTTGACGTCCTCCCGCAGACGGAATTCCGCTGTCTGGTTCTCGTCCCGGAAGCCGAGCAGTTCCAGGTTGGCTGGGTACTCTACCTTGTACCACTGCACCCCGCGGGTGCGGATGGTGAGCAGGATCGTTTTGCCCTCGGGCAGGGCCGGCGCGGCTTTGATAACGATGGTGTCGATCACCGTGCCCGACGACGCGCGGTATAGGATGTCGTCGCCGTCGTTGCGCACGCTCACGCCGATATCGGGCTCTTCCTCCGTGCCGATGCGGGCGATGGTAAGGGTCTGCTCCGGCACGGCGGCGGTGCTCGCCGTCACCCTGCACTTTACCGGCCCCGCGTCGGCGTCCTTGTCGACAAGGATCTGCGGCTTCAGCACCAGCGTATCGGCCTTATTGGATTCGCCGGTGACCGTCAGCACCAGCAACCGGTGGTTGTTCCACGGTCGGTCGACGTTGGCATCGAGGCCGTGTTTGCCGGCAACGACCCAGGAGCTTCGCGGGCGCTCCCACGTTACATCGTCGCCCGTCAGCTCCAATGTGATCCGGTCGCCCTCTCTGAGGGTCCCCGCCGCGTCTTCTTCGAACCTGATCTCCGTCGCTGCCCGCTCTTCGCCCGGGGTAATTGAAGGAACGTCGCCGACATCCACCTCGACCTCCTTCGCGCTTCCCAGCCGGGCCACGGTAAGGGTGGTGGTAGGTACGACGGCGGGCGAACTGCTTATCTCAACCTTCACTTCACCCGCGGGGGCCGTGTCCTTGACCCAGACCAGGGGCGTAATCTTTAACCACTGGTCATCCCTTGTAGACTCCCTGGCAATCACCAGCGCGAGTTGCGTTCCGTCGGCGGTGCGGCGGATCTCGCCTACCTGCGGTCCATAGCTGCTTCTCGTCACCCATTCATCTTTCGGATACTCCCACGCATAGCCCCCCGTCAGCAGGCGGAGGTAGATCCGGTCCCCTTCCTCGAGCGTGCCTTGTTTTTCTTCCTTAAAGGTTATGGCCGCCACCTGGCGTTCCCGCCCCGGCGTTACGGTCGAAGGGCTGCCGGCGGTGACCGTTACCCTGCCTTCCTCGGCGATTCCGTTAACACAGTCTCCGGTAACGCGCCATCTGGTGGAGTAACCCTTCCTGGCCTCCACCGTGACCCGCACCGCGATCTCCGGCGGCGCCACACCCCTCTTGATCTTCACCGTTGACGAGCCTTCCCGGTCAAAGCGGATGTGAATGGTTTCTACGTCTCCCGGGCAGCGGATTTTCAGGCCGTCCGCCTCCGCCGCCAAAAGCTCCTTTGCTTCCCTAACGTAATAGGTAGCTGTTGTCACGGTTGCAGCCGCCATATACGTGACCCCATCCGGGAGTTCCACGGTCACATCGAAATAATCGTACTCGTCACTGGCGGTGATTTCGGCTTCGATATTGCCCAGTACGATGTCTTCGCCCGTTTCCACGGGCTCTGGCGTGCACCAGAACCGCACCTTCTCCGCGTCGGCGGCAGCCGGCAACTGCGCCAGTCCGAGAAGCAAAGCCAGCATCACCAGGATGCAAATAGTCTTCCTTTTCCTCATGCTCATCCCCCCTTGCGCCAAAGCTCCCGATCACGCGTTCCAGCCCAGGTTGCGCAGAGTCCGGTTCCCCAGGTCGCGGTAATACTTGTAATAGATGAGGTGCCGGTCGGCCTGTTGCACGTAGACCACAACGTGCTGTCCCGGCGCGACGGCGCCGGAGGCACGCCGTTTCCTGAGTATGTCCACGTGCCGGATGAGGGCCTGCTCCCGCTCCGAGCCCCCGATCTTGACAATCAGGCTTTTCCCGCCGGCCCCCTCCGGTGACGACCGCCGGGTTCGCTGCACCCGTGCCACCTGCAAACGGCGCGATTTTACCTTCTGCGGCCCTGCGGTCAGCGTGCCCAACAAAAAGGCAAGCGCCACGATTACGACCAGAATCGCTCCTGCCAGAAACCACATCTCCAGCCACATCCCTTCTGCCGGTGCCGCGCTCCGTCTAAAATACCCGGAAACGCCACACGCGCTCCCGCCCGTCCTTCACTTCCAGAACGTGCACGGCACAGGCGAGGCACGGGTCGAAGGAGCGCACCACCCGGACCAGCTCGATGGGGTTCTTCGGGTCCTTCACCGGCGTGCCCACCAGGGCCTCCTCGATGGGCCCGCGGACGCCGTTGTCGTCCCGCGGGCCGGCGTTC
>JBFMHQ010000017.1:33059-36551 GCA_040751815.1 Bacillota bacterium | reverse complement strand
GGCGCACCAGCTCCTCGAAGATGGTGCCCATGGCGTGATTGTCGAGGCCGGGCAGCCGGACGGTGCCGTCGCTGTTGAGCACAGGGTAAGGACTCAGGTTGATGGACGGGTCGAGGAACTTCTCGATAAGCGTGCCCAGGGCGTCGGCTTTGGCCAGGCGGGGGATTTGGTTGCGGAACTCGAAGTTGTCGATGATCTCCTGCACGTTGGGCGAAAAGCCATCGAGGTAGGCGCGAAAATCCGCCTCCAGTTGCTGGCGGCTGGCACGCGCCTTGAGGTCGCGTAGCGTGAAGGGGGAGGTGTTGTAGAAGGCTTGACCGGCGGCCTGTCGCAGAGCAGCGTCTTGGTGTACGATCCCCGCTTTGTCGAGCGAAGCTTTCATGTCGAGCACGGCCTGCTTGGTGGGCTCCAATACCGCATCCAGTCGGCGGATCACGGTCATCGGGAGAATGACGTCACGGTACTTGCCGCGCACGTAGAGGTCGCGCAACACGTCGTCGGCGATGCCCCAAATGAAATTGGTGATCCAGGTGAGTTGGCCGTTTTCCATGTCAAACTTTCCTCCAAAAAGGTCGCATACTCTCTAGTGACGGCGAGCCGAACTTCCACCGCTTGTCCTCGCGCAGGCGCTTGCCGCCCCACTCCTTCATATTGAAGGGCGGGTTGGTGATGATGAAGTCGGCGCGCAGGTCCAGGTGCAGGTCGTTGGTAAAGGTGTCGCCGGGGAGCTCGATGGCCGCCATCGCCTCGTCAATCAACCGGCCGAGATTTGGCTGGTGGGCGTTTGCCAGCAGGTAAGACCAGCGGGCCTGGGGCGGGATCCAGAAGACGTTGGCGGCGAGGTACTCGTCCTTATCTTCGGCCACCGAAGCGATGTACTCCGCCGGCGCTTCTTTGACGTAGTATTCGGTGTTGGCCGGATCGGTTACGGCCCGCAGCAGGAACTTATGCCGGTTTTCAAAGGCGTCGGAGAGGTACTTGAGGAAAAGCAATCCGAGAACGATATGCTTGTACTCGGCCGCTTCCACCGTGCCCCGCAGCCGGTTTGCCGCCGACCAGAGCCGGTCGGCGAACTCCAGGTCCCCGTTGCCGTTTTTCGCCACGCTCTTCTTTTTCGCCATAATCCTCCCCCGCCGGATAAACCGGGGGTTCTGTTAAACACCGGTTCAGGTGGTAAAACCACAAAAGCGCATATCTCGTGACAGCGTTTCTGGATAAATTCGCCAATCTCCACCATTTTTCCTGCCGTAGCCGGTTGAACCATCAACCCGCCCGGCCTATCCCTTCCACTTTTTCAACCGCCGCTCGCACTCGGCCTGGGGAAGAGGGCTTCCCTACCGGCGACGTCCTGCCGCCGGGCAGCGAAGGGGAGCTGGTGATCACCACCCTGGTCAAGGAGGGCGTGCCGCTTCTCAGGTACCGTACCCGGGACATTACGCGCCTCATTCCGGAGCCCTGCCCAGGAGCGAGAAGAAAACGACGTCGATGGCAGAAGCAGGAGGAAAAAGGGTGCCCGATGTGGAAAGAAATTTTGAATTGCCCTGAAAAGTGTGCGCTTCTAAACCCGGTTTGAAAGGGGTACCCTATGGGCAAAGTAAAGATTGCCTCCAGCTTCGACCGGACGGCCGATCTGGTTCTCTTCGAAGGTGACTGTCTCGAGTTGCTTCCTCAGATTCCTGCCGGCCTGGCAAAACTGGTGGTCACCTCACCACCCTACAACCTGGGCAAACCCTATGAGAACAGGTTGTGCCTGGAGGAATATTTGACCCAGCAGCGTAAGGTGATTGAGGAGTGCGTGCGCATTTTAAACGACCGGGGAAGCATTTGCTGGCAGGTAGGCAACTATGTAGAAAATGGAGAGATTATTCCGCTGGACATAGTTCTCTATCCGATTTTCACCTCTTTCGGGTTGCATCTGCGTAATCGCATCGTATGGCATTTCGGACACGGCCTGCACGCTTCCAAACGGTTTTCAGGACGGTATGAAGTCATTCTCTGGTTTACAAAGAGCAATAACTATACTTTTAACCTGGATGCCGTTCGTGTGCCGCAAAAATACCCCAAAAAGAGGCATTTTAAAGGTCCTAACAAGGGGGAGCTGAGTTGTAATCCGCTTGGCAAGAATCCCGGCGATGTATGGGAAATTCCCAACGTCAAAGCGAATCACGTTGAAAAGACCGTTCATCCGTGCCAGTTCCCGGTAGAATTAATAGAGCGTTTGGTACTGTCGATGACGGACGAAGGGGACTGGGTGTTGGATCCGTTTATTGGTGTGGGAACAACTGCCATTGCGGCTCTCATGCACAACCGAAAAGCGATTGGTGCTGAGATTATGCCCGAGTACGTGAAGATCGCAAAAGAGCGTATCGATTTGGCGGAAAGGGGAATGTTGCGCATTCGGCCGATGGAAAGGACAGTTTACGACCCCGATATCCCGGATGCCAATATCCCTCCCAGACTGGTACGCTTTGGTTCGGTTCCGGTTCAGAATAAGCTGTTTGAACAGCGCGTGCGCTACCGGGCCAGGGAGCAAGAAAAATGAAAGTGGTTTTTAAACAAATGTCTAGCGGTGTGTCATATGGAGAGCAGCTGGTGTACGATATAGAGCGCCTGAAGCGGCACTTTCCCGCCGTCCCCGTCAAAGTGATGTTGATCGATGTTGACGACGTGGGCTAAACTTGCTGCAGCATCGGCGTCGGCGTGGGAACCGCCCGGCCTAACCCTTCCACTTTTTCAACCGCCGCTCGCACTCGGCCTGGGGAAGAGGGCTTCCCTTCGCCCGCATCTTTTCCAGGGCCTGCGCTGCATTTAGAAGTGTAACGATACGCCGCTGGACTAACCCATCTAATATCCAAAGTGTTCCGTGAACGGGTACGGTTCCTTTTTCTGCTACTTTCCGGAGGTGGCCATCACCGGTGAGTAAAACGCCACCGACTTTGGCCAGTACCAGGGCGAAAAGGCAGCGCCCACCAATCCGGCGCGGCCGTGGCCACGAAAAAGTGGGGTGTTATGTCGTAGAAGACCTATTGTGCAGGGGATAAAGGAGTGAAAAGTTTGTAGGAACAAGCAGGAATCTGCCTCGAGGTGGCGAATATCCACCAGGACAAGTAAAGCGTGAAGCCTCTCCGAGTCCCCGGACCTGGGGCCGGAAGCCGTTGAGAGCGGGCGGGGCAAAAAAGGCGCGTCGCAGGGTGCGCGGCGGGTCTTAACCGGCAAAGCCCGCCAACGGTTTCCACAAGGCTACGGACGGCGGACCGATAGGGTGCGCCTGGAAACGGGCACGCCTCCCGGTGCGGAAAGGAGGGCAAACGTCGGGCTGTGAGGCCGGGTTGCCGTTTTTCCGCGGTGCCCGGCCTCAAACTTTATAAGCTTCACCCCGAGCCCTCCAGCCTGAGGTGCGCGGCTAAAGGTGCGGGGCCGGCAGGGTGCGGCGGGAAATTGCCGCGCTTCCCGGCGCGGAAAGGAGGGGATAACCGGGACTTTGGACCGGGC
>JBFMHQ010000017.1:19690-32959 GCA_040751815.1 Bacillota bacterium | reverse complement strand
CAGGCGCTGCAGATGGGTGAAAAGGGCGAGGCCGACGTGCTGCTCTGCCACGCGCCGGCGGCGGAAAAGCCGCTGGTCGACGCCGGCGTGGTGACCAATTACCGGCTCGTGATGCACAACGACTTTATCATCGTCGGCCCTCCGGAGGATCCCGCCGGCATTAAGGGTAAGCCCAGCGTGGAGGCCTTCAAGGCCATTGCGGCGAAAAAGGCCCTCTTCATCTCCCGCGGCGACGACTCGGGCACCCACAAGAAGGAGCTGGCCATCTGGAAAGAGGCGGGCATCACCCCCTCCGGCGCCTGGTACCAGGAATCCGGCCAGGGCATGGGTGCCACGCTGCTGCAGGCCTCGGAGAAGAAGGGGTACACCCTGACCGACCGCGGGACGTACCTGGCGCAGAAAGCGAATCTCAAGCTTGACATCCTTTCCGAGGGCGACAGGTCGCTCCTTAACATCTACCACGTGATGCAGGTGAACCCGGAGAAGTTCCCCAAGGTGAACGCAGACGGAGCAAAGGCCTTCGTGGAGTTTATGGTGGCGCCGGAGACCCAGAAGGTGATCGGCGAGTTCGGCAGGGATAAGTTCGGGCAGCCGCTCTTCTTCCCCGACGCCGGCAAGAAGACGGAGGAACTGGGCTAGCCGAACGGAGGCGAAATACTTGGGCGTCATCGGCGAAGGGCTGGTTGAGGCCGTAAGGCTCCTGGCCACCGGCGACCCCGAGGTTATCGACATCATGCTGCGCACGGTCGAGGTTTCGGGGGCGGCCACCTGCCTCGCCGTGGTGATCGGGGTTCCTATAGGGACCTTCCTGGCCCTCACGCGCTTCCTCGGGCGCGGGCTGGTGGTCAGCCTGGTCAATTTCGGCATGGGACTGCCGCCGGTGGTGGTGGGCCTGGCCACCTGGCTGTGCCTCACGCGGTATGGTCCCCTGGGCTTCCTGGGCCTCCTCTACACGCCGGCGGCCATGATTATCGCCCAGGCCGTTATCGCCACACCCATCGTCGCCGGGTTCACCGTGGCGGCCATCCAGGCGGTGAACCCGAAGCTGCGGCTGCAGATGCTGGCCCTGGGGGCCAACCGCCCTCAGTACCTGGGACTCCTGCTGCGCGAGGCGCGCCTGGGCATCCTGGCGGCGGTTATCGCCGGTTTCGGCGGGGCCGTTTCCGAGGTGGGGGCCTCGGCCATGGTGGGGGGCAACGTGCGCTGGTACACGCGGGTGGCCACCACGGCCACCATGCTGGAGGTCTCCAAGGGGAACTTTGAACTCGCCACCGCGCTGAGCATCATTCTGCTCCTGGTCTCCTTCGGCATCACCGCGGCGCTGACCTACCTCCAGCAGCGGGGGAGGCAGCCGGCATGATCAGGGCGGAGAAGCTCAGGCTGGAACTCGGGGGGCGCGAGGTCCTCAACATCGACGACTTCGCCCTCCCCCGCGGCGAGGTGCTGGCCCTGGTGGGCCCGAACGGGGCCGGCAAGACGAGCCTCCTGCTGACCCTGGCCTTGCTCCGGAAACCCACCGCCGGCAGTATCTATTTCGCCGGGGAGGCGGCGGACGGCAGGAATATCGTCGCCCTGCGCCGGCGGATGGCCGTGGTTTTCCAGGAGGCTCTGCTCCTGGATACCACCGTCGAAGGGAACATCCTGACCGCCCTGCGCATCCGCGGTGTGCCGCGCCGGGAGGCCAGGGCCAGGGCGGAAAAGTGGCTCGCACGCTTCGGCATCGAGCACCTGGCCCGCCGGCCCGCGCGGCAGGTTTCCGGGGGCGAGGCGCAGCGCGCCAGCCTGGCCCGCGCCTTCGCCCTGGAACCGGAGGTCCTTTTCCTGGATGAGCCCTTCGCCGCCCTGGACTACCCCACGCGCAACGCGCTGCTGGAGGAGCTGGGGCCGCTCCTGAAGGAGACGGGCGTTACCACCCTTTTTGTGACCCACGACTACACCGAGATCCCCTGCCTGGCGGAGCGGGTGGCCGTGATTTACGGCGGGCGCATCGTGAAGGCGGGCACGGTCCGCCAGGTCTTCGGGGACGTCCTGGCCGAGCGCAGGGCCTGGGTGCCGTGGGAGTAGCCCGGCCGGGAACATAAGCGCGCGCCTTACTAACCCCTCTACTTTAATTTGCGGACCGGAAAACGGTCCGCCTCTTCTTTGTACTCCGATTTTCCGGCGACCGGCAAACGAAAAAGGAATCGCCGGTGGCGATTCCCATCGCGTCCGACGCTTGTCTACGACCGGCAACCGTTTTAGAAGGGCATAATACGCCGCAGCCGCTCCACGCGCTCCCTGATCGGCGGGTGGGTGGAGAAGAGGCGGGCGACGCTCTCCGCCGACAGCGGGTTCACGATGAAGAGGTGCGAGGTTGCCGGGTTGACGTGCATCGGGATCCGCTGGGCGGCCGCCTCGAGTTTCAGCAGGGCGTTGGCCAGGCCGTCGGCGCGGCCGGCGATCTGGGCCCCGGTGGCGTCGGCCTGGAACTCCCTGGCCCGGGAGATGGCGAGCTGGATAAGCATGGCCGCGATGGGGGCCAGGATGATCATCAGCAGCGAGCCGATGGCGCCGGCGGGGCTGTCTTCGTCGTCGCCGCGTCCCATGCCGAAGATCAACCCCCACTGGGCCACATGCGCGATCCAGGTGATGGCGCCTGCCAGGGCGGCGGCGATGGTGGCGATGAGGGTGTCGCGGTTCCTGATGTGGGCCAGCTCGTGGGCCAGCACGCCCTCGATCTCGGTGCGGTTCAGAAGGCGGACGAGCCCGTCGGTAACGGCCACCGCCGCGTTGGCGGGGTTCCGCCCCGTAGCGAAGGCGTTTGGCTGCGGTGAAGGTGTGTAGTAAACCCGCGGCTTGGGAATGCCGGCGCGGTAGGAAAGCTCTTCCACAATGGCGTGGATCTCCGGCGCCTCCTCCGGTGAGAGGGGCCGCGAGCCGGTGGCGGCGATGGTGATTTTATCGCTGTAGTAGTAGCTGAAGAAGTTCATGGCCAGCGCGATGAGGAGGAACAAAAGAGCCCCCTGCTGCCCCAGCCAGGCGTTGCCGATAAGCACCAGCAGCACCGTCAGCCCGGCCATCAGGATCCAGACCTTCAGGGTATTCATCCATCCACCTCTCCTTGAAGGGTTGTGAAATTCAACTATAATTCTATCATATGCCTCTTACGGGGGTCAAAGCGGCGACATGCGGCGGTTTCTGGCGATCGGCGGCGCTAAACCCGGCAACGTGCCGAATAAACCACACGCAGCCAACAAAGATTAAGAAAGGTGATCTTCATGGACCGCAGCAGGACCTCCGTGGAGAACAGGCATTACCTGGTACTGGATAAGTTCATCGAACATTACGGCGGCCGCCCCGGGGGGCTGGTACGCATCCTTTACAAGGCGCAGGAGCTTTTCGGCTACCTCTCCCCGGAGGTTCAGGCGTACGTCGCGGAAAAGCTGGACCTGCCCCTGAGCCACATTTACGGCGTGGCTACCTTTTACGGCCAGTTCAGGACGAAACCCCGCGGCAAGTACGGCATCGGCGTGTGTCTCGGGACGGCCTGCTACGTGAAGGACGCCCAGGCGGTGCTGGAGCGGCTTCGGGCCGCCCTCGGCATCAGGGAGGGCGAGACGACGCCCGACGGGCTCTTCTGGCTGCATACCACCCGCTGCCTCGGGGCGTGCAGCCTCTCGCCCGTGGTGGTCGTCAACGAGGACGTGGTGGGTGAGGTAACGCCGGAGGCGGCGGTGGAACTGGTCCGCCGCTGCCGCGAGGCGGAGAAGGTCGAGGAGGTGGAGCGTGTACCGGAGCGCCCAGGACCTCCACGCGACGCGCGAGCGGCTCCGCCCGGTCCTTGAACAGCGCCTGCAGGAAGGCCGTCCCGGCCCCCCGGCGCAGGTGCTGGTCTGCACCGGGCTGGGGTGCATGTCGGCGGGCAGCCAGGACGTGCTGAAGGCCCTGAAAAAGGAAATCAGGGCGCGCGGCCTCGACGTCGCCGTCACCCATACCGGGTGCTTCGGCTTCTGCAGGATGGGGCCGCTGGCGGTGGTCCACCCCGGCGGCATCTTCTACACCAGGTTAAACGCCGGCCACGTTCCGCAGCTGGTGCGCACGCATCTCGCCGGGGGGGAGCCGGTGGAGGAACTGCTTTACCGGGGGCCGGACGGCAGGGCGGTGCTTTTCATGCACGACGTCCCCTTTTTCCGGCGGCAGACGCGCGTGGTAATGGCCGACGCCGGGCTTATCAACCCCGAGGACATAGAGGAGTACATCGCCCGGGACGGGTACCTGGCCCTGGCCGAGGCTCTGGGAAGTCTGGCACCGGAAGAGGTGATCGACATCGTTACCCGGTCGGGGCTGCGGGGGAGGGGAGGAGCCGGGTTCCCAACGGGGAGAAAATGGGCCTTCGCGCGCGAAGCCGAAGCGCATCCCAAATATATCGTTTGCAATGCGGACGAGGGCGATCCCGGGGCCTTTATGGACCGCGCCATCCTGGAGGGCAACCCCCACGCGGTGCTGGAGGGCATGCTCATCGCCGGGTACGCGGTGGGTGCCGGCGAGGGTTACATTTACGTCCGCGCCGAGTACCCGCTGGCCGTCCGCCGCCTGGAAATCGCCGTGCGGCAGGCGCGGCAGGCGGGCCTGCTGGGGAAAAGCATTCTCGGCAGCGACTTTGGCTTCGATATAGATCTGTGCATGGGGGCCGGAGCCTTCGTCTGCGGCGAGGAAACGGCCCTCCTGCGCTCGGCGATGGGTGAGCGCGGGGAGCCGCGCCCCCGGCCGCCCTTTCCCGCGGAAGCGGGCCTCTGGGGCAAACCCACGGTGATCAACAACGTCGAAACCCTGGCCAACGTGCCCCTCATCCTGCGCCGCGGGTGGGAATGGTTCGCCGGTATCGGCACCGGGCGCTCGAAGGGAACCAAGATCTTCTCCATTGCCGGCCAGATCAACAACACCGGTCTGGTTGAGGTGCCTATGGGCACCTCCCTGCGCACCGTTGTCTGCGATATCGGCGGCGGGGTGCCGGCCGGAAGGCGGCTCAAGGCCGTGCAGACCGGCGGGCCGTCCGGCGGGTGCATCCCGGCGCACCTCATCGACGTGCCCATCGATTACGAGTCGCTGGCCGAACTGGGTACCATCATGGGTTCCGGCGGCCTGATCGTGCTGGATGAAACCAACTGCATGGTGGACATCGCCAGGTTCTACCTTGCCTTCGCCGGCGAGGAGTCGTGCGGCCAGTGCACTCCCTGCCGCATCGGGGTCCACCGGATGGTGGAGATCCTGGACCGCATCACCGGGGGGCGGGCCACGGAGTCCGACCTCCGGGAACTTGAGGACCTGGCCCGCGATATCAGGGAAACGGCCCTTTGCGGCCTGGGCCAGACGGCTCCCAACGTGGTCCTTTCCACGCTCCGCTACTTCCGGGACGAATACCTGACCCACGTCCGGGAACGCCGCTGCCCGGCGGGCGTCTGTAAACCCTTGCTCCACTGAGGGACCCCATCATCGCCCCGGTTCTTTTTTGCACCTCCCGGAATCCATTTCTTAACCGGTTGATTGACGTTCACGGAGCTGCAAATATATAATAATCGTAATATATAAATAATTAGAAAGGGGAGCTGTCTATGGAAAAGGCGGAACGGGAACGACAGCGCGTATTCCTCATCTGCGCGCGCAATACCCTGGACGGCGTCTATCCGCCGCTCATCCTGGCCCTGCAGGCGGTGAGGGCCGGCGCGGAGGCCGCCATCTTCTTCACCTTCGACGGCATCCATGCCATCCGGCGGGGCGGAATCCGCCGGGCCAAATACTTCCCGCCGGGCATCCTGGGCTGGATACCGGGTATCCCGGCCCTGGCCACGGCTATGATGCGCCGGCTGGCGGAAAAGAGGGCGCAGGTGCCGCCTCCCGAGGATCTCCTGGAAATGTGCCTTTACGAGGGCGTAAAGCTTTACGGTTGCCGGATGACCGTTGACATGCTGGGCCTGAAGCCGGAGGATTTTGTTGAGGGCGTGGAGTTTATCGACGCTCAGTGCTACATGGAGCGCGCCCTGCGGGCAGACATCAATATGTTTATTTAGCGAGGCGGGTGATCCCTTGACCGAGCAAAAAAAGTACGCCGAGGTGGCGGCGCTGCTCAAGGCGCTTGGCCACCCGGCCCGCCTGTGCATCGTGCACGGCCTGCTTGCCGGGCCCTGCAACGTGGGGACGATCACCGATTGTCTCGGCCTTCCCCAGTCCACCATTTCCCAGCACCTTGCGGTGCTGCGCGGGGCGGGGATCGTGGAGGGGGAACGCCGCGGGGCCGAGGTCCGGTACCGGGTGCGGGACGAGCGCGTGCGTTTCCTGGCGGAGACGCTCCTTCCTTTTCCGCCTCCCGCGCGCCCGCCCCGGACGCCAGGACCCCCGGCGCGGGCGGGAAGCGGGACAGGTACGGCGAATGCAGCATACGCTGGCCGCCCAGCAGGTAGCGCTGGCCGACGGCGGGGTAGCCGGACCGGCCCTCGCCCGGGCCGCCCACGTGGCCGCGTTCCATGACGCGCTCTGGGTGGCGGCCTTTCTGGCCTTGCTGGGCGTCGTTACCTCGCTGGTCCGCGGTGGCCGCCGCGCCGGTTAAACCTTTTTGGGCGCCTTTTCCCGTGAGTCCCACTCGTGCTGGCACTTCTCGCAGACGTAGAGCGGGCGGGAGATGTAAAAGTAGAGGACGCCCAGCATCCACAGGGGGATGAGCATCCAGAAGATGGGGGCCAGGAGACCGGCGATGCCGAGCACCACTGCCCCACCGAGGGACCATTTAATAAACCAGTCGTACCGCCCCACCCTGGCTACCTTGTCCGAACCGCACACCGGGCAATGCACCGCCACCGCCGGCCGCCTCCTTCACACGTTGAATTGGTGCGCTCAGGTTATTATAACACGCGGCCCGTCCCGTCTGTAAGCCCCGGTTAACGCAAGGCGGTTGTTTGCCCGGCGGCCCTTAATACCAGAGAATTACCGCGGCGAGGGCGCAACCGGTGCGGACCACCGTGTGTTCCACGGCCCTGACCTCGGTGGCGGCGGGCGTGATGCCGCGGGCGGCAAAGGCGGCCAGGAGCATTTCCTCTACGAGGCGTGCCGCCTCGTCGCGGCCGGTGCGTCCCGAGTATTCCATAATGATCCCGTACGACGGCGGCGCCAGGCCGACGGCCACCGCCGCGGCGATGGTTTCACCCGGTTCCGTGGATGTAATGGCCCCGTAAGCCGTGGGTACAAGGGAGCCGGGCGGGATGGCCAGCCGGGCGGCCCGCCGGGCGCCCGGCGGCAGAATGCTGGAGACGCGGATCAGGTTCAGGTTGCCGATACCGGCGTCCAGGAGGGCGTTGTCGAAGGCCACCAGTTTGGTAACCCCTTCGCCGCGGCCGGCGACCAGGGCGAATTTAGTCGGGGTTGGGAGCATGCGGATCCTCCTTAACCTGCTTTTTTCAGCACCACAATGGGCGTCTGCTGGTCGTCATTACCGAAAGGGTTGTCGAGCAGCGCTTCCTCCACCAGTTTGCGGTCCACGCCGGCGGTGGCGCCGATAATGTCCACGCGCCGGGCGTCGTTAACGTCGGTGATAGCCACGTCGAGCCCGGTGGCCTCCTTAATGGCTTCGGCCACCCGTTCCGGGTCGCGTGGCCCGAGAACGATAAAGCCCTCGTAGCTGCACATCGTGCCGGCCACGTCGTCGATGAGGGCCAGGTGGCGGCCGGCCACCCGGTAAAAGTCGCCCCGGCGCCCCACCAGGCGGCCGAGGGCGGCGGCGACGCAGCCGGCCAGAATACGGCCGACGCCCACCTCCTGAATGGCCAGTTGCATGGCCTGGGGCGTGGCCAGGCTGCCCTCCTTCCCCGCAAAGCGGCAGAGGAAGGCGGCCAGCCGGCCGTACCGGACCTTCGCCGAGGGAACGGCGCGCCCCTGGGAAATGGCCACGGCGCTTTCGGCGACGGCCACGACGTCGCCGGGGGAGGCCACTTCTCCGGCGTAACGCTTCACCACCTCGACGATATCGTCCGCCGGCGTGATCACGTGGGTGCGAATCGGTATCTTACCCCGGATCATTTTCCTTCACCAGCCATCTGAGAATGCCGTTGAATATGCCGAAGGCCGTCTTCTCGTGAAAGCGCGGCATCCGCAGGAGGCCCTCTTCCACCCAGTTGGAGATCGTCACGATTTCCACGGTAATACCGGGGATATCTCCCAGGCGGACCAGGTAGACCGTATCCGGGCGCATGGGCTTGCTCTTTAGGCTTACCTGTTCCTGCAGCGCCTCCCGCACCAGGCGGGCCAGGGTGATGCTGGCGGGGGACGCGGGGTTGTAAAGGACCCTGTTGCCCCCCGTGCGGGCCGTGGGCGCATGGCCGGTGTGCAGGGAAACGAAAAGATCCGCTTGCACCTTGCGCGCCGTAACGAGGCGGGTGAAAGGGTCCGCTTCCACGTCGTCCGTCCGGGTGGGCCATACCCCGGCGCCCGCCCCGGTAAGAAGCGCCGCCAGTTTCTCCGCGGTGATCAGCACCACATCCTTCTCCCACAGGTTAACCGGGCCCCGGTACCCGCGGTCTCTGCCGCCGTGGCCGGGGTCAAGCACCACCCTCCTCCCCGCCAGGACGGCCTTTAAGGGGGCGCGGTCCAGGTGGAGGATCAACCTGGCCGGCAGCGTAGCGCAGGTGCTGACGCGGTAAGGCCCGTAGCGTTCCCTTTCCAGGACGATCTGTGCCGTTCCGGCGTCGCATTGACGCAGGGTAACCTGTTTCAGCAGCCCGTCGCGGATGGGAATGGTTCCTTCGGGCATTACGGCGCGCGCCTGCGCGTGCACCAGCAGGACGCCCGGAATGCTGTTTTCGAGCCTGTGCGGGAAGGCGCGATCGGCCTCGATGATCACCTGGGTCTCCTGCCCGCCTTCCGCCGTGCCGGCGATCCGCGACCAGATGTTTGTGATCCGCGGTAAATCCCGGTCGGGCACACTTTCGCCTCCATCCGCCCGAAAACGCCGTGGTGAATCCCGGCATGAAGTATCCTACGCCAATATATGTTGCCTCGCAGCGGATGGCACGGGGGCCGGGAAGGCAATTTCTGGGGCGCCGGCCCGCTCCCGGCCGGCCAGCAGTTCGAAAAGGACCCTGCTGCCGTTATCCATTCCCTGGGCGCCCAAAAGTACCAGAATGCCTTCGCCGCGTGTGATGTCCAGGGCCGCAGCCAGGGCGGCGCGCAGGTCGGAGTAGTGGGGACAGGAAATGCCGTGCCGGCGCAGGGTAGCGTGGAACGCTTCTTCCTCCTCGGGGGAAACCACGTCGCCGGCGCCTACCTCGCCGGCACTGGACGTGGCAATCAGCCGGCTGCCGGGAAACCGCGCCAGCCAGGAAGCGAAAACGAGGGCGTTGCGGCGGTTGATCTCCGGTCCCCGCCCGCCCCGCACCGCGTACACGGCCGTCAGCCGCTGGCTTCCGAAGACGCTGCGGATCGTGGCCATTACGGCGTCAATGCTGGCGGGATTGAGGGCCGTGTCGTCCACGACGGTCAGCGGCCCCGCCCGGTAAACCTGCATGCGCCGCGCAACCCCCCTGAAGGTGCGGAGGGCCCGGACCACGGCGTACGGCGGCGCGTCCAGCACGAGGGCCGCCGTGGCCGCCAGCAGGGCGTTATACACGTTCTGTTTCCCGAGGAGAGGTATCCTGACGTTGAGGCGCAGGGGGCCGCAGGAACCGCCCCCTGGGCGGGGAAGGGCGCGGTGGATGGTGAGTTGGAAGGACGCGCCGTGCCTGCCCAGGGCCGTGCGGCCGGCGCTGACGTCTGCCGGGCCGTCGACCGCGTAGGTGACGACGTTTTCCGGGTGGTAAGCGCGGGCGAGGGCAAGGGAAAGGTCGTTGTCCGCGTTAACCAGTACCGGCCGGTCGGGGGAAACCATGGCCAGGAAACGCCCCTTGGTCCTGGCGTAGGCGCCAAGGGAGGGGTAAAAATCGAGATGGTCGGTACTGACGTTGGTTACCCCTCCCAGGACAAACCTGGTCCCGGTTACCCGTTCCAGTTCGACCCCCTGGGCCGAAACCTCCATAACCGCGTGGCTCAGCCCGGCATCGCGCATCTCGTTCAGGTAGGCCTGGATTTCAGGCGCTTCGGGGGTCGTTAGCCTGGCCGGCAGGCGCCGGCGCCCTGTAACCACGTCCACGGTGCCGATCAACCCGCAACCGTTTCCGGAGAAGGCCAGGATGCTGCGGAGCATAGCGGCGGCGGTGGTCTTTCCGTTCGTGCCGGTGATGCCGATCACATTGAGGTGCGCGGAAGGGTGGGCAAAAAAGCGGCAGGCGAGGGCGGCGAGGGCGCGGCGGGCGTTCCTGACGCGGATCACGGGGACGTCGGCCACGGGGACCTCGCGCTCCGTAACCAGGGCCGCGGCGCCCCTTTCCAGGGCCTGGGCGATAAAAGCGTGGCCGTCCTGGCGGAAACCGGTCACGGCCACGAACAGGTCTCCCCTGGCGACGCGCCGGGAATCGAAGGCCAGGCCGGCGATGGGGACGTTGTACACGTGGCGGGTGGTCACGAGGAGCGGTTCCAGAGCACCGAGCAGGTCGAGCAACGGCACCGGTTGGGGTGGCACAGCTATCACTCCCTTGTCCGTGATGTACCGCCTGGGGTAGCGGTGGATATGCATAACAGATATACATATTATATGGATGGGGAGGAGGGGTTGGTGTTTGGCACGCCTTGTTTGTACGGAGGGATGGGCGCGGTGGGCAGGCTGGGCAGGGGGTTGCTGGCAGCGGCGGTCCTGGGCGCGGTCCTGGGTGGCGGACTTTACGCCGGACGCGCGCCCCTTGCGGCGGCGCACGTCCTGGTCCGCGGCGTGGCGGCCGGCGTTTACGCGGCGCCCGAGGCGGGTGCCGAGATGGTAACCGAGGTTATCGCCGGAGAGAAACTGGCGGTCCGCCGGCGCAGCGGCGACTGGCTGGAGGTGGCGGTCCCCGACGGTTATACCGGCTGGGTCCAGGCCCGGGACGTGGTGCCGTACCGGCCCGGGAAGGGCCCTCTGGACGGCGTGCGCCGCAAGGTGCTTATCCTGGCACCGGTGGTTGAGGCGGCCGCCGGGACCGGCGGTGCCACCACCCTTCTAACCATGGGGTGCGAACTAGGTCTTTTGGAAACCTCCGCCGGCCGGTACCGGGTAAAGCTCCCGGAAGGGAGCGGATGGGTGCCGGCGGAGGCGGGGCGCGTGCTCCCGGTAGACGCGCGGCCGCCGCGCGGCACGCGCGCCGACGTAATCCGCACGGCGCAGAGGTTCCTGGGTACGCCCTACGTCTGGGGCGGCACCACCGCCCTGGGAATCGACTGCTCGGGCTTCACCTACCGGGTGTACCAGGTCAACGGGATCCGGCTGCCACGAGACGCCGACCGGCAGTTTGACGCGCCCCGGGCGCGCCCCGTCGACAAGCCCGCGCCCGGCGACCTGGTTTTCTTCTCCGGGTCCCACGCGGGTCTTCACGGTGTCAGCCACGTCGGCATCTACCTGGGCGCCGGGGAGTTCATCCACGCCTCCTCCGGGCGCGGGGTGGTGGTCAACCGCCTGGATGACCCGTACTACCGCGACCACTACCTGGGAGCCAGGTCGTTTCTCTGAGGATATCCCGGTATTTACGGGCCCTGAACCTTTTTGATGATCCCGGTGACAACACCGACGATGCTGACGGCGGCGGCGTCCACCTCCAGCGTGCGATAGGCGGGGTTGGCCGGTTCGAGCCGCACGCGGCGGCCGGCGCGGTAAAAGCGCTTGCAGGTAACCTCACCCTCCACCCTGGCCACCACCACCTGGCCGTTGTCGGCGGTGTTTTGCGCGCGCACGATCAGGTAGTCGCCGTGGCCGATACCCATATCCCGCATGCTGTCGCCCCTGACCTCCAGGCAAAAAGTATCCGGCCCGGCCAGGGGCGGCGGGAGTACCACGTAGCCCAGGACGTTTTCTTCCCCCGCCAGCGGCGGCCCGGCGGGAACCCGCCCCAGGAGGGGCGTACCGCCGGGGGGCGCCGGTCCGGCGAGCAGCTCCGCCGCCGGGACCCCCAGCGCCGCGGCTACTTTCTCCAGGGCGCGCAGGCTCGGCCGGTGGCGCCCGGTTTCGATGTCGCTCAGGTACTGCTGCGAAAGCCCGGTAGCTGCGGCCAGCCGGGCCTGGGTGTAACCTGCGGCGCGGCGCAGGCTCTTAATTTTCTCTCCCGGTTGCACGGCCCGTTCACCCCGCTTGCACCTACTCCTACCTTACATATTGCCGCACCCCGGGTCAAGGCGCGCTCTCTACCGAAAATACCGGTAAGAAACCCCCGGCCGGTCCTTTTGCCGGTACAAGCCCCTTCCACGGGCCGCGTGACCTTTGCGCCGGCCGGTGCGCAAGCGTAGAATGGGGGAGACACGAAAGGAGGGAGGGCGGCATGCCCGGGACATACGAGAACTACCTGGAACTGGCGGCGGCGATACTGACGCAGGTCATCGAGGACATCAGGCGCGGGCCCCGCGGGGCCAACCGGGGCCATTACCTTTCGGCGCGGCGTTTCCTCCGGTCGGACCTTTTCTGCCTGATCTGCGAGTGCCTCGGGGTCAGCCCGTCCCTGGCGCGCCGCCTGATCCTGGAGGCCGGCGCGAAGGAGGTGCCCGGGCGGCTTGCGGAAAAGGAACGGGTGTGAGGCCTGTCATGGCCTGCCCCGGCGGCCCCCGGGGCCGCCCCCGGCCATCTTTCGGGAGAGTCCGGCGGGTAAAAGGGGATGTCACAGGAGCCTGTGCGGCCAATAAATAGGAAGCAATCCTCAGAATAGCAGGGATAATAGGCCGAGAAACCCGGAAAACGCCCGTGACCGTTTTGACCGGGTGCGGAGGGGAGGCTAAACTGTAACCCAGGACCGGCAACTGAATTTGAGCTGCCGGTCCTATTTTTGTCGCGGCCCCATCTGCCGGTCCGGGGCCGCGGCAGCCAAAAACAAGGAAAGGAGGTGCTCGGGATGGCCGTAACTTCCACGCCCCTGGCGAGCCTGCTGGAGCTTGAGGTGCAAACGGGCACCGACGCGGCGGGGCAGCCCGTCTACGCCCGCATCCGATTCCGGAACGTCAAGGCGTCCGCCACCGACGAGGACGTTTACGCGGTGGGGCAGGCGCTGGCCGGGCTGCAGGTGCACCCCCTGGCCGATGTGCGGCGCGTGGACACCGAGGAACTGGCCGGCGCCTAGGCGCCCGGCCGGAAACCCTTAAGGAAAGGAGGTGATCCGGATGGCCGTGACCAGGCGCCTTGAACTCCGCTTTGCGAGCGCC
>JBFMHQ010000017.1:0-19590 GCA_040751815.1 Bacillota bacterium | reverse complement strand
GCCGATGTGCGGCGCGTGGACACCGAGGAACTGGCCGGCGCCTAGGCGCCCGGCCGGAAACCCTTAAGGAAAGGAGGTGATCCGGATGGCCGTGACCAGGCGCCTTGAACTCCGCTTTGCGAGCGCCACCGGGCGCACGGTGACGCTGCGCGTGCCGGACCCCCGGGAGAACCTGACGGCGGTCGAGATCGAAGCGGCGATGAACACCGTCATCGGCAAGAACATCTTCACCTCTACCGGTGGGGATCTTATCGGCATCGCCGGGGCGCGCATCGTAGAAACGGTGACGACCGACCTCGTTGGGTAGTGGGAGGTGAGAGGTTGGAGGTGGGAGGAACGATCCTCCCACGTCCGACCCTGCCTTATCCCGGTTTCAGGAGGTCGAGTTGTTCGTGGGACGTGAGAAGTTGGAGCGGGATATGTTACGGAGGTGATGGCGTTGGAAGAGATGTTTACCTTGATCGGAAATTACGGCTTTCCCATGGCCGTGGCGGGCTACCTCCTGGTGCGGCTCGAGCCCCTGATCAGGGAGCTGCAGAAGTCGGTTGCCCTGCTCACCGTTGTCGTCGCCCGTCAGGCCGACGTGGACCTCGAGGAGGCGCGGGTTATCGTCGAAGGAGGGAGCGGGCGATGACCTGGGTGAACGCTGATATGGCGCCTGACGACCGGCGACCGTTATGGTCCCACATTATCGTGCACCACACCGGGGCCGAGGAAAAAGACGCGGCGCAGGTGCGGGCCTACCACCTGAGCCTGGGCTGGCGGGACGTCGGCTACCATTTCCTTATCGAGCGCAGCGGGGCGGTGGTGGCCGGGCGCCCGCTGGGGCTTCCCGGCGCCCACTGCACCGCCGCGGGCATGAACCGCCGGGCCATCGGCGTGGCGCTCATCGGGAATTTCGAAGCGCACCCGCCCCTGGCCGCCCAGCTGGCCGCCCTGGTGGAGTTGCTGCGTCACCTGGCCGCCGCCCACGGTATCCCGGCGGCGAACATCCTGGGCCACCGGGAGGTTCCGGGCGCCGCCACCCTCTGCCCCGGCCGCTACCTGGACATGGGCGAAGTTCGCCGCCGCGTGGATAACGCACTGCAGGGCATGTGCGGACCTGGTGGGACCCCGCCCCAGGCGGCTTCCAGTCCCTCCAACATTACACCTTGCACCTCTCGCCTCCGTTTGTACCGCGTTCAGGTTGGGGCTTTCCGCGACCGGGAAAACGCCGAGCGCCTGGCCGCCCGGTTGCGGGCTATGGGCTTTGATGCCATGGTGGTCAACAACTGAGACCCGGCTGCCGGCCGCTCCGACCTCCGCATTCGCCCGGCGGTGCCTTGACTTTCCCGGCACGGCAGGTATACTAATGGTGGCCGTGTGACGGGTTTCCCCTGCATACAGGCAGGTAAAAGAAGGTGACCCTTTGCTCGGTTTCGTCACCGCCTACCTTTTTATTTTCCTGGCCCGGGTGGGGGACGTATCCCTCGACGTGGTGCGCGTTTTACTTCTCACCCGCGGCAAAAGGTTCCTCGCCGCGCTGACCGGCTTTGTCGAGGTCAGCATCTTTATCGTCGTCCTCAACGAAGTGCTGCGCAACGGCCTCACCGACCCCGGCAAGATCATCGCCTACGCCGCCGGGTTCGCCACCGGCAATTACGTAGGCAGCCTTATCGAAGAACGCCTGGCGGTTGGATACCTGTCGCTGCAGATCTTTCCGCCGGCACGGCTCGTCGCGGAACTTGCGGGCTGCCTGCGGGAACAGGGCTTCGGGGTGACGCAGGTGGTTGGTGAGGGCCGGCACGGGCCGCGGACCGTGCTCTTTGTTACCCTCAAGCGCAAGGACCTGCCGCGGGTGTTAAGCATCCTCGAGGGCCTGGATACCGAGATCTTCTACAATATATCCGACGCCCGCTTCATCCACGGCGGCACCTTCCCCTTGCGCCGGGGAAACGGCAAGTGAAGCAGGAAAAAGAAAAGTTCATCGCGAAATAGGGTGCAAACGCGGTGAAACCCGGCGTTTTGTGTTACCCTAGTTTCGTGGGAGCGCAGCGGGAGCGGTTGCTATGCGTTTGTTCCAGGTACGGACGGTGGAAGAAGCGGTAACTGTGCTGCGGCGGTACGCGAATGTTGCCCGCCCCTCCCGCGTCTGCCCCCTGGCCGAAGCCCTCGGCCTGGCGGTCGCCAGGGATATCCTGGCCCCGGAGGACGTGCCGGGTTTCGACCGCTCAACCATGGACGGGTTTGCCGTACGGGCGAGCGACACCTTTGGCGCCTCGGAGGGCCTGCCCGCCTACCTGGAGGTCGTGGGGGAGGTGCGGATGGGGGAGGCGCCCGCAACCGCCCTTTCTCCGGGCCAGGCCTGCCGGATCGCCACGGGCGGGATGCTCCCTGCCGGGGCCGACGCGGTGGTAATGGTGGAGCACACCGAGACGGTGGACGAGCGTACGGTGGGGGTGACGCGGCCCGTGGCGCCGGGTGAGAATACGGTGCGCCGGGGCGACGACATCCGGGCGGGAGAGGTCCTTTTTGCCGCCGGCCACCGGCTGCGCCCGCAGGACGTCGGGCTGCTGGCGGCCGCCGGTGTCGCCGAAGTACCCGTCCTGGCGCCGCCCCGCGTGGGAATCATCACCACCGGCGACGAAATCGTGCCCGTGGAACAAACACCCGGTCCGGGGCAGGTGCGGGACGTTAACTCGTACACCAACGCCGGCCTGGTAGCCGCCTGCGGCGGTGTGCCCGTACGTTACGGCATCGTCCGCGACGATTTCGACGCCCTGTATACGGCGGCTTCCCGGGCCCTGGCCGAGACGGACATGGTGGTTGTTTCCGGCGGGAGTTCGGTGGGCACGCGGGATATGACCGCCCGGGTTATAGACGCCCTGGGGGAGCCGGGCGTCCTCTTTCACGGCCTGGCGGTGCGGCCGGGCAAGCCAACCATCGGGGCGGTGGTGGCCGGCAAGCCGGTCATTGGCCTCCCGGGTCACCCGGTCTCGGCCATGGTCGTCTTCGACCTGATCGTCCGGCCCCTGATAAATCCCGGTGAGCGCCGCCTTGCCGTCCGCGCCCGGGTGTCGCGCCAGCTGCGCTCGGCCCCCGGGCGGGAGGACTACGTGCGGGTCCGCCTGCGCCGCGAGAACGGCGAGCTGGTGGCCGAGCCGATCCTGGGGAAATCGGGGCTGATTGCCACCATGGCGCGGGCCGACGGGCTGGCCGTGATTTCCCTGGACAGCGGCGGCGTGGAGGCCGGCGAGTGCGTAGATGTGCTACTGTTTTAGGAGTGGGGGTGAAACGTGTGCCCCGGAAGGAACGTGAACCCTTCCTGACGGAAACCCCCTGGGAGGAGGCCCTGGCCGGGTACCTGGAGTTCCTGCGGGCGCGGGGCGCGCTGGCGCCGGGGCCGCCCGAAGAGGTTCCGGTGGTCGAGGCCGCGGGCCGGGTGACGGCGGCACCGGTCTTCGCGCGGGTTTCCTCACCTCACTTCAACGCCGCCGCCATGGACGGGTTCGCGGTGCGCGCCCGGGATACCTTCGGCGCCGCCGAGAACTGCCCCGTTCGCCTGCGCATCGGAGCGCAGGCTTTTCCCGTCGATACCGGGGACGTCCTCCCCGCGGGCTGCGACGCGGTAATCATGGTCGAGGACGTGCACTTCCCGGCGGAGGACACCATCGAGATCATCGCCGCCGCCTTTCCCGGCCAGCACGTCCGTGTTATTGGAGAAGATATAGTGGCCACGGAGATGATTGTGCCGGCCAATCACGTCATCCGGCCGGTGGACATCGGGGGTATGCTGGCCGGCGGGGTAACCCGTGTCCCGGTGCACCCGCGGCCGCGTGTTACCTTCATACCCACGGGCACGGAGGTGGTGGAGCCGGGGGGCGAACTGCGCCCGGGCGATATCGTGGAGTACAACACCCGCGTCCTGGGGAGCATGGCCGCGGAATGGGGGGCGGAGATCAGCCGCCACCCCATCGTGCCCGACGACTACCCGCAGCTCCGGGAGGCGCTGGCCCGGGCGGTTGCCGGTTCCGACATTGTGGTCCTGAACGCCGGGGCCTCCGCCGGGCGGGAGGACTTCAGCGCGGCCCTGATCGCGGACCTGGGCGAGGTGCACACCCACGGGGTGGCTACCAGGCCGGGCAAGCCCGTCATCCTTGGCGCGGTGGGCAACAAGCCCGTGTTCGGCATCCCCGGCTACCCGGTATCCGCGGTTCTCGCCTTTGAGCTTTTTGCGCGGCCGGTGATCTTCGCCCGTCTCGGCCGCGTCGTGCCGCCCCCCGCGCGCCTTGCCGCCACCCTCTCCCGGCGCGTGGTGTCGCCGGCGGGGGTCGACGAGTTCGTCCGCGTCAAGCTGGGCAAGGTGGGGGGGAAGGTGATCGCCACCCCCCTGGGCCGGGGCGCGGGACTGATCCTTACCCTTATCCGGGCCGACGGCATGCTGCGGGTGCCCAGGTTCACGGAGGGGTTCGAGGCCGGGCAGGAGGTGGCCGTCGACCTTTTGCGCCCGGTGCACGAGATCGAGGAAACCACCGTGGTCATCGGCAGCCACGACATCGCCCTCGACGTCCTGGCCAATTTCCTGAAGGTAAAGTACCCGGCGGCCAGCCTTTCCTCCGCCCACGTGGGCAGCCTTGGGGGGCTTCTCGCCCTGCGCCGCGGCGAGGCCCACATGGCGGGGACCCACCTCCTGGACGAGGAGACGGGGGAATACAACGTCTCTTACGTCGAAAAGCACCTGGCCGGGCGCCCCGCACTCCTGGTCAACCTGGCCTACCGCGAGCAGGGGTTCATCGTCGCCCCGGGGAATCCGAAGGGGATAAAGGGCTTCACCGACCTGGCGCGGGAGGACGTGCGCTTCGTCAACCGGCAGCGCGGGGCGGGTACCCGGGTGCTCCTGGACTTTCACCTGAAACGGCTGGGGATCGACCCCGGTGCGGTGCGGGGGTACGCCCGCGAGGAGTACACCCACATGGCGGTGGCCGCGGCGGTGGCGAGCGGCGCCTGCGACGTCGGCCTGGGCATCCGGGCGGCGGCCTCCGCCCTCGGGCTCGGCTTTGTCCCGGTGGCCGAAGAGCGGTACGACCTGTGCATTCCGGAGGATTTCTGGGAAACGCCCCAGGTGACGCGGGTTATGGAGGTGCTGGCCGACCGCGCCTTCCGGGAGGCCGTGACGAAGCTGGGCGGGTACGACCTGCGCGACTGCGGCAAGATTATATGGTCGTCGGACGTCGGACGTCGGACGTCGGGGGGAGAAGCCAAATCCCCTCGTTCCTAAGATGATGATCGGCGTTCGGGGCGGCGAATGGAAGCGGTAAGGAGAGAACGCCTTGGGTGAGAAGACCGAACTGACGCACGTCGACCGGCGGGGCCGGGCCAGAATGGTGGAGGTCACCGAAAAGCCGGTGACGGTGCGGGAGGCCGTGGCGCGGGGTGAGGTGCGCATGCGCCCGGCCACGCTGGCGCTGGTCCTGGAAAACCGCATCAGCAAGGGCGAGGTCCTGGGGGTGGCCCGTGTGGCGGGGATCATGGCCGCCAAGGAAACGGCCCGCCTGGTGCCGCTCTGTCACCCGCTGCCCCTGACGGCCGTCGAGGTGAGCTTCCGGCCCGATGCGGAAGCGGGTTGTCTGGCCATCCAGGCGCGTGTGTGCACGGCGGCGCAGACCGGGGTGGAAATGGAAGCTCTGACGGCGGTGGCCGTGGCCGCCCTCACGGTCTACGATATGTGCAAGGCGGTGGACCGGGAGATGGTCATCGGGAACATAAGGCTTGTTGCCAAGACGGGAGGGCGTTCGGGAACCTTCCGGCGGAGGGGGGAAGAAGAAGATTGGCCGGACGCGTGGTAGCCGTATCGGTCGGGGCGCGTAAGGGGGAGCAGAAGCATAACGTCCCGGCGATTGAACTGCGGGAGGAGCACGGGGTAGTGGGCGATGCCCATGCGGGGCCGGGACCGCGCCAGGTGAGCCTGCTGGCCCTGGAAAGCATCGCGCGCGTGCGGGCGCGGGGGTTCTCCGTAAATCCCGGGGATTTTGCCGAAAACATCACCACCGAGGGGATCGACCTGGCTGCCCTCCCGGTGGGCGCGCGGCTGCGCATCGGCAGCGAGGTGATCGGAGAAGTCTCGCAGATCGGGAAGAAGTGCCATGCCGGGTGCGCGGTCTTCCGGCGGGTGGGGGACTGCGTGATGCCCCGGGAAGGAATTTTTATCAGGGTCGTCAGGGGCGGGACGGTCCGCGCCGGCGACCGGATAGAGGTGGTAGAAAATGTACAGGGTGGCCGTCATGATCGCCAGTGACAGCGCCGCGCGCGGGGAGCGGGCCGACGCCGTGGGGGACGCCCTGCGCGAAATCATTGCCGCCCAGGGCTGGGAACTGGTGGCGACGCGCCTGGTGAGCGACGACTATGATGCCCTGGTGGAAACCCTGGTCGAACTCTCGGAACGGAAGGTAGACCTCATCCTTACCTCGGGCGGCACGGGCCTGGCTCCGCGCGACAACACGCCTGAGGCCACCCTGGCCGTCATCGACCGGGAGGTGCCCGGGCTGTCCGAGGCCATGCGCCGGGAAACCGCTCGCTTGACGCCGCGGGCCATCCTGAGCCGGGGGGTTTGCGGCATCCGGCACGGGACGCTGATCGTTAACCTTCCGGGCAGCCCCCGGGCGGTGCGGGAGTGCCTGGACGTTATCCTGCCGGTGCTCCCCCACGCCCTTGATACCCTGGCGGGGCGCGTGCGCGAGTGCGCCCGTGAGAGGGACGATAACTGATGCACCCCGAGCTTTTCCGCCTTGGCGCCTTCGTCGTTCATAGCTACGGTCTCATGCTGGCCCTGGCGGTCGTGGTGGGGCTCCTGGTGGCCCGGCGGGAGGCGGTGCGGCGCGGTTTTAGCGGCGACGCGGTCCTGGAACTCAGCGCTTACCTTGTCCTTGCCGGGCTCTTGGGGAGCCGTTTATTATACGTGCTTATCGAACGGGAAAACTTTGCCGGCGACCCCCTGGCCGTCTTCCGCGTCTGGGAGCCGGGGCTTTCCTATTACGGCGCCATCGCCGCCGGCGCCCTGGTCGCCTTCTGGTTTGCCCGGCGGCGCGGGTGGCGTTTCGGCCACCTGGCCGACGTCCTGGCCCTGGCCATCGCCGCCGGTTATCCCGTGGCCCGCATCGGCTGCTTCCTTAACGGGTGCTGTTACGGCAAACCCACGACGGTCCCCTGGGCCGTGGCCTTTCCCTTCGACGGTATACCCCGGCACCCCACGCAACTTTACTCCCTGCTCTTCGGCCTCGTCATCTTCGGCCTTCTCTGGTGGCGGCGCGGCGCCCGGCCCCGGCCCGGGCACCTGGCCTGGCTGTATCTCTTTCTCTACGCCGCCTACCGCTTTGTCCTGGACTTCTGGCGGGTATCGCCCCCCGGCGTGGACGGCCTTACCCTCACCCAGCTGGCGGCCCTGCCCATCATGGTGGCGGCGGCGACGGGCCTTTTTTACCTGCGGGTCCGGCCGCGGCGGGAGGGCGGGGAACGGAGTGAAAAATAGGACTTGTCAGACGGCGGGTGGACGTGGTATACTGATCTAAACTATGGGCAGCCTTCAGGACCGAAAAATTTCCGTATTCCTGCCGGGGCGGCAGGTTTTCTAAATACGTATTTATGTGCCGAAGTTCACAAAACCCGTTTTGTTGTGCCGGTTTATGTTCTCACGTTAACAAATTAGCTGACTGTATAGATTTCCAGCAGGAGATTGTGGGGTTAATGTCAAATAGATAACCGGTCGGGTGGCCGCGGTTTTCCGGAGCCCTGTGCTTGGCGCCCGTGCCCGCGGGTGCCGGAAAAGATAGAAGGCACAGCATGGGGAAGGGGTGATAGAAGCCAGTAAATAAACTCTCCGGTCCGTTTCCCTCAGGCTTCTTCCGGGAGGAAGGGGCGGTCCAGAATTCAGGCTTAAGGAGGTTCGATTATGCCGACATACGTAATCGCGGAAAAGTGCGACGGCTGCAAGGGACAGGACAAGACGGCGTGCATGTACATCTGCCCCAACGACCTCATGGTTCTCGACAAGGAAAGAATGAAAGCGTACAACCGCAACCCCTGGTACTGCTGGGAGTGCCTCTGCTGCGGTAAGATCTGCCCCCAGCAGGCCATCGAGCTGAGAGGGTACGCCGACTTTGTCCCGCTGGGCGCGACCTGTACCCCGCTCCGCGGCTCCGAGGACATCATGTGGACCATCAGGTTCCGTGACGGCGAGATCAAGCGCTTCAAGTTCCCCATCAGGACCACGCCCGAAGGGTCGGCACAACCGGACGGCGGCTTCGGCGTTGGGGCGGACGACATTAACAGCCTGAACCTCTTCAGTGAGCCGGCGTCGCTGGGTACGGAAGTACCCTCCATCAAAAAGTAACCAAAAGGGGGTTTAGAGCATGCCGAATTTCGAAACCGTAGAAGTCACTACCGACCTGCTTATCATCGGCGGCGGCATGTCGGCCTGCGGCGCGGCCCTCGAGGCGGCGCACTGGGCCAAGAAACACGGCATCAAGGTCACCCTGGTGGACAAGGCCGCGATGGACCGGAGCGGCGCCGTGGCCCAGGGTCTTTCGGCCATCAACCAGTACCTCGGGATTGCGGAAGGCGAGAACACGCCCGAAGACTATGTCCGGTACGTGCGGCAGGACCTGATGGGCATCTCCCGCGAGGACCTCGTTTACAGCATCGCCCGCCACGTCGACTCCTCGGTGCACCTCTTTGAGAAGTGGGGCCTGCCGATCTGGCGTGACGAGAACGGCAAGGTCGTGCGGTCGGGCCGCTGGCAGGTAATGATCAGCGGTGAGTCCTACAAGATCATCGTCGCCGAGGCAGCGAAGAACGCCCTGGGTACGGAGAACATCATCGAGCGTGTCTTCGTCGTGGAGCCGCTGCTGGACGGCGACCGCATCGCCGGCGCGGTAGGGTTCAGCGTACGCGAGAACAAGTTCTATGTTTTCCGGTGCAAGGCCGCCTTGGTTTGTATGGGCGGTGCCGTGCACGTATTCCGTCCGCGGTCGACCGGTGAAGGTCTCGGCCGGTCCTGGTACCCGCCGTTCAACGCCGGCGCGAGCGCGTACTTCACCATCCGGGCGGGCGCGGAGATGACCTGCCAGGAGGTCCGCTTCATCCCGGTGCGGTTCAAGGACGCGTACGGCCCGGTGGGTGCCTGGTTCCTGCTCTTCAAGTCCCGCGCCACCAGCGCCGGTACCGGCGAGGACTACATGGTCCGCAACAAGGCGGTCCTCGAGGAATACGCGCCTTACGGCACGACCAAGCCGATTCCGGCCAACCTGCGCAACTACCTCGGCATGATCGACGAGAACCAGGGCCTCGGCCCGCTGTACATGAGGACCGAGGAAGCCATCGCCAACCTGGCGAAGGCCTACGAGGGCGACGAGAAGGCCTTCAAGAAGAAGATGAAGGAACTCGAGTCCGAGGCCTGGGAGGACTTCCTGGACATGACCATCGGCCAGGCGCTGCTGTGGGCGGCCCACAACGTGCGGCCCGAGCAGAAGCCGTCCGAGATCGCGGCTGCCGAGCCGTACTTCATCGGCTCCCACTCCGGTGCGTCCGGCGCCTGGGTCAGCGGTCCGGCCGACCTGGCTCCGCCCGAATACTTCTGGGGCTACGAGAACATGACCACCGTCAAGGGCCTGTTCGCGGCCGGCGACGCTGCAGGCGCCTGCCCGCACAAGTTCTCCTCCGGCTCCTTCACCGAGGGCCGCATCGCTGCCAGGTCCGCGTGCCGGTTCATCATGGACAACAACACCCTGCCGAACATCGACATGGCCGAAGTCGAGAAATACAGGGAGCGCATCCTGCGGCCGCTCGACCTGTACGAGCAGTACAAGAACTACTCCACCGACCCGAACGTCAACCCGAACTACATCCGGCCCATGATGTACATGTACCGGCTGCAGAAGCTGATGGACGAGTACTGCGGCGGTGTCTCCATGCGGTTCACGACCTCGAAGACCTTGCTGGAGCGCGGCCTCGAGCTCATCCAGATGCTGAAGGAAGACTCCGAGAAGCTGGCGGCGGAAGACCTGCACGAGCTTATGCGCTGCTGGGAGAACGTCCACCGCACCTACCAGGCCGAGGCGCACCTGCGCAGCGTCCTGTTCCGCGAGGAGACCAGGTGGCCGGGCTACTACTTCCGCGCCGACTTCCCGAAGATGGACAACCAGAACTGGCTCTGCTTCGTCAACTGCAAGTACGACCGCAACACCGACACGTGGGAGGTCTTCAAGCGCCCGGTTATCAACATCGTCGACTAGTGCGGCGCCTACCCCGGGGCGGCGGAGCTTTTCTGCCGCCCCTTTTTCTTTTCTGAAATATAAAATTTTTTCCGAGGGTAGGAAATAATTGCGTTCCCGGCGAATTCTCGTGCCAGATCGGAAGTCGAGGCCGGGGGATAGGCGACACCCGAGAAGGACCGGCGTCAAGAGGCCCCCGGTGCGGGACAACCGGAAAAGGCCTTTTTAAGAGCGGATTTGGCGGGAGGGGAAAAGATGGCACGCCCCAGGGTTTACATCGACACCGACATCCTGATCATCGGCGGGGGCACCGCCGGCTGTCTGGCCGCATGGGAGGCCCGGCAGGTGGGCGGTCCGCGACTGAAGATCACCATTCTGGAAAGGGGCTTCATCCGGCACAGCGGCTGTCTGGCCGCGGGGATGAACGCCCTCAACATGTACCTTAACCAGGGTACCCCCGAGGATTACGTGGCCTACGTCCGCTACGACATGGGGGGCGCGCCCGTGCGGGAGGACATCCTGCTGAGTGTGGCGCGGGAGGTCAACGAGACGGTGGCCCTTATGGAGGCCCAGGGGCTGCCGATAAAGAAGAGGCCGGACGGGAGGTACCTGAACCGCGGGAAGTGGAACGTCGAAGTCAACGGCTCCCTGCTCAAGCCGATCACGGCCGGGATGGCCTACCAGGCCAACGCCGAAATTTACAACCGGGTCTACGTGACCGAGCTGTTGCAACAGAACGGGCGGTGCGTGGGCGCGGTGGGCTTCGGCGTGCGCGACGGTAAGTATTACATTGCCAGGGCAAAGGCGGTACTTATCACCGCCGGGGGCGCGGCGGGTCTGTGGCGCCCGCGCAATGCCGGGGACGCCCACCACCGCATCTGGTACTACCCCTTTAACTGCGGCACCAGTTACGCCCTTGCCAAGCGCATCGGGGCCGAGATGACCGGCTTCGACATGCGGCTGGTGACCCTGCGCACCAAGGATACATACTCGCCTACGGGCACACTGGCCATCGGCGTCGGGGCCCCCATGATCAACGCTCTGGGCGAGGCCTTTATGCGCGAAAGGGATGAGTACCTGAAGTTCGGCGGCCACACCGCCCCGACCATTTACCGGCTCTGGGCGGCCGTCCGGGAGATAGAGGGGCACCGCGGCCCGGTCTACATGGACACCACCAAGGGGGACCCGCAGCGTCTGGCCGGCCTTAAGGCCCAGTACCTGGACATGGCGCCCATTATCGTCCTTTACTGGGGCGCCCACGACCTTGACCCGGCCAGAGAACCGGTGGAGATCGACGCCGACTCACCCGTTCTGGTGGGGGCGAACGCCGGGGTCACCGGCATCTGGACCACCGGCACCACCCGCATGAGCACGGTTCCCGGCCTTTTCGCCTCCGGCGAGGCGCTGGGGCAGGCGCCCTGCCGCTTCATTTCGGGCTCCTGGACCTGCGGGCGCATTGCGGCCCGCCACATGGTCGACTACGTCGGCCAGAACCCCGGGCCGGCAGAACTCGACGAGGTGGAGCTGGCGCGCCTGGAGGAAAGAACCTTCGCCCCGCTGGCGCGCTGGGAGGAGGCGCGGGCCGGCGGGCGCATCTTCACGGCGGGCAAGCCCATGGAAGGAATCCTGCCGCGGGAAATGGAAGACCGCATGCAACTCGTTATGGAGGAATACGCCGGGGGGCGGGCGCGGCTCTTTTACGTCAATGAGGCGCACCTCAACATCGCCCGCAAGCACATTAACCGGCTCCGCCGCGAGCAGGTCAACTACCTTATGGCCCGGGACATGCACGAACTGCAACTGGCCTGGGATGTTATCCACCGGCTGGAATGCTGCCAGCTGGTCATCGAGCACATCCTTTATCGCAAGGAGACCCGCTACCCGGGATACGTGAGCCGGACGGACTACCCGGCGGCAAACGCGGAATACGACTGCTTCATTAATTCCGTATGGAATCCGGAAACCGACGAAGTAACCTTTGTCCGGCGTCCGTACGAGCAGATCGTCCCCGGGGACCGGACGAAGGAGTCTATTTAGGGGGTGCCGGCTCTATGCCACCGTATGTCATACCGGAAAAATGCGACGCCTGCCAGGGCGAGGAGGAGCCCCTCTGCGTGCAGGTCTGCCCGGGAGATCTCATGCTGGTCGATCCCGGGACCGGGAAAGCGGTCTGCCGGGAACCCGGCGACTGCTGGGACTGCATGATCTGCGTCAAAAGCTGCCCCCGCCAGGCCATCGAGACCGTAATCCAGTACCAGCTGGCCCCGGTGCCGGCCAAGCTTATACCAACCCTCCGCCCGGACAGCGTTACCTGGACCCTGGTCGACTGCCACGGGCATATCGAGCGCTACGTGGTCAAGACCCTCGCGGGGGAAGAAGAGGAAGAGGAGCTGTAGCGTTTCCTGCGGTGCGTGCGGTGACGGCGCGAAGCAGGCCCGTGATAAGGAGAAGAAGGGAAAAAGGGTTGTAGCATTTCCTGCAGGACCTGAAGCAAAAGCGGCAGACCGGCCGCACCCGGGGCAGAAGGGGCGGGCAACCGCAAGGTTTCCCGCTCCTTATTTTTTGGCACGCCGGTTGCTTGAACATTTTACGTGGAAAAGGGTAACCGGGGGGTGGTGCGGAGGGAGAACAAGGCGCTTCCGAAAGCACCTTTGGTAACGGTTAAAAAGCCTGGCGGGAGGGATGCCTCTTGAGTCTTTACCTGGCGGTAGCCGGTATGTCGGTCAACGTGTTCCTGATCCTCGGCCTGGGCGCGACGGTGGGCGTTCTCTCGGGTCTTTTCGGAGTCGGCGGCGGTTTTCTGCTCACGCCTCTCCTTATGATGTGCGGCATTCCGCCGGCGGTGGCCGCGGCTTCGGATTCCAACCAGATCGTCGCTGCTTCCTGTTCCGGGGCCCTGGCCCATAAGCGCCTGGGCAACGTGGACGTGAGAATGGGCCTTACCTTCCTGGCGGGAAGCCTCCTGGGAGGCACCACAGGCACACAGCTGGTAAGGGTGTTGCGGGGTTTCGGCAACTACGACGTGGTGGTGAAGATCGTTTACGTGATCCTCCTCGCCACGGTAGGCGGGTTCATGTTCTGGGAAAGCCTGCAGGCGCTGCGGGGCCGCGCGAAGAACGGTGGCCACGGCGGGTTTATGTCCCGGCTGGTCGGTCGCCTGCCCTGGCAGGTTTACTTTCCCGTGAGCGGGGTGCGTGTTTCGGTTCTCTTCGTGGTGGGCCTGGGCTTCCTGGTAGGCGGCCTGGCAGCGTTGCTGGGCGTGGGCGGCGGCTTCATCACCGTCCCGGCGATGATCTACCTCCTGGGCATGCCGACCATCGTGGCCATCGGCACCGACCTCTTCCAGATCGTCTTCACCAGTATGAACGTTACCTTCCAGCAGGCGATCACCAACCATACGGTTGACGTGCTGCTGGCCGTGCTGCTCTTTTGCGGTTCGACCATCGGCGCCCAGGTGGGGGCGCGGCTGTCGAGGCTTTTCCGGGGAGAGCAGTTGCGTATCATCCTCGCGGCCATCGTGCTGCTCGTGATGCTCAAGCTGGGGTTCGACCTGGTGCGCGTGCCGGCGGACCTGATTACTCTGACCACCGGGGGAGGTGGCCACTGATGTGGCGAAGGCTGCTTTGTGCCGTGACGGCCGTGCTGTTGCTGGCGGGCGGGGCCGGCCCGGTTTTTGCGTCGGCGGTACCCGCCGTCACCCTGGCGACCGATACGCCGGCGGTGGAGGTCGGCGCGCGCTTCGCCGGCACCACGGTGCGCCTGGCGGGGAAATGCCCGCCGGGAAGCGACGTCTTCGTGCTGGTGCAGGGGCCGGCGGGCAAGACCTCCCTGAGCAAACGCGGCCAGAAGGGGGGCGTATGGCTGACCGTGGAAACGGTTACCGTAAACAATGCGCCCCGCTTCTACTGGCTTCTCGGCTCGACGGACCCGTCGTCTCTGCCGCCGGCCGTCCGGCAGGCCACGGGCCTGCTTCCGGACTACGGCGCCGTGCACGAGCAGGTGGAGGTAACCGCGCGCGACGGTGAGCGGGTCATGCCCGTAACCGGGGACGAAGCTGCGGCCTACGTTGCGGGTCTGGTCCGGATCAACGAAAGGCAGGGTCTCTACGGCGTCGCGCCGCGGGCCATCAAGGTTACCGGTGACTCCTTTATCGGCACCCTCCGGTTGCCGCCCGCCGTCCCGCGGGGCGAATTGCGGCTGACCGCCTACGCCGTCCGCGGCGGGGAGCTTGTGGGCACCGCCGCCACGAACCTGCCGGTGCGGGGGGTGGGCCTGGTGAAATGGCTGGGGGAGATGTCCCGGCACCACGCCGTCCACTACGGTATCCTGGCGATCGCCGTCGCCCTGGCGGCGGGGCTGGTGGTGGCCGAACTTTTCCGCCGTATCAACACGCACCTCGGCGGCAAAGGCGAGTTGACGGGTGGGCACTGATGCCGAAGTGCGAAGTGAGAGGTTAGAGGTGGGAGGGATCAGAGTGACCAGGGAAAAGAAAGCGGGAGAGATAATGCTGCCGGTGGATGCCTACCCCCGCGTGCACGCGGATGCCTCCCTGCGGGAAACCCTGGAGAGCATGGCCCGGCACCGGCAAAACGGCACGGCCGGGGCGGCGCTGGTGGTGAACGGCTCCGGCCGCCCCACCGGCTTTATCACCCTGCGCGGGGTGTTCAAGGCCCTGGAGCCGCCGCACAGCAAGGTGGGCGACTGGCCGGTGCCGGTCTTCTGGGACGGGCTGGCCGAGGAACGGTGCTCCCGGAGCGAAAAGATCAGCATCGCCGACTACGTGGAGCCGCTGCACACCGCCTGCGTCCAGGTGGGCGACAATCTCCTCAAGGTGGTGCACACCCTCCGGCGAACCAGGCACCACGTGCTCCCGGTAATGGACGGCGATACCCCTGTCGGCTTCATCGACGCCGGGGCGGTTTTCCGGGAAATCTGCCGCCTCCTCGGTTCCGCGGACAAAGCCTGAGGGCCGGGGAGGTCGCCGCGGCCCCAGGCTGTAAAAGCTTTCGTTGCGGGCGCTTCCGGAAACCGGAGCCCCCCTTTTCTCCTAAATCCCGTATTTTTGCATCCTGTAGAGCAGGGTGGCCCGGGTAATCCCCAGCAACTGGGCCGCCCTGGTCTGGTTTCCCCGGCTCTTATCCAGGGCCTGCAAGATCAGCATCTTCTCTACCTCTTCCAGCGAGATACCTTCGTCGGGCAGGTTAACCACGGGGCAGGGCGGCCGCGCGGGTGCCGCCTGCAATTCCTTGGGCAGGTGGGCTGGTTTGATTTCGCTTTCCTGGCACAGGATAAGGGCGCGCTCGATTACGTTCTGGAGTTCCCTGATGTTGCCCGGCCAATCGTAGCGGCACAGCAGGTCCAGCGCCTCCCGGGAAAGGGTGCAGGGCCTGTAGAGGGGAGCCATTTTCCGGAGGAAGTGGTCCGCCAGGAGCGGGATATCCTCGCGCCGCTCCCGCAGGGGCGGGAGGTGGATGCTGAAGACGTTGAGCCGGTAGTAGAGGTCCTGGCGGAAACTTCCCTCGCGGACGCTGGCGGCCAGGTCGCGGTTGGTGGCGGCGATAATCCGGGTATCCACCCGGAGCGTTTCCGTGCCCCCTACCCGCTCAAAGCTTTTGTCCTGCAGGACCCGCAGGAGCTTCACCTGCATGGCCGGAGACATCTCGGCGACCTCGTCCAGGAAGATGGTGCCGCGCGCGGCCATTTCGAAGCGCCCCGGCTTGCGGGCGGTGGCCCCCGTGAAGGCGCCCTTCTCGTGGCCGAAAAGCTCGCTTTCCAGCAGCTGCTCGGGCAGGGCGGCGCAGTTGACGGCGATGAACGGACCGTCGGCGCGCGGGCTTTTGCGGTGGATGGCCACGGCGGCCACCTCTTTCCCGGTGCCGCTTTCACCCGTCAGGAGCACGGTGGCGTCGGTAGGCGCCACGTGCTCGATCAGCCGGCGCACCTCCATGATGGCCGGGCTGTTTCCGACCATCTCCCCGTGCTCCTTCATCAACTCCGCCCGCAGGAAACTGACCTCGTTGATGAGGTGGCTCATCTGCAGGGTCTTGCGGATGACGATCTTGAGTTCATCGAGGTCGAAGGGCTTGGTTATGTAATCGGCCGCCCCCATTTTCATGGCCTCGATGGCGGTCTGGATGGTGCCGTGGGCGGTGATCATAATCACCGGCAGGCGGGGGAAGGACTCGCGGATGCGTTTCAACACCTCGATCCCGTCCAGATCGGGCATTTTCAGGTCGAGGATGACCAGTGCGGCTCCCTCCCGGTGCAGGGCTTCCAGCCCCTCATGACCGCCCGTGGCGGTAATCACGCCGTAGCCCTCCTGCTTCATAGCCCTTTCCAGGGCCCAGCGCATATGTTCCTCGTCGTCAATCACCAGGATTTTCGCTGCCGGCATATTGCGTACCCTCCTTCGCGGGAACGCACACCGTTTCGGTTCCCTTTATCTCTCCGGCCTCCAACGCCCGGCCTCCGGCATCCGCTGCGGGGAGCCATACGGTAAAGGTCGCTCCCCGGCCCGGTTCGCCTTCCACCTCAATTTCTCCCCCATACAGGGCCACTATCTGGTGGGTGATGGCCAGGCCGAGGCCGCTGCCGCCCTTCTTGGTCGTGTAGTAGGGATCAAAGAGGTGCGGGAGATCCTCGGGCCTGATCCCCTCCCCCGTGTCGGCAAAGCGGATAAAGACCTGTTCCCGCACCCCGGTTTCGATGGTCAGCCTGCCGCCGCCGGGCATGGCCTGGACGGCGTTGAGGATCAGGTTGAGGAAGACCTGCTTCAGCTTCTCGCCGTCCCCCAGCACCGGCGGGAGGTCTCGAGCCCGGCGCAGGTCCAGTTCCACCCGCTGCTGCCGGAGAAGGGGCTGCGTAAAGGTGAGGACGCTGTCCAGCAGCCGGTTGATGTTCAGCGGCTGGACGATACCCCGGGAAGGGCGCCCGAACTCCAGGAGTTCTTGCAGGACGTTATTCTGCCGGTTGACCTGCTCCTTGATCACGCGGGCGTACTCCAGGGCCGCGGGAACGTCCTTGAGCTCCTGCTCCATTACCTGCACGGCGGCCTTGATGATGGCGATGGGATTGCGCATTTCGTGGGCGATGCCGGTGACCAGGTGCCCGAGGGCGGCCAGCCGTTCCGCCCGCTGGAGCTGGATTTCGAGCTTTTCCTTCTCCGCGAGTCCCACGGCCATCTTGTTGATGGCCTGCACGATTTGCCCCATTTCGCCGGGCATAGGCGGCAGAAGCCGGTGGATATCGTTTTCCAGGTGGGCCAGCCCTTTTTTAATGGCGCCCACGCGGCTGGTGAGGTTCAGGATCACCAGCAGGGTGCCGATGGTGCCGAAGAAGAACCCCAGCAGGGTGAGGTAGCGCGTTACCAGCCGGAAGTTGCGCGTCTGGGTGAAAATCGGGTTGATACGCTCCTCTACCCAGGCCACGGCTACCACTTGCTCCCCGGCCACCAGCGGCACCAGGTGTTCGAAGTACTGGTCGTCGGGCGCACCGGCAATCCGTGCCAGGGGTTCCTTGCTTGCCAGCACGGCATGGATCCCGGACGAGGCCTCCCGGAGGATGCGCTGCTCCCGGGCCAGCTTCTCGCCCGGGGTGAGCTGGCGGTATTCGTGCAGGAAGCCCTCCACCACAATCTGTTTGGTTGCCGGAATGTAGAGCCCGAGCCGCACCCCCGGATAGCGGGCCGCCAGCGGGCCGGCGACTTCCTCGAAGGACTCTTCCAGCCGGGAGGGGGATACTCCGGCGTCTGCAAGGGAGGCCTCGGACTTGATCCCGGCAGCCAGGAACTGCACGATGGCGGCCAGGCGCTCCTCCTTCTGCACCAGGAGCATCTGGTCGGTCTTGCTGGCGTAAATAAGGTCGTAGACCATCACCAGGATCGGGATGACCAGGATGCCGGCGATGATGGCCAGAATTTGAAAGCGCAGAGTCCGGCCGAACGGAAACATTCTCCTTTGTCGCCTCCCGCCGGAACGGTCGCCGGTCGTCAGATGCCGGACGCCGGGGAAAGGGACGCCGGACACTACTGAAGTTTCCGTTATCCGGCAACCGGCGGCCCTTTAGGTAGAGCACCGGTATTCCCGGGCCGACCCTTCCCCCCTCCGGGCCCGGCGTCCTACGGCGTGGGCTTCGGCACCATTGAACTCCGCTCCGCCTCGCCGTACAGCCGCCTGTTGAAGAGGCTCAGCGCGGCGCCGACCAGCACGGCCAGCCCCAGCACCGTAACCAGCGTCGGCCCCGTGGGCAGGAGATACCAGAGCAGCATGTACCCGCTGGAAATAACGATGGACATCAGCATCAGCGGGAAGGCGATCTTCAGGAAGCCGACGAAGGTAATCGGCAGGCCGCGCTTTTCCGCCATCCCGACCACCACCACGTTCGCCGAGGCGCCGATGATGGTCCCGTTGCCCCCCAGGCAGGCCCCGAGGGACAGGCACCACCAGAGGTAGTTCAGGCTGTCGCCGCCGATGTTGCCGAGCTGGGCCATGTCCTTGATCAGGGGAATCATCGTGGCCACGAACGGAATGTTGTCCACGAAGGCCGAGGCAATGGCCGAAAGCCACATGATCAGCATTCCCATGGGTATGATCACCCCGCCGGTGACCTCCATGGCGTACTCCGCCAGCATCTTGATCACCCCGACCTCCTCCAGGGCGCCGACCACCACGAAGAGGCCGATGAAGAAAAAGATGACCGGCCACTCCACGGCATGCAGCGGATGCTCCGGCTCGGCGCGGGTGACGAGCAGAAGGAGGCTGGCCCCGGAGAGGGCGATGACGCTCGACTCCAGGTGCACGTACTGGTGCAGGATGAAGCCCAGGATGGTGATGCCCAGGACCACCAGGCACTTCCGCAGGAGGGGGATGTCCTTCAACTCCTGCCGCTCGTCAAGGTCGAAGATACGCTGCTGGATGTGCGGCGCCACCTGCAACTGCCTGCGGTAAATGAGCTGCAGGATAAAGATGGTCACCACGTGAATCAGCACGATTACCGGCGTCAGGTTGATGACGAAATCCATGAAGCCGAGGTGGGTGGCGCTGCCGATCATGATGTTCGGCGGGTCGCCGATCAGGGTGGCCGTGCCGCCGATGTTGGAGGCCAGGATCTCGGTGATCAGAAAGGGGAGGGGGCTGACCTCCAGCTTCCGGGCGATGGCAAAGGTCACCGGGACGATCAGGAGCACGGTGGTCACGTTGTCGAGGAAGGCCGAAAGTATCGCCGTGACCGCGCCCAGCGCGGCCAGGATGGCCAGGGGGCGGCCCCTGGCCAGCTTCGCCGCCCTGATGGCCAGGTACTCGAAGACGCCCGTCTCGCGGGTGACGCCCACGATGATCATCATGCCGAC
>JBFMHQ010000016.1:0-37448 GCA_040751815.1 Bacillota bacterium | reverse complement strand
AGGAGGAGATTCATCCGTGGAGGGCGACAAAGGTGCGGGCCAGTTCCGGATCATAGAGGGTGCCCGCGCCGGCCAGGATTTCCCGGCAGGCTTCCTGGGGCGTGCGCCTGACACCATAAGGACGCTCGGTGACCATGGCATCGAAGGAATCGGCGATGCGCACGATGCGCGCTCCGATGGGAATCGCCTCGCCCTTGAGGCCCTCGGGATAGCCGCTGCCGTCGTAATTCTCGTGGTGGTACTTGATAATGGGCAGGAGATCGTACAAGAAGGGGATGGGCTCCACGAGCTGGCTGCCCCAGATGGGGTGCTGCCGCATAACCTCCCATTCCTCCGGGTCGAGGGGTCCCTGCTTGTTGAGCACGGCGCGATCGATTTCCACCTTGCCGATATCGTGCAGGTAAGCCCCGTAGGTCAGTTGCCGTATCTCGGCTTCGGGGAGACCCACGGCCGCGGCAAGCCGCGCCGCGTAACCGGCCACCCGCTCCGAGTGGCCGAAGGTGTAATTATCCTTGGCGTTGATCACCATTACCAGGGTGCGAATGGAGTTCAGGGTGTCGCGTGCCTCCTGATCCAGCCGCCAGTAAAGGGGATCGAGAACCGAACTGTAGACCTCGATCCTGTTGCCGGTGGCAAATCTGGCCCGGTACAGGGCGTGGTCGGCGTGGCGTAGCAGCTCCCTGACATCCCGGGCGTGGGCCGGATACGCGGCGACCCCGAAAGACATGGTCAGCTTGCCCAGCGGCCGGCTCCCGTTGCCGGGGAAAGAGTTGTTCTCCACCGCCGCCCGCAGTTCCTCGGCCAGCCGGCAGCCGGCCTCCGCCGTCAGCCCGGGCAGGATAACCGCGAATTCTTCGCCGCCGTACCGGGCGGCGAACCCCCGGTCACCCACGGCCCGGGCGAAAATCCTGCCGACGGCGGCGAGAACTTCGTCTCCGCGCGGGTGCCCGTAGGCATCGTTGTACAGCTTGAAATTGTCGATTTCGCCCACGATCAGTGTCAAAGGCCTGGTGGCGGCGAGAGCTTGCTCGAAGGCGTCGTGGAGCCGCTCGTGAAAGGCCCGGTGGTTGTAAAGCCCCGTGAGGTTGTCCCGGTCGGCCATTTCTTCGAGCGCGGCGGTGTAAGCCACCTCGGCGTCGGTTACGCCGCCGAAGGCCCACCCGAGGGACACGGTCAGGAGGACCAGGACCATGTCGGAGGCCAGGAAGCCGGTGGCTTTTGGCGTCAGATCCAGGGAAACGACAAAGGCGGCAGCCACGATCCCGGCAACCATAGCCCAGGTCCGGCCGCGCAGGATGGCGGCCACAAAGACCGGCACCGCCAGGAAGAACTTGAAGGAACTCTGGGGCCCGCCGGTCAGGAGAATAACGGCCAGGGAAAAGAGGAAGGGGATGGCCACCAGCACCAGGCCCCAGGAATCGAGGAAACGGCGCGGCAGTTTGCGCAAAACCACGTCTTCCCGTTCGGTAAGGTACATGAGCGCAGCTACGGAGGTGAAGCTCAGCACGGCGCCGATAAACGTGTGGGGGGAACGAAAAACCCTGTCGGCGGTCAAACCGGCGTGGACGATGAGGGTCGCGAATTGAACGAGGAACAGCGCGCCCAGCGCCGCGCTGAGCGCTTCCCGGAGGCTGCGGTTTCTTCTGGCCTCGATGTCGCTCTTCCGCAAGATCCATCCCTTCCATGACCCGCCAGCATTAAAACTGAGGTGGCTTTGCGCCACCTCGCACTCCCGTTAGTACTTCGCCAGCTTATCCGGCACCTCGGGCTGGTAGTGGCCCCACAAGCAGGCCGAGGCCGCCGCCACCTGGGCCAGCAGCACCAGCGCCGCGGTGAGCCCGGCAAGCACCAGGTACTTGATGCGCCGCATCCTTTTCACCTCCCTTCGGAACCCGACTGCCAGGCGAGGCTAGCCGCCCCCCCCCGGTTCACCTGTGACAAAGGGCAGAGGCCGAGAGCCTATCCACGAAGCGCAGCGCGGCATGGCCGGCCCGCGTCAGGATGAAGGCCTGCCACAGCAGCCCCGTTCCGAGCGCCGCCGCCAGACTCCGTGAAGCGCCGGTGGCGAGCAAGGCCGCCGTAACCAAGGCCACGGCCAGCACCGCCAGAATCGCCAGCCGCCTGAGGCGCCGCCGGTGAGCCGCGGTGCGAATGGGCTTGGCGGGGCTGTCGACGGGCGCCAGAAGGGCAACGGCCGCCAGGCACAAAACCGCCGCCCCGGCGGAAAAGCCGGCTACCAGATGCCCCCCCGCCGCCAGCGCCTGCGCGGCCCGGCCCAGGGCCGGGAAAACCATGGCGGTGAAAAGGGTGCACCGCAACGGCGCGCCGAGGTGGGCGCCGCCGGCCAGAGAGCGGAGCGCGATGACCACGCCCGTCACGGCGAGGGCCTCGCCGGGGCACCCGAGAAGCCAGGCCACCAGGGTCACCGCCCCCAGCCCGGCGCAGGAAAGCAGCAGGTTCTCCGCCCCGAAGCGCACCACGTCCCGTGTTTCCGCGTCCAGGCCGAGCTTCTCCCCGAGGTAGTCGGCGATCCGCCGCGCGATCAAACCGCCCCACCTCCCCGCTGCGGCCGCCGCCGAGCTTCGCGCAGCCGGTGGATGACAAGGGCCGACACGAATACCAGGACCACCTGCGGCCAGCCAAAGAGGCTCCACAAAAGGGGGTTGGCCGCCGCCTTTTCGTAAGAAAGCCCGGTCACCGCAAAAAGGAAGACGTGCAACGGATACTCAAGGACGATCACGGCCACAAGGGCCATGAAGGCCGAGAAGAACCCACGCAAAACCGGAATGCCTTGCAAGAACCGCAGGTACACGGCAAATAGCACGCAGGCGACAAGTGTATGTACGCCGAAAGGCAACGGAAGGAGGCGCAAAAGGAAAATCGTTACCGCCTGAGCCGTACCGATCGGCAAAATCCACGCCCAGCGCAGCCCGGCGCCGGCGAGGACAAAACAGAGGGTGGTCGCCGCGATCACTTCCGGTATGCCCTGGAGCAGCAGTTCGAGCAGCGTGATCGCCAATGCCCCAAAAACCCCGCCGCATAGAGATTGGAAACTATTTCTTCGACAGCATGCTACATTCTTCCTGCCGCCGCCCGGGGGAAATTTATCGCTTCAGCTATAGAAAGAGCAGGCGGGCCTTGCGGAGGCCGCGATCGGCGGGCGCCCCAGGGAGTAAAAACCATCCGGTACCGGGTACCGGGTTAACCCGTGGTTGGGGGCTCAATCCTGATCGGCTTGTCGTAATCCCAGAACTCGATGGTCACCTCGAGTTTTTGCTTGCGGTCCGACTTGCTGTATGCTTCGATCTCCGCCCGTCCCAGGCGCGCTTCCTTCGGGTCCACGTAAATGAGGTAGGTGAAGTCGCCGAACTGGGTTTCCAGGTAGGGGTTGTGCACGATCGGTTTGATCTCCAGCGCCTCGTATTTCTTTCCACCCACCTTCTTGCGCCCCAGGTAGCGCATCTCCGGGATGTCCTTGAAATTGAAGACCGCAATGGGATTGACTTCGGTAACGAACAGCTCCGATTGCAGCAAGCGGTTCCCCTGCAAAGTAAACCATTTGCCGGTGAGGAAGTCTTTAACATAAGCGTTTTCCCCTACCTGAACGAACTCCATGGGGGTTTTCACCAGCGTACCCTTAACGTGCGCCCGGTCCGGCGCCACAAACTCACCGGTAAAGCGACTGAGATAGTCGTCCTTCCCCGTCCCCGCCGCGGGCAGGCGCGTGTCGATGCGGTAGCGGTAGCTCTTGCTGGCCCGCGTATTTTTCAGGGCCGTTTCCAGCAGGTTTTCCCGTTCCACGCGCACCTCGGCGCGCTGCTGGCCGAACCCCCACCAGGCGAGGACGGCGGCCAGCAGGACCAGAAGGGAAAGCACCACTCCTCTTCGCGGCAAAACCCACCAGCGCAAGGGCGATCCTCCCTTTCCGGCACGCTACTTAATGATACGCTTTCCAGGCAGCCAATATGTGTTATAATTGTGGCGATCGTTACCCGCTTGGAGGAGGATCGCCGCAGTGGCCGTTGTCGTGCCGTTTCGCGGTCTGCGCTACAATCCGCAGCTTGTAGGAGACCTGGGCGCGGTGGTCACACCGCCGTACGACGTTATTACCCCGGAAGCACAAGCACGCTATTACGCGCGTCACCATTATAATGTTATCCGGCTTGAATACGGGAAGCACGAACCCGGAGATGACGAAACAAACAACCGGTACACCCGCGCCGCGGCCACCTTCGCGGCGTGGCGCCGGCAGGGTGTCCTCATCCAGGAGGAAGCACCGGCCTTATACCTCTACGAGCAGGAATTCCAGGTGCGCGGGAAGCGCCTCAAGCGGTACGGCTTCTTCTGTACCGTCCGCCTGGAGAGGTTCGAACGGGGCATCATTATGCCCCACGAGGAAACACTGGCCGCGCCGAAGAAGGACCGGCTCGAACTCTTGCGGGCCTGCCGCGCCAACTTCAGTCCCATCTGGGGGTTGTACGCGGACAGGGAGGGGAGCGTGCTGGCGTCCCTTCTGGCGGCGGCAGGCGAGCCGGCGGTCTTTTTTTACGACGAGTTCGGCCACACCCACCGGCTGTGGGTAATCGCGGATCCGACCGCCGTAAAGGAGGTGCAGAACCGGCTGGCGACCCGGCGCATCCTCATTGCCGACGGTCACCACCGCTACGAAACCGCCCTGGCGTACGCGGAGGAGCAGGCCGGTCCCGGCCCGCACCGGTACGTGATGATGGTCCTGGCGAATCTCTTCGACCCCGGGATTGTCGTGCTCCCTACCCACCGCCTCGTGCGCAACGTCGGTAATTTCGACCTCCGGGGGTTTCTTGCCAAACTGGAGGAGCAATTCGACATCACGGAGGCGCCCCCGGCGAGCACGTGGAACTTCGCGGCCTTTCTCGCGAGCGTGGCATCCCGCGGGCGCCACGCGTACGGCCTGTATGCCGGCGGCAAAGAGCTCTACATCATGAAACTCCGGGAGGGCGTCCCGGTGCAGGAACTGCTCCCCCAGGACAGGTCTCCGGCCTGGCGGGAACTCGACGTGACCGTGCTGCACCACCTGGTCTTCGCGCGGCTGCTGGGTATCGGCCCCCGGGAAAGCGCCGACGGGGAACTCCTCGCCTACACCCGCGACGAAGAGCGTGCCCTGCGCCTGGTAGACAGCGGCGAGTACCGGCTGGCCTTCTTCCTGAACCCGCCGCGGGTGGAAGAAGTGGTGGCCGTGGCCGAGGCCGGGGACAGGATGCCCCAGAAATCCACGTACTTCTATCCCAAGCTGATCACGGGTCTGGTCCTCAACCCGCTGGAGTAAGGCGGGCCAAAAAACCGGGGAAGGATATAAGATATGCTCAGGGTTTTCTTAACGGAGGGCGACAAACTCACGGAACACGACGGCATCGGGTTGAAGGGCAGCTGGATTTCCCTGGTCAACCCGACGCAGGAAGAAAAGGAAAGGGTCAGTGCCGGCACCGGCATACCCCTGGACTTCCTGGAATATCCCCTCGACGAAGAGGAAAGGTCACGCATCGAGTTCGGCGACCAGGAGGTCCTGGTCATCATCAGAATTCCCGTGGCGCGCGGCGAGATTTACGACACCATACCCCTGGGGGTCATCATCACCGACGCGTGCGTGGTTACGGTCTGCCTGGATAACAATCCGGTGCTCGACGAACTGCGCGGGGGAAGAATGAGAGGGTTTTATACCTTCAAGAAGACCCGGTTTCTGCTACACATCCTGTACCTTACGGCCGCCCTATATCTCCGCTACCTGCGCGAGATCGACCGGAAAAGCGAAGCCGTTCGCTACCGCCTGCAACTCGCCACCCGCAACGAGGAACTTTTCCGCCTGCTGGACCTCGGCAAGAGCCTGGTGTACATCACCACGTCCCTGAGGTCCAACGAAATTGTCATGGAAAAGCTGTTGCGCACTTACCTGGCCGAGAGTGCCAACGGCCGCCAGACGGACCTCATCAAGATGTACGAGGAAGACAGGGAGCTTCTCGAAGACGTAATCGTAGAAAACAAACAGGCCCTCGAAATGGGCCAGATCTACACCAGCATCCTCAACAGCATGATGGACGCCTTCGCGTCGATTATTTCCAATAACCTGAACATCGTGATGAAATTCCTGACGGGGATAACCATCGTCTTGATGATCCCCACCATGGTCGCCAGCTTCTACGGCATGAACGTCCCCCTGCCGGGCCAACACGCGCCGCACGCTTTTGCCGGACTGCTGGCCGTCTCGGCAACGGCGGCCGCGCTCACCATCTGGGTGCTGCGCCGGAAACAGCTCTTTTAACAGATGCGCGGCAGCGGCGCGCCGGCCAGCATATCCAGAAACTTCGTCCCGCCCAGGGCGGTCTTCAGGTACACATTCCCCTTCCCGGCGCGCACCTCGCCGATAACACATGCATTCTGCCCCAGCGGGTGCGCGCGCATCAGCGCCACCGCTTCCTCCGCCTCTTCCGGCGCAATGACGGTCAAAAATTTCCCCTCGTTGGCCAGGTACAGAGGGTCGAGGCCCAGCATTTCCGCCGCGCCCCGGGTGGCGTCCCCCACCGGGATCGCCCGCTCTTCGAGCCAGAGGTCCACACCGGCCGCCGCCGCGATCTCCTTGGCCGCCGTCGCCAGGCCGCCGCGGGTCAGGTCCCGCATCATCCTGACCCCGGAAAACTCCCGTAGCAGCGTGCCGATGATGCCGTTGAGGGCGGCGCAGTCGCTGACGATCTGGTCGCCGAACCCGAAACCCTCCCGCTGTGCCAGCACCGCCATCCCGTGGTCCCCCAGGTTACCGTTCACCAGCACCAGGTCGCCCGGCGCGAGGCGGTGGTACCCAAGGTCGCGCCCCGGCGGCAAATACCCCACGCCGGTGGTATTGATAAAGATACGATCCAGCTGCCCGCGCCCTACCACCTTGGTGTCGCCGGCGACGATCTCCACCCCTGCCTCCCGGCAGGCCGCGGCCATGGAGGCCACCACCCGCTCGAGATCCGCCAGGGGCAGGCCCTCCTCGATCAGGAAGGAGGCCGTGAGGTAACGCGGCTCCGCCCCGCTCACCGCCAGGTCGTTGACGGTGCCGCAAACGGCCAGTTTGCCGATGTCGCCGCCCGGGAAGAAGGGCGGGTTGACGACGAAGGAGTCGGTGGTCACCGCAACGCGCCCGCCGTCCAGGTGCAGTTCCGCGGCGTCGGTGAGCCGGGCCAGGACCTCATTGCCGAAATGCTTCAGGAAAAGGGCCGTCACCAGCTCGTGGGTAAGCCGGCCTCCGTCGCCGTGCGCCAGCAGGATAAGCCTGTCCTCCAAGTTCCGTCCCCTTCCTTCCTTAACGGCGCTCGTACTGGTAGTATGCCGCGCAGGCCCCTTCCGAGGAGACCATGCACGGGCCGACGGGGTGCTCGGGCGTGCAGGCCGTGCCGAAAAGGCGGCAGTCCGTCGGCGCAAGCTTCCCCTTTAGCAGGTCGCCGCAGGCGCACCCCTTCGGCAGCCGCGGGGGTTCGATGGTTACCTCGAACCGGGCCGCGGCGTCGAAATCGCGGTACGTTTCCCGGATGTCAAGCCCGCTCTGCGGGATCAGGCCGAACCCGCGCCAGGACGCATCGCCGACGGTGAAGACCTCGTACATCTGGGCCCGGGCGCGCGGGTTCCCCTCCTCGCGCACCAGGCGGGTGTAACCGTTCTCCACCCGCGCCTCCCCGGAGAGCAGTTGCCCCAGCAGCCGGTAGACGGCGTCGATGATGTCCAGGGGTTCGAAGCCCGACACCACGGCCGGCAGGCCGTATTCGGCGGCGATGAAATCAAAGGCGCGGCGGCCGATAATGGTGCTGACGTGGCCGGGGAGGATAAACCCGTCGAGCTTCAGGTCGGGATCGGCGAGAATGGCGCGCATGGCGGGCGGTACGATCTTGTGGGCGGAGAATACGGAAAAATTCTTGAGGCCCCTGGCCCTGGCCTCGGCGATGGCCGCCCCCACCCCGGGAGCCGTGGTTTCGAACCCGACGCCCAGGAAGACCATTTCCCTCCCGGGATGCGCGGCCGCCCAGGCCACGGCGTCCCGCGGGGAGTAGAAGAGGCGCACGTCCGCTCCGGCCGCCCGCTGCCGCTCCAGCGACGTCCTGCTCCCCGGCACCCGCACCATGTCGCCGAAGGTACCCACCGTCACTCCCGGCAGCGCCCCGAAGGCCACCATCCGGTCGATGTCCCCGTAGTCGGTGACGCACACCGGGCATCCGGGGCCGCTCCGCAGTTCCATGTATTCCCCCAGGATGCTCCGCAGCCCGGCGCGCGAGATGGCCACCGTGTGCGTGCCGCACACTTCCATGAAGACCGCCCGCCGGCCGAGCTTCTCCCGCACCTGCCCGGCCCGGGCGACGACCTTTTCCAGGAGCCCCCTACCGATCGCCGGGTCGCGAAACTTCTCCAGGAGTTGCATCGCTGAGGATTTCCTCCCAAAGTTTAATGCGGATCTCTGCCTCTTCCACGTCCAGTTTCTCGATGGCGTACCCGGTGTGCACCATCAGGTAGTCGCCCACCTGCACGTCGGGCACGAAGAAGGTGGAAACGGTGTTCTTGACGCCAAAGGTTTCGATGACCGCCGTCTGGTTTTCAGGGTTTACCTCCAGCACCCGGCCCGGAATGCCCAGGCACACGCTGACCCAACCTCCTTCTTCCGTAACGAATCTGTTATCAAACCCGGGACTCAAACCAGTTCTTGCAGGGCGCGCGCCCGCGCGATGGCGGCCTGGCCCAGGCACAGCCCCCCGTCGTTGGCCGGCACCTCCCGGTGCCAGATCACCCGGAAGCCGTCGCGGGCAAGCTCCTCCTTCGCCCGCGCGAAGAGGTACCGGTTCTGCCAGGTTCCGCCGCTGAGGGCCACAAGGTCGAGCCCGGTGCGGTTCGCCACGCGCCGCACCCCTTCCCGCACCATCTCCAGCACCGTGTTGTGAAAGCGCGTGGCGATGAAGGCCCTGTCCCGTCCCCTTTCCAGGTCGGCCACGACACCGGCGATGGTTCCCGCCGGGAGGATGACGTCCCCTTCGATGCGGAACGGGTAAGGCTCAAGGTCCCTGCCTTCCCGGGGTTCCCGGACCAGCTCGCCCAGCTCGATGGCTGCCTGCCCCTCGTAGGTGCTCCGCTCACAGACGCCCAGGACCGCGGCCACCGCGTCGAAGAAGCGCCCGCACCCGGAACTGGGCGGGGAATTGAAGCCCGACGCGATCAGGCGCTCCACGATCTCGAGCTCGCGCCCCTTGCTGCCGAAAAGCGCCCGCGCCACCCTCCGCCCCCCTTCGCCCAGGTGGGTGACCAGGTACGCCACCGCCGTACGCCAGGGGTGGCGCACCGCCTGCTCCCCCCCGGGAAGGGGAACAGGGGCCAGGTGCAGTTCCCGGGTAAAGTCCAGGTAGTCCCCCGTGAGGATCTCGAAGCCCCACAGGGACCCGTCCAGCCCGTACCCCGTGCCGTCCAGGATGACCCCGATGGCCTTCTCGTCAAGATCGTTGTCGGCCAGGCAGGCCGCCAGGTGCGCGTGGTGGTGCTGCGTCCCGTAGCGGGCCCGGGCCGGAACCCGGGCCGCCAGGCGCGAGGAGCGGTAGTCCGGGTGCAGGTCGTAGCCCACCACTTCCGGCTCTACCCCGAGCAGCCGCTCGAAGTTAACCAGGCTCGTGAAAAGGTTTTCCTCGCCCTCGATGCTTTCGAGTTCCCCAATGTGCTGGCTGACGAAGGCCTGATCCTTCTTCAGCAGGCAGAAGGTGTTTTTCATCTCGCCGCCGATGCCCAGGACCACCGGCCCGTCCGCCAGGGGCACCGCCACCGGCCGCGGCACATACCCCCGCGAGCGGCGCATCAGCATTACTTCTCCCGCGACCACCGCCGCCAGGGAGTCGTCGCAGCGATTGACGATGTCGCGATTATGCCACAGGAAGTAGTCGGCGATGCCGGCCAGCTCCTCCAGGGCCGCCGCGTTCTCTTTGGCCAGCGGCAGCTCCGAGTAGTTGCCGCTGGTCATCACCAGGATGTCGAAGGGGCCCTCGAAAAGGAGCAGGTGCAGCGGGGTGTAGGGCAGCATCACCCCCAGGGTCTTCAGCCCCGGCGCCAGCTCCTCCGGCAGGCCGGCGTCCGGCCGCCGCCGCAGCACCACGATGGGCGCCTGGGGCGAGGTGAGCAGCTCCCTCTCCCGCTCGTTGACCAGGCAGTACCGCGCCGCGGTTGCCAGGTCGCGGCACATCACGGCGAAGGGCTTGGCGCTGCGCCCCTTGCGCCGGCGCAGGGCCACGAGCGCCGCGCGGTTCCTGGCGTCGCAGGCCAGGTGAAACCCGCCGAGGCTCTTGACGGCGAGTATCTCCCCCCGCCCCAGGATCTCCCAGGCCTTTTCCCGCCAGTCGCCCGCCACCGGCCGTCCCGCGGCGTCCACCAGTTCCACGCGGGGGCCGCAGGCGGGGCAGGCCACCGGCTGCGCGTGGAAGCGGCGGTCCCGCGGGTCGTGGTACTCCCGGGCGCAGGCGGCGCACATGGGAAAGGCCGCCATGGAGGTCTTCGGCCGGTCGTAGGGCAGGTCGCGCACAATGGTGAAGCGCGGGCCGCAGTTGGTGCAGTTGGTGAACGGATAACGGTAGTGCCGGTCCGTCGGGTCGAAGGTTTCCCGGGCACAGTCGGCGCAGAGGGCCACGTCCGGCGGTACCAGGGCCTCCTTCTCCTCCTCCGCGGCGCTGGCCACGATGGCGAAGGAGGTATACCCGCAGGGCGGCAGCTCCTCGCAGGTCAGGGAGCTGATCCGCGCCAGCCGCGGCGGGCGGCGGCGCAAATCCTCGATAAAGGCCCGAACCGCCGGCGCCGGCCCCTCCGCCTCGATCAGCACGCCGCGGCTCGCGTTCAGCACCGTCCCCTTGACGCCGTGCGCCCCGGCGAGATTGTAAACGAAAGGCCGGAACCCGACCCCCTGCACGATTCCCTTGATGGTTATCCGGTAGCGGACGCGCTCTGCTTCCGGGCGACCGCACTTCTCAGCCACGCGTACCACGCCTCCAGCCCCGCGCCGGTCCGCGCGGAAACGGTGAAGATCTCGATCTCCGGGTTGATGGCCAGGATCTCCCGCTCGACCGCCGGCAGGTCGAAATCGGTGTACGGCAAAAGGTCGCTCTTGTTGACCAGGACCACCCGCGCCTCCTGGAAAACCAGGGGATACTTGACCGGCTTGTCCCCGCCCTCGGCCACGCTGAGGACGGCCACCTTGCAGTCCTCGCCCAGGTCGAACTCCGCCGGGCAGACCAGGTTGCCCACGTTCTCGATGAAGAGGATGTCCAGGCCGCGGAGGTCGATCTCGTCCAGCGCCCGCGCGACCATGCTGGCGTCCAGGTGGCACGCGCCGGTGGTGTTCACCTGCACCACGTCCACCCCGTGCCCGGCGATGCGCTCCGCGTCCCGCGTCGTGTAGATGTCCCCCTCGATGACGCCGATGCCAAATTCTCCCTTCAGGGCCGCGATGGTCCGCTCCAGGATGGCCGTCTTTCCGGCGCCCGGAGAACTTACCAGGTTCACGGCCAGGACGCGCCCGAACCGCTCCCGGTTCTCACGCGCCACCTGCTGGTTGGCCCGCAGCAGCTTCTGGGCCAGCACTACCTTCATCTTCCAACCCCTCTTCTTCGTCACCCTCGAAGTAGTCGATGTACAGTTCCTTCCCCCCCACGACCTCGGCCCGGGCGCCGCAGGCGGGGCACCAGTACGTGATGTCCTCCGCCGTCGTCTCGCGCCCGCAGGACGGGCAGCGGAGGCGGATATTCACTTCCTCGATCTCCAGGGTCGCGCCCTCAAAGATGGTCCCGGGCGACAGCGCCTGGAAGGCGAACTGGAGCGCGTCGGGCAGGGCCGCGGTGAACTTTCCCACCACGAGCCTTATTTTCACCACGCGGGCGATGTGGTTGGCCCGCGCCGCCCGCTCGATTTCCTCCATGGCCGCCTGGATGAGACCCAGCTCGTGCATTCTTTCTCCCTGCCCCGGCGAAATTCCCGGTTAGTATTCGTGGCCGGAGGACGGCAATCCTCCTGTCAACTTGCCCCAGGCCTTCTTTCCAGCTCCTCCCGTACGGCCCGGGCCGCCCTGGAGACGGCGGCGGCCACTTCGGGGGAAAGCCCCATATGCCAGGCCCCGGTGCGGGCGACCCGGACACCGATCACCACGACCTCCCGCGGCATGGCCCCGGCCGCGGCCTGTCGCCCCCAGGCCAGCGCTTCGCGGATGCCGACGCCGTGCACCGACGGTGCCCTCCCCGCCGGCGCCGGGAGCTCTTCCTCGCGCCAGCGCACCACCTCGCCCGGCGGCCCGCCGCCGGCCACGGCGTCGACGATCACCGCCTTCTCCGCCCCCAGCATCAGTTCCAGGAGCCCCAGCCCCGGCGCCCCGGCCTCCACCAGCTCCACGCCGGGCGGCACCCCTTCCTCCTCCAGCCGGCGCAGCACCTCCACCCCCACGCCGTCGTCCCCGGCCAGGAGGTTGCCGCAGCCCAGAACAACGATCTTCCCCCGCAAGCCGTTTCCCGTTCCCTTCCCTACTAAAATTAATTATAACCCGATCATCCCCGGAGGGGGCTCTGGATCGGACGAGGGGATTTGACAACCCTAAAAAAAGGCCCTTCCGGGGCGACCCCGAAAGGGCCCTCCGCGCCTCCCCGCTATTTCCTGCTCAAGGTCTTCACCAGGTTCCCCCCGGCATCGTACACGTCCACGGTCAGCGGCAGCTCGCCCAGGATGGCGTGCGTGGCGCAGCTGAAGCACGGGTCGTACGCCCGGAAGGCCATCTCCACCATGTTCAGGAGCCCCTGCTCGATCTCCATGCCGGGCCTGATCACCGCCTGCGCCGCCTTCTTGATGGCCATGGTAATCGGGGCGTTGTTGTTGGTGGTGCCCACGATCAGGTTCGCCTTTACCACGATGCCGTTCTCGTCGGTAACGTAGTGGTGGGTCAGCGTGCCCCGCGGCGCTTCGACGATGCCCACCCCCTCCTTCGGCGTGTAGGTGGGGATGTTGCGGATGTCGGGGCTCGTAATCTCGGGGTCGGTGGCCAGCTCGTAGAGCTCCTCGGCGGCCTGCATCAGCTCGATGAGACGCGCCCAGTGCGTGGCCAGGACGTTGTGCACCGGCTTCCCGCCCAGGGTGTCGTAGAACTTCTCGTACGCCTCCTGGGCCAGCGGGGTCTTCATGCCGTCGGCGGCGTTGAGCCGCCCGAGTGGCGCCGCCGTGTAGATGGAGGTGCCGGGACCCTCGACGAACCCCTGCCAGCCGAGTTTTTTGAGGAAAGGATACTTAAGGTACGAATAGGGTTCCACGTGCTCCGCCACGTAGTCGAGGTATTCGGCCGGGGAGTACTTGTAAAGCTCCTTGCCCTCGGTGTCCACCACGCGCACCTTGCCGTCGTAGAACTCCACGCGGTTGTTCTCGTCCACCAGGCCCATGTAGTTGGTGACCAGCTTGTACCCGTCGCTCAGGATGAGGTCCACATAGGCCTGGTTCTTCAGGACCACGTCCTCGAAGAGCTTGAGTGAGAACCTGGCGAACTCGACTTCGAACTTCGCCATTTCCTCAACTTCCCGGCGCTCTTCCTCGGTGAGCCCCTTGCTTACCCCGCCCGGCAGGTTCCACGCCGGGTGCGTGGCCTTGCCCCCCAGCATGGCCTGGATTTGCTGGGCGTAGGCGCGGGCCCTGATCACCTGGCCGCCGATCTCCAGGCCCACCTTGCCGATGACGCCCAGGACGTTCCGCACCGCCGGGTCCGCGTCCGGGCCCAGCACGAAGTCGGGCGCCGCCAGGGCGTAGAAGTGGGCGATGTGGCTGTGGATAAAGTGGGCGCCGCTGTAAAAGAGCCGGCGCAGTTTCTTCGCCGTGGGGGTGGGCTCCACGCCCCAGACCGCGTCCATGGCCTTGCCCGAGGCCATATGGTGCGCGGCCGGTCAGACGCCGCAGATGCGGCTGACGATCTGGGGCACCTCTTCCGAGGGGCGGCCCTCCACGAACTTCTCGAAGCCCCGCAGCTCCGGGATCTGGAAGTACACGTTCTTGACCGCGCCCGTGTCGTCCAGGAAGATGCTGATCTTCCCGTGGCCCTCAAGCCGGGTGATGGGGTCGATGACGATCTGCCTCATACGTTCCTGGCCCTCCTCAAGAGGGACCCGGGCAGGCCGAAGCGGTAGAAGGTGCCGGCCGGGTCCGGAATATGGCCGATGATTTCCTGCGCCTCTTCCCACGTGTTGGCGTCCACGATGGAGGCCAGCGCGCTGATGTACTTGGCGCCCTGGTCGACCACGCCCTCCAGCGGCCCGTAGCAGCCGCGGCACGGCTGGTGGGCACTCGTGCACCGCGCGCCGCACCCGCCGCGGGTCACCGGCCCCATGCAGACGATGCCCTGCTCCAGCAGGCACCTCTCCGGGTCGGGAATAATCTCGTAGGTACGGTAGAACCTCTTGACCTTCTTCTCGGTCTTAACCCGCTTGCACTCGTCGCAGAGGGCCTTGTCCGACGCCCCCACCACCGCGCCCTTTGGCGGCAGGTTGCCGGAGGCCAGCACCTGCAGCACGGCCCAGATCTGGTGCGGCGCCGGTGGGCAGCCGGGCATAAAGTAGTCCACGTCTACCACATCGCCGAGGGTCTTGACCTCCTCGTAGAAAGAAGGCAGGGTCAGCTCGCCCTCGGGCACCGGGGTGCTGGTCTGGGGCAGCACCCGTTCCTTGTTCTGCGTGGAAGGGCTCTCGAAGTACACCCAGCCCAGGATGTCCTCCCGCTTCTTGAAGTTGGCCAGGCCGGGGATGCCGCCCATCACGGCGCAGGAGCCGAAGGCGACCAGGATCTTCGACTTCCGGCGCAAAAGTTGTGCGTAGTGCTCGTTCTCGGAATTGCGGATGGCCCCATGGAAAAGGGTCACGTCGATGTAGCCGTCGGGGTACCCCTCGACGTCCTTTTCTTTGAAGTCGGTGGCCACCGGCCAGAAAACGATGTCGGCGATGTTGGCCACGTCGACGATTTTCTCGTGAATGTCGAGGATGGCCACATCGCACCCGCCGCAGGCCGAGGCCCAGTACGAGGCGATTTTGAGTTTTTCCATCCTAACCCTCCCCACCGGCGGCGAGCCTCCGCCCGGGCTTGAACGGGCCGAGCTGCCGCAGCCTTTCCGTGAACTCCTGGATGACGCGTGCGAAGGCGCTCCCTTCGGCGGCCGAGATCCATTCCAGGCGGACCCGGTCCTCCTCCACGCCCAGCTGGGCCAGCACCTTCTTCATCAGCTGGAAACGGCGCATGGTCTTGTAGTTGCCGTCGGCATAGTGGCAGTCGCCCGGGTGACACCCCGCAACGAGGACGCCGTCGGCCCCGTCGGCGAGGGCCTTGAAGACGAACTGGGGATCAACGCGGCCGGAGCACATCACGCGTATGATCCGCACGTTGGGAGGATACTGCAGGCGCGCTACGCCCGCCAGGTCTGCGCCGGCGTAACTGCACCAGTTGCAGAGAAACCCGATGATCCTCGGTTCGAAACCCGCGTTTTCCATTCTCACCCCTTCTTTCGGCAGGCTTTCCGGCTGGGCTCCGGCAGGTAGCCGCGGCAACTCGGGCGGTGGAACCTGATCGCTTCCGGGCGGTCCCGGGCGTCCGGAAGGAACGTTGCCTGGTTGTCTGGAAGACTAACCGGTGAAGGAAGAATCAGGATATCCGAAATTTTTTACTATTCTAACAGATGGGCCGGCTGCTGGCAAGGGGAAAAAAGAAAAATAGCGGGCTTAAGCTCATAACCCGCATTTTTCCACAGCATTAAAAACATATGCTCTTTACACGTTAATCTCGCCGTCGCCCCCTGCGAAAAAGCGCATCGCGCGGCGGGTGCCATTACGCATCACCGCCGCCGGAAGAGCGATCGTGCCGCGCAGAGAAGCCAATCCCAGTGCAGCGCAATGTGCGCCGCTACCAGGCCCAGGAAAAGGACGGCACACAGTTTGTGAACGTCATCCCACGCATCTCGGGTCAGGAGAAATACCGGTTCGGCGTACCCCCCGCGTCCTCCCCGGTAGCCGTACCCGCCGCCACATGGTAGCACCAGCCAGCGGACGAAACCGGACACGGCCAGACCGGTGCCCGCCAGGGCAAGACCCACGGCCAGCCAGAAGTTGAGTTTAACCCTGCCCATCTTACCACCCTTTCATAAGGAGAACCCTTTTCGACAGGATTTTCCCCTCCTGGCAGCGAATAAAAACGCCGTATTGCCCCGGGAGGGATTTCCGTTGCTTTTCGACACCGTGGTCGTCGGGGGCGGGCCGGCAGGCTGTTATACGGCCGAGGGGCTCGCCCGCCGGGGATACCGGGTGCTGGTCATCGAAGAACATCCTGAAATCGGCCTCCCCGCCAGGTGCACCGGGCTCATCGGCGAAGAGGCCTTCCGGAGATTCGACCTTCCCGCCGCCGCCACGCAGCGCGTGGTTTCCACCATCACCGCCTACGGACCGCGGGGCACAACCGTCCGCTACGCCGCCGGCCGTCCCCTGGCCCGCGTCGTGGACCGGCCGCGCTTCGACGCCCTCCTCGCCGCCCGGGCCCGGGAGAGGGGCGCCCTCTTCCGGCTCGGCGCCCGGGTGACGGCGATCCGCACCTCGCCGGCCGCCTGCACGGTGCGGCTGGAAAACGGCGAGCGCATCACGGCCCGGGCGGTGATCCTGGCCACCGGCGCACGCTCGCCCCTGCCGGGACAGCTCGGCCTGGGGCGGCTGCCGCAGTTTGTCTTCGGCGCCCAGGTGGAAGTGGCCGTGGACGGGGTGGAGGAAATCGAGGTTTACCTGGGAAGGAGCCTCGTCCCCGGCTCCTTCGCCTGGATGGTCCCTACCGTCCCGGGGTGCGCCCGCGTCGGCCTCACGGCCTACGACCATCCTGCGGACCGCCTGGCCGCCTTCCTCGACGACCCCCGCATCCGGGCCCGCCTGGCGGCCGCCCCGCCGCCGCCCACCGTGGCCCCCATCCCCCTCGGCACCCTGCCGCAGACCGCCGCCGGCCGCGTCCTGGTCGTGGGCGAGGCGGCCGGCCAGGTGAAGACATCCACCGGCGGCGGCGTCTACTTCGGCCTCCTGGGGGCGGAGATCGCCGTCGACGTGCTCAGTGGGGCCCTGGCGGACGACGACCTGAGCGGCACCCGCCTGGCGGCCTATGATGCCCGCTGGCGCGCCCTCCTGGGCCCGGAGATCCGGCTGGGCCTGCGCCTGCGCCGCTGGGCGCGGCGCCTCGACGACCGGGCCATTGCCTTCTTCCTGGACCTCGCCGGGCGCGACGGCGTTCTGGAGACGGTGCGGCGCCTGGGCACCTTCGACTGGCACGCGCCGGTCATCCGGAAGCTCTTCGCCGGACGTGACCGCTCCGCTCCTGCCACTTCCCGGAAAAGGTGATGCCGAAGGACTGCAGGATTACCTTGAGATCCCCCCGGAAACAGGCCTCCCGGATATAGGCCAGGTCGTGCTCCAGCTTCTCCTCGGGCGGGCTCGCGTAATGCCCCAGGATCTGGGCCAGCCCCGTCAGGCCCGGGCGGATAAGGTGGCGCAGTTCGTACCGCGGGCACGCGGCCGCGATTTCCGCCACCAGCTCCGGCCGTTCCGGACGCGGGCCGACAAAGCTCATGTGCCCCAGGAGGATGTTCACCAGTTGCGGAAGTTCGTCCAGGGCGGTGGCCCGCAGCAGCCGCCCCACCCGCGTCACCCGGGGGTCGTCGGCACCGGCGAGCACAGGGCCGCTGCGCTGCTCCGCGTCCCGCACCATGGACCGAAACTTGTAGACCCGGAAGACGCGCCCACCGCGCCCCACCCGCGCCTGGGCGTAAAAAACCGGCCGCCCGTCGTCGAGCAAAATGGCCAGCGGCACCAGGACCCATAGGGGGACGGCCAGCAGGAGCCCCAGGCTGGAAAGCAGAATATCAAAGGCCCGCTTCAGGGGCGAGAGGGCGTAGGGCGAAACCCGCACCCCGTCACCGCTCACCCTGCCTTCCCTCCAGGTAGCGCCGCAGGGCGTCCTCCCAGGGCGGTAGAAGGTACCCGATGGTCTCTTTCAGCGGGAAGGGATCCAGGGCCGAGAAACGCGGGCGCCGCGCCGGGCGCGGGTACGCTTCCGTGCCGCACGGGACAACCCGCACCTTTTTCTCGGCCAGCTCCAGGACCTTCTCCGCCAGCCGGTACCAGGTGGTGATCCCGCCGTTGGTGACGTGGAAGGTCCCCCGCGCGTCGGCCGCCACCAGGTCGGCGAGGGCCCGCGCCACGTCGGGCGCGTAGCTGGGGCAGCCCTGCTGGTCGTCCACCACCCTGAGCTCGGTCCCGGTTTCGGCCGCCTTGAGGATCGTGCCCACGAAATGCCGCCCGCCGGGGCCGAAGAGCCAGCTCGTGCGCACGATGAGGAACTCGCCGCCGACCTCCCGCACCGCCTGCTCCCCCCACCACTTGCTTGCCCCGTAGCGGTTGAGCGGGCCGGGCAGGTCGTAAACCCGGTACGGCTCGTCCTTTTCTCCACTAAAAATGTAGTCGGTACCGATGTGCACGAGCAGGACGCCTTCTTCCTTGCAAAGACGGGCCAGGTTTCTGGGAGCCAGGGCGTTCACGGCGAAAGCCTGCTCCACGTGCGCCTCTGCACCGTCCACGTCAACATAAGCCGCGCAGTTGATCAGCACCCGGGGGCGGTAGGTATGCACCGCTTCCCGCACCGCGGCCACGTGGGTCACGTCTAGCTGCTGCCGGTTCAGGGCCAACACGTTCCAGCCGCGCCCCTCGCATTCCGCGGCCACGGCCCGCCCCAGCACCCCGGCCGCGCCGGTCACCATTACCTTCATCAGCATATCTCCCCTCTCAAGTTATGACCCTTCACCGGAAGGTGCGTTTTTAGCCTGCCCCTTTTCCCGCAGGTACACCGTCCTGATGGGGAAGGGTATCTCGATACCCTCCTGCCGGTAGCGTTCATGAAGCCTTTTAATAAACTCGTGCTGCAGAACGTACTGCTGGCCGAACTCCTTCACGCGCAGGACCACGGTGAAATTAATGCTCGAATCGCCGAAAGCGTTGTACCGGATGAACGGGTCGAAGCCGGGCATTTCGCCGATCACCGCGCGCATGACCTCCCGCGCGACCCCGACGGTGACCCGTTCCACCTTTTCCAGGTCGCTGCCGTAGCTCACCCCGACGTTGATCAGCACCGACATTTCCTTCTCCGGCAGGTCGTAGTTGGTGACGATGGCCGAGGCCAGCTTGCTGTTCGGCACGATGACCACGTTGTTGCCAAGGGTTCTGATTACCGTATAGCGCCAGTTGAGGTCGGTGACGTAGCCTTCCTCGCCCGTGGCCAGCTTTATGTAGTTCCCCACCCGCACCTGCCGCGAGGCAATGATGTGGATGCCGGCGAAGAAGTTCGAAAGGGTGTCCTGCAGGGCCAGGGCCACCGCCAGGCCGCCCACACCCAGGGCGGTGAGGATGGGCGTGACGGATACACCGAGAATTTCGAGGACCACCAGGATGCCGACCACAAGGACGGTCAGCCGGGCAATGTTTACGAACAGAGTGGTCGTGGGCAGCGCGCCCGCCGCCCTGTCCGCATACAGCCGCACGAAGCCGGACGCCAGGCGCATGCCGACCAGCGTCACGGAAAGGATGGCAACCACCAGAACGGCCTTGCCCACCGCGGCGCGCACGCCCGGCGGAGGCGAAACGGCCAGCAGCGCCGCGTACAGGCCGGCCAGGGTCACCCACAGAAACACCATCCAGCGCAGGGAACCTATAACGACCTCGTCCCCCGGCCATTTCGTCCGCCGGGCCACCCTGGCAATGGCCCCGAGGACCACCCGCTCCAGGGCAATGCCCAACACAAGCCCGCCGGCCAGGTACCCAGAGGCGAGCACGAACCTTTGCAAAACCAGCGGATCCAGCGCGAACGTCACCCCCTGAAACCACCACCGGCACGGGTTTCTTGCAAGGTATGTTCATTTTACCACAAACCCTCCGGCGTCGCCAACTTCGGCCCGCTTCGGCGTGCCACGCCCGGCGAGGGGGGAAGCGCAGCCGGCTGCAGACGCCGCTCACACGAGGCCGACGCCGCGAGAGTCCGGAGAAGCATTACCGCGCCCCAAACGCGACTCCGTCAACTTCTTTTTTGGGGCTGGAAACCCCCTCCCCCAGGGCGCCGATCACGGAGCAATACCCGGTTTCTCCCGTCTCCGGGTCGCGCACGCCGAAAAGCTCGTTGTTGCCCATCCACTCCCACGGCGCCATCTCCCGGTACCGCCGGGATAGCTCGTACAGCGCCTTCCAGCGTGCGGCGGCTTCCAGTGCCATTTTTCTCTTCACCTGCCCGATCGTTTTTCCGAGCGACCCGGCCCCCTACGGGCAACCGGCGCGCCTTCGAATCCTTTCGTCAGGCGGAAGCGTTCCCCTACCACGACACGGGTGGGGGACCGCGCACCCGCATCACTCCGCGTCCGGCGGGAGCACTTCTTCCATGGCCCCGATGAATGCCCTGACCTCCGCTTCGAAACGGGCGGCAACGTCAGGGAGGCCAACAAGCAACTCCACAAGCCGGTCGGACCCTCCCTCCGTACTTTCTCCCGCAAGGACGGGAAGGCGTCCTCGGCAAGGACGACGTTTACCTCGAAGGGCGCCGTAAGCTCTTCGAGCTCCACCTGCATGCGCCAGTACCGGTCCGGTCCATCAGGTCGATATCGGAGCGGGGCGCGAACCGCTTGCCCGAGGCTAGCGACCCGAAGAGGTATACTTTCTCGACGCCGTACTTTTCCTCGGGAAAACGGGCCGCGGCCTCCTCCCGCGTGATGGCCTGCCGGCGCCGCTCCCCCTCTTCTTTGGCCCGGCGCTCCGCGCCTCGCCGCCTCCCGGGCGTCGTGGACAAAGATGGGAACTTTTGTACTTCCTGCGGTGTCTAATTATACCGTCAGGGAGGTGATGGATAATGAAGCTGGCCGAAGCCCTCCTGGAACGCAAGAGCGTGAAGGAACAAATCAAGGCTTTGAAGGAACGCGCGATAAGAGACGCCTGCGTGCAGGAAGGGGACCAACCGGCGGAGCGCCCGGAAGACCTGGTCGCCGAGATCAACCGGCTCGCGGCGCGCCTGGAAGCGCTGGTCGTAGCCATCAACCGCACCAACATGCAGGCCAGGCTCCCCGACGGGCGCAGCATTATGGAAGCAATCGCGCGGCGCGATATGCTTCAACTCCGCCACCAGGTGGCGAAGGACCTGGCCGAAGCCGCCCTGCCGGAACGCGGCGGCTGGCGGGTCACCCGTTCGGAGGTCAAGTTTCAGCCGACCATCGATGTCTCCGGGTGGCGGCGCGAGGCGGACGCGCTCGCGAAGGCGTACCGTGAACTGGACGCCGCCATTCAGGCGGCAAACTGGAATACCGAACTCATAGAAGAATAGGTGTACGGTGTAACCGGGAGTGGAAGCTGCTGAGGGCATCTCCCTGCCGGAGGTGCTATATCCGGCCGTAGCCGCGCCCCAAACGCGACTCCGTCAACTTCTTTTTTGGGGCCGGAAACCCCTACAGAAAACCGGTGAAGGCGCACCGGGTACGGGGCACACGGGTACGCTTCACCGGGCAAGGCGTAAGACCACGTGCCGGCGGCGATCCTCCCGGCGAGGGCGGGGACGAGGGCCTATTTCTTGCTCCGCCGAACCGGAGAATGGTAAAATACAGGTGGTTCGTGAATAAGGGTGTGGTAAAAACGTTCTCGTCGCATCTGGAAAAAGCGAGAAGGGCTTACACCAGGAAACTGGCCGCGTCTCTGGCGCACGCGGTAGCCCGGCTGCGGGAGATGCCGCAGGTGGAGCGCGTGAGCGTGTTCGGCTCCTACGCCCGTGGCCGTCGTGACCTGTTCACCGATCTAGACATCCTGGTTGTGATGCGCACAGAAGAACCCTTTCCGGCGCGCACCGCGCGCATCTACCAGGTTCTGGCGCTGCCGGTGGATTGTGACATTCTCTGCTACACCCCGGAGGAGATGGACAGCCTGCGCCGCAAAGGGTTTTTTAAAAGAATTGCCCGGGAGGAAATTATACTTTATGAGAAAAACCGAGCTTGAAGAAGGCTTGCGGTGGCTCGAACAGGCCGAAGAAGACTTGCGATGGACGCGCATTACATCCCCACCCGTTACCCCAACGGCCTGCCCGACAGCATCCCCGCGCGCGTATACACGGCAGGTGCGGCGTCCGAGGCCGTGCGCCTGGCTGCCGAAGCGGTGGCCCTTGTCCGCGGGAAGCTCAAACCGGAAGCCCCTGTAGAGGAGGAGGCGCCATCCCCGGGCCGGGGCCGGAATGGAGATGCCCCAAACCCGGAAGCGATTACGCAACGCACCAAGAAGGCAAACCTGAAAACGAGGTGCAGAAGGGAAGGACGGAAATAGCCCTGTCGCTCTCGGAAGCAGAACCGCGTTCAGGAGTTACCCAGCACTTCGCCCAGGGCCTCCCGAAGTTCCAGGGGAACGGCGGCGATCTTGCAGCGCGTCCCGCCCAGCCTGGCCCTGCCCACCACAACCAGGGCGCACGACCAGAGGCGACCCAGGGCCGACGCCGGCCCGCACTCGTGCCAGAAGAAACCGTCCCCCTCCATCGAGCCGAACTTCCGCGTACGGCGTTCAGCCGGCTCCAGCCGCCCCTCCGCAGCAGGTAGCGCAAAAGCTCACGCTCCTCGTCCTCAAGCTCCCGCACCACCTTCTCCAGGTTGGCCCGGACGGTAAGAAAGGCCCGCACCTGCTCCTCCCGCTCCCGGCGGAGCCTCGCCGGTTCGAGGCCGCACCTCCGGCAGGCGCATTCCAGCCAGTGCGCCGGCATGTTCCTCAGGCCACGGGAGAGACCGGCGTCCACAGGCAGGCTCCTTTCCTCCACCTCCGCCCGCCGCCCCTCCTCGTAGGCCCGCACAAGCTCTTCGGGCGAGAGAAGGAACCCTTCCGCCCGTGCCAGCTCGCTCCTCAGGTACTCCAGCTTCGCCCGGAATTCCTCCCCCTGCCCCCGGGGGTCGATTTTCTCGCAGTACTTGCGCGCCCGCTCCGTCTCGCCCATCTGCAGCATCAGCGCGGCCAGGTTGAACAGGAGCACAGGGTTGTCCGGGTGGATTTCCTCGAGCATTTCCATGATGCGCAGCGACTCCTCCAGCTCGCCCTTCCGGCGCAAAAGGTTGGCCAGGGTCATCATCGCCGGCGGGTAAAACCTGCCTTCCCGGTAGAGGTCCTCCAGGAGCGCCAGCGCCTCGTCTGCTTTCCCCTGGTCCCGCAACCGCACGGCGCGGTTCACGACTTCGTCCAGCTCCTCGTCCGGCTCCGTGATGACCGGCACCGACCTGAGTTCTACCGTGCGCCGCTCCCCGTCGATAACCATTTCGAAAGGCTCGTTCTCCCGCAGCACCCCCTTGGCCACCAGGGCATTGGCGGCCGCCAGCTTCAGGGATGCCGCCGGGCCCGGGTGCTCCAGAAGCTGCCGCCCCAGCTTTTCCCCCCATTCCTCCCCGTAGCGCACCAGCCCGTAAACCGCGTCCTCCGCGCCGCGGGCCGTTTCGTCAAGCGCCCACGCCAGAATGGCCATGCGGAAAACGCCGTCCCGCATGCACCGCCGGCCCGCCTCCTCGCTCTTTAGCGCCTCCGCCGCCATTCGTGCCAGCTGCTCGCCCGAATGAAGCTCGTACCCCATCTCGAAGGGCGGTACGACACCCCGCTCCACCAGCAGGGCTACCTGCTGCATGCCCACAAACAGCCTGTGCAGATCCCCGAGCGAACCCCACAGGGCCGCCGCCCGCTTGTAGCGCCCGATGTTAAAACAGGCCGCGCCGGCCAGAAACTTGCTTTCCCAGGAAACGTGGTACGGCTCCCACCGCCGGTAGAGGTCGAACACGTACCGGTGCTCCCCCAGGTCGGCGGCCGCCCGCATGATCGCCGCCGTGTACTCGCAAAAAGAGCCCGGGTCCTGGGCCGGCCTGCCCCGGCGCAGCTCTGCCAGCCCCTCGTCGAAGGCGCGCACGGCCTGCTGCAGCCGGCGGCGGGCCTCCTCTTTCTGCTGCAGGGAGCAAAAAATCCTGGCCGCCAGGGCGTAGGTGAAGGGGTTCCCCGTCCCGTTTCCTTCCAGGTACGGCGCCAGCACTTCCAGGGCGCGCTACGGCTCGCCGGCCATAAACTCCGCCAGCGCCAGGTTGTTGCGGAGAGGCACGGCCTCAGCGTGGCGCAGGGCTGCCGCAAAGGCCTTGGCCGCACCCCGGAAATCGCCCCGGTCGAGCAGTTTCCTCCCTTTTTCCGCCAGTTTGGCCGCTTTATCCACGCTCATTCTCCCCAAGATCCCTCCCGAACAGACGAAAGGGGATAACCCTCTCACCAGATCACTTCCACTGGATACCGGGCGATCTCCGGATCGGCGGTAACAATGGGCATGCCCTCCAACAGGGCCTGGGCCACCAGGAGCCTGTCGAAGGGATCGCGGTGATGGGCCGGTAGTTCAAAGACGTGTAAAGCGTGGGCCATTGTGACCGGAAGGGTGTCTATGCCGTTGAGAGCGAGCTGTTCCGAAAGGAAAGATGCGAAGTCACCCGCAACGGACAACCTTCCCAACTGCGCTTTGACGGCCATTTCCCATCCGCTGGCAGCGCTTAAAACCAGCGTATTCCTGCCCTCAACCATAACCTCACGCGCACGGGGGGATAGACGCTCGTCGTCGGTTATCCACCACAGGAAGACGTGGGTATCCAGCAACACCCTCATCTTTCAAACGCCTCTAAGACGCTTTCCGGAAGCGGAGCGTCAAAATCATGGGCGACAAAGACACGCCCTTTAGCGCTCCCTGGAACTCGCCTGACGGGCCTGGCGTTGGCCGGGACCAGCCGCGCTATCGGTTTGCCGGCCCTGGCGATGATGATTTCTTCTCCTTCCCGCACCCGGGCCAGCAGTTTCGACAGGTGCGTTTTGGCCTCGTGGATGTTGACCTGCAAAGGCATGCGCATTCACCCCCGCCTTGATAGTAGACCAATCTATAGACTTAGTCAAGAAATGAACCATTCCATCCCCGGCGTTTCCGACCTAAAACCTGAACCGCGTTTCGCATAAACAGGCCACCTCTCTTTGGATTTTAGTCCCTGCTGCGATAATCAAAGCCTGAAGCGCTTTCCGCATACGGAACCATCTCCCTCGTAAAGAGTTTCTTAACAAAATAAAAGAACACCGGAAAAGCACCGGTGTTCCTAAGATCCCCACGTTGACCTTGTTTCAGAGATACCGTTTTAATTCTTCCACGGAGACCTTGGCCGTCCGCAATATCGCTCGCAGTGTTCCGGGCGGGACAGTTTCGCCTTTGTGGACGGCCACCACCGCAAAGCGGCTCCGGTCTTTTGAATGGTAAAGAAAGCGGTGGCTACCTTTCTTCCGATGCACGTAGAAACCCATCCGTTCCAGCGCCCGGATCAGCTCCGCGCCGGTGATCTGGGGAAGGCGGCTCACAGAGCCACCTCTATCCGCGCGTAGTCGCTCCGGTCTTCCGGTATCGGTTTGCCTTCCTCCGCAAGCACTTCTATGTAGAGCTCGACCGCTTCTTTTATCCGCTCAAGAGCCTGTTCCTTTGTTTCTCCCCAGGTGACACATCCGGGCAGGGCCGGAACTTCGGCCGTCCACCGCCCGTCGTCCTCTGGAGTCAGCCGGATGCTGAACTCACGCTTCACCGCGCCAACACCTTCCCCAATCTTTTAAATCGCTCGTTCTCAGTATATCAGCAAACGGATACTTGGAACAAGAGGTGCTCACACCCGCGGTTTACAGGCGGCTTGGGCTACGCCGCTCTCGTAATCCCAACCTTTAAAGTAAATATCATCGTAAGCGTTGACCAGGTTAGGCGCGGAACCACCACCTACGCTGAACAGCATCCCGGAAACATCGCTCACGCCGTTGATCACAACTGAAAGTCTTTTCCGCATGCGAGACCCTCCCTCGCAGGCCTCGAAATCCACCCAGTGCTGACGGGTGTAGACGCGCCCGGCGTAGGCGGAGGGAGTGGGATGGTCGGCCCCACTTCGATAAATAAAAGTACCAAACCCTAGTCACTCCGCGTCTAATGGAAGCACTTCTTCCATGGACCCGCTGAAAGCCCTGACCTCCGCCTCGAAACGGGCGGCAACGTCAGGGAGGCTAACAAGCAACTCCACAAGCCGTTCGGACTGGAGATTGAAACCGTACACATTCCGGAACACGTGCCGGAAGCGGCGGAACTCATCAAGCTTCTCTGCCGTTTCCCTGGAAACTACCGGCGGTCGCACGGTACGAATGCTGAGGGTCATCTGGGCTAGAAGTTCGCGGTGCCAGTCGCCGCCGACAGGTACCCTGCCGTCAATCTCTCTGGCTACGGTCTCGAAAACGTTCTCGACCGCCACGTAAAAATCGTGCAGTACCGAACCCACGGCACGAAGCATGAACGGGTCGTACCTGGCCAGCTTCTTCTTGACCGGCCTCTCCTTCCCCAGGAGCCCCTTTCCCGCAAGTTCTTCTTTGAGGCGTCTGATGTTCACCAATTCTTCTTCTATCCGCGCGGCGATGACGGCAAACTGCCTACTGGTCACAGGAGCCTCCCCTCTTTCCGCACTTTCTCCCGCAACGACGGGAGGGCGTCCTCGGCAAGGACGACGTTCACCTCGAAGGGCGCCGTAAGCTCCTCGAGCTCCACCTGCATGCGCCAGTACCGGTCCGGTTGTCGCAACCCTTCTACCATCAGGTCGATATCGGAGCAGGACGTAAACCGCTTGCCCCAGACTAGCGACCCGAAGAGGTATACTTTCTCGACGCCGTACTTTTCCTTGAGAAAACGGGCCGCGGCCTCCGCCCGCGCGATGGCCTGCCGGCGCCGCGCCCCCTCTTCTCTTTTGGCCCGGCGCACCCTTTCCGCCCAGGCCCGCCGCAACTCTTCCCGAAAAGCCGCGTCCACGGCTCTTCCCCTCCGTCACACATTTCTGCCACTTGCGTCTACCCCCGCCAATCCAATCATAGCATAACCTACCTCTCGGAGACGAGAACGGTTGTCAAGGCGAGCTTTTTCACTCTATTATTAAGTACGCTTGTATTAAGAATAAGACAAGCGAACCTCTTATCAATTTTACTAATTTTGGAGTCTGAATAACCGGAGTTCGACAGTACCGAAGCATTTTAAGCGGGAAACAGGTTCCTCGGCCGGCGGCCGACCGGTGGATTGAAAGGGCATCACTTGCACCAAAGGGTTAGGTTGGTGTAAGCTAAACCTTGAGGTGAAGCTTATGGAAAACGTGGTAGGGGTGGAGGAAGCAAGGCGGACCTTGGGCCGCCTGATCCGGCGTATCGTGGAGACCGGCGAACAGGTAATCATAACCCGGCGGGCCAGGGAAAAGGTGGTACTGATGAATTACGAAGAGTACAAAAAACTTCGGGAGCTTGCGGCGGAGGTCTCAGCCGCCAAGGTTTCTGAAGCGCTGGCCCGGATTCGTACGGCGGTTCGAGAGGCCGGCCTTTCCGCCGGGGTTGTTGACGACGCCCTGCGTGAGGTTCGGTCCCGTTGAAGCGGATCGTGATGGATACCAATGTTATCGTCTCGGCGATCGGCTGGAGTGGGCCGCCCTCTCGGCTGTTGGAAGCCTGTTTAAGGGGTAAGCTCAAGCTTTTTGTCAGCCCGGCCATCCTACAGGAAGTAGCGGAGGTGCTCGCCAGGCCCAAGCTCGCGGTACTGGCAAGACATCCCGACCTGCCCGCGGTACTCACCTGGTTGCATCATCCTGATCGTCTTGTCTTTCCCACGGCTGAACCGCGAATAGTAGAGGAGGACCCGGATGATGACAAGGTGATTGCATGTGCCGTAGAAGCAAAGGCAGAGGCGATCGTTTCTGGAGATGAACACCTCCTGCGCCTGGGTACCTACGAAGGGATCGCGATTATGACGCCCGAGCAGGCGTGCGCGCGGTGGGGCGTGTAGAACGGGTTTGCGGTGGGCCGTGCTCCTCGTGCCGCGGCCACCACCAATCATCCTCAAGCATTTCACCATGTCTCCCCGTCCACCACCGCCTCCCGCACGCCGCCCACGTCCGAGGCCACCACCGGCAGGCCCGCCCGCATCGCTTCCAGGCGGCACCAGTCGGGGCTAAAACTCCCAGGCGAAGTCGCCCATTCCCGCCGCCAGCACGGCTTCGCGCACAACCCGGCAGATGCGGTAAAGCCCTTCGGGTTTTCGCCTTGCACCGCGCCACCAGGACCGGCCGGGGTTGGAGGCCCATACCAGGCCCCAGCCGTCGCCAAACAGCACCCGGGCACCGTCCACGTCAATAACGTCGTAGTCCTTCCGGAAGTGTTTGCTTCCTTCGAACCCTCAAACGGCGCCTACACGTAAAGGCGCTCCTGCGAGGGCGCGGCCGGACTGGTAAATACCACCCAATACCACAATCAGAAGCCATAGCTTCATCAACCCAAAGCAAACAGCTTCTCCGATAATCTCTAACCCATTAACCGAAACCCCAGTCCCCTGGCCTGGCAATTGACCTGATACTGATCTGCGGGGGTAAACCCCTTTGTTGACTTAGATCACTCCTATGGAGTATGAACCTACAGGTAGTCCTTGAGGTTACGCCTCATTCGAGCAACAAGAATGGTCTCGGGCCGCTCGCGATACATCAAGGCCGTTAACCTGTCCAACACCGCCCCAAGTGCAGCATATTTAGCCCTGCTCCGCTCGATAGCCTTCAAGAGTTGACCACCAATCCATCCCCCGAAGGGCACGCACGCCCCACCCACATCTAGGAGAAGCCCTTTAAGATCCCACTCTCGAAGTCGCATTGAACGACGTTCGTAAGCCCTTACGGCGCTGTTGAACTTCTCTATGACCTCTGCAACTCCCTCAGGATTTGCCGACTCGTGGGAAATCCTATTTACAAGATCCCGAAACCGATCCACGTCACCTCCGCCAAAAGACCTGGCAAAGTCCACAACGGGGACATCCTGCCCTATGGCCAGTATCCTTTCGACAACAAAGTTTTCCGGCACGTATTGCCGAGCGTTCCATTCCCTCGGGACTCCGGAGTAGCAGTTCGCCAGCAACTGGTAGAAGACGTCAAGGGAATAGTTTTCCAGCGATACAGGAATTACATTCGCCTGAACAGCACCCGCCCACTCTACCGGATAAGCTGACGCGTACAGCTCAACTCGCAGATCAGGCCCACCCTGGTTGTATAAGGTTTCGGCGATGATGGGGCCGAGTCCCAGGGCACCTGTTGCCAGAGCACCCCTCGTGTGTAGCATCGCCTCTGCATAGGACCAGATACGGGATAACTCGCCTATGAGGGTTCGCAGGAATGTGGCCATCCACTCATCACGAGTATTAGAATGCAACTTCCACAGCTCGTGCAAAAGGGCTCGGCGTTCCGGCAATTCCAATGGCGGATAGAGCAAGGGAAACCGAAGGCGGGTATCGCAAACCGTCAGAGCAGCTATACGCCTGGAAAAAAGCAGGGACCCAGGTCTGGCTTCGGCAACAAGTTCAAGCAGCCGTAAGGGGTAGCGATCTATGGACTGGGGAAACAAAAGCTTCACGCGCCCAAGGTCAACTAATTCCCTCAGTTCATTTTGGGTTACTCCCAGAGCTCTCAAAACATGCTCTTCTTGACCAGCCAGTGGTGCTGTTATGGCAACCTGCCTGTAAAGTGAGAGGTAATTACGGATGTTATGAGGCGGAAACACGGACGCATCGACCAGGCATCTCGACTGACGTTCCTCCCAACCTGTAGGAAAGAACGTCAGCTTGTCAGTAACCCCGGTTCCCAAGAGGGCAAACCGGTGCTCAACCCAGAACTCTTCATCCTCTTCCCACAACCGCCTTAAGCGAGGAGAGTACTTTGATGACAAACATCGACTAGGGATTAGATCAATGTCCCCCTGACCTTCTGGATATCTAAACGTTATCTCTTTCCTACTTAGCTCCGGTACCACTTCTACCGTGATAGGGAAAGTAATGCCCAGCCGTACAATGGCTCTATTAAGATGCTCAACTTCTTCCCCGGTCAGTTCCCTAGTAACCTCAAGGATTATGCCCTCAGGTCCATCCCGCAGGTCAAACGGTGGAAAACCGGACGGCAATTCCAAGGCCAAATCTGCGAATAGCTGGCGCTTGGTCCGAGGTTCCCCAGACATCCTTATTCGCTCTTCCAGAGAACGAAGTGCGACCTCTTCAGCGCCTTCAGGTGCACGATCCACAAGCTTAACGGGAACGGCGATTACTTTATTACTGTCAAACCATTCCGTCAACAAAGTACCGTCAATAGCTCGAGCATCTTCGGTTAAGCCTGGACAGGTGATATAAAACAATCCGTCACCGGTCTTCCACAAACCCGATACTGTTATATGGGGTTGTCCGAGGTATAGGCGTTCATAGGAACACTTTGCCCAGGGATCAGGAATAAGGAATTTCCTTGCCATAGTCCAAACCCTTGAAAGGTCTCGTTCTCGCCGGGACTGGCAGAATAACTACTCGCCCGGCATATCAGTTTGGGTTGTAGGGAATACATCCTCCAATCGAGCCCGGTGAAGATAGACTTAGAGCTACTTGTGACAAATAAAGGTCAACAGGCGGTTGACCAGGATGCTTAAGCGCCTCGGCAAGCTCGCCTAACCCGCAGTCTTGACCCCACGCAACCTTGCAGCCTGATGTTTGTTCACTGCGGCGCCCTTCCTCCTACCCCAGCCCCGTGGCAACGGAGTAACATCTGCCTTTGTATTCAGCTCGTCTCATCTTGGGGCGAACAGGCCCCACGTAGAGAGGTCTTGAAACGCCTTGCGGATATCATCCCCACTGAACTTGCTTCCTTTGGCCTTCCGGACCTCCCTTATTACCTCACTTTCTTCCAGACGTCCCGTTACGCGCAATAAGTACGAGCCCAGGAAATGGGTAGTGGCATAGAGTTCCAACTGCAGGGGTGATAGGTGCCCAAATAGGTGGGACGTAGAAACGTACCAGGTTAATGCTGCTGCTCCCGCGTCTGTACAACTCTCGTCCTCCCTAGTTTACCGCCCACGAATGACCCCCCTTGTGGGCCGTACCCGACCGGACCGTTTGGTCGAGCTCAAACAGTTTTCCGACTCCCGCACCAGGCTCCGTATCTCCGCCGACAGGCGGCCAACGTTAACGTTCCAGGCCAGCTGACCCCGCCTGAGCGTGTCCACCATTACCCTGGGGTCGTCCGTAAGGACGAACAACCCCTTTCCGTCGCTTATGAAAACAAGCTCGGACAGCGGCGCGGCTACCTCCGGAAGATTCTGCCGCAAATAGCCGAGACTTTTCCTGATTTTCTGCAGACTAACGCCCGCTTCTTTTAACTGCCGGGCCACTTTGAGGCAAACCAGGTCACGAAAACTGTACAGCCGCTCGGACCCTTTCCCCTGAGCCGGGCTAAGGCTCGGAGAAACAACCCCGCTTCTATCCCAGTAGTCGAGCTGACGGTATGTTATACCTACCAACCGAACCACGTCTTGCGACTTGAATCCACCTTGCAATTCGCCGCTGCCCCCGGAACTGCACCACTATAATTACACGAGTTGTAATTCGCCGGTAGAACCGAATTCTCCTTCTTGCTGGCAAAAAAGATTGCCTTCCCTCCCGTCCGCCACATTTTCGCTGGGTCTGCCCCAAGTTCTCCCCAACGGGCACGTAACCTTTACGCGCTTCGTCGGCCAGATTCCCGCCAGTGCCGGCGGGAACAATACCTCAGGCGAAGGACATAAATGATGACCCCGGACTCACCATCGGCCGGAGAAAGACAGCCGATACCGCAACCCGATTCTCAAAACCCGGTTACGAAAAAGCTGAGGAAAAAAGTTATGGTGCGTTGCTCGAGGAAACCACGTGGGCATACGTCTGGGGAAAAGGAATAGGGTCATCCGCAATGGGGCACTTAAGCCAGCAGGTGCCACCTCGCCCTGTGACGGCGGGGGTCGCCGCGGTTTAACCAGCGGCGGAAGAGATTCTTCTGTGCGCCGTCGAAAGCTTCCGCCACCTTCCTGTAGCCGTGGCGGACCAGCAACGCGAGGCATACTGCGACCGCACTGGCCGGCAGCCACTCGCCATAGACCAGCACCGAAGCGCACAAATCAAGGTTATCGAGATCGAGGTAATAAAATCGCTCGTTCTCCCAGGCGTCCTTGCTGAGGCGGACCACGTCGGCTAGGCGAGCGTCAATATTTGCCTCGCCAAGCAACAGGGGATGCCTTTGGTCGGCCTGCATACCCAGCGCGTAGAACCGAATGTCTTGACGCCGGAGTTCGATACCCGTCTCTTCGTAAGCCTCGCGCACCGCGGCAATGAACGGGTCGGGCGGCAGGTCCTGTCCGGCCCGGTCAGCCCAGGCTACTGCCCCGGTCACAGAGGTAACCAACTTGTCCGGAAATATACTCAGGTTCCTCGGCCGGCGGCCGACCAGTAGTTTGTGGTCGATGTCGATCACGTTCAGGTGGAGCGTCAACCCATTGGCCAACTTCCTATTAGAGAAAACAGCGTGAAAATCTGGTGGTGATGCATCAATTTCGCGGCGGAATTGTCTCAAGACCGCCAGGGCGTCGCCCGGCAACTCCGTCAGACGCATGCTCCCCGTGAGGGCCAGATTGGTGCAAACGAAGTCATAATAGGAAACGGGGCTAAAGGTTAGGCGCCAATGAGGTTGTTCGTCGCCCGGCACACGGAGAAGCGAGAAGTTCTCCAGGCGCACGATCTGCCCGTCCGTTAAATGGCAGAGTGCACCCCGGCTGTACGCTTCCACGATGGCCTCGCGCTGCTTCGTCAGTTCCCATTCGAGGCGGAAATTGGATTCCGTTTCGCTGCAGGAGATCTGGTCCGGTCCAAGCAGCCGAGGGCAATCCAGGTCGATTCCGTCTGCCAGGATAAACGGCACCTGCGGAGGCGGAGGCCAGTTTCCCACCCTAAAAACCAGTGGTGCAGGTAATCGCACAGGCATGCGCCTGCGAAGACGCCGGTATAGAGTCATAAGCACGCCTGCCGCGCTCGTAAGACCGATCCCGAGAAGGTCGAGGACACGCACCGTCACACCGAAAAAGGAGAGAGCCGTATCCCGGTAAAAGCTGAGCAGTATTCCCCCACCGACCAGCGCCACAGCCAGCCCCACACATAGAAGAATCAGACGTACCCGTTTCGCCCGCACCGGCATCCTCCTTTACCTCCGCCGCCTGCTCACACTTCGCAGCGAACATCATCGCCTTCGTGCATGACCGCCCCGGCCACGACCGGCGCTACGCCCTCGACACCGCCAGGACCAGGCGGGAGATCGGGTGGGAACCGTCCGTTTTTTTCACCGAAGGGCTCGAGCGCACCGTCCGCTGGTACCTGGCCAACCGCCCCTGGTGGGAAGAGGTCAAGAGCGGGGCCTACAGGCGCTACGCCGAGGAGTGGTACGGCAGGCTGGGGCTACCGGTTGGCTGACGCGGTTCTTACTTCGCGCGCCGTCCGCCACGGGACGCCTCCAGCACTTCCCGGTATACCGCCTGCATCCGCGCGAGCGTGAACTGCTGCCCCCCACGTCCCGGCCTGCCCACCCGCATCGCTTCCAGGATAAGTACCTCTACTTCTGCATTTTCCGCCTCCTTCGGCTAACAGTTTGCTGTAACCCGATTATAACATACGGTGAAAGCCTTGAAGGATAGAACTTCCTGCCCGGGCGGCGTCCAAAAAAAGACATTATTTGATCTCCCGAAGGCGGTCCCGCCGGCCATTTTGTGCATCTAGTTACCACCGAGGCACTCGGTATCGTGGTGTTCAGAAGCGAAGGCCACCCTGCCGCATCTCCAGGAGGGCTTCTCTCTGGAGGTTTAAAAAAAATCGCTTTACTTCACGCCATTCTTCCTGCGTCATTTCTCTCTTTACGCCCGCTGCTATCAGTACCGGCATAGGGTCTTCCTCGGCGTCGGCAAAGTATCCCAGACTCCGCACCAGGTGAGGCCAGTTGTAGCGTATGGTGGTATACTTCTGCTCGACGATCTCCTTCAACTCTCTAAGGGTCATTTTTCCCCGGAGAAGAAAGAAAAGGTCGAGGAAATCCCTTTTCGTTCCTCGCTGTCCCAGGGCGATAAGTTTCATCGCGGCAATGTCCCGATAATCAGCCAGCGGGTAGTTTTTGAAGTGAACGAAGGGGAAAACCACTTTGTAAGGGTAGAAAAGCAGGCTCACCTTTACATTTTCGTTGCCGATGAGGTGCAGCGTACCCGGTGAAGCTTCCAGGACCCGCGCGGGCAAAATTCTCGCCAATGTGCGGAGAACCAGTTCCGGGTCGAAAGTCCGCTGGCTAAAAAAGTCCAGGTCGTTAGACACGCGGTGACCAAGCTGTAATGCTAAGCCCGTGCCGCCCGCAAGGTAAAACCCCAGAGAGCGGAAATCCTCCGCCGCTCCCACAGTCTCCAGCAGAGTTAAGGCGGCGGAAGAAACACACTCCGCAAACACGCGATCTCCTCCCGGGGAATACCGTAAAAGTTAGCCAGCATGTCCGCCGTCCGCGGAGTTATCCGCCGGCTGGCTTTCACAACGGCGACAATTTCCTCATCGGCGTAAGTGGCAAACAACCAGCGATAAGCGTCTTCATCGCCGAACTCCAGCACCCGCTCGATAATGCAGGTTTTATGCTTCTCGGTGTCCAGGCTCTGGGGGACGGTGTCCCAGAAAAGGGTGTGAAACCGCACCGGAACCGGAGCCAAAGCTACCACCTGCCTCATCCCCATCATACCACGGCTCTCCGGGTTGAGCAAGAAATTTCCAGGTCATCGTTTAGGCTGGGCTGGGGCGTGCCCGCTCGCCCAGCGCCCGTCCGTGCCCAAAAGACCCTTCTCCTTCGCCTGCCGCACCACGCGCTCGAACACTGCACACCAACCCTTTTCATTTGGCTAAGAACCGTATATCATAGTAACAAACGAGCAAGCGCTTCAGGGTCTCCAAACGGAAATATGGAAATGGGTGTTAAACCATGACGACAATCCGTCTTAAGAAGCGCCAGGCTGTCGGACGGCACTTTGCAAAGTTCTCCGCGGAAGAGCGCCTGAAGATGGTCCAAAAAATGAGAGAGATGACCAGAAAGCTTCGCGAAGGAGTCAGGGCCCGTGCCCGGTGACCCCTTAATCTTGTGTGCCGATCTGCTGGAGTCCATGAACATCCCGTACTGCCTTGTTGGCGGGTACGCGGTATCCGCTTATGGAGTCCCCCGGGAAACGGGGGACATTGATGTTCTGGTACTAATCGAACAAGAGCCGGAGAGCGTATTGCGGCAACTCAGAGAAAGGGGACTGGAGGCTTCCCTAATCAAGTCAACCGACCTGTTGGACCCGGTTGGCGACATCATTACCATCAACCTCGGTTTTCCGGTCCAGCTTATCTTCGCCAAGTACAAATACCAGCGAGAGGCCGTGCAAAATGCCATTACCATTAACTATGAAGGTCGCCGACTCCGTATCGCGGCCCCAGAGGACCTTATTCTGATGAAGCTTAAAGCAGCCGGCCCTCTCGACCTGAGCGATGCCGAATATATCCTCCAATCGAGCCCGGTAGAGATAGACCTGGAACTGCTTGTAAACAAAGCAAAAGAACTAAAGGTCAACAGGCGGTTGACCAGAATGCTTAAGCGCCTCGGCAAGCTCACTTAAGTAAATAACTTTTTCACTTCACGCGCCGCCCGCGGCGGGACGCCTCCAGAACCTCCCGGTAAACCGCCTTCGTCCGCGCCAGCATCCGCTCGAGCGTGAACCGCTGCCGCCCACGTCCGAGGCCACTACCGGCAGGCTATCGCTTTTTCCTCATCTTCAGGTTCCACCTATTCTACGGCCCACGATTTTTCTTCCAAAGAACTTCAGGGCTATCTCTCTGCCGGCCCGGAAAAGCAGAAGAGCACGCGTTTCCTCCGCACGGAATCGGTGATCACCAGGTGGCAACCTTCTTCGGCTAATCGAAGATTTCTCTTGCTCCCTCGTGGTGTTCGTCCTTTGCGTTCATCGCCGCCACAATGCCAGAGGTATCCACGAAAACTAATCTCAACGCTTTTCCTCCGTCAGGTATTCGTTGTGTTTTTCGGCCAGGTCTTCCGGCCCGGCGAAGGAGCCTATCAGGCGAAAGAAACTGCTCTCCTTCGTAAAAACGGGCAGCCGGTCCTCTTTTAATTCTCTGATGCGTATCTCGTTCCGTTCCACCGTAAGGAACAAGCGCGCTCTCTTTTTGAGGCCTAGTTTCCGCCTGATGCTGGCGGGTAGAGTAAGCTGGCCTTTGCTGCTCAAACGCGCGATATGGGACTCCATCCCTCTCCGCTCCTTCTCGGTGTAAGGAATTCCTTACCTTATCAACATATTTTTCCTTTCTGCTAATCACAAGGGGCATAATATCATTTCCTGGAGTTCAAAAGAGGGAACATTTCTCAGGCCGGCACCAGCCGGGCTAAAAAATATCGCCCGCAGGGCGATCGCAACAAGTCACCAGGCGGTCAGCTGTCAGGGGAGCAACCACCGGCAGCCACAAGGTCCAGAACACATCTAAAGTGCCGTCCCCGAAAACATCAACGATGCAATTATCACCGGGGTAATGACAATCTTCTTGCCGTTGGCGTGCGCGCTTTTTTATCGTTTATGAAAAAAGTTCCCTGACTAAGGCTTCCCTGGAGATTTTCAAATGATTGGCTACATCGGTTAAAATGCCGTTAAGTGTCCCAACCTTCAATGGATTATGTAGTGGTATGGTAATATGGTGTTCCCCTCCTAGAGTTGTAGTAAGACGAAGATGGCTTCCTGTTTGACGTGTTACGCGGTATCCATATCGAGCCAAAAGTCTCGCTAATTTCTCTCCGCTCACGTCTCTGGGCACCTTCACACCGCCATAACCTCATCTTTCACGATATGCAAGCGGATCATCAGGGGCATATCTTTATCTTCAAAATGACAGCGTACCGCGTCCCGAACAGCAGCCCTTATTTCGTCTAAGTTCTCGCCCTCTGTGAATATAGAGTGGCCGAGGGCTCGTGCTGTATAACCGCCTTCTGGGGCTTCCTCGACCAAAAAAATTATCTCTTGGGCCAATACAACTCCCTCCTATTCCAAGGATTCTTTCGCTCAAGCTTATCTCTTCGCCAGACACGCAAAGACCTTACGTCCAAATATACCATACTCCAACACAACGCTCAATTATACCGGTACGGCCACGCCGAAGGCCCAGGTGCCCGACACCTTCTTGGTAGGATAACCGCGCGCACTAAAACCTGCACCTGGGCAGCCCTTTTCCTCGCCCGAATACCGCGTGATGGAAGACCGCTTGACCACCTTCGTGCAGGACCGCCCCGGCCACGACCGGCGCTATGCCCTCGACACCGCCAGAATCAGGCGGGAGATCGGGTGGGAACCGTCCGTCTCTTTCGCCGAAGGGCTCGAGCGCACCGTCCGCTGGTACCTGGCCAACCGCCC
>JBFMHQ010000015.1:0-39409 GCA_040751815.1 Bacillota bacterium | reverse complement strand
GGATGCGCTTCGGAGTAATTCCCAGCAATTTGGCCAGTTGGCCGATGGAATAGTAGCGCATGATGCTTCAATTATACTATATTCGGGGCTTAATAGCTACATTTTTGGCAACTGCTTCAAACCTCCCCCTTTTTTACGACGGCCCGCAGGCTTTTTTCGAATTTGGGGCGCGGGACAAGTACAACCCGCCCGCAGGTGGTACACCGGAGGCGGATATCAACCCCGGTGCGCATGATCAGCCATTCCTCTCCCCCGCAGGGATGGGGTTTCTTAAGCCGCACCACATCCCCGACAGCGTATTTCTGCACCGGAACACCCCACTGTGAAAGTGTTGCGAAACCGTGCCGCCCCTACCGGAGGGTCACCAGGCCGTTCCCAGGAAGGCCCGGTACGCCCGGTAGGTCATATAGATATCGGCCTTGGACGCCACCTCCAGCGGCGCGTGCATGCTGAGAAGGGGCGGGCCGCAGTCCACCACGTCCATCCCGTAGGCCGCCAGCAGGTAAGCGATGGTGCCGCCCCCTCCCTGATCCACCTTGCCCAGTTCGCCTACCTGCCAGACGACCCCCTCCCGGTTGAAAAGGGAGCGCAACGCGGCGAGGTATTCGGCGTGGGCGTCGTTGGCGTGCTGCTTTCCCCTGGCGCCGGTGTATTTGGTCAGGACCACGCCGCAGCCGAGGCGGGCGGCGTTCCGCTTCTCCATCACGTCAGGGTACGTGGGATCGATGGCGGCGTTCACATCGGCGGAGAGGGCCCGGGACGCGCCCAGACAGCGCCGCAGGGCAAGCTCGCTGTAGGCGGTTGTGGTCCGGGCCAGGAGTTCGGCCACGAAATCTTCAAAGTAGCGCGCCCCCATACCGGTGTTCCCCTGGGAGCCGATTTCCTCCTTGTCGGTAAAAAGGGCGACGGCCGTCAGGGGCGGGCAATCAAGCTCCAGAACGGCCTTTTGCAGGGCAAAGGCGCAGGCGCGGTCGTCCTGGCCGTAGGCGCCGACGAGGCTGCGGTCGAAGCCGATGTCCATGGCTCGCCACGCCGGTACGGCTTCCAGCTCGGCGCTGACGAAATCCTCCTCCGTAATGCCGTATGCCTCCTGAAGGTAATTGAGTACGGCCCGCCGCACCCGTTCCTTTTCCTCCCCGGCAGCGGGGATGCTCCCCACAAGCAGGTTGAGGTTTTCCCCCGGCACAGCGTCGGCCAGCTTCTTTTCCAGCTGGTCCCCGGCCAGGTGCGGAAGCAGGTCGGTGACGGTAAAAAGCGGGTCGCCAGGGTTTTCTCCCAGGGCCAGTTCCCGGCGCTCCCCGCCGGCCAGAACGACCACGCCGTGCAGGGCAAGGGGAATGGCCAGCCACTGGTATTTCTTGATGCCACCGTAATAGTGGGTTTTGGCCAGGACCAGGCCTTCCTCCTCGTAAAGGGGCTGGGGCTTGAGATCCAGACGTGGAGCGTCGATATGGGCGCCGATGACGACCAGGCCCGCCTCCGGGGGCCGGCGGCCGATGACGGCCAGAAGTACCGCCTTGCCCCGGTTGACGGCGTATACCTTCGCGCCCGGGTGCAGAGGCCCCGCCCCGAGGGGTGCGAAACCCCGCTCCTCCGCGGCCGATACGATGGTCGCTGCCGCCCGGCGCTCGGTTTTACAGGTGTCAAGGAACGCCTTGTACTCCTCGCCCAGGGCCATAATGTCGCCCCGCTGCTCCTCCGTTACCCTTTCCCAGACGGTCCGTTTTTCCCTTTGCTCGGGCATGTACGCCAAACCTCCGTGCCTGATCTTTTCTTCTCTCTATTCTACCCCCAGGGGGGCGCCGGGTTACCATCCTTTACCCGTGGCGGCCCGCCACGATGGCGAGGGCCAGATCGAGCAGCGCGCCGAAAGCAGGGGCCAGAAGGGAATCTTCCAGGGCCGTACCGACAAAGTTTGGCCCCCACAGGAAGTGGGCCAGGGCGGCAAAACGGAGGACCAGCAGCAGGACCAGGACCAGCAGCACGCCCCGGAGGGCACCGAAAGCCAGTCCGGCCAGCCGGTCGGCCGGGGCGAGGACCGGCCCCCCCGCCGTTACCAGGAGGCCGGTTGCCAGGCGCACGCCGAAGGATACAACGGCGACCAGAGCAAGGAAGGCAAGAAGGTCGAGAATGCCGCCGGCGACGAGGAGGGGAGTTGCCCCCTCCCCGGGGGACGCGGCCAGGAAGCCGCCTGCGACTTCAAGGGGCACCGCGCCAAACGACCCGAGGTGCCGCTCCAGGAAGGACGCCAGCGGCGGCCCCCACCCGAGGCGCACGTCAAGCCAGTCCCCCAGCAGGCGGTAATAGCGCAGGGCCACCAGCACGCCGAGACCGAGACCGAGAACGCCGGCCGCGCTGCGTAAAAGGCCCCGCGACAACCCCCGGAAAGCACCGGCCGCGATAATCAGCAGGAAGAGATAGTCAAGCCAGTTCAGGGAGGCCACACCCCGCTTCCGTCACCTAACATGCTTCTTCGTTTTTCGCCAGATCCCTGCGAAGGGGGTGAACGCCAGCGGCACCATCAGCAGGAGCCCGGCGTACCCGAAGAGGGGATAAAAGATACCGACGAGTTCCGGAAAGCCGAGGGCGGCGGCCGGCGCGGCGCAGAGCACGGCGCCTATGCCACAGAGGCAGTAGCGGCGCGTGCCCGGAGGCGCCATGCGGGCGGCGAGGCCGTGGGCCTCGGCCACGGCGGTGGTGAAAATGGCCAGCCAGATAACCGCTGCCGCAACGCGCGCCAGGGCGGGGTGGATGAGGTTCGCCATATACAGGAGGGGCACCTGGGCCGCCGCAACCTGGGGCACGTAGCGTGCCAGAGCAGCGGCCATCAGGGCGGCGAGGCCTCCCAGCAAGAGGCCGCCCGCCGCCGCTCCGGCCATCCCGGCGGCCCGGGGTGTATACCGCCCGACCGAAGCCAGTACGGCCACGGGGATGATGAGGTTGTAGGAAACGTAAAGGAGGGCCGCCACTCCCCAGTTTCCGGCAGCGGGGTCCGGCACCGCCCCGACAGGAAGGGATGCGCCGGGGAAGAGCACCCAAAGGGAAATAACGGAGACGATGGCCACCTTGACCGGGACGATCACGGCGTTAACCTCGACAACGCCCTCGAGGCCGCGGGAGACCACGAGAGAGGTAAGAAGCGCCAGCCCCAGGACGCCCCAGACCGGGTGCAGGCCGAACTGCTGCCGGGCCACCGCGCCGCTGCCGGCCAGCATAACCGCCAGGCCGCCGAAGAGAACGCAAATACTCAGGAGATCGACGACGGTCCCCAGGTACGGGCCGAGGAGGCGGCTGATGATACCACGGTAGCTCGTGCTGTGCACGCCGGTGGCCGTGCCAAGGACCACCGCCCCAAGGTAGGCAAAGAGGAGCCCCACAAGGGCGGCGCCCCATATCCCGGCGCGGCCGAAGAGGGCAAAGAACTGCAGGATCTCCTGTCCGGAAGCAAACCCGGCTCCGATTACCGCTCCCGCGTAAAGGGCGATAATCTTAGCGCCTGCCGCAAGGTGTCGCCGGAAGGCCCGGCGCTCACGGGACGTCGGCGGGGCCGGAAAAATATCCGAGCCGTGCCGGCTTTTCACAAAGATCAAGTTGTCCAGAACCTCCTGCGGGGTCATCTCTTTCCAAGGTTATGCCGGCAGGCGTTCCGGCAGACTTTGCCGTTGTTTTTCCCGGCACGAATAACCGGGAAAGAGGATGGCAATAAATATATTAGTTGTGTCTGAACGGCACGGGAGGCGTTCATGTTGGCGGATTTACAGGTCCTGGAACGGATTGAGCCCGTAGACAGAACGCGCGTTCACGTCGACGATCCCTTCGCCGCCCTGGTTCTGGCCGGTGACCTTTACTGGCGGCTGCGCCGGGCGGGCATGCGCGGCGACCATTCCTGCGTTCTTTTGTGCATCGGCACCGACCGCTCCACCGGCGACTCTCTGGGGCCGCTGGTCGGGTGGAAGATGAGCCAGCTGCGCCAGAGCTTCTTCACGGTCTACGGCACCCTCGAGGAACCGGTACACGCCGCCAACCTGGAGGAAAAGCTGGCCGAGATACAGCGTGCCCACCCCGGCAAGGTGGTTATCGCCGTAGATGCCAGCCTTGGGGGCATCGATAATGTGGGGTTCATCTCAGTAGGCAACGGCGCCCTGGAGCCCGGGGCTGGTGTTCGTAAAAAGCTCCCCCTGGTAGGTGACGTGCATATCACCGGTGTTGTAAACGTCGGCGGCTACATGGAGTACATTGTCCTGCAGAATACGCGTCTCAGCACGGTTATGCGCATGGCCGGGGTCATCGTGGAGGCCCTGAAGCGCGTCGCCCACGAGATGGGCAGGCACCATTTGGGAAGTGAGAGGCATGATGTGAGAGGCGAGAAGCCGGAGGTTTGAGGAAAGGGCCGGAAAAAGATTCACGCCCCACCAGAAAGCAGGGCGTGACCCCCTTGCGGACCAAGGGGCCTCTTCAGGCGTAGGCGCCGGGACCCTCCATCCGGGCGATGGCGTTTTCCACCTCCCGCACGACCTCCTCCGGCGTCTTCCCTTCGGCGCTGATCACCGGCCCCTTCAGGGCGCGGCGCTGATCGCCGGTGAAGTTTTCCGTCATCCCGGTTACGACGAGGGGGACGTTTTCACCGGCCTCCTCGGCGGGTACGACCGTAAAGCCGCGGGCGGAGAAGGCGTCGGTCAGGCCGCGCATTCCTTCGGCCAGGGCCACCTTCCTGGGCAAGTGTCTCACCTCCGCCTTTATTATGCCAGGAAGCGGCCGGCTTTATGAGCGGGTTTTTCCCGCAGGAGAGGCGCAAGCGCGCGGGTGGAAAGGGCACGGGAGCCGTTAACTCCGGGTGAGGAGGGCGATTACTTCCTCGTCGGTGGTTTGCTCGAACTCGCGATAGAACTGGCCCACGGCGAAAAAAAGTTCGGGGACCAGGAGGGAAACGGCGCGGTCCACCTCGGGCCGGAGCATGGCGAGGGCCTGCGGGGAGGCCACCGGAACGGCAAGGATCACCTCCCTGGGACGGGCCTTCTTCAGAAAGCGGAGGGCCGCCAGGGTAGTCAGGCCGGTGGCGATCCCGTCATCCACGACGATAACGCGTTTTCCCGTCCAGGAGAGGCGCGGGGCATCGCCGCGGTAGAGCCTGGTACGGCGGGCGATCTCCTGTACCTGGCGGGATACCTGGGGCGCAAGCTCCGCCGCGCTGAGGCGGAGGGCGTCCAGGGCCTCCTCGTCCCAGATAACACTGCCGTCCTCGGTTACGGCCCCGACGGCATATTCGGGGTTGTGGGGCGCACCGATCTTCCTTGGCACGATGACATCCAGGGGTACGCCCAGGGCGCGCGCCACCTCGGCTCCGACCACCACGCCGCCGCGGGGAATGGCTAGAACCAGATCCGCGCGGATGCCTTCTTCAACCAGGCGTTTCCCCAGGCGGCGGCCCGCATCAAACCGATCGGCAAACAACACCATACATCCCCCCTCACTATTTTGCGCCCCGCACGTTGTCTTTTGCGGCCCCGCCCAGGGCCTGCGCGATAACCGTTTTCTCCTCCTCGGTTAGATGGTAGGAGGAGGCGCCCTTCCGAACCGGTTTGGCGTAGGTGCGTGATTCGCTGCGGCCGTAGAGGCTGGAAAGGACGACGCCGTCGGCCCGTCCGTCCAGGAGGGCGAGGGCAAAGGAGAGGTCGCTCCCCATGTCGGGGAAGGCGTTGAAGCGCAGAAGGGATGGCGTGCGAACGCAGGATTGCAGGGCCTGCTCGGCGGCCTTCTGGCGGGTCATCATTTCCTCCAGGCGGGCATCTACTTGCACCAGAAAATTGTGGTAGGCCTCCAGCGTCTCCTGCAGGGTGGGGTGGTCGGCGCCGCGGAGAAGGAGATGCAGACGCTGCACCTTGCGGGACAGGCGCCAGTGGAGGATGAGAAGAAGTAAAAAGGCCAGCAGGGCAAAGGCCGCCAGTCCGGCAATTATCTCGGTGGCATAGGGGGTTACAAGTGCTTCAAGCAGGGAAATCACCTCCAGCGATTGCTTCCCAGGTAGCATATCGATGCGGCGCCGGGCGCACCGTCGGCCCACCTTTACCCTTTCTTACTTCCGTTCCCCGCTCCCGGCTTTCCACATCCCTTTTTCAACTTCCAATTCCCGTCTCGTATATATTTCTCCTTACAACGTCTCAAATTCCAAATCACCCCACCCATCTCCCTCCCACTTCCCATCTCTCACCTCCCACCTCCCAAACCGTAGGTTTCCTTCATCGCCCGATAGCGGGCATAGGTGGGCGGATCCAGCTCGGCAAGGGGAAGGGCGTCCAGGACGGGGAGGAGGTTATAAAGCGCCGGGCCGCGGACCATCCACTGGTAGTAATGACGGCCGCCATGGTGATAGGGGCCGTAAAGCCTGGATCCGGGTATCTTTGCCGTCAGCCAGGCGAAAAGGTCATGGTGGCGGGCATGCATGCGCAGGGTTATATGCGGCTGGCGACCGTCGCCGCCGAAATGGCCTTCGCCGATCAGCAGGCCGCAGAGGAGGCCGCGGGTAAAATCGTCCACGTTAGCCCTCCTGTTTCACCGTAAGGTAACACGTGAAACACAATTACCCCTTTGCTCTCCCCAGAAGCTCAAGGATCCGCCACAGCATCTCCTCGTTCCGGTACGCAATTTCCACCCGCCCCCGCTCCCGGGAACCCCTTATGCTCACCCGGGTCCCCAGGTTTCTTTCTACTTCCCTGGCCGCCACCTCAAGTTCTCCGTCCGCGTCCTCCCCCCTCTTTTCCCGTGCGGGTGCCTTGCGCCTTTGTCGCACTTCCTCCTCAAGAACCCGCACCGAGAACCTCTCCTCTATCGCCCTTTGCGCCAGCCTCACCACCTCGGCCTCGTCCTCTACTCCCGCCAGCGCCCGGGCATGCCCCGCCGTGATCTTTCCCTCTTCTATAAGCACCCGCACTTCTTCCGGCAGACCCAGGAGGCGGAGGGTATTGGCGACGGCAGCCCTGCTCTTACCCACGCGTCTGGCCACTTCTTCCTGGGTCAACCCGAACTCCTCCATCAACTGGCGGTACGCATGCGCCTCCTCCAGGGGGTTCAGGTCCTCGCGCTGGAGGTTCTCGATCAGAACCGCCACGGCAGCCTCTTCGTCGCTCATGTTCCGTACTACGGCCGGGATGAACTCCCGCCCCAGGGCCTGGTATGCCCGCCACCGCCGTTCCCCCGCCACCAGTTCGTACCCGTCGTGCCTCGGGCGCACCACAACGGGCTGTACCAGCCCGTGCTCTTCGATGGAGGCCGCCAGTTCCTGCAGTTTTTCGTCGTCAAACCGACGCCGCGCCTGCCGGGGGTTGGGGCGGATTTCGCCCACCGGCACCTCCCGGACCTCATTGGCCGGTCCCACCGGGAGCAGCGCCTCCAGCCCCCTTCCCAGGCCGCGTTTCTTATTCACGCCCCATCACTTCCTTTGCCAGCTCCCGGTAAACCTCCGCCCCACGGCACCGCGGGTCGTAAATGACCACCGGCTTCCCGTGGCTTGGTGCCTCGCTCAACCTTATGTTCCGCGGTACGATCGTATGGTACACTTTTTGCCGGAAATACCGCTTGACCTCCTCCACCACCTGAATGGAAAGATTTGTCCGACCGTCGAACATCGTCAGCAGCACTCCCTCAATGGCCAGCCGCGGGTTGAGACGCCGTTGCACCAGCTGGATGGTGTTTACCAGGTGCCCTAACCCCTCGAGGGCGTAGTACTCGCACTGGATGGGGATCAGCACCGTATCCGCTGCCACCAGCGCGTTCAGGGTGAGCAGCCCCAGGGAGGGCGGACAATCTATGAGAATGAAATCGTATTCCTCTTTAACCCCCGCGATAGCCTTGCGTAAAATGAACTCCCGCTCCGCCACGCCAACCAGTTCCACCTCGGCTCCCGCCAGGCGCAGGGTTGCCGGCACCAGGTAAAGCCCTTCAATCCCCCGCACCGCCTCCCGCACCGCGCGTATCCCGGCCTCCCCTATAAGCACGTCGTAGATGCATTTTTTGATCTTCGACCGGTCAAAACCAAAACCGCTTGTCGCGTTACCCTGGGGGTCGTTGTCGATAACGAGGACCGTTTTCCCTTCCAGAGCCAGCGCCGCTCCAAGGTTGACGGCGGTTGTGGTTTTGGCCACGCCTCCTTTCTGGTTGGCGATTGCAATTACCCTACCCACAAGGTCCACCTCGCGCAAGGCGTTTGCAATTACTTCCACACGCCTCCGGTTTATTCCTGCAACCTCTACAGGGGCCGCCGCGCCGGCACTCCCGGCCGCCTTGGATAGGCCGCCGGCGTCTCGCCGACCTTTTCCACGACCACCAGGGTTCCCTTTCTCCCGCCGCCAAGGGTGTACGTCACCAGTTCCCGCACTTCACCCCCCAGAACCGCCAGTGCCCGCTTCGCCCCGGCCACTTCCTCCGCCGCCCGTTCTCCTTTGTACGCAACAAAAAGGCCTCCCCGCGCTACCAGGGGAAGCCCGTATTCCAGGAGCACCCTCAGTTCCGCCACGCCCCTTGCCACCGCTCCTGCGAAAGCCCCGCGGTGTTCCGGCGCCCGGCCGGCATCCTCAGCCCTTCCCCAGACCACCGTCACGCCCGTGAGTCCCAGCCGCGCTGCCGCCTCCCGCAGGAAGGCGCATTTTTTCCTGCTCGCCTCCAAAAGCGTCACTTGCCACGAGGGACGCATGATCTTGAGCACCAGCCCGGGGAAACCGGCGCCACTTCCCACGTCCACCAGCCGTAAATCCTTCCCTCGCAAAACAAGCAATCCGGCCAGCGAATCGGCCAGGTGCCGCGCCGCGATCTCCCGCTCTTCCCGGGCCGCCGTCAGGTTCACCCTTTCCGCCCAGCCTACCAGGAGTTCGTAGTACCGCCGGAAAAGGTCAAGCTCCTCCGGCCCGATTGCAAGGCCAAGGAGTCGCGTCTCCTCAACCAGTACCCGTTCGAGCTCCCGCATTCTGCCGCTCCTTCTCCCTGCGCCGCTCCAGGTGCATCAGCACCACCGCCACATCCGCCGCGGTCAGCCCGGGAATCCGCAGGGCCTGACCCACAGATTCGGGCCTGATTCTTTCGAGCTTCTCCCGCGCCTCCCGGGAAAGCCCGGCCATAGCCCCGTAATTAACGTCGGGGGGGATTCTTCTTCCTTCGGCGCGGGCCAGCCGCGCCACCTCCCGTGCCTCCTTCCGGATGTACCCCTCGTATTTGATGCTGCACTCCACCTCTTCCCCTACATCTGCCGGCAGTTCCGTACGCCCGGGATCCAGGTCCCTTAGTTCCCCGTACCCTAACTCCGGCCGCCGCAGCAGTTCCGCCAGAGACGCTGGTCGCCCCAGGGGCGCCGAACCCCGCACCTTTAGCCAGGCCTGCACTTCGGGTGCCGGCGTCACCATTACCCGGCCAAGCCTCTCCTTTTCCGTTTCGATAAGTCGCCGCCGCTCCAGGTACCGCCGGTACCGAGCGTCCCCCACCAGGCCTACACGCCTTCCCTTCTCCGTCAGCCGCAGATCGGCGTTATCCTGCCGCAGCAGCAGCCGGTACTCTGCCCGCGAAGTAAGCATCCGGTACGGTTCTTTCGTCCCCTTCGTCACCAGATCGTCGATCAGCACCCCGATATACCCTTCGCCCCGGGAGATTACCAGCGGCTCTTCCCCGCGCACGTGGAGCGCCGCGTTGATCCCCGCCACAATCCCCTGGGCCGCCGCTTCTTCGTAACCCGACGTCCCGTTAATCTGCCCGGCGAGGAAAAGCCCCGCCACCCGCTTCGTTTCCAGCGAACGCCGCAACTGGGTCGGCACCACATAGTCGTACTCTATGGCGTACCCGGCCCGCACCATCACCGCCCTTTCCAGCCCGGGTATGCTGCGCAGCACCGCGAGCTGAATATCTTCCGGCAGGCTCGTGTTCAGCCCCTGGAGGTAAACCTCCACGGTATCCGCCCCCTCGGGTTCGACGAAGACCTGGTGTCGTTCCCGGTGCGGAAACCGCACCACCTTGTCCTCGATGGACGGGCAGTACCGCGGGCCGATCCCTTCTATTACGCCGCTGAAAAGGGGCGAGCGGTGCAGGTTTTCCATGATAATGGCGTGGGTGTCCGGCGTGGTGTAGGTCAACCAGCAGGGTAGTGACGGCCGCTCCACCTCCGGCGGGTCGAAGGAAAAGAACCTCTCCGCGGCGTCTCCTTCCTGTACCTGCATCTTGCTGTAGTCAATGGTCCTGCCGTCAACCCGCGGCGGGGTTCCGGTTTTAAAGCGCCCCATGGCAAGACCGAGATCCGCCAGGCTCACCGCCAGGCCCACGGCCGGCTGCTGTCCGTTGGGTGCCCCGGGGTAGCTCGTCTCCCCGACGACGATGCGCCCCCTCAGGTACGTCCCCGTGGTTACCACCACCGCACCCGCCAGATAGCGGGCTCCCGTGTTAAGCTCCACACCGCACACCCGGCCGCCGGCCTCGAGGAGCCGCTCCACCACCCCCTGCCGCATTTCAAGCCTCTCCTGGGCCTCGAGTACCCGCCGCATAGCCCACTGGTACCGGCGCTTGTCCGTCTGCACCCGCAGCGCCCGCACCGCCGGCCCCTTTCCGGTATTAAGGAGCCGCACCTGAATTGCCGCCCGGTCGGCATTTCGCCCCATCTCTCCCCCGAGGGCATCGATCTCCCGTACCAGGTGGCCCTTTGCAGGCCCCCCCACCGACGGGTTGCACGGCATCAGGGCCACATAATCAAGGTTCATCGTGACGAGCAGAGTACGGCAACCCATGCGCGCTGCCGCCAGCGCCGCTTCGCACCCCGCGTGGCCGGCCCCGATAACGATCACGTCGTATGTCCCTGCGGTATAAGCCATGACCTCCACCACCCGCATCCTTACTTGCCGACACAAAAATCCGCAAAAACCCTTTCGATTACCTCCTCGTTCCCGGTCACCCCGATGATCTCCCCCAGCGCCTCCAGCGCGCCGTAAATGTCGATGCCCATAACATCCAGGGGGATTCCGCTGCGGCCCGCCTCCAGGGCGTCCTCGATGCATTCTTGCGCCCGCACCAGCGCCGCCCGGTGACGCACGTTACTCACCACCGCCGTCCCTTCGAGCCGCGGCAGCCTCATCACGCTTTCGCCTATGGCCTTCTCCAGTTCCGCCATCCCGGTTCCCTCCAGCGCCGACACGTAAACCACCGGATCCGTGCCGCCCAGGGCGGCCAGTTCCTCCTTTGCCGGACCTGCAGGAGCGGCATCGATTTTGTTCACCACCAGGATGCGCCGCTTCCCGGCACTCAGCTTCGCCGCCTCCCGGTCCGCGTCGTCGATTTCCCGGGTTGCGTCCAGCACCAGAAGCACCAGATCCGCCGCGGCGACCTTCCGTCGCGTGCGCTCAATCCCCAGCTTCTCCACCACGTCTTCCGTCTCCCGGACGCCGGCCGTATCGGCCAGCCGCACCGGAAAGCCCCCTATCCGCGCCAGCTCCTCCACTACGTCGCGGGTTGTGCCCGGCACCTCCGTCACCAGGGCCCGGTCCTCGCGTAAGAGCCTGTTCAAGAGGGAAGACTTCCCCACGTTGGGTTTGCCGATGATTACCACGGCCAGCCCTTCGCGGTACAGCCGTCCCGCTTCCGCCGTAGCCAGCAGCGCCTTTATCTCCTCCCGGACGCGGGAAAGCCGTCCCCGCAACTCTTCCTCCCCCGGCGGCGCTACTTCCTCCGGAAAATCAATGCTTGCCTCGATGGCCGCCTGCAATCCCAGCAGTTCCTCGCGCATTTCCCGCACTTTCTGCCCCAGGAACCCGCGCAACTGCGCCACCGCTACCTGCATCGCTTCCCGGCTCCGGCTGCGTACTATATCCAGCACCGCCTCGGCCTGGGTCAGATCGATGCGTCCGTTAAGGAAGGCACGCCTGGTGAATTCGCCGGGTTCCGCCAGGCGTGCCCCGCTCCGCAGCACCAGCTCGAGAACGCGGCCTACTGCCACCCACCCGCCGTGGCAGTTAAACTCCACGACGTCCTCGCGCGTGTAGCTCCGTGGGGCACGCATAATCCCCAGCAGGACCTCATCCACGACCTCCCCGGTCCGGGGTTCCACCACGTGCCCGTAAACCAGGCGGTATCCACCCCGGTGCACCCATCCATCCCCCTCCGCGCCACGGAAAACACGACGGGCTATGGAAAGGGCCTCCGGACCACTTACCCTAATAATGCCGATGCCCCCCTCTCCGGGGGGCGTCGCTACGGCCGCTATGGTATCAAACAAGAAACCTCACCTACTTGCGCGGCGCAATCACAATCTTGCGGAAAGGCTCTTCTCCTTCGCTGAAGGTGTAGATGTCTTCCTGCCCCCGCAGCGTCATATGAATGATCCGGCGCTCCTGTGGGTTCATGGGTTCCAGCACCACACTCCGCCCCCGCCGGCGCGCCTTCTCGGCCAGGCGCAAAGCAAGGCGCTGCAGCGTTTCCTCCCTCTTCTTCCGGTACCCTTCCACGTCGAGGACGATCCTCTTCTTCTCCTCCGAGTTCCGGTTCGCCGCCACGTTCACCAGGTACTGGAGGGCGTTCAGCGTCTCCCCGCGCCGCCCGATCAGCGCCCCGAGATGCTTTCCCTGGAGGGTAATGGTGAGGGTGTCTCCCTCCTCCTGGGCCAGAATATCCGCCTCCAGTTCCATGGCCCCGACCACTTCACGCAGCAGGGACACCGCCCTATCCTTCACGCTTTCCTCAACCGTTACCCGCACCCGTGCCGCCCGTCCGCCGATTAAACCAAGAAGCCCACGTGTTCCCTCTTCCAGCACCTCCACCTTCACCTGCTCGCGGCCCACCCCGAGTTCCTGCAGGGCTGCCGCTACCGCTTCCTCCACCGTTTTACCGCTCTTTTCCACCGCCTTCACCTTTTCCCACTCCCTCCTTAGCGGGCACAATCTGGCGGTTTATGATATACTGTTGCGCGATACTCAAAACGTTAAATACCACCCAGTACAACGAAAGCCCCGCCGCAATGGTGGACGCGATCCAGGCGATAAAAACGGGCATGAAAACCGTCATCATGCGTTGTGTCGGCTCCTGACCGCCGCCTGACACCATGGTCATTTTGGACTGGATATACGTCGTTACCCCGGCAAGCACGGGAAGAATGTAGTACGGATCCTTATCGCTCAGGGTGCTGATCCAGAAAAATCCGGCGTGGGCCACATCCGTGTACGGAAACCTGTACAAGGCCCGGTAGAGCGCGATAAGAATGGGGAGCTGCACCAGAAGCAAAAAACATCCTGCCATGGGGTTCACCTTGTGCTCCCGGTAAAGTTCCATGATCGCCTGCTGCATTTTCTGGGGATCCTTTTTACCGTATTTCGCCTGGATTTTCTTAATCTCCGGTTGCAGCCTCTGCAAACCCACCATGGATTTCATCTGCATGTGGGTCAGCGGATACAGAACCAGCTTCACCAGAACCGTAAGGAAAATAATCGCCAGCGCGTAGCTCGGCACTCCCATGGCCACGGTCGCGTCGTAAAGCCAGTTAATCAGCCACGTCATTCCCTTTACAAGTTCCCCGAACAAAAAGGCCGCCCTCCTAAACCCCCAGTTTTTTCACTTCACCGGATCGTAGCCGCCGGGCGAAAAGGGGTTGCAGCGGAGCACCCGGTACGCCGCCAGGAAAAGCCCCCTTACGACACCGTATTTTTCCACCGCCTGGATGGCATACTCCGAACATGTGGGGTAAAACCGGCACCTGCGCGGAAAAAAAGGTGACACGCACGCCTGGTAGAACCGCACACAGGCGACGATCACCTCACGCATCCCGCACCACCCCGATACTTCCCGCCACCCGGAGCATTTCCCTTTCCAGTCCCGCAAACCCTGCGTCCCGGGCCCGCTCGCGTGCCACGACTACAAAATCGTATCCATCCCTGAACCTTTCCATATGGCGCCGGCACACTTCGCGCAGGATCCGGCGCACCCGGTTTCGCACCACCGCCGATCCGATCCGCCTTCCCACCACAAACCCGAAACGCACTCCCGGCCGCCCGCTCGGCAGCCCATATAAAACCAGGAGTCGCCCGGCCTTGTGTTTACCCCGGGCGTAAACCCGCGTAAAATCCCGCTTCTTTTTCAGGGTCCGCAGCCTGCCGGAGTTCTTCCCGGTCATCCTCAGGCACTCAACCGCTTGCGCCCCTTCAACCGCCGGCGTTTCAGCACCCGCCGCCCTCCGGGCGTCGCCATGCGCGCCCGAAAGCCGTGGACCCTTTCCCGCCTCTTTTTCTTTGGCTGGTATGTGCGCTTCATCTTTGCCTCGGCCCCATTTCTTCTGGAAAAATGCTACACACCCAGGACATTATACTGAAAAGAAAACCGCACCGTCAAGGAGGACGCCGGGGCCCATTCGCCTTTCGCAATAGGTTGTTGATAACCTCACCCGAATTTGTTACGATGAAGAAAGCGGAAAGCCGGGCACTTTTACACAGCCTGTGCATAATTCTGTGCATAAAAATGTTGATGAGTGAAAATTTTGCAGGGGGATACCATGCCCGACGTGGAACTCCAGAAGACCTGGGTGCAGGTACTGCACTACCTGCAAAAAAAGGTCAACGCTCAGTCCTTCGACCACTGGATCAAACCTTTGCGGCCGGTAACCCTTTACGGGAACACCGTCTTCATTGAGGTGCCCAACCATTTTTCCCGTGACTGGCTTCTCGACCGCTACGCCACGGTCTTCAAACAGACCTTCGAGCACATCCTCGGGCACGATGTTGCCGTGCAGTTTCTCCTTTCCGCTGAGGTGCCGCAGCTTCTCCAGGCCCTCGCACGGCTCAAAACCCGCCCCCAGGAGCGCTTTACCTACCTTAACCCAAAGTATACCTTTGACACCTTCGTGGTCGGAAACTCGAACCGCTTCGCCCATGCCGCCGCCCTGGCCGTGGCCGACGCGCCAGCGCGCGCCTACAACCCTCTTTTCATTTACGGGGGTGTCGGCCTTGGCAAAACCCATCTCATGCACGCCGTCGGGCACCATATCCTGGCCCGCGCCCCCTACCTCAACGTGGCCTATGTCACCTCGGAGCAGTTTACCAACGAACTGATTAACGCCATCCGGGACGATGATATGCCCGGTTTCCGCTCCAGGTACCGGAACATCGACATCCTGTTGATTGACGATATACAATTTCTCGCCGGCAAGGAGCGGACCCAGGAAGAGTTTTTCCACACTTTCAACACTTTATACGAGGCGGCCAAACAAATCGTCATCTCCAGCGACCGCCCGCCCAAGGACATCCCAACCCTCGAGGATCGCCTGCGCTCGCGCTTCGAGTGGGGCCTGATCGCCGACATTCAGCCCCCGGATTTCGAAACCCGGGTGGCCATTCTGAAAAAGAAAGCGCAGCTCGACAACGTCGAGGTCCCCGACGAAACCCTTCTTTACATCGCCGACCGCATTCAATCCAACATCCGCGAACTTGAGGGGGCCTTCATCCGCATCGTGGCCTACGCCTCCCTGGAAAAAAAGACCGTTACCAGTGAGGTCGCCGCCGAACTTCTCAAAGACCTCATTCCGCCCCAGACGCCGCGCCCCATCACCTGCGAGCTCATCCAGGAGGCGGTCAGCGACTATTTCCAGCTCAAGCCGGAGGATCTCAAGGCCAAAAAACGCACCAGAAATGTAGCCTTCCCCCGCCAGGTAGCCATGTACCTGACGCGTGAGCTTACGGATCTTTCTCTTCCGAAAATCGGTGAAGCCTTTGGCGGCCGCGATCATACCACCGTTATTCATGCCCACGAAAAGATCGCCCACGAACTCAAGCAAGACCCGTCACTCCAGGAACTGATTAAGGAACTGATGAACCGTCTGCGCAAGACATAGTCACAGGCTACCCACAAGGACAAAGCCTGCCGCCGCCTTCTCCGCCGGCACCTTTGCACACTATCACCAGTACCTATTACGACTCCTAAAATTTTTATAAGGATACTTGACATGACGAATGTGCATGCAGGCCCGAAAAAATTTTTCGCGAGGGAGGTAGGAGAATTGTACCTCACCACCACCCGTGACAACCTGGCGACCGCCGTCGCGCTGGTGCAACGGGCCATTCCTTCCCGAAGCCCCCTACCCGTCCTTGGCGGCGTGCTCCTTAACGCCGAAGGAAGTAACCTCACCCTTACGGGCAGCGATCTGGAACTGACCATTTCCACTTCGGTCCCGGCCCAGGTAACCACCCCGGGGGCTGTGGTCCTTCCGGCCCGGTACCTGGTAGACATCGTGCGCCGCCTGCCCGAGGGCCCCGTGGAAGTGGAGGCCCTCCCGGAGGGGGGCGGGGCCGTGCTCCGGTACGGGAATGCCCAGGCTCGCCTGGCCGGATTCCCGCCGGGCGATTATCCCCAGCTGCCGGAACTCACACCCCGTGCCCGTTTTTCGCTCCCCGTGGAAACCTGCCGCGACCTGGTACGGCAGGTAATCTACGCGGCCGGTCAGGATGAGCTGCGGCCGATCTTCACCGGCGTGCTCCTCGAGATTACGGCCGGCGACCTCTGCCTGGTGGCCACCGACACCCACCGCCTGGCCATGAAGCGCCACCAGGTACCGGAGCAGGATCTGGAGCTGACCAACGTTGTTATTCCTGCGAAAGCCATCAACGAGCTGTATCGCGCCCTGGGCGGGTTTGCCGGAGAGGTGGCGGTGGAGGTCGCGGAAAACCACGTGGCCTTTACCTCCGGCCCGCTGCGGCTTCTTTCCCGCCTCATCGACGGCCGCTACCCGGATTACAGACAGGTGCTGCCCAAGTCGTGGCTTACGCGCCTGCCCGCCCTGGAGGTGGCCGCCTTACTACATACCGTTGAGCGGGCGGCCGTTTTCGGCCAGGAGGAGGTGCCGGTGGTCCTCTGCGAAATCGAGGGGAATACCCTGCGGGTTTCGGCGCAGTCGGAGGTCGGCTCCCTTGAAGAAAAGCTGACGGTCACAACCGAAGGGGAGCCGGTGGCCGTGGCCTTCAACGCCGGGTACCTGATGGATGCCCTGCGGGCCTGCCCCGGTGATAATTTCGACCTGGAGCTGAACGGCGCCCTTGGACCCGCCGTCCTGCGTCCCGCCGGGGACGAGAATTACGTGGCCCTGGTCCTGCCGCTGCGCCTTACCTGAGGACGGGAAAGAAGTTGCCCCTGCGCGCCCTCGTTGCGGAGAACTTCCGTAACTACGGCCGCCTGACCCTGACCCTGGCGCCGGGCCTCAACCTTTTTGTGGGGGACAACGCCCAGGGGAAGACGAACCTTCTCGAGGCCATTTTCTGGCTTCTCCGGGCCACCCCCCTGCGGCCCGTCGCCGACCGCGATCTGCTGCTGTGGGGTGCCGACTCGTGCCGTGTGGAGGGCGTTCTTCGGGGGGCGGCCGGGGAGGTGACCGTGGCGGTAACCCTGGGACCTCGGGGCAAGGAAATCAGGCTCGGCGGCTGCCCTGCCAGGACGTCGGACCTGGTGCGCCTGGCCGGCGTGGTGACCTTTACCCCCGACGACCTCTGGCTTTTGAAAGGAGGACCCCGTGACCGCCGGCGCTATCTGGACCGTGAACTGGTGGCCTTCGCCCCCCTTTACGGGGAGCACCTGGCGCGCTACCGCCGGGCGCTGGCGCAGCGCAATGCCGCCCTCCGGCGTGGGGAGCGCGGGATGGTCGGGGTGTGGACGCGGGAGGTGGCCGTCGCCGGAGCACAGGTGCTGGCCGCCCGCCTTGAGTACCTGCGCCGCCTGGTGCCTGCGGCGCGCGAGCTATTTGCCCGCTGGGACGGAGGCGAACTGGATATTCGCTACCGGAGCAGCGTTTCCCTTGCCGGCCGGGACGTGGCCTCCCTCACCGCAGCCCTGGAAGCGGACCTGGCCCGGTATGCCCACCGGGAGGCGGACCTGGGCCAGACCCTTGTGGGGCCGCACCGGGACGATCTTGGCCTGGAACTGGACGGCAGGCCGGCGGCCGTCGCCGCCTCTCAGGGCCAGCAGCGCGCCGTCGTCCTCGCCCTCAAGCTGGCTCAGGTGCACCTGTGGCGTGAACGTACCGGGGAGCCGCCGGCACTGCTCCTTGACGACCTCTTTTCCGAACTGGACGGCGCACGCCGGGCGCGCCTCCTTGCGGCCCTCGATACCGGGTTGCAGATGTTTGTCACCTGTACCGCCGTGCCGGTTACGGGGGTGCCGGCAACCCTGTACAGGGTGGCGGCCGGCAAGGTGACGAGGGAATGAAAAGGGAATCCCGGGCTCAAGCCGAAACCGTAATTTTAAAGTGAGGGAGGACCGGAAAAATGTTCCTGCACCTGGGTGCCGATGTGATGATCCCCAAGAAGGATGTCGTGGCTATCCTGGACGTACAGACCCGCCTTGCCAGCATCACCCGTGAGTACCTGAGGCTGATCCGGGCCGACGGGCTCATGGAGGTGGTGGGCGAACCGGGCAAGGAGCGCTCCTTTGTGATCACCGGTGAAAAGGTCTACCTCTCGCCGATTTCGTGTACTACTCTGAAAAAACGGGCCGAAGAGGGCCGCTAAGCTTCCCCTTTTAAGGGAGCCCCTTTTTGTGGTAAACTATCTGGTTAGAGTGACCTTGGCAAGGAGGGGGCCCCTTTTTGCAGGAGGACGAGCTCAAGTACGGAGCCCAGGACATCCAGGTTCTCGAAGGGCTCGAAGCGGTGCGGAAGCGGCCCGGCATGTATATCGGGTCTACCGGCCCCCGGGGCCTGCACCACCTGGTTTACGAAGTGGTGGACAACAGCATCGACGAGGCTCTGGCGGGTTACTGCGACCGCATTGAGGTCACGGTACACCGGGACAACTCCGTCACCGTGGCCGATAACGGGCGCGGCATCCCGGTGGATATCCACCCCCAGGTAGGGCGCCCGGCCCTCGAGGTGGTTCTCACCCGCCTGCATGCCGGCGGCAAATTCGGCGGGCGGGGGTACAAGGTTTCCGGCGGCCTGCACGGGGTGGGCGTTTCCGTGGTCAACGCCCTGGCCGAGCGCCTCGAGGTGCGCGTCCGCCGGGAAGGCAAGCTCTTTATGCAGCGTTTTGCCCGGGGGGAACCGGTAACCGATCTCAAGGAACTGGGCCCCGCGGAGGGTACGGGCACGAGCGTCAGCTTTCGCCCTGATCCGACCGTTTTCGATGACATCTCCTTCGACTACGAAACCCTGGCCCAGCGCCTGCGCGAACTGGCCTTTCTGAACCGCGGCGTCACCATCGTCCTGCGCGACGAGCGCACCGGGAAGGAAGCGACCTTTTGTCACGAGGGCGGGATAGGGGACTTCGTCGCCTATCTCAACCGCAACAAAGCCACCCTGCCCTCCCAGCCGGTCTACTTCGGCGGCGAGAAGGACGGCACCTGGGTAGAGGTGGCCCTTCAGTACACCGACACCGACCGGGAACAGGTTCTCTCCTACGCCAACACCATCCGCACCGTCGACGGCGGCAGCCACGAGGCGGGTTTCCGCGCCGCCCTGACGCGTGTCATTAACGATTATGCCAGGAAATACAACCTGTACAAGAACGGCCCCCTGGCGGGGGAGGACATCCGGGAGGGGCTCACCGCCGTTGTCAGCGTCAAGGTCCGGGAACCCCAGTTTGAGGGGCAGACCAAGACCAGGCTGGGAAATACGGAGGTCCGGAGCGCCGTCGACTGGGTGGTGACCCAGCACCTGACCTCTTATCTGGAGGAGCATCCCCAGGTGGCCCGGCCTGTCGTCGAACGGGCCATCCTCGCCGCCAGGGCCCGCGAGGCGGCGCGGCGGGCCCGCGAGCTGACCAAGCGCAAGTCCCTCCTGGAGAATACGGCCCTCCCGGGGAAGCTCGCCGACTGTTCCGAGCGCGACCCGCGGCACTGCGAACTCTACATCGTCGAGGGGGACAGCGCCGGCGGCTCCGCCAAGCAGGGCCGCGACCGCCGCTTTCAGGCCATCCTGCCGCTGCGGGGCAAGATTCTCAACGTAGAGAAGGCACGCCCCGACAAAATTCTAAATAACGAAGAAATTCGGGCGCTGATCGCCGCGGTGGGCAGCGGCATAGGCGACGAATGCGACGCGGGGCGTGCCCGCTACCACCGGATCGTTCTCATGAGCGATGCCGATGTCGACGGGGCGCACATCCGCACCCTTCTCCTCACCTTCTTCTACCGGTACATGCGCCCCCTTATCGAGGCCGGCTACCTTTACATTGCTCAGCCTCCCCTGTACCGCGCCAAGAAGGGGAAAGAGGTGCACTATGCCTATTCCGACGAGGAACTTGAGCGGCTCCTCGCGGACCTCGGGCGCGACGGGGTGAGCCTGCAGCGCTACAAGGGTCTCGGCGAAATGAACCCGGAGCAGCTGTGGGAAACTACCATGGACCCGGCCCGCCGCACCATTCTCCGGGTCAGCCTGGAAGACGCAAAGGAGGCCGAGGTCCTCTTCAGCACCCTCATGGGGGAGGCGGTGGAGCCCCGCCGGGAGTTCATTCAGCGTTACGCCCGTGAGGTCCGGAACCTCGATGTGTAGGCGCAGGGGAAAGGGACCCCGGAAAACAACGGAACCTGAGGAGCGAATGATTTAGATGGCCCAGAACGCCGGTAAGGTAATTCCCATCGACATCGCGCGCGAGATGCGGCAGTCATACCTGGACTACGCCATGAGTGTCATCGTGGGCCGGGCGCTGCCTGACGTCCGCGACGGCCTGAAGCCGGTGCACCGCCGCATTCTTTACGCCATGCACAACCTCGGCCTCACTCCCGATAAACCGCACCGGAAATCGGCCTACGTCGTCGGCGAGGTTCTTTCCAAGTTCCACCCCCACGGTGACGCCGCCGTTTACGATGCCCTGGTCCGGCTGGCCCAGGATTTCAACGTGCGCTACCCCCTGGTGGACGGCCACGGGAACTTCGGCTCCGTGGACGGCGACGCCCCTGCGGCCATGCGGTACACCGAGGCGCGGATGGCGCGCATCGCCCTGGCCATGCTCGCCGATATCGACCGGGAGACGGTCGATTTCGTCCCCAATTACGACGGCACCACCAGGGAACCGGTCGTCCTTCCCTCCCGCATCCCAAACCTCCTGGTGAACGGCTCCTCCGGGATCGCGGTGGGGATGGCCACGAACATCCCGCCCCACAACCTGCGGGAGGTGGTCGACGCCCTCGTCCACCTCATCGACCATCCGGAAGCCACCCTGGCAGACCTCATGCGCTTCGTCCCGGGCCCCGACTTCCCGACGGGGGGCATCATCATGGGCCGGGACGGCATCCGGGAGGCGTACCGGACCGGGCGCGGGAGCATCGTGGTGCGCGGGCGGGTAAGCATCGAGAAAACGGGCGGCAAGACGGCCATTATCATCACCGAACTGCCCTACCTGGTCAACAAGGCGCGCCTGGTGGAAAAGATCGCCCAGCTGGTGCGCGAGAAGAAACTCGACGGGGTCACCGATCTCCGTGACGAATCGGACCGCCGGGGGATGCGGGTGGTGGTGGAACTGCGCCGCGACGCCAACCCCAAGGTCATCCTCAACCGTCTTTACAAGCATACCCAGTTGCAGGATACCTTCGGGGTTATCATGCTGGCGCTGGTGGAAGGGGAACCCCGCGTGCTCACCCTGGCCGAGGCATTGCGGGCCTACCTTGGCCACCAGAAGGAAGTGGTTACCCGCCGCACCCGGTACGACCTCGAGCAGGCGCGCGCCCGCCTGCACATTGTTGAGGGCCTGCGCATCGCCCTGCAGCACCTCGACGAGATCATCCGCACCATCCGCCGCTCCCGGGACGTCCCCACCGCCCGGGCCGCGCTCATGGAGGGCTTCGCCCTCAGCGAGAAGCAGGCCCAGGCCATCCTCGACATGCGCCTGCAGCGCCTTACGGCCCTCGAGCGGGAAAAGGTGGAAGAAGAATACAGGGAACTGGTGGCGAAGATCGCGCACCTGGAGGCGGTACTGGCGGACGAACGCCTTCTCCTTGGCATTATTAAAGACGAACTCCTTGCGGCGAGGGAAAAATACGGTGACGACCGGCGCACGGAGATCTCCCTTGAGGAGACAAACTTTGCCCCCGAGGACCTCATAGCCGACGAGGACGTGGTGGTTACCGTCACCCGCGACGGCTACGTGAAGCGCACGCCCGCCGCAGTTTACCGCAGCCAGCGCCGGGGCGGCAGGGGGATCACGGCGGTCGACCCCAAGGCGACGGACGCCGTCCAGAACATCTTTGTCACCCGTACCCACCACTATCTTCTGTTCTTCACCGCCAGGGGTAAAGTCTACCGCCTGAAGGTCTACGAACTGCCCGAAGCCACGCGCCAGGCCCGGGGGACGGCCCTGGTGAACCTCCTCGCGTTGCCCGGCGACGAACGGGTCACCGCCACGGTGCCGGTGCGCGATTTTGCGGAGGACGCCTATCTTTTCATGGTCACCCGGCAGGGAATCGTAAAGCGCACGCGCCTCGATGAGTTCGCCAACGTGCGCCGCGACGGGATTATCGCCCTGCACCTCGACCCGGGGGATGAGCTCGTGGCGGTGCGGTTCACCGGCGGGAGGGATGAACTCATCCTTGTGACCGCCGGGGGTATGGGCATCCGTTTTGCGGAGACGGATGTGCGGGTTATGGGGCGGATGGCCCGCGGCGTGCGCGGCATAACCCTGCGCCCCGGGGAAAGCGTCGTCGGGGCCGATGTGGTCCGGCCCGGCGGCGACCTCCTCGTGGTCACCGCCAACGGGTACGGCAAGCGCACCGGGCTGGCGGAATTCCGCACCCAGTCCCGGGGCGGCAAGGGAATCATCGCCGCCCGTGTTACGGGCAAGACCGGGCCCGTAGTGGCCCAGACCGTGGTCCGGCGCGGGGAGGAAGTGGTCCTGGTCAGCAGTGCGGGCATCCTGATCCGCCTGCCGGTGGATGAAATCCCGGTACACGGCCGGGCCACCCAGGGGGTGCTGCTGATGCGCCTCGGGGAAGGCGACCGGCTGGTTGCCCTGTCCCACGCCACCCCGGAAGACTAGGAATGGGGTCCGGGGTTCTTCTACAAAAAAGGGGGAGAAGCCGGATGATCAAGAAGGTTCTTGTGCCCACGGATGGCTCACCGACGGCCCTTCGCGCCGCCGCCTACGCCGCCGAGCTGAAAAAGCTGGCGCCGGAGGTGGAAATCACCGTTCTCACGGTGCAGAGCGTCCCGCGCGACCTTGTCGGGCGCAAGCTTTACTGGCTGGCCGCGGAGCGCCCCGTAAGCGGCGAGGTCATCGAGGAGGCCATCGCCGAGGAACAGGAACGCATCCTGGAGGCCACCACGCGGGTCTTTCGCGAAGCCGGAGTGGAGGTGAAAGTCGAACGCCGTGCCGGGGACGCGGCGGAGGAAATCGCCGCCTTGGCCCGGGAGGGCGGCTTTGACCTCATCGTTATGGGTACCCGCGGGGCCTCGGAACTGAGCGGTTTGCTCGTGGGAAGTGTCAGCCACAAGCTCCTGCACCTGGCGCCGTGCCCCGTCATCCTGATCAAGTAGGGGGGATAACCTTGTTCGCCAAAGTGTTGCTGGCGGCCGACGGGTCGGAACCTTCGCTGCGCGCGGCGGCGATGCTGCCGCAGCTCAAGGAGCTTAACCCGGACCTTCAGGTAACGGTGCTGACGGTTTACCCGCAACTCCCGAACGCCGGGCTGAGCCCGCTCCTTAACTACGGGCAGCTCGTGGAGGCGGCAGAGGAATACATGGCCGAAATCGCCGCCAGGTACAGGGAGCTTCTGGCGGGCTGGGGTCTCACGGCCGAGACCCGGCAGGTGTTCGGCGACCCCGGCGAGGTTATCGCCCGCGAAGCGGAGCGGGGCGGGTACGATCTTATCCTCATGGGCACGCGAGGTCTCACCAATCTCGAAGGCCTGGTCCTCGGCAGCGTGGCCCATAAGGTTCTGCACCTGGCCCGGGTCCCGGTTATGCTGGTTAAGTAGTTGTCAGACGCCCGGCCCTGGTATAAGATAAAGTCGAAGCTTAAGATGCCGGAGGCAGCGGGACATGGTAGAAAAGGGTACGTGGACGGTTAAGAAGGGTCTGGCGGAAATGCTCAAGGGCGGCGTGATCATGGACGTCACCACCCCGGAGCAGGCGCGGATCGCGGAGGAGGCCGGGGCCTGCGCCGTGATGGCCCTGGAGCGGGTGCCGGCCGATATCCGGGCCGCGGGGGGCGTGGCGCGCATGGCCGACCCTACCGTCATCCTGCGCATCATGGACGCCGTTACGATCCCGGTGATGGCCAAGTGCCGCATCGGGCACTTCGTGGAGGCCCAGATCCTGGAGGCGCTGGGCGTAGATTATATCGACGAGAGCGAGGTCCTTACGCCCGCCGACGAGCAGTATCACATCAATAAGCATCTGTTCAAGGTGCCGTTCGTCTGCGGGGCGCGCAACCTGGGAGAAGCCCTGCGGCGCATCGCCGAGGGGGCGGCCATGATCCGCACCAAGGGAGAGCCGGGCACCGGCAACGTTGTCGAAGCGGTGCGCCACATGCGCCTCGTGATGGATGAGGTGCGCCGCCTGACGGTAACGCCCCCCGAGGAACTCGTGGGGGTGGCGAAGGAGCTGGGCGCGCCCTGCGAACTCGTGAAGCAGGTGGCCGCGGAGGGAAGGCTGCCGGTGGTTAACTTCGCGGCCGGCGGCATTGCTACCCCAGCCGACGCGGCGCTGATGATGCAGCTGGGGGCCGACGGTATTTTCGTGGGTTCGGGCATCTTCAAGTCCGCCGACCCCGTGAAGCGAGCGCGGGCCATCGTGGCCGCCACCACCCACTACAACGACCCGCAGGTGCTGGCCGAGGTTTCAAAGGACCTGGGGGAGCCCATGCCGGGCCTCGAAATTGCCGCCATCGCACCCCACGAGCGCATGCAGGAGCGCGGCTGGTAGGATGCGGATCGGTGTGCTGGCGGCCCAGGGGGCCTTCCGGGAGCACGTGGGCGCCCTGACGGCCTGCGGCGCGGCGGCCGTCGAAGTCAGGAAACCCGAACAACTGGAAGGCCTCGATGCGCTGGTCCTTCCCGGGGGCGAAAGCACGGCCATCGCGCGGCTGCTTCTGGAATTCGGCCTCTTTGACAGGCTGCGGGAACTGGGAGAGGCGGGGCTGCCGATCTTCGGCACCTGTGCGGGTATGGTTTTGCTGGCGAGGGAAATAGAAGGCTCGGCGCAGCCCCGGCTGGGCCTTATGGATATCGCGGTGCGCCGCAACGCCTTTGGCCGGCAGGTGGCGAGCTTCGAAGCCGACCTGGAGGTGCCCGTTCTCGGTGCGGAGCCGGTGCGGGGCGTCTTTATCCGGGCGCCCTACGTGCTGCGCTGGGGCCCGGAGGTGCGCGTGCTGGCCACCTTCGACGGGAAGGCGGTGCTGGTGGAACAGGGGAAGCTTTTGGCCGCGGCCTTCCATCCCGAACTGACGCCCGACCTGCGGCTGCACCGGTACTTTTTACAAAAGATTTGACGCCAACCCCTTGCCTGATGGGGCTTCTTGTTGTAAAATGACGTACATCAATCCTTAGACGGAAACCCAATGCCGGGAAGAGTACCCGGGCGTCGGCCTGCAGAGAGCCGGTGGCTGCTGCGAACCGGTGGAGACGCCCGCCGGGAAGTCCCTCCCGAAGGGGCCGCGCCGAAGACAAGTAGGTGCGGACGGGCTCTGCCCGTTAAAGCTCAAGAGAGGGCCGGCCGGGCCAAAAAGGGTGGCAACGCGGGAGAAAACCTCTCGTCCCTTACCTTCAGGGGACGGGAGGTTTAATTTTTTTAAAATTTTTGCATTTGGCAGGGCAACCGGAGGGAGTTTGCCATTTGAAACCTCAAATTTGCAATTTGAGGTTTAAGAATAATACCGGTTCTGGGGGGATTCATCTGGTTTGAATTTGAAATTTGAGATTTGAAATTTGAAATTTGAAATTTGAAATTCTTTTACGGGAGGCAGTTACGGAAAGACGATGGCAGGGAGAATTCGTTTGCGCATCCCCGGACCCACACCGGTGCCGCCGCAGGTACAGGAGGCCATGGCCCGCCCCATTATGGGCCACCGCAGCAGGGAGTTTGCGCGTCTCTCCGAAGGTCTCTACCACAAGCTGCAGCAGGTGCTCGGCACCGGGAACGAGGTCTTCATCCTTACCTCTTCAGGAACCGGCGGCATGGAGGCGGCGGTGGCCAACACCGTCAACCCGGGAGACAGGGTCCTGGCCCTGGTTACCGGGAAATTCGGGGAGCGGTTCCGCGATCTGGCGCGCATCTACGGGGCCGAGGTCATCGAGATCGACTTCGGTTGGGGCAATCCGGTAGACCTGACGGCGGTTAAGGAGCAACTTGCGGCCCACCCGGATATCCGGGTCGTCCTGGCCACCCACAACGAAACTTCTACGGGTGTGGTCAACGACATCGCGGGGCTGGGCGAGCTGCTGCGGGAACGCGATACCCTCCTGGTGGTGGACGCCGTCTCCAGCCTGGGCGGGATCGAAATCCAGACCGACGCGTGGGGCGTCGACATCCTGGTCACCGCTTCGCAGAAGGCCCTCATGGTGCCGCCCGGGCTGGCCGTCGTGAGCGTCAGCCCGCGCGCCTGGGAGCGGATTAACGCCTGCCGGGCGCCGCGCTACTACTTCGATCTGCGCGCCGCGAAGAAGGCCCTGGCCAAGTGGAATACGGCCTATACGCCGGCCGTATCCCTCTTTTACGGCCTTGATGCCGCCCTCGACCTGATCCTGGCCGAGGGGCTGGCGCAGGTCTTCGCCCGGCACAGGAGGCTGGCCGCGGCGACGCGTGCGGCGGTGAAGGCCCTGGGGCTTTCCCTCTTTCCGCCGGAGGAGGTGGCGTCGCCGGTGGTCACCGCGGTCCGGGCGCCGGAAGGAACCGACGCCGATACTCTGCGCAAGGTACTGGCCGAGCGCTTCGGGATCTATTTCGCCGGCGGTCAGGCCCAGTTGAAGGGGCGGATTTTCCGCATCGCCCATATGGGGTACGTTGACGAGGTAGACATTCTGGAGGCCATCGCTGCGCTGGAATTTGCCCTCGCCTCCCTGGGCCTTCCCGTACCCATGGGCGGCGGCGTGGCGGCGGCGCAAAGGGTATTTCTGGCCGGAGGGGGCGAGGCGTGATGTTCCGGGTGCTGGTAACGGATAACGTGGCTCCAGAGGGTGTGGCGGTCCTGAACAGGGAGCCGGATATTGCCGCCGACGTGCGGGACAAGTTGCCCCCGGAGGAATTGCTTTCCATCATTCCCGCGTATGACGCCCTCATCGTCCGCAGTGCCACCAGGGTCACGGCCGAGGTGCTGGCCCGCGGAGAACGGCTGAAGGTGGTGGGCCGGGCCGGCGTGGGCGTGGATAACATCGACGTCGCCGAGGCTACCAGGCGGGGCATCATTGTGGTCAACGCGCCCGGCGGTAATACCATCGCCGCCACGGAGCATACCCTGGCCCTGATGCTGGCCCTGGCCCGCAACGTTCCCCAGGCCCACGCCCGGCTGAAGTCGGGAGTCTGGGACAAGAAGTCCTTTGTCGGCGTGGAACTCCGGAATAAGGTGCTTGGCATCCTGGGACTGGGGCGCATCGGCGGCGCCGTGGCGAAACGGGCCCAGGCCTTTGAAATGACGGTGCTGGCCTACGACCCGTACATTACCGAGGAGCGGGCGAGGGAGCTGGGCGTCGAGCTCTGCCCCCTTGAGGAGGTGCTCCGCCGCGCCGATTTCCTGAGCATCCACATGCCCCTGACAAAGGAAACCCACCACCTGCTTGATGCGCGGGCCTTCGCCCTGATGAAGGACGGCGTCCGGCTGGTGAACTGCGCGCGGGGCGGCATCGTCGACGAGGAGGCCCTGTACGAGGCTTTAAAGGCGGGCAAGGTGGGCGGCGCGGCCCTCGACGTCTTCGAGAAGGAGCCCCTTACGGACTCACCCCTGTTTGCGCTTCCCAACGTGATAGTTACGCCGCACCTCGGGGCGTCCACCCGTGAGGCCCAGGTGAGCGTGGCCGTGGACGTGGCCCAGGAGATTGTAGCCGCGCTGCGGGGCGAACTGGTGCGGAACGCGGTGAACATTCCCGCCCTAAAGCCCGATATCCTGGCCGCCGTGCGACCTTACCTGGACCTGGCGGAACGGCTGGGGCGTTTCCTCGGCCAGCTGAGCGAGGGGCGGATGGTGGCCGTCGATCTGGTTTACAGCGGTGAACTGGCCGCCCTGGAAGTGGGCCCCCTCACCCTGGCCTTCCTCAAGGGGCTGCTCAACGTCTTCTTGCAGGAGCAGGTTAACTACGTAAACGCGCGGCTCCTGGCCCAGGAGCGCGGCATCGCCGTCCACGAGACGCGCTCCTACAGGGACGAGGACTACACCAACCTCATCACCGCGAAGGTGACCACCGACCGCGGGGAGCACACCCTGGCCGGGACCCTCCTGCAGGGCGGGGAGAGCCGCGTCGTTATGCTCGACGGCTACCGCATCGACACCGCGCCGGTGGGGCACATGCTGGTGATCCCGCACATCGACAGGCCGCGCATCATAGGGCGCATCGGGACCCTAATCGGCAACGACGACGTGAACATTGCCGCCATGCAGGTGGGGCGCAAGGAAATCGGCGGACGGGCGGTGATGGTGCTGGCCGTGGACAGCCCCGTACCGGACGGGACCCTGGCCGAAATCGCCAAGGGGGACGGCATTCTGGGGGTCAAAATGGTGAGCCTCTAACGGCTGCCGGACGCCGGGAGGCAGCGGGCACCAGATGTGCCAATCCGGCTCCGTACCGGCGTCTTGAGCGGCAGTCCGTGAGGAACGTTAGTTTTCTCGAACATTCTCCTCATCTGGAGGTGCCGGCGTGCTGGATCTCAAGTTCATCCGCAAAAACCCCGACGCCGTGCGCGGCGCGCTACAAAAGCGGGGCGCCAACTTCGACCTCGACGCCCTCCTCGACCTCGACGAGGCCTGGCGGCAGAGGATCTTCACCGTGGAGCAGTTAAAAAGCCGCCGGAACACGGTTTCGGAGGAAATTGCCGCCCGCAAGCGGAACGGAGAACCGGCCGAGCCCCTCATTGCCCAGATGCGCGAGCTGGCCGAGCGCATCCGGGAACTGGACGATGAGGCGCGCCGCCTTGAGGAGCAGGTTCGCGAGTTGCTTCTACAGATACCAAACATCCCGCACCCGTCGGTGCCTTACGGGCGCGACGAGCGGGACAACCCGGTGGTCCGCACGTGGGGCGAGCCGCGCCGGTTCACCTTTTCTCCCCGCCCGCACTGGGAAATCGGTGAGAACCTGGACATCCTCGATTTTGCGCGGGCGGGAAAAGTGGCGGGGGCGCGGTTTGCCTTTTATAAGGGCGCGGGCGCGCGCCTGGAGCGGGCGGTCATCAACTTCATGCTCGACCTGCATACAGGAAGGCACGGGTATCTGGAGATCTTCCCCCCCTTCCTGGTCAATGCTGCCAGCATGGTGGGCACCGGCCAGCTGCCCAGGTTCGCCGAGGATATGTTCAAGGTGGAAGGCCGGGACTACTACCTGATCCCTACGGCCGAGGTCCCTGTAACAAACATTTTCCGGGACGAAATCCTCGACGGTGCAGTCCTGCCGATAAGCCTGGTGGCGTACTCGGCCTGTTTTCGCGCCGAGGCGGGAGCCGCCGGGCGGGAAACGCGCGGCCTCATCCGCCAGCACCAGTTCAACAAGGTCGAACTGGTCAAGTTCTGCCGTCCGGAGGAGGCCGAGGAAGAGCTTGAGAAACTGACCCGTGACGCGGAGGAGGTCCTGCAACTCCTCGAGCTTCCCTACCGGGTGGTGCTCCTCTGCACCGGCGACCTGGGCTTCAGCGCCGCCAAGACCTACGACATCGAAGTCTGGCTGCCGAGTTATGAAGGTTATAAAGAAATTTCGTCATGTTCGCACTTTACCGATTTCCAGGCCCGCCGTGCCGGCATCCGCTACCGGCCCCAGCCGCGGGGCAAGGTGGAGTTCGTCCACACCCTGAACGGCTCCGGGCTGGCCGTGGGGCGGACGGTGGCCGCCATTCTGGAGAACTACCAGCAGGAGGACGGCTCGGTAACGGTGCCGGAAGTGTTGCGGCCTTATATGGCGGGCCTCACGCGCATCGTGCCGCCGCAGTAAAATACGGTTACCCCTGCTTCGGCAAGGCCCTGGGACCCGGCACTGTCGCCGATTTATTTGAGGCCGTTCCGTTACTGACGGGGCGGGTTAAGGCCTCGGCTTCACAGGGAAGCCTGGCTTCCGAGGCGACAGCGGCCCCCGGGAAGAAACAACTATACTGTATACAGGACCGTATGGGGACGATTGGGTCTGGCCTGGCCGCGATTCCTGGAGTATAATACCGCTACAAAAAGAATCATCCCCAGAAACAAAACCCCCGGGAACACTTCCTCTCGGAAGGAGGGGTCTTAGCGGGTTCCCTTCATGCAGACGCAGGCACCAGGGTTTCACGACCGGGAGATGAGGTGCACATAACACACAACCTGCGTCGCCACGTTTCATACCTTTATCCACTCCTCACTTTTCGTTAAAGGAACTGCTCGGATTCATCCTTTCAACAATCCCGGCCGCGCTAAACCTGTCTGCCTTTGCAGGTGCCGACAGGAGGCCATATATTGCCACCGGTAAGATTCAGAAAAATCCGAATAGCCACACTTTTATCCGGAGGGATGCTTATGGCTGTCCGAGGTGCTGTTGCCTTGCCCCTCGATCTCGCCTGGCGGGAGGAGGTGCGGAAGGCCAGTGGCCAGCCGGTTGAACTCTGCTACCAGTGCGCCAAGTGCGCCGCCGGCTGCATTGTGCTGGAGCACGCCGACTTCACGCCGCACCAGGTCCTGCGCATGGTGGCCCTGGGGCTGCGCGACAGGGTCCTTGCCAGCAGGGCCATCTGGCTCTGCTCCGGGTGCCTCACCTGCACGGTGCGCTGCCCCAACGGAATCGACATTGCCCGGGTGATGGACACCCTGAAGGAAATGGCCGCCGCCAACGGGGCCAACGGGAAAAACCCGGCCCGCCTTTTTCACAGCATGTTTGTTGACAACATCCGCGGGCGGGGCCGTGTCAACGAGGCCGTCCTCCTGGGGCGCTACGAGCTGACCACGGGCCGCATCTGGAAGGAACTGGGCCAGGGCCTGACCCTTCTCCGCAAGGGGAAAATGCCGGTATTTACGCCCGGGGTGCGGCACCGGGACGAGGTGCGGCGCATCTTCGCCCGCGTCCGCGAACTGGGAGGCCACTGACATGGTGCGCCTGGCCTATTACCCCGGGTGCTCCCTGGAGGCCACGGGGAAGGAGTATGATACGTCGGCGCGCGCCGTTTGCCAGGCGCTGGGCATCGAGCTGGTGGAACTGGAAGATTGGAATTGCTGCGGCGCCACCTCCGCCCACAGCGTGAACAACCTCCTGGCCCTGGCGCTGCCGGCCCGCAACCTGGCCCTGGCGCAAAAACTCGGGCTTGATGTTGTCGCCCCCTGCTCGGCCTGCTATAACCGGCTGCGCCAGGCGGAGCACGCCCTTCGTTACGACCGCGAGACGAGGGCGGCAATCGAAGAGGCCGCGGGGTTTAATTTCCTGGGCGGCGTTACGGTACTCTCCCTTCTGGAGGCGCTGGTGAAACGCATCCGCCCGGGAACCATTGCCGACCGGGTAGTCCACCCCCTGCAGGGACTGCGTGTGGCCTGCTACTACGGCTGCCTGCTGGTCCGCCCGCCGGAGGTTACCCGGTTCGACCGGCCGGAAAACCCGGTGCACCTTGACGAGCTCGTTGCCGCCCTGGGCGCCGAGCCGGTTGCGTGGCGGGGCAAAACCGACTGCTGCGGCGCGAGCCACGCCATTACCAGCCCGGAGGTGGCCACGGCCCTGGTGGGCCGCCTTCTGGCCCTGGCCCGCGAGGGCGGGGCGGACGCCCTGGTCACGGCCTGCCCCCTCTGCCAGACCAGCCTGGAGATGCGGCGGCCGGCCGGCGAAACGATGCCGACTTTCTATTTCACCGAATTGATGGGGCTGGCCTTCGGGCTTCCGGGCACGCGCGCCTGGTTCGCCAAACACCTCGTCGACGTCAGGCCCGCCCTGAGGGTCCTGGCCCAGACGGGAAGCTGAGGAGGGAGGATGATGGAGCAGACTGAAGGGCGCCCGGTAGGAGCGGTGCTGGTCGTCGGCGGCGGGGTGAGCGGCATTCAGGCGGCGCTCGACCTGGCCGACGCCGGGTTCAGGGTGTACCTGGTGGAAAGGCAGCCGGCCATCGGCGGCCGGATGGCGCAGCTTGACAAAACGTTTCCCACTAACGACTGCTCCATGTGCACCCTGGCTCCCCGGCTGGTGGAGTGTGGGCGGCACCCCAACATCACCATTCTGACCTGCGCGGAGGTTAAAGAGGTCACCGGGGTGGCGGGGGACTTCACCGTAAAAGTGCGCCAGTACGCACGGCTGGTGGACCCGGATAAGTGCCGGGGATGCGGTGAGTGCGAGAGCGTTTGCCCGGTGGAGGTGCGGGACGAGTTCAACCAGGGACTTAACATGCGCAAGGCGATTTTCCGCCCTTACCCCCAGGCGGTACCCAACATCTACGCCATTGATATCAACCGCTGCGTCGAGTGCGTGGAATGTGCGGAAACTTGCACGGCGGGGGCCATCGATCCTTTTATGGGTGACAGGGAATTTCGCCTCCGGGTGGGGGCGCTTATCCTGAGCCCCGGGTACGAACTTTTCGACCCTACCGGCCGCCCGGAATTCGGTTACGGAGTTCTCCCCAACGTGGTTACCTCCCTGGAGTTTGAACGCCTCCTGAGCGCTTCAGGTCCGTACCAGGGCCACCTGGTTCGCCCTTCCGACGGAAGCGTACCGCGCCGGATCGCCTTCGTCCAGTGCGTGGGTTCGCGCGATGTCGCCCGGGGTGCCGTGTACTGCTCGTCCGTCTGCTGCATGCACGCCACCAAGCAAGCCTTGCTGGCCATGGAGCACATTCCGGATGCCGACGTGGCCATCTTTTACATCGATCTGCGGGCCTTCGGCAAGGATTTCGAGCGTTATTACGCAAAGGCAAGGGAAAGCGGGGTGCGGTACATCCGCTGCATGGTTTCGCAGGTCGCCACCGTTCCCGGCAGCGGGGAACTTGCCATCCGCTATCGCACCCCCGAGGGCGCCTTCCGGGAGGAGCGCTTCGACATGGTCGTCCTTTCCGTGGGCCTCAGGCCGCCCCAGGGCCTTGCGGAGCTGGCCCGCGTCGCGGGCATCGAGCTCAACGAGTTCGGTTTCTGCAAAACCTGGGAATTCTATCCCAACCTTACCTCCCGGCCCGGGGTCTACGCCGCCGGGGTCGCCGTGGAGCCGAAGGACATTCCCGAGACGGTGGTCGACGCCTCCTCCGCCGCGGCCAACGCCTCGCGCCTGCTGCAGGCGGCGCGTGGCAGCCTGGCGGCCACCAAAAGCTATCCGCCCGAAAGGGAGGTAGCCCACGAGGCGCCGCGCATCGGCGTTTTCGTCTGTCACTGCGGGGTTAATATCGGGGGTGTGGTCGACGTACCGGAGGTGGCCCGCTACGCCGCGGATCTCCCCGGGGTGGTGCACAGCCAGGACCTCCTCTTCGCGTGTGCCCAGGATAGCATCTCCGCCATCAGCGAAACCATCCGGGAGCATAACCTCAACCGGGTGGTGGTGGCCTCCTGCACGCCGCGCACCCACGCGCCGCTTTTTCAGGCCAGCTTGCGCGAAGCCGGGCTCAACCCCTACCTTTACGAGCACGTGAACATCCGGGAGCAGTGCTCCTGGGTGCACCGCGACGACCCGGCGCGGGCCACGGCTAAAGCGAAGGACCTGGTCCGCATGGCCGTGACCAAGGCCCGGCTTCTGAGCCCCGTAATCACCACCTTTCTGGATATCGAACCCCTCGTGCTGGTGGTGGGCGGCGGGGCGGCGGGCATGACGGCGGCCCTTTCGGTGGCCGACCAGGGTTTCCCGGTTTGCCTCGTGGAGAAGGAGCCGGTGCTCGGCGGCAACCTGCGCCACCTCTTTTACACCCTTGAGGGCTCCGATCCCCAGGCCCTGCTTTACGACCTCACCGTCCGCGTGGAGCACCACCCGCTCATCAGGGTTCTCACCGGCGCCGAAATTGTAGATGTGACGGGCTATACCGGCAACTACGTCACGCGCCTCCGCCAGGGTGATCTGGAGCGTGAGATAAAGCACGGGGCCGTAATTCTGGCCACCGGGGCCGTGGAGTCGCGCCCGCGGGAGTATCTCTACGGAGAACACCCGCGTGTGGTTACCCAGACGGAGTTCGAGCGGATGCTGGCCAGCGGGAGGGTCGGGGGCTTGAAAAACGTGGTGATGATCCAGTGCGTCGGCTCCCGCCAGGAAGACCGCCCGTACTGCAGCCGCGTCTGCTGCGGCCACGCCGTCAAGAACGCCCTCAAGCTCAAAGAGCTGAATCCCGGGGCCAACGTCTTTATCCTCTACCGGGATGTCCGGACGTACGGGTTCAAGGAGCGTTATTACCTGCAGGCACGGGAGAAGGGCGTGCTTTTCATACGTTACGAGCCGGAGGCCAAACCGGCGGTTGAGGCGAAGGGGGAAAGGCTCCGGGTGCGGGTCGTCGAACCGGTGCTGAATACGCCCCTTGACATCGACGTCGATCTCGTGGTTCTCAGCGCGGCCATCGAGCCGCGACCGGAAACGGCCAGGCTGGCGCAGCTTTTCAAGGTACCCCTGACCCCCGATGGTTTCTTCGCCGAGGCCCATATGAAGCTCCGGCCGGTGGACTTTGCCACGGAGGGGATGTACCTGGCGGGGCTCGGCCACGCGCCGAAGACCCTCGGCGAAGCCCTCGCCCAGGCCCAGGCTGCCGCGGTGCGGGCGGTGGGCCTTCTGGCCAAGGGGCGGCTGGAAAGCCTTGGTATCACCGTGCAGGTGAACGAGGGGCGCTGTTCCGGCTGCGGGATCTGCGTGGAAGTCTGCCCCTACGGGGCCCGCTATCTCGACGAGAACCGGGTGGCGCGGGTGATCGCCGCCGTCTGCCGCGGCTGCGGCGCCTGCGCGGCCACCTGTCCCACCGGCGCCACCCAGCAGCTGGGCTTCGAGGACCGCCAGATCATGCGGATGATCGAGTCCGCCCTCCTGGCGTAAGACGGTATACTTCTAGAAAATTTTGGATCGCAAATGCACCGCCGCGGAACGTGGCGGTGCATTTTCTTTAGGATCTGTAAGCTAGCTCGACATATCTGGTTATTTGTTAATCTTACGAACACGGCGAAGGAAGGAGGAAATTGACATGTGGCATAACAACTGTTAAAATTAAGGATTGAAAAAAGTTAATTCAATCCTTAACCAAAAGGAGCTAAATAATGTCCGGATATACAGCGGGCGAGGTATCTAAACTTACAGGTATACCGTACGCCCGCCTCGATTATTGGGCGCGAAGTGGGTTTCTGCGGCCGAGCGTATCGGGAGGCAACGGAAAGGGATCAAAGCGACTTTACGCCTTCCGCGACATTGTTGCCCTGCGTACGGCCAGGGAACTGCGTGATATGGGTATCGGGCTGCAAAAACTGCGTAAAGTCGTGCGGCACTTACGCCGACTTAAGGGGTTGGAAAATCCGCTCGCGGAAGCTAGGCTGGTGGTTCGTGGCCGGGACGTTTTGCTGGCGAGCAACATGAAGGAGTTGATGAGCGTTCTCAACTGCCCCGGCCAGGGCGTACTGCATCTGGTCCTTGATCTCCCAACCGTCGTGCAGGAGATAAGCGCTGAGATACGGCGATTGCGCGGAACCGCTTAAGAAACCGCCGGTTTAAATAGTAAAGGGGATAACCGTGGGGCTGGCCAAAAGATATACGTTCAATAACAGGGTGATTAAGCGTGGGGAAGAGCATTACATCTCCATCGACAGATATAACCTCGCCCGGCGCATCGATGAGGCGCTGCAGCCCGAAGACCTGGCCGAAGTCAAACGAAGGCTCAAGCTTCTCCTGGCCGACCTTGAAGAGCAAAGCGCGGAGCTTTTGTCCCCCAATGGAGAAGGGGTCCTCGTGAAACCCGAGGCGCTGCACGACGAGCTTGAGCAGATGATCGCTGCCCGCACCCGGGAACGGCTGAACTATTATGCCGGGCGGCTGAAGAGGAGCCTTTTTGAGGTTATTACCAACGGGACCAACGACATTAACCTGCGGCGCTGGAAAGATTACGACGAGATTGTGACCGACAGCCTCTGGGTTATCGACCGCCGGGACGGTTCCGGCGCCCACCTGGCATGGTACTGGGGCAACTTCATCCCCCAGATTCCCCACCAGCTCCTGCTGCGCTATACCAGGCGGGGAGACCTGGTCGTCGATCCCTTTGTGGGAAGCGGCACAACATTGATCGAATGCCGGCGCCTTGGACGCCACGGTATCGGCATTGAAATCGGCGCCGAGGTTTGTGCGCGGGCCAGGGAGCGGGTGGAGGCAGAACCGAATCCGTACGGCGTACGGACCGAGATCGTGACGGGGGACGCGAGGCTGTGCGATCTTTCGGCGCTGGTCGAAGACTTTGGGTTTAGCGGCGTTGATTTTTACCTGATGCACCCGCCTTACCACGACATAATAACCTTCACGTCGGTTGATGGGGACCTCTCAAACGCGCCCACCACCGAGGATTTCCTCCGGATGTTCGGCGAGGTCCTGGACAACGCCCTGCCGCTGCTTAAAAGGGAGCGCTATGCGGCCGTAGTTATCGGCGATAAGTATGAAAAGGGAGAATGGGTGCCGCTCGGGTTTTACTGCATGGAGGAAGCCATGCGGCGCGGCCTGGTCCTCAAGAGCATCGTGGTTAAAAACTTCGAGGAAACGAAAGGGAAGCGCTTCCAGAAGGAACTGTGGCGCTACCGTGCCCTCCTGGGCGGCTTCTACGTATTCAAGCACGAGTACATCCTTATCCTCAAGAAGCCGTAGGGCAATTTAAAAGTGGCGTCGCCCTGCAAGGGAGATGAGCACGGCTTGGCCATGCACCTGCTTGTGGTCAACGAACAAACCCTGCCGGTACACCTGGAATACGGCTTTGCTGGGGTAGCCTTCGAAGAGGATTGCTCCTGGCAAAATGTAACGATCAGTGGAAATAGAGAAAACGCACAGGCCGGTTTATATGCCGACATCTGCCGTGTTCACGAAGGCGATAACATTTTATTTTATTTGGAAAGGCCGCATAACGACACGAGCCGGGAAGGTGGCAGATTCTTCGGCATCTTCACGGTACTTAGTGACCGTCCTTTTTATGAACCGCAGGGACATTACCTTCGTAAAGAATTAGGGAAACCCCTTATTTACCGGTTACTAATCGCACCAAAGGTAGTTTATCGACTCGGACTTACGGAATGGCAATTAATCGACGAGATGACAGACTTTAGCACCGTGACCGAAATTCCCTGGAGCATTATTTATCGTAAACTCAGGGGACGAAGGGGCTGCACGCCCCTTTTGCCTCATGAAGAGCATGTAGTGTGCAAAATGCTCGACTTGCGCAACGCGGGGCAAAAACTTGTTTCGACCTGGGTATCGTTCGATCAAACGACGATGACGATGTGTGAAGCGTCGGGCCGGAGTCTATATGGCGGTAATACACACCAGGTTGAGGATATTAAGGACCGCCTACTTAAGCTTATGAATAATTCCAACCGGCAATATGAAAAACACTTGCAAGCCTACCTCTTACAGGAGATCAAGCGTGATAAAGATTTGACGCAGAAGTTATTCCCTAATTTTGAAATCTTCTGGATTGGTAATGAAATATACTGCGGGGCCGGGTTGCAGAGCATCGACCTTCTTGTTTACGCACGTAACCAGCTTAACACGTTTGTACACCTCCTCGAGCTGAAAGCTCGTGAACCTGCCGGCCCTGAGGCAGCAAGGCAGATTAACCGTTATATCAAATGGCTTAAAGCCCATATCCCCGACATTCGGTCACCTCAGATCATACCGGTCATCGTTGCACCTGAGGTTACCACAGAGTTTCGCTCTGAGTTGCTGACGTTTCTTCGCGGACACGGCATACCTCAATACAGTGAGATTTTGTACGACGCAGGCCTGAATTTCGATCAGCGCTTTGTACTTGTCGCCTGAGCATTTGTCCGTGGAACCTCTTGGAAAAAGCGCTGGTTGTTGGGGCCGAATGGATCTCGGGGAACGTGAAATTCCTCCGTTCCATGCGCATCCCTCTTCTGCCGCCCACCCCCAAGCGATGTTGCAAGCGCCGGCGGAAGTATCGGGCATTGCCCTGTAGACATCAGTTTTTCAGGCCGGCGAAGGCGGGGCCGCTTTGGTTGACAATACAGGCCGTTTGTGCTATATTCAAAGCTGCCCACGGATGCGGGCCGCCGGAGGGGTGGCCGAGCGGTTTAAGGCGGCGGTCTTGAAAATCGCTGAACTCCCAGCGGGGTTCCGTGGGTTCGAATCCCACCCCCTCCGCCATGCAGCAGTCGTCAGTCGTCAGACGCCGGAGGGATTTGCCGGCGTCTTACCGGTTGCCGGGGAGAAAGGGGGACCAATTCGTCCGGCGGCGGTGTTCGCCGGCCGTCTTTTGGATTGGGTCGGAGGGTCGGGTGATACAGGGTGCGGAGAGATGGCCGAGCAGGTTGAAGGCGGTCGCCTGCTAAGCGACTACAGGAGGCTATAAACCTCCTGTCGAGGGTTCGAATCCCTCTCTCTCCGCCATAAAACGGTCATCAGTCGTCGGTCGTCCGACGTCTGCTACACGAAGGCAGGGAAATCGCCTCTGGCGATTTCCTACGAGTCCGACGTCAGACGTCCGACATCCGACGTCTGTTATGCGCCCGTGGCTCAACGGATAGAGCAACAGACTACGGATCTGTAGGTTGGGGGTTCGAATCCCTCCGGGCGCACCATTTCAGAGACAGGAGGCCGGAGGTCGGAGAAGACCGAAAACCGTCCGGAGATTAAGAGGACGGAGGTCGGGTAAAAACCGACCCCTTTTGGTATCGTCCGGCGCGGAGAGATGGCCGAGTGGACGAAGGCGCTCGCCTGGAGAGCGAGTAGGCGGGCAACCACCTGCCTCGTGGGTTCGAATCCCACTCTCTCCGCCATAAAACGGTCGTCAGTCGTCGGCCGTCCGACGTCTGCTACACGAAGGCAGGGAAATCGCCTCTGGCGATTTCCTACGAGTCCGACGTCAGACGTCCGACATCCGACATCTGTTACGCGCCCGTAGCTCAGGAGGAGAGAGCAGCGGTTTCCTAAACCGCGTGTCGGGGGTTCGAGTCCCTCCGGGCGCACCATTTCAGAGGCAAGAGGCAGGAGGTCGGAGGTCGGAAAGAGACCATTTCAGAGACAGGAGGCCGGAGGTCGGAAGGGCAAGAGCGGGTGTTCCGGCCCGGTGCTCCGGTCTTCGTCTCCGGTGACTGAGGTAGCGGCTTGGAACTCGGTGCGGCGGAGGCCAGGGAGCACGAAAAGTTTATGCGCGAGGCCCTGGCAGAGGCGCGGCAGGCCTTCGCCGAGGGCGAGGTTCCGGTAGGGG
>JBFMHQ010000014.1:0-41765 GCA_040751815.1 Bacillota bacterium | reverse complement strand
TTCACTTTACCCGTTTCAGGTCAATGCAATCCCCTCCTTTTTTCCCGTTTAGCAGCCCGGTCACAACCACGAACGAGAAAAGAAACGGTGCTTGTACCCTCAGCCCGCCGGTTAAGGTCTCCTCCCTGGTGAAAAGACGACCGCCATAGAGAAGGGATAAGTTGCTTAAATTATACACTAGCCAACCAGCTACAACAAGACCTTATTCAGTAAATTCAAAACTGCTTTGGATGTCTGAAAAATGTTCCCCGTGCTAAAGAAATTCGGCGGCGGAAAGCCAATTCCTTCTCATATGCTTTTTAATTAGCCGGCTTATTGTTCCGGCAAAGAAAGCGTAGTAAAATGAATTTCAAGTCATTATCCCGGGATTTCAAGCCCGGCCTCAAGAAGATTTTCCAAAAGCCTAAACTCTTTCGCCAGGAGGTAGAAAAAACATGCGGGTTCTCATTATCGGCGCGGGGGCCGGCGGACCGAAGGTGGCCGCCCGCCTGCGCCGGCTGGCACCGGAGGCGGAAATCACCATGGTCGACCGCGGGCGTATCATTTCCCACGCCGGTTGTGGTATGCCCTTTTACGTCGCCGGAACCGTGAAGGACTTCGGACAGTTGTTGCAGACACCCTACGGGGTTACACGTGACGAGGCGTACTTCGCCGGCGAGAAGGGGGTCAGGGTCCTGACGCGCACGGAGGCCGTGGGCCTTGACCGGGCGCGGAAGGAGGTTAACCTGGCCAACCTCGATACGGGAGAACGCCTTACCCTCCCTTACGACCGGCTGGTGCTCGCGACGGGCGCCCGCCCCTTCGCCCTCCCGGTGGAGGGAGCCGACCTGGCCGGCATCCACTTCTTCCACCGTCCGGAGGAGGTCCAGGGCCTCCTCACCGACCTCGGGGAAGCAAGCGAGGTGGTCGTGGTCGGCGCGGGCCTGATCGGCCTGGAGGTGGCCGAGGCCCTCACCCACCACCCGGTGTTCGTCACCGTGGTCGAACAGAAAGAGCAGATCCTGCCGGCGCTCCTCGATCCCGACATGGCCCGCGTGCTGCAGGCCAGGCTGGAGGAAAAGGGGCTCGACTTCCGCCTCGGGGCGCGGGTAGTCCGGTTTGAAGGCAACGGCGAAGGGCGCGTCGCCCGGGTGGTGACCGAAGCCGGCACCCTTGACGCGGACCTTGTCGTCGTCGCCGCCGGGGTGCGCCCGAACGTGGAGCTGGCCCGGGCCGCCGGGCTCACCGTGGGCGTGACGGGAGCCCTGGAGGTTACCGAAAGGATGCAGACCAACGACCCCGATATTTACGCCGTGGGCGACTGCGTGGAAACCACGCACCTGGTGTCGGGACGGAAGGTTTATGCACCGCTGGCGTCCATCGCCAGCCGGCAGGCGCGCGTGGCGGCCGACAACCTGGCCGGGGGAGAGGCCAGGTTCAGGGGCGCCCTGGTTACCGCCGTGGCCAGGTTGTTTGAGTACTCCGTCGGGAGGACCGGCCTGGGGCTGGAGGAGGCCCTCGGCGCGGGGTTTAACGCCGCGGCGACCCTGGTAACCGCCCTGGACAGGCCGGCCTACTATCCCGGGCAGGGGCTGATACTCCTCAAGCTCGTCACCGAGGAGGGGACGGGCCGCATCCTGGGCGGACAGGCCGTGGGTGCCGGCGAGGTGGTCAAGCGCGTGGACGTTCTGGCCACGCTGATCAGGATGGGCGGAACGGTGGCCGACCTGGCCGAAGTCGACCTGGGGTATTCCCCGCCCTTCAGCACCCCCCTGGACGCCCTGCACCACCTGGCCAACACGGCGGCCAACAAGCGGGCGGGCCTGGCGCGGACCCTTACCGCCGCCGAACTGCGGGCCAAGATAGACCGGGGCGACGATTTCGTGATCCTGGACGTGCGCACGCCGGCCCAGAGCGAGGCCAAGCCCTTTAAAGATCCGCGGGTCGTGGTCATCCCCCTCGGCGAGTTGCGGGCCCGCCTTGACGAACTTCCCCGGAATAAGGAGATCGTCGTCGTCTGCCCGCAGGGCCTGCGCAGCTATGAGGCCCAGTGCACCCTGCGCGGGGCCGGCTTTGAAGAGGTCCGCTTCCTTGAAGGGGGGCTTAACACCTGGGTTTACAAGGAGTAACAAAGCGCGTGATAACAGAGAGGCCGGAGACTTTAAATCTCCGGCCTTTTTGCTTACGCCCAGGCCAGCCAGTTGTCCCAGGGCAGGTAGGGAAGGGGGTCCACCGCGCGGTCGTCGATACGCACCTCGAAGTGCAGGTGGGGCCCCGTGGAACGGCCCGTGCTTCCTACCCGGGCAATCGGCTGCCCGTCGCGCACTTCCTCGCCCGCTGCCACCAGAAGGCTGGCGCAGTGGCCGTAGCACGTGCGCACACCGTTCCCGTGGTCCAGGACCACGAAGAGCCCGTACGTGCCGGCAGGCCCGGCGTAGACCACCCGCCCTGCCCGGGCGGCCCGGATAACCTCGCCGTGGTCCGCCGCGATGTCGATACCGTGGTGCATGCGCCCCTCGCGGGGACCGTAGAGGGAGGTCAGGGGACCGACGAGCGGCCACTCAAGGGCCGCTATGCGTTGCACCCGCATCGCGCCGGCCGGGAGGGCGTTTTCCGCCGGCACCGCGATTTCCTGCCCCGCCCGCAGGTAATCGGGGTCGGTCAGGCCGTTGCGCGCGGCGAGAAGCCCCACCGGGACGCGGTACCGCGCCGCGATTTCCCACAGCGTCTCGCCGTCCGCCACGGTGTGGACAAATACCTCGCCCGGAAGGGCCAGATATTGTCCGGCGAAGATCCGGTCCTCCTCCGCCAGGCCGTTGGCCGCGGCCAGTGCCGCCAGGTCGACACCGCAACGGCGGGCGATGTCCCACAGCGTGTCGCCCGGTGCCACCCGGTAAAAGGCGGGCGGCCCCGGGACGACCGCCTGGTTCCGGTAGGGCGCGTCCGTCCGGAAAAGCTCGCCCGGCTGCGCCCCGGCGGGCAATGTGGCACAAAGGCCGATGACGGCCGCTGCGGCCAGCGCGGCCGGCAATCTCCGTTTAAACCGTACCTTATTCCTTGTCAAGCAAACTCACCCCGCATCCGGGCAAATTCGCTAATTAGCATTCCCGGTATGCCGGGCGTTTATACCCGGAAGCGGTCGTTCTTGTTTCTCAGGTCGGGAAGGCGGAGAGCATCCGTCCTTGCAGAAGTCGTCTTAAACCCTGTAGGCCCGGGAGTTGGGGGTGTCCGGGAGTTCGCCGCCGGCCCGCTTGAAGGCCTGGAAGTGGCGGAGGAGGTCGGCGTTGGACCTGGTGCGTTTCATCTCCGCCAGGAGGTGCTCCATGGCCTCCCAGGGTTGCATCTGGCTGGTGACCTTGCGGAAGTACCAGATCAGTTCCAGTTCGTCGGGGTCGAGGAGGAGCTCCTCCTTGCGCGTGCCGGACCGCTGGACATCGATGGCCGGGAAGATGCGGCGTTCGGCCAGGCGGCGGTCGAGTACCAGCTCCATGTTGCCGGTGCCCTTGAACTCCTCGAAGATGACGTCGTCCATCCGGCTGCCGGTTTCGATAAGGGCCGTGGCCAGGATGGTCAGGCTCCCGCCCTCCTCTATCTTGCGGGCCGCCCCGAAGAAACGCTTCGGCTTGTGCAGGGCCGCGGGGTCGACGCCCCCCGTGAGGGTGCGTCCGCTCGGGGGGATCACCAGGTTGTTCGCCCGTGCCAGCCGGGTAATGCTGTCAAGGAGGATGGCCACGTCCTTCCTATGCTCCACCAGGCGCTTGGCCCGCTCCAGCACCATGTCCGCCACCTTCACGTGGTTGTCGGGCGGCTCGTCGAAGGTCGAACTGACAACCTCGGCGTTCACCGAGCGCTCGATGTCGGTCACCTCTTCCGGCCGCTCGTCGATGAGGAGGATAATGAGCACGATCTCGGGGTGGTTGGCCGTGATGCTGTTGGCAATCTCCTTGAGCAGGGTTGTCTTGCCCGCCTTGGGCGGCGCCACGATGAGGCCCCGCTGCCCCTTGCCGATGGGCGATATCAGGTCGATTATGCGGGCGGAAACGCGGTCGGGCGTGGTTTCCAGGCGGATGCGCTCGTGGGGGTACAGGGGAGTAAGGGCGTCGAAGTGGAGCCGGTCGGCCGCCTCTTCCGGCGGGCCGTTGTTTACCTTTTCCACCCGCAGCAAGGCCAGGTACTTCTCGTTCTCCTTCGGCGGCCGCACCTGCCCCGCCACGAGGTCTCCCGTGCGCAGGCCGAACTTGCGAATCTGGGAAGCGGAAACGTAAATGTCATCGTTCGAGGGAACGTACTGGAAAGGGCGCAGGAATCCGTAGCCCTCCGGCAGGATTTCCAGGACACCCTGGGCCAGAAAAAGCCCGTTTTTCTCCATCTGGGCCTTGGATATCTCGTAGATCAGCTCTTTTTTGCGCAGCCGGTAGTAGCTTGGAATGTTCAGTTCCTTGGCGATTTTATACAGCTCGGCCACGGTTTTCTGTGCCAGGTCGTTGGTGGCCAAGGGTATCCCTCCCTAGCTAAGCATTAATTCTGATAACCAGCGGCGTCCGGTTTTATACTGCGGGCCTGGCACCGGGCTGCCGTCGGAGAAAGGGAGAAAGGATTTAGACGGACCTCCGTGGAGGAGGTGTCCGGATATGGACCCGGCTACCGGTTATCGGTCACCGGCGCAAGCTTCGCCCAGTCGTCGAGAAACCTCTTGATGCCGACGTCGGTGAGCGGGTGTTTGAACATCTGCACAAGCACCTTGTAAGGCACCGTGGCGATATGCGCCCCGGCCCGTGCCGCCTGCACCACGTGCAGGGGGTGGCGGATACTGGCGGCAATCACCTGGGTGGGAAAGCCGTATGTAGCGTAGATTTCGACAATTTCCGCCACTACGGCCATCCCTTCGTGGCCGGCATCGTCAAGGCGGCCCACAAAGGGACTTACGAAGCTGGCGCCGGCCAGCGCGGCCAGGAGCGCCTGGCTGGCGGAAAAAACCAGGGTAACGTTGGTCCTGATGCCGCGTGCCTCGAGTATTCTTACGGCCTTGATGCCTTCCGGCAGCATGGGTATCTTGATAACGATGTTGGGGTGCAGGGCGGCCAGCTTTTCGGCTTCGGCCACCATCCCGGCGGCCTCCGTACTGACCACCTCGGCGCTGACCGGGCCGTCCACCAGGGAGACGATCTCCCGCAGGACGGCGAAGAAATCGCGGCCTTCCCTGGCTACCAGCGTCGGGTTCGTGGTTACCCCCGAGATGACCCCCAGGGCTGCCGCCTCCCGGATCTCCGCCACGTTTGCGGTATCGAGAAAGAGTCTTATGGTGCCACCTCCCGTACTTCCTTCGCCCGGCCGGCGCTCCCGAAAAGCCGGATTTTCTCCCTGATGACCGCTGTGGCTGCTTCGCGGGCCGGGGCGAGCACCTTACGCGGGTCGATTTCCTCCGGTGCCTCGGCCAGCGCCCGGCGCAGGGCGCCGGTGAAGGCCTGCCGGATGTCGGTATCGATGTTGACCTTGGCCACCCCGGAGGCCACGGCCTCCCGGATGGCGTCGGCCGGCACGCCGGAAGAACCATGGAGCACGAGGGGAATACCCACGCGTTCGCGGATGCGCCGCAGGCGCGGGAAGTCGAGTCTGGGCTCACCGCGATACCGCCCGTGGGCCGTTCCGACGGCCACTGCCAGGGAATCGACCCGGGTCTCACGCACGAAATGGGCCGCCTCTTCAGGGTCGGTAAAGAAGGCCTCCCGTTCCTCGACGCTGATCTCGTCCTCGGTGCCGCCGATCCGCCCCAGTTCCGCCTCCACCGAGACACCGACGGCGTGCGCTACCTCCACCACCCTCCTGGTAAGGGTGATATTTTGCTCAAGGGACAGGTGGGAACCGTCGATCATCACCGAGGTGAAACCGGCACGGATACAGCGCATGACCTGGGTGAAGTCGGTGCCGTGGTCCAGGTGCACGGCCACGGGCACCCGCGCCGTGCGGGCGGCGTCCAGGGCCATGGCGGCGATGTAGGGGAGACCGGCGTACTTGATGGCCCCCTGGCTGGCCTGGACGATAACCGGAGCGTCCTCGGCCTCCGCGGCCCGGATAATGGCCTGGAGGATCTCCATGTTGTTGCAGTTGAAAGCGCCCACGGCCCAACCGCCGCGGACGGCGTGGCGGAGAAGCGAGGCGGCGTCTACGAGTGGCACTCCAGACTCTCCTATTGCTTATCGCGCTTGCGGCTCTTTTTCCGCCCGACGAGGGCCTGCCGGGTCAGCTCAATGGTTTCGAGCCGTATGACGCGATCCAGGTCCCGCTCCGTTTTGGCATAGAAAACGCGAAGGCGCTTGCAATTGCGGCAGTGAAGTTCCAGGCGATCCGGGAAAATCTCCACCTCGATCCGGCTTCTGTCGCAGGGGCAGACCAGGTTGCCCTCTTCGGCCAGGGCGTGCACGTGGGCCAGGGTGCTCAGCATAATATCGGCGTTGGCGAAGTAGTTTTCCCCACCCATCTCCTCGATGAGGGTTTCCAGGGCCTCATTGCGGTTCTCCACGTATCCCCTGACCCTGTCCGCCGGCCCCAGGTGGGCCAGCTCGAGCTCGCTTTCCTGGCAGACGAGCGGGGTGACCTCCTGGGCAAAGAACTGGTGGGGCGCCAGCCGGAACAGGTGCATGGTTTCGCAGACAGTGCACCCTATCTCGAGCCAGTAAGACTTATGGTTTTTGGTGGATATTACAAGGGCTACCGCCCCGCAGGGGCAGGTAATCTCCCTAACTTTTTCCCGGCAGAAATCGAAACGCGAAACGGGATAAAGCCTGAGACGACCGCAGTCCGGGCAGCGCAAGGCGACGGTCGTTTCGGTTCTGACGAGCAACGGCAAAACCTCCTCTTACGGAAGGCTATTCGCTAAGCCCGCGTAAATTCCTTTTCAAGGCCCGTCCGTATCCGAAACTTCCGCCAGCAACCTCCGCACCACAGCCCGTAAATCGTTAATGTCGAAGGGTTTGATCAGCAAGCGCCGGACACCAACCCTTTCCGCCTCCTGGGTACTCGAGAGCTCACCGTACGCTGTGATCAGGATCACGGGAATGCCGGGCGCAATCCTTTGAATTTCCGCGAGCATTTCCAGCCCGTTCATCCCGGGCATCTTCAGGTCGGTAATGATCAGATCCGGGCGCCGGGCGGCCACAAAGGCGATCGCCTCGCATCCGCTGGCCGCCGTCTTTACCTCGTACCCTTCCCCAGCCAGGGCCTCCCTGATCAGTTGCCTGATGGCCGGCTGGTCGTCCACGATCAAGAGCATCCCCCGGCCCACTGCGTCTTATTCCTCCTGGCTCTAGCCTATTCGCCGGGAGCATGGAAAAATCCTGCCGGGGCATAAAACTTTTACCTGGCTACCACCAGGGGCGGTGGAGGCGCATCTCCCCGACATCGGACAGCAGGGGAGCCATGCCGGCCAGGACCAGGGCGACAACCACAACCACGAGTACCACGCCGGCGGCGGCCGGACCCAGCACCGTGGCCGCCGCGCGGCCCAGAGGGTAGGCGTGCACCTCCCTGAACCCGAGGATCAGCAGGACAACCGACCAGACCAGGAGCGCGAGGCCCGCCAGGCCCTGCACCACCGAAGCGGTGAGTTCCGCGGGCCGCAGGAGGATCAGGAGACCCTGGACCGGGATGATGAAGAGGTCGGGGAGTGCCGCCAGGGCGGAAACGGTAAGGGTGGCCGTCGGCCGCCCGTTTCCCCCGAGAAGCTGGGCCAGGAAGTGAAGAAATCCGCCGTAAACGAACCACTTCACGTACCAGAGGACAAAACCGGCCAGGGAAAGGGCCGGCAGCATGCCGGCAAGCAGGGCGGCGGCGAAGGGATCGGCGGCCTCGGATCCGGGAAGGGCGCGCAACGTCAGATAACCCATCAGCCCCGTCACGGCGTTTACAAGGGTGGCCAGCAACACGGCCCGCCCGAGGGGCGGCGCCGCCGCCAGCCGCCGGAAGGTGCCCACGGGGTCAAAGAGGACACCGGCCATCAATTCGAGCAATCCCAACGTATCTACCCCTCTCCCGGCCGCCGCAAAAGCCGTCAGCGCTGCGCCAGGGGCGGCCACAGCAGCAGCCAGGCCCCGGGAACGGCCGTATTTTGCAGTCCGCCGAATAGATCCCGCCAGAGGTTCTTCGGCCCAAGTTCAACCACGCGCGGCTCGCCCTTGATACCCGCCAGGCGCCCGGCCAGGCGCACCGCGTCCCGGAAATCCCCGAGTTCGTCCACCAGGCCCAGTTCCCTGGCCTGGTTGCCGGTAAAGACCCGCCCGTCGGCCAGCTGCCGCACCTTCGCCGCGTCCATCTTCCGCCCCCGGGCCACGACGGTGACAAACTGGTTGTAGATGTCGTCGACCATGCTCTGGAAGATGCGCCTTTCCTCCGGCGTCAGCAGCCGGTCCGGCGCGCCCATGTCCTTGTGCGGCCCGCTCTTGATGGTTTCGGTGGCAATCCCCAGCTTCTGGTAAAGCCCCACCAGGTGCTGGGTCTGGATAATCACGCCGATGCTGCCGGTAATGGTGGCCGGGTTGGCCACAATCCTGTCGGCCTTGGCGGCGATCCAGTAAGCGCCGGAAGCGGCGGTGTCACCCATGGAGGCCACCACCTTCTTCCCCGTCCGGCGGAGCCGGTCGACTTCGGCGCCGATTTCCTGGGAGGCTGCGGCGCTCCCCCCCGGGGAATTCAGGCGCAGGACCACCGCCCTGATGGAGGGGTCGTCCGCCGCCGCACGCAGCTGTTCGACGATGCCGTCGGCCCCCAGCGCCCCGCCCAGAAGGCCGCCGCCCTCACCGCCAAGGATTACCCCCTCGATGCGCACAACGCCCACGGCGTCGCCGTAGGCCGGCCGCCCCGGCGCGCCGCCGCGCAGCCCGAAGACCGCGGCCACGACAAGGGAGACCAGCACCAGGCCGAGAACGGCCCCGGCGAGAAGACGCCTGCGCCCTACCTCCTGCAACGTATCACATCCATTCTCCCCGGAACCTCCGGATTTAATTTGAAATTGATTTGAAAATAAGGAGTGCCTGCAGTTATTTTCGGCCGTTTCAACCTTTCAATTCAGCGGTAAATTCTGTCTGCCCGCGGCCCGCCCGGCAGCGCAGGGCGGCACCCACAAACTCCCGGAAGAGGGGATGGGCGCGGTCGGGGCGGGACTTGAACTCCGGGTGGAACTGGGTGGCCACAAACCACGGATGCCCGGGAAGCTCGACGATTTCCACGAGGGTCCCGTCCGGAGACACCCCGGAAAAAAGCATGCCGGCGGCGGTGAAACTTTCGCGGTAGGCGTTATTGAACTCGTAGCGGTGGCGGTGCCGTTCCATTACCTGCGCGCACCCGTAGGCCGCGTGCGCCCGCGAGCCGGGGCAGAGCAGGCACGGGTAGGCCCCCAGGCGCATGGTCCCGCCCAGGTCGGTGATGTCGCGCTGCCCGGGAAGGAGATCGATCACCGGATGGGGCGTTGCGGGGTTGAACTCGGCGCTGGCCGCCTCCGGCCAGCCCAGCACGTGCCGGGCAAACTCCACCACCGCCAGCTGCATCCCCAGGCAGATCCCCAGGTAAGGCACCCCCTTCTCCCGCGCGTAGCGGATGGCCGCGACCTTACCCTCCACGCCCCGGTCGCCGAAGCCGCCGGGCACCAGGATACCTTCCGCCCCCGCCAGGCAGACTTCGGCGGGGCTGTGCTCCAGGTCTTCCGCGTTCACCCACATAATATGCACCGCGGCGTTGTGGAAGATACCCGCATGCTGCAGGGCCTCTACCACGCTGAAGTAGGCGTCCCTGAGCTCGACGTACTTCCCGACCAGCGCGATGGTGGTGCGCTTGCTCGGGGACTTCAGCCGGGCCACCATTTCCTGCCACGTAGCCAGGTCCGGCGGCCCGCAGGCAAACCCCAGCTTTTCGACGATGAACTCCCCCAGCCCCTCCTTTTCCAGCATCAGGGGAACCTCATAGATGGTGGGCGCGTCCAGAGCCTCGATGACCGCCCGCGCCTCGATATCGCAGAAGAGGGCGATCTTGGCCTTGATCCCCGGCGACAGGGGCTGCTCGGTCCGGCAGACGATGGCGTCGGGCTGAATGCCGATGCCGCGCAATTCTTTCACGCTGTGCTGGGTGGGTTTCGTTTTGAGCTCCCGGGCCGCGCGCAGGTAGGGGACCAGGGTGACGTGCACGTAAAAGGTGTTCTCGCGCCCCAGGTCGCTCTTCAACTGGCGAATGGCCTCCAGAAACGGCTGCGATTCGATGTCGCCCACCGTACCGCCGATTTCGGCGATAACCACCTCGGCGCCGCTTTCCTCTCCCACCCGCAGAACCCGTTCTTTGATCTCGTTGGTGATGTGGGGAATCACCTGGACGGTGCGCCCCAGGTATTCGCCCCGGCGTTCTTTACTTATTACCGAGGAGTAGATGCTGCCGGTGGTAACGTTGGAGGCGCGGGTAAGGTTGACGTTGATGAAGCGTTCGTAGTGGCCGAGGTCGAGGTCGGTCTCCGCCCCGTCTTCGGTGACGAAGACCTCGCCGTGCTGGTAGGGGCTCATTGTGCCGGGGTCCACGTTGATGTAGGGGTCCAGTTTCATTATGGTCACCTTCAAGCCCCTGCTTTTCAGGAGCCTCCCGATGGAGGCGGCGGTGATCCCCTTGCCAAGGGACGAGACCACGCCGCCGGTGACAAAGATGTATTTCGCCAAGGCTTCTCCTCCCCCGGATCACATTCTCTCCGGCGCCCCCACGCCGATGAGGCGCAGGGCGTTTCTGAGGACGGTGCCGGTGCAGTGCACCAGGACCAGCCGCGCCTCCTCCAGCCCTTCCCCGGCCCCCAGGACACGGTAGGCGTTGTAAAAGCTGTGGAAGAGGCCTGCCACGTCGTGGGCGTAAAGGGCAATGCGGTGGGGGGCCAGTTCCAGCGCCGCGATCAGCACTTCGTCCGGGAAATCGGCCAGGCGGCGGATGAGAGCCCTTTCCGCCGGCTCCCGCAAAAGGCCCGGGTCCACCTCCGCCGCCGGCGGGCATTTGCCTCCCCGGGCGGCGAGTTGCCGGAAGATGCTTGCGATGCGGGCGTGGGCGTACTGCACGTAGTAAACCGGGTTTTCGTTGGACCGCCTCCTGGCCAGATCCAGGTCGAAATCGAGGTGGCTGTCGGCACTCCGCATGACGAAAAAGTAGCGCGCCGCGTCGCGCCCCACTTCCTCCAGCAACTCGTCCAGGGTGACGTAACGCCCGGTGCGCTTCGACATGCGGACCGGTTCCCCGCCCTGGTAAAGGCGTACGAGCTGCATCAGCACCACTTCGAGGGCCCCGGCATCGTACCCCAGGGCGGCCAGGGCGCCCTTGACCCGGGCCACGTGCCCGTGGTGATCCGCCCCCCAGATGTCGATAACCCTGGTGAATCCCCGGTCGAATTTGTTCTTGTGGTAGGCAACGTCGGCGGCAAAATAGGTCGGCACCCCGCTCTGCCGGACCAGGACCTCGTCCTTGTCGGCCCCGAAGGTGGTGGCGCGGAACCAGAGGGCGCCTTCCTTTTCGTAGGTATGACCGCGGGCGGTGAGCTCCTCGATAACCCGGCGCACCGCCCCTTCCGCGTGCAGGGTGCTTTCGGAAAACCACACGTCAAAGGCGACCCCGAAGGCCTCAAGGGAGGCCTTTATGGCGTCCAGCTTTTCTTTCAGGGTGTACGCCAGGAGCACACGGCGCCGCTCTTCGGGCGCGGCCGCCGCAAGCCCGGCCCCGTGGGCGGCAATAAAGCGGCGGGCGGTGGCGATGAGGTCCTCGCCGAAGTACCCGTTCTCCGGCATAGGGGCGGCGTAACCCAGTTCCTGCAGGTAGCGCGCCTCCACCGACAGCGCCAGGTTTTCCACCTGCTGTCCGGCATCGTTGATGTAAAACTCGCGGGTGACATCGAAGCCGGTGAAGGAGAGGATGGCGGCGATGCTGTCGCCCAGGGCCGCGCCGCGCGCGTTTCCCATGTGCAGGAGACCCGTCGGGTTGGCGCTCACGAACTCGACCTGGACCTTTTTACCGCCGCCGAGGTTGGTTGCGCCGTAGGCGTCCCCGGCCTCCTCGATATCCGGCAGCACCAGGTCGAGCCAGCCCTCATCGAGGTGGAAATTAATAAAGCCCGGCCCCGCTACCTTCACTTCCTTAACCCAGGTGCCCCGGAGATCGAGGCGGGCGGCGATGGTTGCGGCGATTTCCCGCGGGTGACGCCGGGCCGGCCTGGCCAGAAGCAGGGCCAGGTTTGTTGCCAGGTCGCCGTGCTCCTTTTCCCTCGGTACTTCCACGGTAAACTCGGGCAGGGAGGCGGCAGGATCGAGCCCCCAGGCCTCAACCGCAGCTAGCGCGGCCCTGCGGACCGCGCTAGCTATGCCTGCCCTGATCCGGGCAAGAACCGACAAACCTAAACCTCCTCGACAATAATCGAGAGGGCATGGTACCCCACTCTTTTCCTGCTCATCTCCAATTCATATTCTAGCTTAATACTTCCCCCTCCCTCTGTCAAGTCGACCTCTACCTTACACGGAAGAACGCCGATAAAGAGGCTGCCGTACGGCGTGATGTAGTTGGCCCGGTGCCGGATGCCCTCCTCGAAGACCTGCCGCACCTCCGTGGTACCCATCTTGTTCAGCACAACACGCGCCGGCTCCGCCTTCCACGCCGTGAAAGTGCCGGCCAGCCCCGAGATCTCCGACTCGGCGTAGGTGATATAGTACGAGGCATTCTTCTGAAAGTAGTTCCCCTTCGTCCCCAGCTCTACCGTTTCCTCCTCACCCAGGTCGTCGGTACGCGTGCCGCGCACCGTGACCCAGACCTCCTTGTGCAAGGAAACCACCTCTTTCCCCTACACGTTTTCGACGACCCCCGCCTCCTGTTGCCTCCTGGCCCGCCGCCGCCGGCGCACGAAATTCGTCATACGCTTCAACGCTTCGATAAGGTTCTCCACCGAGGCGGCGTAGGAGCAACGCACGAAGCCCTCGCCGCTGGCGCCGAAGGCGTTCCCCGGCACCACGGCCACCTTCTCCTCCCGGAGCAGGAGTTCGGCGAACTCCTCTGCCGAGAGGCCCGTAACGTCCACGCGCGGGAAGGCGTAGAACGCCCCGCCGGGGCGGAAGCACGGCAACCCCATGGTTTTGAAGGCGTCGACCACCAGGCGCCGGCGGTAATTGTACTGCCGGACCATGTTCCGCATTTCCGGCAGGCCGTTCCGCAGCGCCTCGACGGCCGCCATCTGCGCCCCTATGGGGGCGCAGAGCATGGTGTACTGGTGAATCTTGGTCATCGCCCCGATGAAGTCGCCGTGGCCGCAGGCGTAACCGATGCGCCACCCCGTCATGGCGAAGGCCTTCGAGAATCCCTGCAGCACAATGGCCCGGTCGCGCATCTCCGGCAGCGCCGCGATGCAGGTGTGCTCACCCTCGTAGGTTAACTGACCGTATATTTCGTCGGCGATTACGATAAGGTCGTGGGCCCGGACCACCTCGCACACGGCGAGCAGCTCCTCCCGCGGCATGATGGCCCCCGTAGGATTGTTCGGATAGCAGAGGAGGAGCGCCTTCGTGCGGGACGTTACCGCCCGCTCCACCTGCTCGGGCGTCAGGCGAAACCCTTTCTCCATGGTGGTCGGCAGCGGCACCGGGGTACCCCCGGCCAGCCGGACGCACGGCATATAAGAAACGTAGCACGGTTCCGGGACCAGCACCTCGTCCCCCGGGGCGACAATGGCCCGCAGGGCCAGGTCCAGCGCCTCACTGACCCCTACCGTGATGAGGATCTCCCCCTCGGGCCGGTACTTTACACCGAACTGCCCGGCCATGTAGTTGGCCACCTCCTGCCGCAGCTGCGGCAGGCCGCTGTTCGCCGTGTACATGGTGTAGCCTTTTTCCAGGGCGTAGATCCCCGCCTCCCGGATGTGCCAGGGGGTCACGAAGTCCGGCTCGCCCACGCCCAGGGAGATGACCCCTTCCATTTCGGCGGCCAGGTCGAAGAAGCGCCGGATCCCCGAAGGGGGCATATCCCGGACGACGGGGTTCAGATAGGCCTCCCAGGTCATGGCGACACCACCAGCCTGCGGTCTTTCTCGTACTCGTCCAGCACGACCCCTTCCTCCTTGTAGGTCTGCATGACGAAGTGGGTGGTGGTGCTCATTACCCCCTCGATGGGGGCCAGTTTCGTCGCCACAAAGTTGGCCACGTCCTGCATGCTGCGCCCCTCCACCAGCGCCGCGAGATCGAAGGCGCCGGACATGAGGTAAAGTGTCTTGACCTGCGGGTAGCGGTAGATGCGTTCGGCCACCGCCTGGAAGCCCACCTCCCGCTGGGGCTGGACCTTGATCTCGATGAAGGCCAGCACCCGCTCCTTGCCAACCTTTTCCCAGTTAACCATGGCCCTGTACCCCAGGATGACCTTCCCGGCCTCGAGTTCGGCGATGGTCCGCTTCACTTCATCCACCGGCACGGCCAGCATGGCGGCGATCTCCTCGACGGCCAGGCGGCAATTGGAGGAAAGTAGTTCCAGGATTTCCACACTCCGGTCCAAGCGCCTTCGCCTCCCTGCAGAAAATTAAAAACCCCCGCCCCGGTTAAGGGACGGGAGCCTTGCTCTCGCGGTACCACCCTCATTGGCCCCAAGGCCCGCTCTGCCCCCGCTAACGGGGGGGTGCCGGAAGGCATACCGGGAAGCGCCGCTTCCTTTCAACCTTCGCCTCCGGGGCGGCACGGACGCCGTGCTCGGCCGGGCTTGCACCCTCCCCGGCTCGCTGGGCCAGCCTGAGCGCCCTCATTCCCCTTCATCGCGCCCGCGTTATGGTGGCTTTGCTGAAACGTTACCATTCCGCGAGCCAAATGTCAATACGGCAATTACCGGTTGCGGTGCATGCGCGGGAGGCGCGGCTGCGGAACCCTGAAACCGGGTGGGCCGGCGTGGGCTCACACCCGGCCTTGCGCGGAGGATCCCGGGGGAAGCGGCCGCTTCGGTTCTTACGGATGCGCCGCGGCACGCCTCAAATCGTCAGCGTTCCGTTCGGTGTAGGAACGAGCTTCAGGATCTTCTCCTCCCTCCCGTTGGCGGCGTTGATGTAGATCAGGAAGGTGTCCCGGTCAAGGCGCACCCGGAATTCGTAGGTGAGGAGCTCCTTCCCGCCGTCGGTGGGGATCACGGCGAGACGGGCCTTTTCCACCGTCACGCGCGGGCTCAGCCGTCTCCTCGCCTCGTCGAGGGTCAGCGCCGGTTTCGGGAGGGTCCGCGCGTGGTGTTCCATGTAGTACCCCTGGGCTTCGAACCCCACGATCTGGCCGTTATCCAGCGCCACCGCCACCTTCACCTGGTCGGGGTAAAGGACGACATCCTTTTCCAGGCCGGCGAAGGTGAAGACCGCCTGGTTGTTCTGGATCAGGTAATACGTGGGTACGAAGCTCTCTTTAAACCTGGTGGAAAGAAACGCTTCGGCCCGGGCACGCGCCCGCTCGATGCTCACCTGGCGCGGGCCGAAGGCGCGTACGGTCATGCTCTGGACGACCCGTCCCTCCTGCCGGCTCACGTCAACGTATGTCGCCTCCGTCGCCTGCCCCTTCCTGCCGCCGACCTCGATGCGGAAGCTGGGGATGCGCCCCCGGGTCACGCCAAGGGGGCGCGCGGTGTAGGTCAACCCCGCCCGGCGGTCTACGAAGGCCAGGGCCCGGCGCACGGCCTCGGCCTCCGTTATCGCGGGGCCGGTCAGGCCCAGCGGTTTTTTCCGCTCCAGGTGGTCGGAGAAGGGGCCGTCGTAAATGAGGGTGGGCTGCTGCTGCAGCTCGCGGTTTAAGGCGCGGAAGGTGTTCTCCCCCGGAAGTGCGGTGCCCGGTTTGCGGGCCGCGGGCCGCGCCTGGACGCCGGCGGCGATATCCCAGAAATCGGCGCCCCACTCCCGCACCCGGCGCTCCACGGCACGCAGTTCCCGGTTCAGGGAAGCGGCCTGGGTGTACAGGCGGTTAAGGTCCTCCCGGTGGGCGGCCAGGGCCTCTTCCCCCACGGCCGTTTTACGGAGCAGGGTATTGGCGAAGTCGGCCGTCTGGCTCAGGAATTTGGCCGTTCGGGAAACCACCACCGGGTCCACCGGCAACTGGGTGACGCTGGTCTCGGCCAGCAGGGCCTGCTGCCAGATGTCTGCCAGGAGCGCTATTTCCTGGGGCTCCGCCCCGGCGGCACGCGCCTTTCCCAGGAGCACCTCAACGTTCTGCACGTGGGCCAGGGTATCGTAGAAGGCCTGCCGGAACCTGTTGCTCAGGAAGATTTCCATGCTCCGCCGGGCCCGCGTCTGGTCGTACCCCCAGGCACCTACGGCCCCCACCACCAGGGCGGCGATCAGCGCCGCGAGAATCCACCTGCGTCGCAATGCTTTCCCTCCCGTCGCTTTTTACACCCTTCTAGCGCGCAAAGACGTGCCGCCCGATCCAGGTGATGATGGCCCGCGTCCAGATCCAGGGGCTCACCGCCTTGGCCGGATTCCAGAAATAAAGGGCCCCGTAGGTGGGATCCCAGCCGGCAAGGGCCGCCTGGGCGGCGCGCAGCGACTCGTTGCTCAGCGGGCGCCACATCATCCCGTTGGAGACCGACTCGAAGGCCCAGGGCTGGAAGATTACCCCAGAGATGGTTTTGGGGAAGCGTGCGTCCCGCACCCGGTTCAGAATGACCGCGCCGACGGCCACCTTGCCGAGAAACGGTTCGTCCGCAGCCTCCCCCTCGATGACCCGGGCCAGAAGGTAAAGGGCATCCCAGTACGACTCATAGCCCTGCGCGTAGGCCGGAGGCACGTCCAGGAGTCCGGTTTCGAGGAACGCCACTCCGGAAACATGGGGCGGAAACGCCGCGGAAAGATCGGCCGCGCCGGTCGGGGGGGCACCGGGGCCGCGGTGCTCTGCGGCCAGCCCCAGGACAAGGGCCAGAAGGCCGGCGATCATAAGCGCCGCAATCCTTTTCGGCAGACGCATGCTTTCGCCTCCTCGCCCTTATTGTGCGCCGGGGAGGCAAAATTCTTACCTGCTCTTGCGGGCGAGATTGGCCGCGTGGTGGGCAAGCCGGACGGGTTCGGGGAGGCGGTAGCGGGTGCAGAAGGCAAGCACGAGGCGGACGGCGGTTGCCACGTCCATCAGGTGCCCGGGCGAAACGTAAACGGGGCGCACTCCCGTGCGGGTGCGCACGGCGGCGCCCACGACGTCGCCGTCGTTGATCAGAGGGGAGGTGGCTCCCCGCTCGGGAGCGGGGGCGGCGCAACGGCCGGTGAGGAGGCTCTTGGCCACGCCGATGGTCGGCCTGTTAAGGAGCAGCCCGAAATGGGCGGCGATACCCAGACCGCGCGGGTGGGCAATCCCGTGGCCGTCGAAGAGCACCACGTCCGGTTCCGCCTCGAGGGCGCCAAAGGCCTCGGCGAGGGCAGGCCCTTCCCGGAAGGCCAGCAGGCCGGGGACGTAGGGGAAGGTTGCCGGGAGGGACGCCGTACGCACCTCGAGAACCGCCAGGGAGGGATAGGAGAGCGCCACCACCGCCGCATAAACCATTTGCTTCTCCCGGGCAAAGGAAACGTCGGCGCCGGCTACGCGGGCTACCCGCAGGCCGGGCGGGGGCACCCGCACCAGCCGCCCCACCAGTTTCCTCTGGATGCGCGCCGCCTCCGCAGGGGTAACGGGCCACGGGTGCAGGGAGCCTACTTTCAAGCCTCCACCTCCGCAGCCACCCAGTCCAGGAAGGCCTGATTCCCGGCAGCGACGTCCAGCACCAGTACCGCCGGCACCTCGTAGCTGTGAATCTCCCGGACCGTTTCGATCAGACGGTCTACGAGGCCGCGCGTGGTTTTGACAAGGAGGAGGGCCTCCTCGTCTTCCACCAGCTGTCCTTCCCACCGGTAGGTGGAGTGGATTCTCGGGATGACGTTGGCACAGGCAGCGAGCCGGTTTTCCACCAGGGTGCGGCCGAGGGTGCGCGCCTCTTCCTCGTCCGCGGCCGTAATGTAAACCAGGACGACTTCCACGTGAAACACCCCCTAAGCTCTACCCGCCGCGCGCCGGACCAGGCGCGGCGCCCAGTCGGGCGTGGCCAGCGCGTGCAGGTGGTTGTACGAAGCCAGAACATTCCGGTACAGGAGCCCGTCCCGGCGGCCGTCGATACCGTACCCGCGGCGGACACGATAGGCGAAGCGGACCTCTTCCCGGGAAAGATTGCTCAGCCGCGAGTGGTGGAACTCGTGCCCCCTTATGCTGAGGCCGCACGGCAAAAACGGGTTCTCTTCGACGACCTCCAGCACCATGTACCCGTGGCCGCAGGGCCGCTCGTCCAGATCCACGTCGAAGGGCAGGGCCCCGCTCATGCGGTACGTCCGGCCCCGCCAGGTGAGGGAGCGGCCCAGGTACATCAGCCCCCCGCATTCGGCATAAACCGGGAGTCCGGCGGCCACCCCGCGCCGCACCGCTTCCCGGAGGGACGCATTGGCCTCCAGTTCCCCTGCCAGCACCTCCGGAAAGCCGCCCCCGATATAAAGGGCGTCCACCGGCGGCATTTCGCCGTGGAGGGCGTCGATAGGCACCAGGCGCGCCCCCGCCGCCTCCAAAGCCTCCAGGTTTTCGGGATAGTAAAAGGAAAAGGCCCGGTCAAGGAAGATGCCCACCGTGACGCCTGCCGCCTCCGCCGGCGGGTAAAGGGGCCGTTCCGGGATGTCGAGGGGAGGAGCCGCGCCGGCAACTCCCAGCAGCCCCTCCAGATCGAGATAGGTTTCCCCTTCCGCCGCCAGCGCTTCAAGGGAGGCCAGCAGGCGCTCGTCCTCGCCGGCGGGCACCAGGCCCAGATGCCGGTCCGGGATGTTGAAGGCGCGTTTCCTGGGCACCGCGCCCAGCACCCGCGCACCGGTATAATATTCCACAGACTGCCGGAGCATCCTTTCGTGGCGCGGGCGGGCCACGTTGTTAAAAATAACGCCGGCGAGGGACAGTTCGGGGTCAAGGGCGCGACAACCCAGAACTACCGCCGCCGCGCTCCTGGTCATGCGCGCCGCGTTGATCACCAGGATTACGGGAGCGCGCAGGACCCGGGCCAGCTGGGCCGTACTGCCGCTCCCGACAAGATCGACGCCGTCGAAGAGGCCCATGGCGCCTTCAATGACGGCCACGGCGGCGCCGGCGACGTGCGTCCCGAAGGAGGCCAGAATGGTGGCCGGGTCCATAAGGAACGGGTCGAGGTTGCGGCAGGGGCGCCCGCTGACGCGCCCCAGCCATCCGGGATCGATAAAATCCGGCCCCTTCTTGAAGGCCTGCACCGGGAGGCCGCGCCGGCGCATGGCCGCGATCACGGCGGCGGTAACCGTCGTTTTCCCCGAGCGGCCCTGAACGGCGCCGACTACCAGGCGCGGTACCGTAGTCACCGTGCACCTCCGTTTTTCCAAAATATAACCCGGGGGCGTCCCCGGGTTAGCCTGAACCGAAGTCTTTCTCTTTACACGCAGCCCGTCGGTTTCGGGAGCCCCGCAATCTTGCAGGCGCCCTTGGCAGGGCCCGTGGGGAACAGTTCGTAGATCTGCTTCAGCGTGAAGCCGGTGTCCTTGCACAGTTTGCGGATCATGGGCGCAATACCGTGCTTTTCGTAGTAGTCCTTCAGGTAGTTGACCACCTTCCAGTGATCGTCGGTGAGGTTGTCGACGCCCTCGCCCTTGGCGAGGAAGGCGGCCACCTCCGGCGTCCACTTCGACGGATCCTGGATGAACCCGTCCTCGTCAACCTCGATCTGTTGCCCGGCAACTTCGATAAACGGCATTGTGGCACCCTCCTTTTTCTTACTTGGATTCTTTTACGGCGGGCTTCCCGCCGCTGCACCCTTGGTACCGGGGCAACTCACCGTTGCTCTTACCACTTTTTACCGCCTGAGGTCTCTTTACCCCTGAAGACCAGCGCCTTGCCGACCAGGTCGAGGAGGCCCTTGACCTCCACGTTAAGCTCGTGCTCCTCCACCATGGGGTAGAACTGCGCCTTGCAGATGGAGCACGGGGCGCACAGGATACCCCCATCCGGACCGTCGGGAACGCCCGTTTCCCGGATTTGCTCCGCCTTTTTCTGGGAGAACCTGATGCGCATCGGGTACATCTCCGGGTCGTCGAAAAGCACGCCCGAACCGCCGCCGCAGCAGAAGTTCCTCTCGCCGTTGGGGTACATCTCGCGGAACTCGGAGACGCACTTGCGGATGATGATGCGCATATTCTCCACGTGCCCGCAGGCACGCGCGTAGTTGCACGGGTCGTGCAGGGTCACGGGCCGGGTGATGCGCGACGGGTCAAGCTCAAGCTGGTTCGTGACAATGTACGAGGCGATTTCGTCGTGAATGTGCACGATGGGTATATGCCAGATACCGTTCACGTCCGCCATCGTCCGGGCATACTGCTTGGCGGCGCGCCATCCATGGCCGCATTCTCCCCAGACGATCTTTTTCGCCCCCAGCTGCTTGGCGCTCTCGAGCAGCCGGGTCACCAGCTCGCGCTGGGTACGGTACTGGTCGACGAGATACCCGAAGTTCCCGGCCTCGATCATGCGGCTGGTAATGGTCCAGTTCGCCCCGATGTATTCAAAGAACAGGGCCGCGCCCTTAAGGGTATCAGGGTTCAGCATGAAGTCGGCCGACGATGGGACGTAGACGATGTCCGAATCGGGCTTGTCGACCGGGAACTCCACCCGGAAGCCCCGTTCCTCTTCGATCTCGTCCGAAAGGAACTCCAGGGTGTCAACGGCGCCGGACTTGGTCAGGGCCATATTGTTCCCCAACCGGTGAATGGCCGCGCAGGAGTCGGCATGCAGCGCCGGCACCACCCCGAGCCAGTACAGGACCTGACGCCCCAGCATGGTGATCTCACAGGTGTCAATCCCAAACGGGCAGACGTGGCCGCAGCGGCGGCACTCCGTACAGTGGTAGAAATAGGCCAGCCACTTTTGTATTGTTTCGAGGGTAAGATCCTCGGCCCCTACCAGCTTACCGAACAGGCGCCCCTGCACGGTGAAATACCGCTTCCACACCTTGCGGATAAGGTCGGCACGCCCCACAGGTGAATCGTCCGGGTCGCGGGTCCCCAGGAAGGTGTGGCAGTTCTCCTGACACAGCCCGCACTTCACGCAGCTTTCCATGGCCAGCATGTAGGAGCGCCGCTGCTTGATCTGCTCGTGCAGGCGTTCCAGGGCGGCCTGTACTTTGTGTTCGTCCGGCACCTCGACAATACCGAGTTCATGCAGCGTCTTTTTCGTTGCCGTCTTCGGCGTGGCCGGCTTCTTCGGCCTTTCCGCCGGCTGTTTGGCGACTTCCCAGGTCGGTATCCTGCGGAATCCCTCGGGTGTTGGTCCGTGATGTCCCACCGTTTACACCCCCTTCACCGGAAACCGCGGCCAGTGTTCCACCCGGATGGTGCGTCCGCTGTCCTCATACATTACGCCCGCGGGCGGTACAAGCTGGACACCCGGCAGGCCCATCGCCGGTTCCTCGTAAGGGCGGTTAACCACCCAGCGGTTCCAGAGCATGCCGAGCGGGTGCATCAGCTTGGAAAACGGGAAGATAATCATCAGAATCTGCACGAGGAGGAAGTGCAACAGGAAGAACGGGTTGTCGGGCAGCGGCTCAGGCTTGAACAGGAAGAGTCCGGCCAGGAAATGGCGCGCCTCCTCGTAGTGCAGAGAAGCAGCCGGCACAAACCGCATGTAGACGCCGAGGCCGCCGATGGCCAGAAGCAGGAACATGTGGAGGTAATCGCTCGGCGCCGAAACGGCCGCCACGCGGTCGTAGGCGAAACGCCTGTACAGAAGGTAAGCCCCGGCCGCAACGAAGATGATACCAAAAGTTTTGCCCAGGATGACGGACATCGACTCGCTCAGGGCTTCGGTAATCGCATAGGGAAAGATCATGTGGAACTGGGTGCCCAGGGTGTAAATGCCAAGGACATGCCCGCCGAGAATCGCCCCGATGGCCACGTGGAAGGGCCACGCGCCGACCCACAGACGACGGTCGAATTTCAGGATGTTCCAGAACACCAGTATCTGCCAGACAATGAAACCGACCGAGCCCGCCCAGGTTTTGGGAAAGGGCGATAGCGCGACAAAGTGCGGTATCCTGGGTGCCGTCCAGCGCCAGAGGTGCCAGGCCAGCCCGCCCAGGAAGATGGCCACCGTGATGTACGGGAGCACGTTACCGATGAAGTAAACCACCCACCACTACACCTCCTCCAGGTTAAAACTCTGCTCCATCTGAAGGGGCCGGAGCGTTTGCGAACTTCAGGGAGCTACCACCTCCCGGAGCGCGAGTTTGGCCGGTGCATGTCTACCGTTCCTCCACGGTAACCGCGCCGTTCGGGCAGACCGTGGCACAGGTCTCACACCCCAGGCACTCGTCGGGGTTGGCCACTACCGCCTTGTTGTCGACCAGTTCCAGGACACTTGCCGGGCACGATTCGACACATTCGCCGCATCCCTCACACTTGTCCGCGTCGATGGTTACCACCCACATGGCACAAAACCCTCCTTGAAAAAATTAGTGGTGTTTAGCTAGTTAGTCCCTCACGGACAAACTAACCCCTCTATAAGACCTGTCACCCACAGGTTCACCTTATTTATTCGGTTCAGGCAGGCCCATTCCTGCCGGAGGAAACCCATTTGTGAAACTTCTCGTGCAATTGGGCGGCGCCACCCTTCAGTGCCTGTTCAGGACCGCACGCCCTTCGCCACCGCCAAGGGAGCAAATCAGGCTGTGGAGCTTGCTCGAAAAATCACAATCTACCACCCGCACGTCCGGCGGCACGTCCAGCGTGATGGGTGCGAAATTGAGAATGCCCTTTACCCCGGCCCGTACCAGCTCGCCGACCACGGAGCGCGCCTCCTCGGCCTTAACGGCCAGGACGGCCAGGGAAATGCCCCGGGCGCGGACAAAGGCGGTAAGCTCGCCTAGGGGCAGCACCTGCACCCCGGGCAACACCCGCTCTGCCTCCGCCGGTGCGGCATCAAAGACTGCCGCCACGCGAAAATTCCCACCGTAGCGCGCCAGGTACTCAACCCAGGCCTGGCCCAGTTTCCCCCCGCCAATCACGACAAGCTCCCGCTCTTCCTCAATGCGCAGGATACGGCCGACCTCCCGGTAGAGGAAATCGACGTTGTATCCCACGCCGCGTTTGCCGAGTTCACCGAAGCAGGCCAGGTCCTTGCGGATGATGGCCGCCTCGACACCCGCTTTGGAACTGAGGGCCCGCGACGAGACGACCGGCACCCCCCGCTCCCTCATCTCGGCCAGACAACGATAATAGAGAGGAAGCCGTCTGGCGGTCGATCTTGGAATCTTCACCCCAGGCACATCCTTTCCCGATCTTTGCCGCCTGTGCGGCGATCTTTGCCTTTTGTCGCACCGGGGCGTTGTCGCAAAGTTTGCAATTTAATATTCGTTGCCCGCCGACATTCTCCTGCCTGCCCGCGCGGCTTCTTCACGTATTTTCCGCATACGACCTCAAACCCTTTTAATCGCCGCACCCAGCCGCGCCAGGCGGACATCGAGATCGCGGTAGCCGCGGTCCACATAACGGACGTTGTGGATCTCCGTTTCTCCCTCCGCCATCAGCCCGGCGATGACCAGGGCCGCCCCCGCCCGGAGGTCCGTGGCCTTAACCTGCGCCCCCTGCAGCCGGGGTACCCCTTCCACGATGGCCACCCGTCCTTCAACCTTGATCCGCGCCCCCATGCGCCGCAACTCCTGGGCAACCTGGAAGCGGTTTTCAAAGATATTTTCCACGATGATGCTGGTACCGGGAACGGTGGTGAGCAGGGCCATAAAGGGGGACTGCATGTCGGTGGGAAACCCCGGGTAGGGCATGGTCTTGATGGTCAGCGGGCCCAGGGGTCCGCCCCCGCAGGCGCGTATACCTTCTTCCTCCTCGGCGACGACCGCGCCCGCCTCGCGCAGCTTGGCACTGAGCGGCTCAAGGTGCTGGGGGATAACGTTCTCCAGAAGCACGTTGCCCCCGGTAGCCACGGCGGCTACCATAAACGTCCCCGCCTCGACGCGGTCGGGAATCACCGCGTAGCGCGTGCCTCCCAGCTCGCGCACGCCGTCGATCCTGATCACATCCGTCCCCGCGCCGCGCACCTTCGCGCCAAGGGCGTTCAGGAAATTGGCCAGGTCGACGATCTCCGGCTCTTTGGCCACGTTCTCGATGACCGTCTGCCCCTCGGCCAGGACGGCGGCCATCATGATGTTTTCCGTGGCCCCGACGCTGGGAAAGTCGAGATAGATGCGGGCGCCCCGCAGCCGCCCCGCCTCCCCCGTAATGTACCCGTGCTCAACGTCGAGGGTGGCTCCCAGGGCGGCCAATCCCTTGAAGTGCAGATCCATGGGGCGGACCCCAATATTGCACCCGCCGGGCAGCGCGATGCGGGCGCGCCCGTAGCGGGCCAGGAGAGGTCCCAGGAGAAGGTTGGAGGCCCTCAGCTTTCTGGCGAGATGGTACGGGGCCTCGGCGCCCGCTCCCGCACCCCCCTTCAGCCGGAGCACGTCCGGCGCCAGCCAGCGACCGGCCACACCCAGGCCGCCTATGATTTCCAGCATCACCCGTACGTCGCTGATGTCCGGGACGTTTTCCAAGATCACCTCGTCACCGGCCAGCACGCACGCGCACAGGATGGCCAGCGTGGCATTTTTACCGCCGCTGACTTTAAGGCGCCCGCGAAGCGGTCGCCCGCCCGTGACCACCAGGCGCGTTTCGTCCGTCTCCGGCGCCGGCTCGGCCAGTGCTTTAAAAAGCATGCCCATGTTTTGACCTCTCCTGCCCCAGCCAGTTTTCCCAATTCGCCATCCAGGTAGCCGCGTCCCATCCGGCCACCGCCAGGAGGGCCTCGTCCAGGGTTGCGCCCCGGCCAAGGCGCGCCAGAATGCTTCTCAGCCCCTGCCAGCCGACATTGCCGGCCAGGTAGTTAACCATGCTGAATGTCTGGCGGTAGGCAAGGTTCTGATCCGGCAGGTAATCGAAATCGGACAGCTCTTCCAGCGTGTACACCCCGGGCGGCACGTCCTCCGGCGGACCAAAACTAAAACCGGTCAGCCGGTATTCCTCGTACTGCGCAATCCCCTCGTTAAACCAGCGGGGGCAGTTTCCCCGCGTGAGATAGTCGACGAACAGGTGGGCGATTTCGTGGGCCATCGGTCCCGTTTCGGCAAAGATCTCCGCCCTGCTGGAAGGCTCCGTTTCCCCAAGCCACGCTTCGGGCGCCAGCACCCTGATGGTTCCCGCCCAGTAAACGCCCATGGTGCTTTCGTCGGCCGGCCAGCCGAAACTCCGGTTCAGATCCGCCATATTTTCGTAGATCAGGACCGGTACCTTGCCCCGCACGGTAAACCCGAAATCGGCGGCGATGGCGGGGTAAAACCGCTCCGCCGTGGCCAGCACCAGCCCTGCCGCCCCCGCATGCCCGGGCGGGTACCTGACAATAAAATGGGCTCCCGTTGCCGCTTGAAGATGCAATGTGGTCAGGAGCAGGCCCCGCTTGTTAACCTCCCGGGCCAGCACGTTCAGATGCTGGCGCAGGGCACCGGGATAGGTTATCAGTAAAAATAAACTAACTAGAAAAAATATAAGCATTATACGGCCTGTAAATGCCAAGCCGTCGACCAACCGCACCCCTTCTCCCTCCGCCGGGAATCTCTTCACAGCATAATTATAAGCCTGTACCGCACGCCGGTGGCATTAAAATTTTTTCCTTCACCTTGCGCGCCACGCGGCGAGGAGCGAGCGGGCGTGCTCCACCTCCGGGCCGGAACCCGCAAGCCGTACGAAACGCTCCAGGTCGGCCGCCGCCGCGTCTTTATCACCCTTAACCAGGCCAAGGATGATACCGCGCCGGTAAAGGGCGGCCAGGTGGTCGGGATTTGTTGCCAGAACGTCGTTGAGTTCGGCGAGGGCCGCTTCGGTTTTTTTCTGGGCCAGGTAAATTTCGGCGAGACTGAGCCGCGCCGCCGTATTCCGGGAGTCGAATTCCAGAGCCTTCCGGTAGGCCGCCGCGGCCCGGTCCAGGTCGCCCCGCTCCAGGTAGGCCGCCCCCAGGCGCAGGGCGGTGCTCACGTCGCGGGGCGGCTCCCCGGCCTCCTTCTCCGGATCCGGCATCTGGGGCTGCGCCCCTTCCTTTTCCTGGGCAACGGGGGCTCGGGGCGCCGGGGCCCCCGTCAGGCCGCTCCAGACAACCGAAGACCCGATCAGGCCGGCGCTTATGAAAATAACCAGCGTCCAGAAAACGATCTTCTGGCTCCGGCGCCGCAGCAACAACATCACCCCGCAGTTATCGAAAAACCGGCCGAGCATATTTTAGCACAGATGCGGGGCAAGTAAAAGCAAAGCAGGCAAAACAAAAAGCCGCCGGACGGCGGCCGCTTGTTTCTACAGGTACCGGAGGGGGTCGCGCGGGTAGCCGTTCACCCGCACCTCAAAATGCAGGTGCGTGCCGGTGGCATTCCCGCTCCGGCCCATGTACCCTACCACCTGCCCCCGCCCGACCTCGTCGCCGACCCCGACGGCGATGGAGGAAAGGTGGGCGTAAACCGTGGTCACCCCGCCTCCGTGGCTGATCTCCACCATGCGCCCATAGCCGCCGCTCCAGCCGGCGTAAACCACCCGCCCGGCTTCGGCGGCCCCGATGGGCGACCCGTACGCCCCGGCGATGTCGATGCCCGTGTGGAAACCGCCCGACCGGCTGCCGAAGCGCGAGGATATGTAGCCCCGGGCCGGCCAGGCCAGCTGGCCGCCGCCGCGGGACGCCAGCAGCAGGCGCGAGCCCCTGGCTACAACGCGTGGAGCGGGTTCGACGAGCACCCTGCTTTCCAGGACCCGCCGCGCCACCTCGACCCCATTGTGCCTGGTAACGAGGTAAGTAACCTCCTTCTGCCCGGGCCTGCCGGGCTGAAGCACCTTCTGCTGGCCGATATACAGGCTGGGATCGCGGCGGACCTGCACGGGGGCGGGGATGGTTTCGGTACGGGTGAGACGCTCGGTGGTAACCAGGGTCAGGAGGGGTTTTTCGCGGGAGATATTGAGCTTCTGTCCTATTTGCAGCCGTTCCAGGTCGATGCCCGGGTTCGCGGCGGCCAGCGCGTCGGGCGTTATGCCGAAGGCGGCCGCGATATCCCAGGAGGTGTCCCCGGCGCGTACGGTATAGGTTTCGGTGGCCTGCGTTTTCCCGGCGGCCCGGGCCAGGGCGGTCTGGATGTCGGTGATACGGCCGGCCGGGACCGTGACCTCGGCCAGCTCAACCCGCTCCAGGAAGCGCGGCTGCTCACCGGAGCGGTACGATTTCATCAAGTAGTTGAGGAACATCTCCGCCAGGGCCCGGTTCTTAAAAACGAGCTGCACCTGGCCGTCGACCTTAAGGGCCGTACCCGTCACCCGCAACCCCAGGGCCGAGGCCAGCGTATCCGCCAGTTTTTCGGCCGGCAGGGCCGGCCCGCCGCCCCAGCAGCGCACCACCCGCACGCGGTCGCGCCACCGGCCCTCGCCGCCGTAAGCGCGCTCGACCTCGGCCAGCGCGGCCTGCCATACCCCGGCATCGGCGGCGACGGCTATGCGCCGGCCGTCGATCTCGACGGCCCAGACGGCGCATTTTTGCGCCATAAGGGTAAAACAGAGGATGGCCACACAGAAAAGGAACAGGGCTAAACCCAGGGGATGCAGTGGACGGTGCTTTGCCTTACGGGCGTTTCTCCGGGCGGTGCAGAGCGGCCAGGATACGACGGCCCACGGCTTCGCCGGCTGCCAGACCGTTGACACGGAAAACGCTCCTTTCCCTGCCTCTTTTGGCAAACGCCAAAAACTATTTTAACACAGGGAAATGGTCATGTCTAACCGCCCTGGCCCGTGAACTTCCCAAGTACCTCCTTTATCTTCCGTTTTCTCCTTCTTGCTTCGCCGGACGCACTCCGCACTTGCAAGATAAAGCGCGCACTCGAGCCGCTTCTGCATCAGCCGGCAGCCAACGACATACGGCGTGAGAACGTTTCCATTGGCGATAAACGCGGCCGCGTGGCACCCGCCGCTGCAAAGGAATTTCGCCCAGCAATCCCGGCAGGGCTTACGGTAAATGTGGGCCTGGCGAAAGTCTTCCACCAGGCGGGGTTCCGTTGCACCGGACCAGACGTCTCCCAGGCGGAAGGCATCCCGGCCGTCAAACTGGTGGCAGGGGTAGAGGGATCCGTCCGGGGCCACGGCCAGGTAGCCGCACCCCGCACCGCACCCTGTAAGGCGCCGCGGCAGGCAGGGACCCCCGTCAAGATCAAGCCGGAAATGGAAGAAGTGCACGTCTCGCCCCCCAACCCGGAGCGCCAGGTAGAGCCGGGCCAGCCGCTCGTACTCCGCCTCCAGGCGGGGTAGATCCTCCTCCCGGATGGTCCACTCCTCGTCGCCGCGCCCCACGGCCGGCTCCAGGGAGATGAAGCGCACACCCAGGTCGACCAGGTGGAGGAAATCCTCGGCGAAGTCCTGGTTGTAGCGCGTAAAGGTCCCGCGCACGTAGTAATACCCCCGCGGGCCGTCCCAGTTTTCCCAGCGCTCGATGAAGCGCAGGATGCGTTCCCTGACCGCAGCATACGAGCCCTGCCCACCCCGCGTGCGGCGAAAGCGGTTGTGCACCTCCGGCCGCCCGTCGAGGCTCAGCACCACGTTGAACCCGTGCCGCAGAAGGTAATCTATCACCTCGTCGGTAAGGAGAAGGGCGTTGGTGGTGAGGGTAAAGCCGAACTCCTTGCCGGCTGCCGCCTCCCGCTCCCGGGCATAAGCCACCGCGGCGCGCACCGTATCCAGGGCCAGCAGCGGCTCGCCGCCGAAGAAGTCGATCTCCACGCGTTTTCGCGGTCCCGAGGCGGCAATGAGGAAATCCACCGCCCGGCGGGCGATCTCCGGCGGCATTACCGCCGGCCCCGCCCCGTACTCGCCCCCTCCGGCGAAGCAGTAACCGCAGGAGAGGTTGCAGGCGTGGGCGACGTTCAGGCAGAGCGCCTTGACCAGCGGCGGCGGAGGTTCATAGCCGCCGTACGGATCGGGGGCAAAGAGAAGCCCCTGGTGCGCAAGGGTTCTGATTTCCGCGACCGCCTCGTCGATAGCCTCCCGCGGAAACCGCCCCGCCAGCGCCCGGGCACGCCCTTCGATGTCCTCTGCGGGGCCCGCCAGCAGCTCCCACGCCACCTCGTCGACCTCGTGCAGGGCAAGGGCGTGCCCGTCGAAGATCAAATGTTTGCCGTTGCAGGTGAAACGGTGGAGAGGCACCCTTACTTCCCGTCCCGGACGCAGCTCTGGTTCCCCACCGTGCAGGAGGTCTTGCACGCGGACTGGCAGGAGGTGGGGCATTCGCCGCACCCCGTCTGGCCGGCCTTTTTCCCGCCGCCTACCGCAATAACCTTAATATGCTTGCCCACACTTCTCCCCCCTTTATCAGGTCTTATCTCAGCCTACCGCGATGATGGTGAAGCCCCGGCCCTCGATCTCGCCCGCCACCGGGCCCACATCGGGAACATTAAGGCGGAAAAGGAGGTGGTACTTCCCCGGTTCGACCTCCATTGTGGCCACACTTCTAATGTTTATGTTGTTATCCCGGAAAAGCTGCGTCAGTTCGGCCAGCACCCCGATCCGGTCGGTGGTTTCGATAACCAGCCGCGCCCCGGGCTTGCGCAACCCGAGCAGGCGGACCACCGCTTCGATCATGTCCGTCTGGGTGATGATGCCGACCAGCCGCCCGTCTTCGGTGACCAGAAGACTGCCGATCCGCTTGTCGTACATCAGCTGGGCCGCTTCCTCGATGGGGCAGTCCGGCGCCACCGTCACGGGGTTCTTAACCATAGCCTCGCGCACCGTCACCTTGGCAAGTACGTAGTTAAGCTCGTACACGCTCAGCGTGGTGGCCGGCGAGGGCGATACGGTAAGCAGCCCGCGTTCGGTTACGATCCCTACGATGCGCCCGTCCTTGAGGACCGGCAGGTGCCGCACCTTGTGCTTCCTGATGATCTCCAGGGCCTGGAAAATGGGGGTATCCTGGGTGATGGTAATGGGATGGGAAGTCATGAAATCCCTGACAAACACGCGCCCCACCTCCCCGATTTTGCCTTAATTATAGAAAACCGGACGGAGAAAAACAATAAGGAGTACCATAACCGTTCAAAGGCCTTTCTTGAAGATTAACAGAAACTCGTGCACCTTGTTGACCCGGAAAACGTAAGGGTAGCCGAGGGGACGCAGGTTGTTGTACTCCCGGCGGCGGTCCCAGATGATGATGTCGTCGAGGGCAAGTCCCCGGCCGGCCAGCTCCCGCGCCAGATCCATGTGCAAGGGATAAAAGGTCGCGCCCTTGCGGATGTCCATCACGTTAACCACGAGGTACCCGCCCGGCCGCAGGGAGTCGCGCACCAGCCCGAAAACTTCGCCGAGGACACCGACAAACGCCCCGTACTCCCGGATGCAGCTGAGATCGTTTGGCGGACGGCCGTAGTCCCGGCACTCCTTGTGGTCTGCGCTGCGCCTCTGCCCGAGGACGTCCCAGTATGGTGGTGAGGTGACGCAGAGGGCCACGCTTGCCGGTGCCACATGGCGGCCCAGGTTCCTGGCGTCGTCAAGGATAATCCGGACGGCATCGCCTTCCCGCGAGCCCCCGTACCCCGCCACGGCCAGACGTTCCCGCGCGAGGGCTACAAAATCCGGCGCGACTTCCAGGCCGACCGCCCGCCGCCCCAGGGCGGCGGCCGCCAGCACGGTGGTCCCCGAGCCCGCAAAGGGGTCCAGCACCAGGTCTCCGGGCCGCGAGAGGACCTCGATCAGCCGCCCGGCCAGCATTTTCGGGAAGATGGCCGGGTGCGTGAGCCCCCGCTCTTCCCGGTCCTTCTCAATGTCGCTCCAGATGCTGATGGAGTACCGCGCCCAGGTCTTCCCGTCCAGTTCCGTCCGCGGCGCTTTTGGCCGCAAAGAGCATCTCCTCCTCTTCGGCCGCCCCCGCGAGACTTTGTCCGCCCGGGAAGATAGGTTCGCAAAAAACACCCCCGTATGGCACAGGGTCGCAACTACGTCCGCCGGGGGCCGCCGCCGTTGACCAGCTCTATACACAGCGCGCCGAGCATAATTATACTCTGGACGGTTAACCCGGGAAATACCGTGTTAATGCTCATATTGTTTGACCAGCCCTTTCCTCCAACGCGGCGGCCAGAAAGGAAAATCGGCCGCACGGGCAAACGCTTCGAGGTCTGAAGGGGTGGCAGGGAAATGAGGAAGGAGAGTACGGCACGAAAGTGGACCCGGTAACAAAGCAACCCCCCGGTATCCGGGGGGCCTGACTTTTCTCGGAAAAATGGAGCGGGCGACGGGGATCGAACCCGCAGCCCCCAGCTTGGGAAGCTGGTGCTCTACCGTTGAGCTACGCCCGCCTATACCGGTCGTCGGAGGTCAGATATCGGTCGTCAGCTCCCTTTGTAAGGAATTCGCATAGCGAATTCCCTCCGCCGTTACCGACCTCTGACGACTGACGTCTAACTGATTTGGTGACCCCACCGGGATTCGAACCCGGGTTACCGGCTTGAAAGACCGGTGTCTTAGTCCACTTGACCATGGGGCCACCGCACTTGTGCTTGCACGCAATATCTTACAGGACTCCGGCCGCTTTGTCAAGGATTCCTGAACAGGTCCCGGCGCGCGATGATCTGTTCCCGCCGGCTGCCCACCCCTACCAGGGCCACCGGAACCCCGGTGAGTTCTGTGAGGCGGTCGAGATACTCCTGCGCCTGCGGCGGGAGATCCTCATACCGCCGCACGCCGCCTATGTTTTCCCGCCATCCGGGCAGTTCCTCGTAAACCGGTTCGGCCTCGGCCAGGACGCTCAGGCGGGCCGGAAATTCGGTGAGAAGCTGCCCCCGGTAGCGGTAGGCCCGGCAGATGCGCACCGTTTCCAGGCCGGTGAGGACGTCAAGCTTGGTAACGGCAAGGTAATCGAGACCGTTTATCCGCGCCGCGTAGCGTACGATGACGGCGTCCAACCACCCGCACCGGCGCGGCCTGCCGGTCGTCGTGCCGTATTCTCCCCCGCCTTCGCGCAGCCGGTTGCCGGTTTCGTCCTTCAGCTCCGTCGGGAAGGGGCCCTCGCCAACCCGCGTGGTATAGGCCTTTACCACACCCACCACGCAGTCGATCCTGGTCGGCCCGATACCTGCCCCAACGGCCGCGGCGGCAGCCGTCGGGTTCGAGGACGTAACGTAGGGGTACGTCCCGTGGTCCACGTCGAGGAGCGTACCCTGTGCCCCCTCGAACAGAATGTTCTTCCCCTGTTCGATAGCCTCGTTGAGCAGCAGGGAGGCATCCGCCACCAGGGGCGCCAGCCGGGAGGCATAGGTGGTGTAGTCGCGGATAACGCCCTCCGCATCCAGGGGCGCCGCCCCAAATACCCGTTCGAAGAGCCGGTTTTTCTCCTCCAGGTTCCTCCGGATTTTTTGCGCCAGAACATCCCGGTCGAGCAGGTCGGCCATGCGGATGCCGGTGCGCCCCACCTTATCGACGTAGGCCGGCCCGATGCCGCGCCGGGTGGTGCCGATCCTGCCCGCCCCCTTGCGGTCTTCCTCGAGTTCGTCGAGGTACCGGTGGTAGGGCAGGATAACATGGGCCCGCTCCGAGATCACCAGGCGGGCCATTTTCACGCCGCGCGCGGCCAGCGTATCGAGCTCCTTGATGAGCACCGCCGGGTCGATGACCACACCGTTACCGATGACACACGTTTTTTCCGGGTAGAGAATACCGGAGGGGATGAGGTGCAGGCGAAAGACCTCGTCCCCCACGACGACCGTGTGCCCCGCGTTGTTGCCCCCCTGGTAGCGCACCACGAAGTCCGCGTCTGCCGCCAGGTAGTCAGTTATTTTCCCTTTGCCCTCGTCGCCCCACTGGGCGCCGACCAGCACAACGGCAGGCATTTCCCTCACTCCTCCCTCATACCCTGCGCAGAATCTCCCGCGCCGCCAGCACCCCCGACGCCGAAGCCTGCACCAGCCCCCTTGTTATACCGGCCCCGTCGCCGGCGGCAAAAAGGTTGGCGACCTGGGTCTCCAGCCTGTCGTTAAGGACCAGGCGCGAGGAATAGAACTTGACTTCCGCCCCGTAAAGGAGCGTTGAGCGGTTGTACACCCCCGGGGCGATACGGTCCAGCGCCTGAAGCATCTCGAGGATGCCCACCAGGTAGCGGTAGGGAAAGACCAGGCTCAGATCTCCCGGCGTGGCCTCGGCAAGGGTGGGCCGCACCAGGTTCCGCTTCATCTTTTCCGGGGTTGAACGGCGACCCGCCAGCAGGTCCCCTAACCGCTGGACGATCACCCCGCCGCCCAGAAGGTTCGCCAGGCTGGCAATGTGCCGCCCGTAGGCGATGGGTTCCTTGAAGGGTTCCGTAAAGTTCTTACTTATCAGCACGGCGAAGTTGGTGTTCTCGGTTTTGGTATAGGCATGGGTATGGCCGTTGACGGTGATCACCCCGTCGTTGTTTTCCATGACCACCTCGCCGTTAGGGTTCATGCAGAAGGTGCGCACCCGGTCTTCGAAGGTTCGGGAGACGTAGGTGCATTTGACCTCGTAAAAAAGCTGGGTCAGCGGTTCCAGGACCACCGCCGGCAGCTCGACACGCACGCCGATGTCCACCGGGTTCACGGCGGTCGCCAGCCCGAGCCGCTCCGCCTCCCGCGCCAGCCAGTCGGCCCCTTCGCGCCCCGGCGCCACCACCACAAAGCGCGCTCCGATGACCTCGCCTTCCGCCGTCTCCACCCCGGTTACCCTGCCGTTCCTGGCCAGGATTCTGGCCACCGGCGTCCGGGTGCCGATGTCCGCGCGCTCCGCCAGATGGCCGTGCATCCGTTCCAGGATCTCCGCACAGCGCCCGGTTCCAAGGTGGCGGATGCGCAGCGGCACGATCTCCAGCTCCGCCAGCGTGGCCTTCTTTTCCAGTTCCTCGAACCTGTCGGGATCGATTTCACCGTAGACCCGGGTGGGCGCGCCAAACCGGAGGTAAATGCCGTCGACGTACTTTATCAGCTCGTTCAGGGACTCCCGCCCGGCATACTCGTCGAGGGCGCCGCCTACCGCCGCCGAGAGGGTGAGCTTCCCGTCGCTGAAGGCGCCCGCCCCGCCCCAGCCGCAGACGGTCGCGCAGGGGATGCAGTAGCGGCAACCCGAGCCCTGCTCCCGCGAGGGGCAGACGCGGTATTTGAGATCCGCGCCCTTCTCCAGGACCAGCACCTTCAGATCGGGCCGCTTCTCGGTCAGTTCCAGGGCAGCAAAAATGCCGGCGGGGCCGGCACCAACGATGATCACGTCGTATTCCCGCAACGGAGTTCCCTCCACGCCCTTTAAACTTTAGCATCCCGGCCCGCCCTTGTCAACGGAGGGAAGGCTCGTCGGCAAAGGACGCGCCGGCATCATTTTCCCGGGCCAGGTTAACAAAGCGGGTAAACTCCTTTAGGAAGCCCATCTCGACGACCCCCACCGGACCGTTCCGCTGCTTGGCGATGATGATCTCGGCTATGCCCCTTTTATCGGTATCGGGGCGGTAATACTCGTCCCGGTAGATGAACATCACCACGTCCGCATCCTGCTCGAGGGAGTTGTGCACCACAATATCACCGGCCACAAAGCTGTGGTGACCAGGAACCTCCAGGTCGTATACATCCTCAACGCCGGCCGGTTCGATGCTCATCACCCGGTCCCAGCAAACATCACTCTGGCTAAGAAGAGCAGCCTCTGCCGTCGTTAAGGTCGCACCACGGGTACACAAGTTTTCCCAAGAGCGGGGAACGACAATATATTCTTGCGGTTTTAATTCGTCCAGCCGCTTCCACCCTTCAACAGTCCGGAACCTGTGGTTGGCCGTGGCTCGCACCTCCCGCCCCAGGCGTGTACGCAAAAGAAACAGTTGCTTGGTTCCGGTGCACCACCCTTTACGGATCTGGGCGGGCTCAAGCTTCCACGTCTCTTCGTTCAAGGCCATTACCTCGACGGGGAGACCTTGTCTGACTATCTCTTTAATCGGTAGCCGCCGGCCATCGGATAACTGCACCAGAGTGTCACCGGCCAGGCAACCGCTTTCCCGCAGGTCCGCCAGCTGGGGGCGCTTGTCCTGGCGCTGCTCCACGGCCCGGCTTAACTGCGAGAGGGCCAGTACGGGGACGTTGAGCTCCTTGGCCAGCCCTTTCAGGGCGCGGGAAATCTGGGCGATTTCCTGTTGCCGGTTCTCTGCCCGCCGGCCGGCCTGCATGAGCTGGAGGTAATCAATAATTACCAGCCCCAGCCCGGCTTCGGCCTGCAGCCGCCTGGCCTTGGCCCGCATTTCGCGTACGGAGCAGCTTGCCGTATCGTCGATGTAAATGGGCAGGCGCGCCAGACTGCCCGCCGCCTCCGTCAGGCGCTCCCAGTCCTCCTCCCGCAGAAGCCCCGTGCGGAGCCGGTACTGGTCCACCATGGCCTCGGCGCAGAGGAGGCGCTGCACCAGTTGCTCCTTGGACATCTCAAGGCTGAAAATCCCCACCGGCAGGCCCTGGTGGGAAGCGATCTGGTGCGCGATGGAGAGGGCCAGACTCGTCTTTCCCATGCTCGGGCGCGCGGCCAGGATGATCAGGTCCGCGGGCTGAAAGCCGCTGAGCACCCGGTCGAGGTCGATGAAACCGGTGGGGATGCCCGTGATGCGCCCGTGCTCGTAAATCTCCTCCAGCCGCGCCCAGGTCTGGAGAAGAATGTCCTTGAGGGCGGCAAAAACCCCCGGCGCCCGCCGTGAGCCCAGTTCCAGGATCATTTGTTCGGCCTGATCCACCAGCCGCTGAGCCGACTCGCTCTCCTCGTACCCCATTTCCGCGATGCGGCCGGCCACCCGGATGAGGGTCCGCAGGAGGGCTTTCTCCTCGACGATGCGGGCGTAGTACTCCACGTTGGCCGTTGTCGGCACCAGGTCGGCGAGTGACGCCACGTAGGCTGCCCCGCCGATCCGGTCCAGGGTACCTGCCCGGCGCAACTCTTCCACGACCGTGACGAGGTCCACCACCTCGCCCCGGTCGTGGAGCCTGAGGGCGGCCCGGAAAATTTCGCGGTGCCCCTCGTGGTAGAAGTCCTCCGCTGTGAGAACCGAACCGATGCGGTTCAGGACCTCCCCGTCGAGGAGCACGGCGCCGAGCACGGCCTGCTCGGCATCCAGGTTGTGCGGAGGAACGCGCTCAACCGCCGTGGCCCGTCACCTCTACCCAGAAGGAGGCCTGGATGCCCGGGTGGAGTTTCGCCTGTACCCGGAAGCGCCCCACGGTCTTGATGGGTTCTTCAAGTTGCAGCTGTTTCCGGTCTACCTCCAGCCCCTCCTTTTTCAGGGCGGCCGCAATATCCCTTGTGCCCACCGAACCGAACAGTTTGCCGCCTTCGCCCACACGCACCGGCAGGTGCAGCGTGTGGTCTTTGAGCCGCGCCGCAAGGGCGCGGGCTTCCTCCTCGGCGCGCTGCTCCCTCCTGGCCCGGGCGGTCAGGAGCCGCTCGATCTCTTTAATCTTTCCGGGGGTGGCCGGTTCCGCCAGCCCGCGGGGTAGAAGGTAGTTCCGCGCGTACCCCTCGGCTACCTCGACCACGCTTCCCTTTTTACCCAGGCGAGGTACGTCCTGGAGCAGAATAAGGCGCATCCTTCTCAACCTGGTTCAAAAAACCTGGCTGTTTTTGTTTTCAGCCAAGCCGGCCCCCAGACCAGGCGTTCGCCTCCTTCCGGATACTTGATTTACCCTCCGAGGAGCAGGGCGACAGGGGGCCTCGGCCCGGGAATCCCACCCGGACGGAAGTGCTGCGCCGCAAGGGCACACCCGGCACGGGCCGCCTGACGGCGGGGAAGCCTTGAGCCTCCGCCGAACTGTGTGGACCTTCCGGCGGGGAATCGCTCCCGCCTCCCGCGTCCTGTTAGGACGCCTACCGGTTTGTCCGATACCGGCTAAACGGGGTCACCGCAGGGACAGGGCCAGTAGCTTGAAGTCACGCCAGACGGAATAGAACCTTGTCTGTTGCCACGACGCAAGCCCATTGTGATACGCCATCTTCCGCTCCAGCCGCTCCAAGAAGACCCGGACCCCGCAGGTCATCCCTTTTCCTTCCCTCGGTTCGGAACGACCCTCGCGGGTCAGGGTTTGCCTTATGCGAACAACCAGCTGCTTGAGTTCCTTCGTGATGCGCTCCCGATAGCCCATCGCCCGGCGGCCCACCACCAGCGCCGCCGCGCAGTGCAACGGGACCGCGTAACGCCTCATATACTTCCAGCACCCGATGGTCGACGTGTGCCGCGGAGGCACGAGCCTGAAGGCCGTCCTCTCCTTACTCGCCCTCCGGCACACGGCCCCGACGACCTCCGCATACGGAAAGTTGGAAGCCATCCGGTTGAACCGGGAATTCGTGTCCAGCCGGTCCGTGCCGAACTCCAGGTCCTCCAGGACGACGGGCTTCCCCAGAAACTTCGCCGCGTCAACTATCACCTTGGCAAGGACCCCAATGAGGTACTTGCGCCGGAAGCCCCGGGCGTACTCCAGGTCCGGCACGCGGACGTAGGCGAAGCCGTACGGGTGCAAAATCACCCGGAATTCGCCCTCGTACTTGCCCAAGTTGGGCGGATGGGGAATCGCGAAACCTTCCGGCCACGGCTCCGGCTGGCCACCGGCGCCAACATTGCACAAAGCCACGCCGTCGGGGTTCGTGTCCAGAGCAAGACAGCCTTTCGCAAAATCGGCCCCCGGCACTTCGCCCAGGTCAAACGTTAAGTGGACCAGGTAGCGCCCGTCCGGGGTGCGGATCAGTTCCGTAGTGTAGGGAAGCTTCATGGCCAGCCATATCCGCACCAGGTCGCGGTGCTTCTCCGGTAGCCAAAACCTACCCTCCACCCTCGGAGCTTTCGTCATCTTCGGACGACCCAGGGCGTCTACGCCCGCCTGCTCCGAAAGGTGGGAGATGGTCACCGCCAGACGGAACTCCCCGTCACGAAAAGAGACTTTCATGTTCGGGTTGCCGCCTTTGGTTTCGTCCCCTCGGGCATAAAGCCGGTTTTTGCGGGCTGCCCGCCACGCCTCACGCGCGGCCCGGCCCTTGCAGACTTTCCTCCAGAGCTTCCTGCCGCCGAAGATTACCTTCGGTATGGCGTCGCTTTCCCGGTAGTTCTCCAGCTCGGCCAATTTCTTCTCCAAGGAAACCACGCGGAGTGAGCGGCCCCTCACCACCAGGCGCAGCTTCTCTACGTCAGCAGGGGTAGTACCGTTTTCCTCGGCCTTCGCCAGCTTTTTCATAGCCAGACCGAGCTTTTGCCTTACCCGGCCTAATTTCGCCTCCGTCTCTTCAATCTCCAGCACCAAAAGCTCCCTCTGGGAGTCCAGCAGGGCCTGCGCCTTCAGCCGGGCGTCGTCTACATACCGGGAGTTCAGCCCGCAAAACTCCTGCCCCCGCTTCTTGATCCCGTCCCGGGAAGCGCCTTCCAAAAGCCGGTTGAAAGCCCACCGCATGCAAGCACAGAAAAGCCGCATCTCCGTAGCCAGCGGGTCTTCCCCACCATGGCCCCACCTGGAAGACCGGAGGCCCGGGTAAGTCTCCGGGAAAAACTCCCCGCACACAGATACTAAACTTATTCTTCTCGTGTCTCTTCGGCATCCCTTATCAGCTCCCGGAAACCCTGCTGGACTTTCCTGCCGCCCCTCGCACCGTACAGCCGCGCCGAAAAAGATGCTACTGTCGCTAACAAATCCTGGACCAGCTCTGTGTGCGCATCCTCAGGCTCGATCTCGAAAGCGATTTCTATCTCTACACCGCAGTACTTTAAATGCTGCTCTAAATAGGCGTAACCGAACCGCGCCAGCCTGTCGGGGTATTCAGCTGCTGCAAACCTCCCGCATTCAGCCCGGTGGTTTTCTGCCCCGCAAATGTTCCAGCAGCGCCGACAGGTCCCGGTACCACTTCTCCACCTCGTGGTCCTGGTCGATGTTGCGCCGCAGCTCGCGTTCTACGGCAGCTTCGAGGTGGGTAAAGGTGTAGCCGAGGCGGCGGGCCAGGACGAAAACCGCGATCACGATCCCCGCCAGGGCCTCCAGGAGGGGCCCTTCGCGCCCGCGGGCCATCGCCTTGAAGAGGGCAGCCACCGACTGCAGCAGGTCGGCCCGCAACCACTCGATCACGCGCAGATTCCTCGTGATACCTGATTCTTGCTGGTTGGACAACAAGAAAGATCCCTCCCCCCGGCACCCGGTATGACATGTTTCTCCTGGAGGCAGGGTTTTCCTCCCCGGGGGTCGGGATGAAGAAGCCTACTCGGCGACGAAGGGCAGGAGCGCCATAATGCGCGCCCGTTTAATGGCCACCGTGAGCTTGCGCTGGTGATGGGCGCAGTTGCCGGAGATGCGGCGCGGCAGGATCTTGCCCCGCTCGGTGATGAATTTCTTCAGCCGCGCGACATCCTTGTAGTCGATTTCCTCTATCTTATCCACGCAAAAGGTGCAAATGCGCTTCTTCTTTTTACCGCGTTCCCTTCGCACGCGTACCCTCCTTCCTTGATTCCCGGTAACCCGGAAAATGCCGGAAAATTCGCCCGGCGCCAGATGCCGGAGGCAGGCGGCCGGTTACAGCGCCCACCTTACGTGCCGCCAGGCTCCCCACGGTGTCACCGCGCCGAACGTTTTAAAACGGCAACGGCTCGTCCGGAAAGTCGATCTCGCTGCCCAGGGGCGGTGTCTCGGCCTCCGGCGGCCCCGGCTCCACCCTGGGCCGGTCCAGGAACTTTACGGTTTCCGCCACCACTTCGGCGGCCCGGCGGCGAATGCCCTGCTGGTCGTCGTAAGAACGTATCTGCAGCCGCCCCTCAACCGCCACCAGCCGCCCCTTGGCCAGGTTCTTCGCGCAAACCTCGGCCAGCTTCTGCCAGACCACCACATCGATGAAATCGGTGTCCCGTTGCCCCTGGCGATTGGTGAACGGGCGGTCAACGGCCAGCGTGAAGCGGCCCACGGGGCTGCCCGACGGCGTGTAGCGGAGTTCCGGATCACGGGCCAGCCTGCCGATGAGAATCACCCTGTTGAGCAAAGGCGAACCCTCCTGCCTATTCGCCCTCGCGGACGATGATGTGCCGGAGCACCCCGTCGGTAATCTTAAAGACGCGATCCAGTTCGTGGGCCGTCTCCGGTGGGGCCTTGAACTTCATCACGACGTAATAGCCCTCACGGACGTGGGCGATCTCGTACGCCAGGCGGCGTTTGCCCCACTTTTCGACCTTGAGGATTTCACCACCGTCGCCGGAAACTATCTGCGCGAAGCGCTCGACGAGGGATGCGGTTTTCTCCTCTTCGAGTTCGGGGTGCAGGATGTACATGGTCTCGTAGGACCGCAAACAGGTCACCTCCTCCCTCTGGACGTAAGGCCCTGCCCCGTGGGCAGAGCAGGGAAAAGGCCAGGGGCAATCCTTTCCTTAGCATAGTGCATGCGGGCTAGCCCGTCAAGGAAAAACGGAAGTAAATGACGTCCCCGTCCTGCACGAGGTAATCCCGGCCTTCGAGGCGCACCAGGCCCCGCTCCCGGGCCGCGGCCATGCTTCCCGCCCCGGCCAGAGCCGCAAAGGGAACCACCTCGGCCCGGATAAACCCCCGGGCGATATCGCTGTGGATCTTCGCCGCCGCCTCCACGGCCCGCGTGCCGGCGGGGACGGCCCAGGCGCGCACCTCCGGCGGCTTCGTGGTGAAGAAGGTGATCAGCCCGAGCAGCACGTACGCGGCCCGCACCAGGCGGTTGAGCCCCGGCTCCGCCAGGCCGGCGTCCTCAAGGAAGGGCTTTTGTTCTTCGGGCGGGAGCGCCGCCAGTTCCGCTTCGAAGCGGGAGGCAACGACCACGGAAGGCGCTCCCTCGGCGGCGGCCGCCCGCAGCACCGCCTGCACCAGCGGGTCTTCTTCCCCGGTCCCCTCCGCAACGTTGGCCACGTACAGCACCGGCCGGGCTGTAAGGAGGAAGAGGGGCCGGAGCAACTCCCGCTCCCGGGGGCTAAACCCCATCAGGCGCGCCGGGCGACCCGCGTTGAGCGCCTCCTCCACCCGGCGCAGAAGTTCCACCTCCGCCAGGTATTCCCTGTGGCCGGTGCGGGCGGGTTTTTCGATGCGCGCCAGGCGCCGCGCCACCGTCTCGAGGTCGGCCAGGCAAAGCTCCGTATTCACGATGGCGATATCCCGTGCCGGGTCGGGGACCCCCTCCACGTGGGTCACGTTGGGGTCGCGAAAGCAGCGCACGATGTGCACCAGGGCGTCGGTTTCGCGAAGGTGCGCCAGGAAGCGGTTGCCGAGGCCCTCACCCCGGCTGGCACCCCGCACCAGGCCGGCCACGTCCACGAAGCGCACCGTTGCCGGGAAGGCCTGGAGCCCCGTCAGCCGCGCCAGGACCTCGAGGCGCGGGTCCGGCACCGCCACGACGCCCACGTTGGGCTCGATGGTACAGAAGGGGTACGGCGCAGCGGGCGCCGCGGCGCCGGTAAGGGCGTTGAAAAGGGTGGATTTGCCCGCGTTGGGAAGGCCGACAATACCTAGCTGCACCCCGCATCCTGGTTTGGAAAATCTACCCGAATCTCCCCCCTCGGATAGACCGGCCCCCGACCAGGACTTCGCCTCCTTCCGGATACTTGATTTGCCCCCGAGGGAGCAGGGCGACAGGGGGCCTCGGCCCGGGAGTCCCACCCGGACGGGAGTACGGCACGCAACAGGCGCCTGAGGGGCGTTGACCGCCGCGTGGGGCTCATACCCCGCCTCCCGCGTCC
>JBFMHQ010000013.1:0-44984 GCA_040751815.1 Bacillota bacterium | reverse complement strand
TTTTCTTTTTGCGTTGCAAGGCCTCGGCCTGGGACTCGCCCTGCTCCTCCTGCCCTTCGTGCTCGGCGGCGTGGGGGGCGGCGACGTGAAGTTTCTCGCGGCTGTGGGCGCCCTGGGAGGGCCGGCATTCGTCTGGCGCGCCTTTCTCTACGGAGCGCTCACCGGCGGCGTCCTGGCGCTGGGCCTGCTGCTCCGGCGCCGGGAACTGTGGCGGGTGCTGCGCAAGATCGGCGGCCTTCTCTACGCACGTCTCCGGCACCTTCCCCCCGCCGAACCTCTCGGTACCCTGGAAGCGGGAGCGGCTGACCGGCTGCCCTACGGCCTGGCCCTCGGCCTTGGTGTCGTGGCAGCGCTTTACCTCCCCTTTTAATTTGCCTCCACCCTCAGGGGATGGCCGGCCTGGCCAAGAAGGCGGGCGTTCCGGCCATCTCCTTTTTTCTGGCAGGCAGATGGCGTGGTTTGGGCGGACCGGAACGTGTTCCTGAAGGCAACGGCCGGCTTCGCGGTGTCTCCCGAAGTGGGACGTGCGGACGGTGGATTTTTTATGGGCCAGTGTGCGGAAAATATAGTATGATAGGGGTAGCCGATCCGGGGAGGCGAACATTACGACCGTTCTTAAGGATTTTCCCGCCCAGGCAGCCCTGCTGGCCCGCATGGTCTGGGGCGTATTGCCGGAGGTGGAGCGGCAGCTCGACCGGTGGCGGGGGCTGGCGAAAAGGTGCGGGGACGCCGAGCTGGCCGCCCAGGCGCGGGCGAGCATCAGGTTGAAGCGTTTCCATGCCCAGGGTGGGAGCGTCTTCGCCGTGGTGCGCAACAGCGTCCGCCGTGATCTCGTGGCGCTCATTGTGGCCCTGCAGACCATCAGCGACTACCTGGACAACCTTTGCGACCGGGCGGGTATGACGGACGAGCTGGCCTTCCGCCAGTTGCACGGCGCGATGGTCTGCGCCGTGGACCCCTGTGCGCCCGAGGACGATTATTACCGGCTGTACCCATACCGGGATGACGGAGGTTATCTGGCCGCCCTGGTGGCAGAGTGCCGCCGCTTATCGGCCGCCCTGCCTGCCTATCCGCTGGTCAGGCGGGCGGCGGCGCGCTTCGCTTCCCTGTATAGCGACCTCCAGGTGTACAAGCATGTGGAACGGGACCGGCGCGAAGCCCTGCTGGAAAAGTGGTTTGGGTCGCACCGCCACCGTTTTCCCGACCTGGCCTGGTGGGAGTTTGCCGCCGCCACCGGTTCCACCCTGGGCATCTTTGCCCTTTACAATCTTGCCGTGAACCCGGGCACGACGCAGGCTGACGTCCTGGCGGTTATCCGGGCCTATTTCCCCTGGGTTTGCGGCCTGCACATCCTTCTGGACTACCTCATCGACCAGGCGGAGGACCGGGCGGGAGGGGATCTGAACTTCGTGTCCTGCTATCCGGACGGCGACACGTGCCACCGGCGCCTCCTTTTCTTCCTGGAGCGGGCTCTGGCCGCCGTTTCCACGCTGCCACGGGCCTTTTTTCACCGCACGGTGGTGAAGGGGTTGCTGGCCCTTTACCTTTCCGACCCCAAGGTCAAGGACCTGGGTTTGCGCGGGCTTGCCCGGGAACTCCTGGCGGCGGGAGGGGTTGACGCCCGGCTGATGTACCACACATGCCGCGCGCTCCGGGCCGCCCGCCTGATCTGATTGCTGCGCCCGTGTTCCTGCATGCCGATCCGGCAAGCCGGGTGCGGCAGCATCCCCATCGACGCGCGGCGGGCTCTAGCCCGCACGCCTCTCCTGATTGACAATTCAGACGCTTTAAAGTAGGATAAGCTTAACATATTTGGCCCGGAGGGGCAAAAATCTAGGGGAGGAGAGTGTAGCGTGAGGAGGCTGTGGTTGTTACTGGCATGTGGTGTTCTCGCCGCGCTCATCGCCGGGTGTGGTGGGGGTGAGAAAAGCAAGACCCCTGCAAAAAAGGTAAACCTGGGCATTATCCAGATTGTGGAGCACGACGCCCTGGACGCTGCCCGGCGGGGTTTCCTGGACCTTCTGGCGGAAAAGGGGTATAAGGAAGGGGAAAATCTCATCGTCGACTACAAGAATGCGCAGGGCGACACGAGTGTACTTCAGACCATCGCTGACGAGTTCGTGCGGGAAAAGAAGGATCTGATCCTGGCCATCGCCACGCCCTCGGCGCAGGCTATCGCCGCCAAGACACAGGACATCCCCATTCTCATCACGGCGGTAACGGACCCGGTCGCGGCCAAACTGGTGCAAAGCAAGGAGAAGCCGGGGACCAATGTAACCGGGACCACCGATATGAACCCCATCAAAGAGCAACTTCAGCTCATCAAGGACTGCGTTCCCACGGTGAAAAAGGTAGGCGTTATTTATAACTCCAGCGAGGTTAATTCGCAGGTGCAGGTGGACATTTGTAAAAAGGTGGCGCCCGAACTCGGACTGGAAATCGTCGAAGCACCCATCACCTCCATGAACGAGGTTATGCAGGGTGCCCAATCCCTTGTCGGTAAGGTCGACGCCGTTTACGTGCCCACCGACAACACCGTTGTCGCGGCTATTTCCAGTGTCGTCCAGGTATGCGAGAAGAACAAGATGCCCCTTTTTGCCGGCGAGGCCAACACGGTGGAGAAAGGGGCCATCGGCACCTACGGCATTGACTATTACAAACTGGGGCGGCAGACCGGCGAGATGGCCCTGCGGGTCCTCGGAGGGGAGAAACCCCAGGACATGCCCATCGAGAGCCAGAAAGAGCTGACCCTCACCCTCAATGCCGGGGCGGCGCAGCGGATGGGTGTAATTCTCCCGGAGGAGATCAAGGGTAAGGCGTCGAAAATTATACCCTAAAATCCCTCGGGTGAAGTTATGCCGTTCGATGTAGTCAGGGGGGTCCTGGAGCAAGGGCTGCTCTGGGCCCCCATGGTTCTTGGTGTGTATGTCACGTTCCGCGTACTTAACTACGCCGACCTTACGGTGGACGGCAGTTTCACGCTCGGCGCGGCCATCGCCGCCCGGCTTATTTTTGCGGGGGGCGATCCGTGGCTCGGCACGCTCCTCGCCCTTGCTGCGGGGGGGGTAGCCGGCGCGGTCACGGGGCTTCTCCACACCCACCTCAAAATCCCCGCGCTTCTTTCCGGCATCCTGACCATGATTGCCCTCTACTCCGTTAACCTGCGCATTATGGGCCGGGCGAACCTTTCCCTCCTGCGCGCCGAAACCATTTTCACCGATGCCGCCCGCTGGTTGACCCCCGGGATTGCCGCCCTGCTGCTGTCCTTTGCCTTCGTCGTGGTGGTTCTGGTAATGCTTTACGCCTTCCTGCAAACCGAACTCGGCATGGCGGTGCGGGCGACGGGGGACAACGAGCAGATGATCCGTAGTCTCGGCGTGAATACCGGCACCATGAAGGTCATCGGTCTGTCTCTGGGAAATGCCCTCTGTGCCCTGTCGGGGGCGCTGGTTGGCCAGTTCCAGAAGTTTGCCGACATCCAGATGGGCATCGGTATGATCATTATCGGCCTGGCTTCCGTAATCATCGGAGAGGTGCTGTGCGGCGCCCCGACCGTCTGGCGGGCGCTGCTGGCCGTGGTTGTAGGCTCCATTATCTACCGCGCGGTGGTATCCCTGGTCCTGTCCCTGGGCCTGGCGCCGACCGACCTCAAGCTCCTTACGGCGGCCATCGTAACGCTGGCCCTGGCTTTCCCGGTACTGCGGAGACATTTTGGCTGGCGAACCCTGGCGAGGGGTGGTAGCGCTGCTGGAATTGAACGGCGTGGTTAAGGTTTTCAACCGGGGTAACGTGAACGAAAAGGTGGCCCTTGACGGGGTTTCCCTGAACCTCGTGCCCGGCGAGGTGGTAACGATCATCGGTTCAAACGGGGCCGGCAAAAGCACGCTTTTAAACGTCATTGCCGGCGTCTACGAAATTGATGCCGGTACCATCAAGATTGAAGGACGCGAGGTGCAGCGCGAACCGGAGCACGTACGCAGCGGATACATAGGGCGCGTTTTTCAGGACCCGGCGCTGGGAACTGCGGCGTCCATGACCATCGAGGAGAACCTGGCGATGGCTTGCCGCCGGGGTAAGCCGCGTGGGTTGCGCCGGGGGATTACCAGGGAGGAGAGGGAACTTTTCCGCCGCCGGCTATCCCTTCTTGGTTTGGGGCTGGAGGGGCGGCTCACCACAAAGGTGGGGCTTCTTTCGGGCGGGCAACGGCAGGCCCTGACGGTGCTCATGGCCACCATTTCCTCGCCGAAACTCCTGCTCCTCGACGAGCACACCGCGGCCCTGGACCCCAAAACGGCGGTGACGGTGCTGGCGCTGACGGAACGTGTGATCCGGGAGAATAACCTGACCACGCTGATGGTTACCCACAATATGGAGCAGGCGCTTAAGATCGGCACGCGGACCATTATGATGCACGAGGGCCGGATCATCCTGGATATCAGCGGTGCCGAGCGCAAGCACGTCACGGTGGGGGACCTGCTCAAGATGTTCGAACAGGTGAGCGGGAACACCTTTAATACCGACCGGGTTCTCCTCACAAGGTCTTTTTGACCACTTTTTATCACCGCCTGACCGGCGGCGCGCCTTACCCTCCTTATACCCAATTTTAACCTGGCTTTTCCCGGGTTTAACACCCCCCGTGCTAACATTTCCCTGTAACCCCTTTTAATTCGCTGCTTCGTAACCGATGCTTGTCCCCGTATCTTTTTTCGTCCAAACATCCGGTGCGTCTCTCTTACAGGGTGCTTTGGCTGCGCAGAGATTTAACAAGGGCTTAATTAACTTTTAACAGGGCAGGGTTAAGATGAAATTGAGCCGCGCGTACCGTTGTGTGGCGGGGAGGGTGTGGTTTGGCTCCCTCAATTCTGGTGGTCGACGACGAGCCCAACGTGGTTGAATTGATCAAGTTTAACCTGGAAAAGGAGAATTACCGCGTCATTGCCGCCATAGATGGCCCCACGGCGCTGCGTCTGGCGCGAGAGGTGTTGCCCGACCTGATTATCCTCGATCTTATGCTTCCGGGAATGGATGGGTACGAGGTATGCCGCCAGCTTAAAAGCAACACCCGCACCGCCTCCATCCCGCTCATTATGCTTACCGCCCGCGCGGAGGAGGTGGACAAGGTCCTGGGGTTTGAACTCGGTGCGGACGACTACGTTACGAAGCCTTTCAGTCCTCGCGAACTGGTGGCCAGGGTCAAGGCGCGGCTTCGCTTCCTGGCTCCACCCGCCGGGGGCGGCGAGGAACTGCGCTGCGGCGAGATTGTAATCCGTCCCGATCGCTTCCAGGTGCTGGTCGGGGATAAAGAAGTAAAACTCTCCGTGAAAGAATTCTCCCTTCTTTACCATCTGGCTTCCCACCCGGGACGTATATTCACCCGCGACCAGCTTCTTCTCACCGTCTGGGGATACAACGGCGTCTACGAGACGCGTACCGTGGATGTGCACGTCCGCTACTTGCGCCGCAAGATCGAGCCCGATCCGGCGAACCCGCAGTATATCGAAACGGTGCGTGGCGTAGGGTACAGATTCAGGAGGTGCCAGGCCGGTAGCTGAAGCGGAGTCTATAGAAGCGCGGTACGGAAGGTGGCTTCACGGGCCGCTTCGAGGGTAGCGGCTTCATACCTGCCACCATCCGCGCTGCGCCGGTAAACTCCGGCGGGAGCCATACCAGATTTAACGGAGTTTTAACCCGGTGGTAACCCCTTTTTAACAGAGGGCGATTATAGTTTGGCTGATGCTGGTAAGGAATCTCGGCGGGAGGGGGGAGGCCGACCGGACTTTAGATAAAACCGTCTTACCGGATAGCCCGAAATTATCTCAATGAGGAGGAATTAGCTTGCGAAGGAAAAGCTGGTGGGCAGTGTCTCTGGTGATGCTCCTGAGCATTGTTCTGGTTGCGGCCGCCGGCTGCGGCGGCGCCAAGGAACAGGCGCAGCCGGGCGGCGAGGAGGGTAAGAAACTTTCCGGTACCCTCACCTGCGCCGGTTCCACGGCCATGATGCCGCTGGTCGAGGAAGCCGCGAAGAAGTTTATGGAGAAAAACCCGGATGTCCAGATCACGGTCCAGGGCGGCGGCAGTGGCACGGGCCTGAGCCAGGTGGCGCAGGGAGCCATTGACATTGGCAACTCCGATATCTTTGCCGAGGAAAAGGAAGGCATCGACGCGTCGGCACTGAAAGATCACAAGGTCATCATCCAGGCTTTTGCCGTGGTGGCCCATCCGGATGTCGGGGTGGACAACCTCACCAAGAAGCAGATTCAGGACATCTTCACCGGCAAGATCAAGAACTGGAAAGAAGTAGGCGGCAAGGACCAGAAGATCTTCCTGGTCAACCGCGCCAAGGGCTCCGGAACCCGGGCGACCTTTAAGAAATACGTTCTTGACGGCGTTGAAGAGACCAAGGGCGACGCGGAACAGGATTCCTCCGGCACCGTACACAAGATAGTCAGCGAGACCCCGGGCGCCATCAGCTACCTGGGTATTGCCTACTGCGATGATAAGGTTAAGACCATCAAGATCGACGGCGCATCGCCTACCGAGGAAGACATCGCCAGCGGCAAGTACCCGTTCTGGTCCTACGGTCACATGTACACCAAGGGTGAACCATCCGAACTGGCTAAGGCTTTCATCGATTATATGCTCAGCGATGAGATCCAGCAGGGGATTGTCAAGGAGTTGCACTATTTCCCGGTAACGGGTATGCAGGTCGAGCGCCAGCCGTAGCGGCAACCGGAACAAAACCGGTGTAGACCGGTCTATCTGAATACCGCGGAAGGGGCCGTCCAGGCGGACGCGTCCCTTCCCCGTTTTCATTTTCAGTTGGAGAAGAGGGGGTTTCCTTGCCAAGACGGATTGCACTTCGGCTCAACCGGAACGCGCGCCGCGAACTGGTAGGTTTCAGCCTCGCCTTCCTGTGCGCCTCGCTGGTGATCATCCTGACCCTGGCCATAACGGTTTTTATCGGCTGGAAGGGGTTTTCCGTCTTCTGGGTGCACGATGTCAGCCCGGCCAACGTCTTCAGCCTGAACTGGTGGCCGGACAGGCCGGCGGAGCAGGGAGGGCCGCAGGTGGGCATTCTCACTTTCCTTGTGGGTTCCATTCTTACTTCGGTCCTGGCGGCGCTTCTCAGCGCGCCTCTGGGGATCACGGTGGCCGTTTTCATGACCGAGATCTCCCCGTTCCTGGGCCAGCGTTTGCTCCAGCCGGTTATCGAGTTGCTGGCCGGTGTTCCTTCGGTGGTTTACGGTTACATCGGTCTGAGTGTGCTGGTGCCCTTTATTCGCGAGAACCTGGGCGGTACGGGGTTCAGCCTGCTTGCCGGGGTCCTGGTGCTCGCCGTGATGATTCTACCTACCATTGCCAGCGTTTCCACCGATGCGTTGCGTGCTCTGCCCGGAACCCTGAAGGAAGCGGCATATGCCCTTGGCTCAACGCGCTGGCAGACCATCCGGCTGGTACTTATTCCCGCCGCACGGGCGGGACTATTGACGGCGGTGGTCCTGGCCCTGGCGCGCGCCTTCGGCGAGGCCCTGGCGGTGCAGATGGTCATCGGGAACAAGCGCGAAATACCCCATTCCATCCTCGACCCCCTTATTACCCTGACCAGCGGTATAACCATGGACATGGGATACACCGTGCAGGGGTCCCTGTGGAACGATACCCTCTGGTTCATGGGAACCGTTCTTCTGGCCGTTTCTTTCTTCTTCATTTTTGTCATCCGCGTTCTGGTTAATAAGGGGGTGGCCAGGTGAACGCGCACGCGAAGAACAGGCTCGCCACCCACGTGTTCTGGCTGGGGGCAGGTTTTGTGGTGGCGCTGCTGGCGGCGCTGGTGACTTACATCATCGTGCACGGCTGGCAGGCCATAGATATCGCCTTTCTTCTCAAGGAACCCGAGACAATGCGAGCCGGGGGCGGTATTGGCCCCAATATCTTCAACTCTTTTTACCTTCTTTTTCTCTCCATGGCCCTGACCGTGCCCATTGGCCTCCTGGGCGGTATCTACCTGGCGGAATACGCCCGGCAGAATACCTTCACCAACCTTATTCGCCTTAGTATTGAAACCCTGACCTCGCTCCCCTCCATCGTGGTCGGGCTTTTCGGGCTGCTGGTCTTTGTAAGCATGTTCGGGCTGGGTTACTCCCTGACCGCGGGCGCCCTGGCTCTCACGGTTATCAACCTGCCGCTGATGGTGCGGGTGACGGAGGAAACACTCCGCACCGTACCGGGAGACCTGCGGGAGGCCAGTCTTAGTCTGGGGGCGACCAGGTGGCAAACCATCTGCAGGGTGGTGCTGCCTAGTGCCGTGCCGGGGCTTGTCACAGGGATCATTATCTCCGCGGGACGGGTCTTTGGTGAAGCCGCGGCGCTTCTTTTCACCGCCGGCATGACCACGCCCCGCCTGGACTTCGGCCAGACCGATTTCTTTCACCCGACATCTCCCTGGAACCCTTTCCGGCCGGGCGAAACCCTGGCCGTGCACATCTGGAAGGTAAACTCCGAAGCGCTTATTCCCGACATCAGGCGGGTGGCCGACGGTTCTGCCGCGGTGCTCATCCTGGTGGTCCTGGGGTTTAACCTTTTTGCCCGTTGGCTGGCCCGGCGCCTGGTCCGCCGGCTGTCGGGTGGTTGAGTTCGCGTGCACCGGCAAAAAAATCCCGGCATAAGCCGGGACAAAAGGGGAGACGGGGAAGGCTATTCGCAACCGGCAAGGAGTTGCCGGGCGAAGGCGGTCGGAAGCCCGGCTTCTTCAATGGCCCGCGCTACACGGGCGACGTCGTACGGCACCCTGGGGAAGCTGACCTCCACGCGTTGACCGAGCAGTATGAGAGCGTAAACGGCGTGGGGGTTGCCGTCTTTTGGCTTCCCCGCACTGCCGGCGTTGATAATATGGCGGCCCTCAAATTGCCGGTAAAAGGGTTTATGGGTGTGGCCTACGACCAGAACGTCGGCCGGATGGGCGTTAAAAATCTCTGCCAGGAGATCCTCGGGCGCATCCTCGCCGAGATATTCGTCAAGGAACCGGGGACTGCCATGCACTACGAGGACCTCGCGTTCTCCGGCCCGGAGGCGCAGCTCACGCGGCAGGCTCCGGAGGAAGGCCTTGTTTTCCTCCGTGGTACGGGCTTGCGTCCAGGACAGGGATTGCTCACCGAGTTCACGCGCCTTTTCGTCCGGGAAAGCGCAGCCGCACATGGGGCGGTTAAAGGCCACGGCATCGTCGTAGTTGCCGGCTACCGTTAGGATTTTCTCCCCACGGAGCATGTCGATGACCTCGTTGGGATACGGGCCATACCCGACAAGGTCGCCGGCGCAAACTATTTTCTCCGCCCCGCGGCGTCTGATATCGTCAAGCACGGCCGCCAGGGCCGGGGCATTGCCGTGGATGTCGGAAAATACCGCCAATCGCACAGCCTTCTACTCTCCACGTTGGGTTGTTACGCGCTCCGCACGCCAGTGCTCGCGCAGCCTGTGCACCAGGACGGCGCCGGTGAGAATATCAACCCTTACCAGGGGGTTGGCAAAACCGTCGGGTAATGGGGGAACGGATCTGAGTGCCGGGCGCAACTCGGGGAGGGGTTTGAGATTGCCAAAGGTCCCCTTCTCCGCTCTGGCCGCCTGCACGTCATCTGCCTCCTTCTTCGTTTTGCATATCATAATAAACCGACTTTGTTAAGGGTGTATTGCAGGGGTGTTAAAAAAAATAGACTTCGCAGCTACCTGCGAAGTCTTGCGCCTGAATGCAACCCTACCAGCGCGGTTCCTCGGGCCGGACCTCGGGGGGGCTTGGCGTGAAGCCCGGCCCCCAGGTGGGCCCGGGCTGGGCCGTCTGCTGCCGGGCGGGAGAGGTAGCCTCCACCGGGTACCAGCCCCGCTGGTGCAGCGTATCGAAGATCATTTTCGAGGCGAGCATTTCGTCGTCGTGGTGGCGTTTCAAGAGATTCCTCACGGGCTCGTTAGCCGCTTCCAGCACCGCAATGTGGTAAGCGGAAGAGGCGTACTTGGTGTCGACCAGGCAATCGTAGAGAATGTCACGATCCATCAGCCGCATGACGATCCCTCCTTCCGTATTATGAGAAAGTCGGCGGCGGGGACATGCCCGCGTCACGCATCAGACCGTTGAGGGCGTTCAGGTGCTGCTGCCCTTTGTTGGAAAGCTGCTGCAAAAGGGAGCGGATTTGCGGGTCCTGCACCTGGTCCATATAAGCGGAAATCTTCCTGGCGCAGTGGTTTTCAAACCTGAGGATTTCCATCATGTGCAGCCTTTCCATTTCGCTCATCTGGATGTGATGCGGCAAGGTAACCACCTCCTCCTTTGTTTGCTAATCCTATTATCCCGTCTAACGTTCGTCTTTATGCTGCTGTTATAATAAGGACAAACTCCAAAAGGAAGGTGACCGTTTTGGCCGGCGAAGGTGTGGGCATCAAACGCGTTCCGGTACTCACCGTGGCCTGCCTTTCCCGCAAGGGCCCCCTGGAAGGCATTCCCGCCGCCTGCCGGGAACTCGAGGCGTGGGTGAAGGAGCGGGGTTACCGGGTGGCCGGTCTGCCCATCGCCGTGTACCACTCGAACCCCCTGGACGTGCCTGCCGCCGAGCTTCTCTGGGAGGTCCGGCTGCCGTTGAAACCCGGCACGCCCCTGAGCGAACCTGTAGACGATGGGCCGGGGGTAAAAAAGGTGCCCACCCGGGAAGTGGCCTACGTCTACCACCGGGGCGGGTACGAAACCATAGGACCGGTGATGCAAATGTTGTTTCGCTGGATTTTCGCCGCCGGTTACCGCCTGGCGGGCCCGGCGGAGGAGGTTTTCTTTAACGATCTGGCAACTACACCGGCAGCCGAACTGGAGGCGGAGGTCAGGTTTCCGGTGGAAAAGCGGGCCGCGCGGCACGCGTAGCAGGTTGTTGACCTGGTTAGATTAAGGGTAGGTTGGGGCCAACCGATCGATATCAAGCACAGGAGGTTAACCAGGTGCAACGCATTTACCTCGACCACGCGGCGACTACCCCGACGCACCCGGAAGTAGCCAGGGCCATGCTCCCCTACCTTTCCGCCGAGGCCTTTGGCAACCCATCAACGGCTTATGCCTTCGGCCAGGAGGCGAAAAAGGCCCTGGAGAAAGCCCGGGAGCAGGTGGCCGCCCTGATCGGTGCCGCGCCCGACGAGATCTTTTTCACCAGCGGCGGCACCGAGTCCGACAACTGGGCCCTGCGGGGTGCGGCCTGCGCGCGGGCGCGTGACGGGAAGCACATCATTACCTCGTCTATCGAGCACCACGCGGTTCTCGACGTGTGCCGGCTCCTGGAACAGGACGGGTTCCGGGTAACCTATCTCCCGGTGGATCCGAGCGGGCTTGTGGATCCGGAGGCGGTAAGGGCCGCCATCACGCCGGAAACGGTTCTTATTTCCGTTATGCACGCCAACAACGAGGTAGGAACCGTCGAGCCCATTGCAGAGATCGCCGCGGTGGCCCGGGAAGCCGGCATCTGCTTCCACACCGATGCCGTGCAGACGGTCGGGCACATTCCCGTCAACGTAGACGAACTGGGGGTAGACCTCCTCTCCATCGCCGCGCACAAACTTTACGGCCCCAAGGGCGTCGGCGCCCTTTATATCCGGAAGGGCACGCAAATGGCGCCCCTTATCGTGGGAGGGGCGCAGGAGCGCGGCCTGCGCGCGGGCACGGAGAATGTGCCGGGCATTGTAGGCTTCGGGAAGGCGGCAGAGATCGCCCGCCGCGAGCTGCCGCAGGTCATTCCGCGCGTGCGGGAACTGCGAGATATGCTGCGTACGGGTTTGCAGGAGCGGGTTCCGGGTTTGCGCCTCAACGGCCACCCGGAGCGGCGCCTGCCCCAGAATGTTAGCGTGACGGTGCCGGGCGTGGAAGGGGAGGCCCTGGTAATGGCCCTTGACCAGGAGGGCATCGCCGTCTCCACCGGGTCGGCTTGCAGCACCGGGGCCACCGACCCCTCCCACGTGATCCTTGCCCTGGGGGTGCCGCCGGAACTGGCCCGGGGGGCGGTGCGCATGACCCTGGGGCGGGGGACTACGAAGGAAGACATCGAACGGGTGCTCGAGGTCTTTCCCCGCGTTGTACACCGGTTGCGTGCGATAACGGGCTGGCGTCCGGAGACGTCCTGTGCAGGGTGTGGCTAGCATGCGCGTGGCCGTGGCCATGAGCGGCGGCGTGGATTCCTCCGTTGCCGCCGCGCTCCTCAAGGGGGCAGGTCACGAGGTTATCGGTATCACCATGGAAATATGGCCCCCGGGGCGCGAGAACGGCGGGTGCTGCGGGCTGGCGGCCGTCCAGGACGCCAGGCGGGTGGCTTTCCGTCTAGGCATTCCGCATTACGTGGTCAACCTGCGCGAGGTCTTCGCGCGGCAGGTGATAGACAATTTCTGCGCGGAGTACGCACGCGGGCGAACGCCCAACCCGTGCATCAGGTGCAACCGGTACGTGAAGTTCGACGCCCTGCTGGAGCGGGCGCGGGCCCTGGAGGCCGCTTTCCTGGCCACCGGCCACTACGCCCGGATCGCCCGTGACCGGGCGACCGGCCGCTTTCTGCTCAAGAAAGGCGTAGATCAGGGTAAGGATCAGTCCTATTTCCTCTATTCCCTTACCCAGGCCCAGCTGAGCCGGATCCTGTTCCCCTTGGGCGAGCTAACCAAGGAACGAGTCCGGGCGGTGGCGCGGGACCTGGGCCTGCCTGTGGCAGAGAAGGCCGAAAGCCAGGAGGTCTGCTTTATCCCCGACAACGACTACCACCGCTTCCTCAGACGCCATTGTCCGGGCGATTTCCGGGAAGGACCCATCCTTGATGAGCGGGGAAGGGTGCTGGGCAGGCACAGGGGCCTCGCCTTCTACACCGTCGGGCAGCGGCGGGGCCTGGGGATCGCCGCCGGCGAGCCCCTTTACGTTGTTGCCCTGGACCCGGTGCGCAACGCCGTGGTCGTGGGCCCCGAAAGGGCCCTTTACCGCGAAGCCCTCGTGGCGGGCGAACTTAACTGGATTGCCTTTGACGCGCTGCAGGCGCCCTTGCAGGTGCAGGCCCGGATTCGCTACCGCCACCGGGAGGCCCCGGCAACCGTGGCGCCCCGGGACGAGGGACGGGTGCTGGTGCGGTTCTTCACTCCCCAGCGGGCAATCACACCCGGCCAGGCCGCGGTCTTTTACGACGGCGACCTTGTGGTCGGCGGCGGCACCATTCTCTTTGCCCTCGACGGCAGCGGCGAAAAGGAAAGTATTAGCACGGGGGCGAATTAACAAACCGTCGTCTTTTCCGGAGACCTTACCAAACTTATTCCAGAAGGAGGGTTTCCTGTGTTTGCCAAGGTGCTGTTGCCGACGGACGGCTCAGACAACTCCCTGCGGGCGGCGGAATACGTCGTCAACCTGATGCGCATGCAACCCGATATCAAGGTCACGGTGATCAACGTCTACCACGTGCCGGCCGAGCTCAAGGCCTTCGACCACGAACACCCCTTCGCTCCGGGTCTTGTCTCGAGCGTGAGGGAGATGTCCCGCCGGTACATTGCCAAGACGGTGGCCGTCTTTGAACAGGCGGGTTTCACGGTGGAAAGCGAGTCCCTTGAGGGCGACCCGGCACAGGTAATTGTGGACTACGCGGCGAAAGGCGGGTTCGACCACATTGTTATGGGCTCCCGGGGTGCCGGCCAGTGGAGCGGCCTGATCTTCGGCAGCGTGACCCAGAAGGTCATTCCCCTGGCGCCGTGCCCGCTGATCCTGATCCGCTGAACAGTCGCCCCGGCGCTTGCAGCAAGGGAGAAGGGGTTATAGCTTTGTTTTGTGTTAAAATTTAAAGTGAAGGAGTGATCGGGGACCTTATTAATACCCGGAGGCTGCGGAATCCTTGCGGTACAGCATCGTTACCTACGGTTGCCAGATGAATGACTTTGACAGCGAGCTCATGGCGGGGCTGCTGGAGCAGGCCGGTTACTCCAGGGCGGCCGGGCCGGGCCAGGCGGACGTTATCGTCATCAACACGTGCTGCGTGCGCGAGACGGCGGAGAACAAGGTGTGGGGGCTCCTTGGCACCCTGAAGCGCCTGAAGAAGAGAAAGCCCGGCCTGATCATTGCGGTAACGGGTTGCCTGCCCCAGCAAAACGGCGCCGCGGAGGAGATACGGCGCCGCTTTCCGCACGTGGACCTGGTGCTGGGCACCCATAACCGGCACCAACTGCCCCGCCTCCTCGAAGAGGTGCGGGAGACGCGGGAGCCTGTGTGCGCCGTCTGGCGGGAGGCCGGGGAGATCGTTGAGGGGCTGCCGGTGCGCCGCGAAAGCAAACTGTCGGCCTGGGTGCCCATCATGTTCGGGTGCGACAACTTCTGCACCTACTGCGTGGTTCCCTACGTCCGGGGGCGGGAGCGCAGCCGGCGGCCCGAGGATATCGTCCGCGAGGTCGAGGCGCTGGTTGCCCGGGGGTACCGCGAGGTTACCCTCCTGGGCCAGAATGTGAACTCGTACGGGCGCGGGCTGGAACCGCCGACCGACTTTGCGGCTCTCCTGCAGCAGCTCGACCGGGTCGAAGGGTTGTGGCGCATCCGTTACACCACCTCGCACCCGCGCGATTTTACAGCGCGCCTCATCGAGGTGATCGCCAAAAGCGAGAAGGTTTGCGAACACTTCCACCTCCCGGCGCAGGCCGGATCGAACCGCATCCTGCGGCGCATGGGGCGCGGCTACACGAGGGATGACTACCTGCGGCTGGTCGAGGCCATCCGTGCCGCCATTCCATGGGCCAGCATCACCACCGACCTGATGGTGGGCTTTCCGGGAGAGACGGAGGAGGACTTCCAGGATACCCTGGACCTGGTGCGGCGCGTGGGGTTCGACCAGGCCTTCACCTTTGTGTACAACCCGCGCAAGGAAACGCCGGCGGCCCGCATGGGCGACCAGGTACCGCCTGAGGTGAAATCGCGGCGCATCCAGGAACTGATAGCCGTGCAGAAAGAAATCAGCCTGGCCCGCAACCGGGCCGAAGAAGGCAAAGAGCACGAGGTGCTGGTCGAGGGACCAAGCGAAACCGATCCGGCGCGGCTCGCAGGCCGGACGCGCACCAACAAGACCGTGGTTTTCCCCGGCCCTCCCGAGCTAATCGGGCAGCTGGTGCCGGTCACCGTTGTGGAGGGCCGCCTGACACATCTCGTCGGCCGCCTGGCGCAACCTGCCGGGAATTAAGAACAGGCGCCGGAAACGGACAGGACTTGACTTTTCGCCATGAAATGATAGATTCTCAGTAGGGACAGGCCGACCGGCCGAGTTGCCGGAGAAAGGACGTTGATTTTGTTGATCTACCTCGACTACATAGCGGCGGCACCGGTGCTTCCGGAAGTTCACCAGGCCATGTTGCCCTACTTCACCGCGTACTGGGGCAACCCGTCCAGCATCCACGGGTTTGGTGAAAAGGCCCGTGAGGCCCTGGATACGGCGCGCGCGCAGGTTGCCGGTCTCATCGGTGCGACACCGAAGGAGATCGTCTTCACCTCGTGCGGCACGGAGGCCAATAACTTCGCCCTGAAGGGGATCGCCTGGGCGCACCAGAACCGCGGCCGCCACATCATCATAAGCTCGGTGGAGCATTTCTCCATCATGCACTGCGCCAACACCCTCGAGCGGTGGGGGTTCGAGGTTACCCGCCTGCCGGTGGACACTTACGGGATGGTAGATCCTGCGGAGGTGGAACGGGCCATAAGGGGCGATACCATCCTGGTGTCGGTAATGCACGCCAACAACGAGGTGGGGACGATTCAGCCCATCGCCGAGATCGGGACCATCTGCCGCGAGAGGAAGGTTCTGTTTCATACCGACGCCGTGGCTACCGCCGGACTGATCCCGGTCGATGTGGAGGAGCTGAAGGTGGATCTCCTGACCCTGGCGGCCAACACCTTTTACGGTCCTAAAGGTGCAGCCGCCCTTTACATCCGCAAGGGGGTGCGCATCCAACCGCTCCTGGACGGGGGCATCCAGGAGCGCGGCCTGCGGGCCGGCACGGAGAACGTGCCGGCTATCGTCGGTATGGGGGTGGCGGCGGAGATCGCGAAGAGGGAGATGGCTGCCCGGGCGAAACACCTCCAGGGCCTGCGGGACCGCCTGATACGCGAACTCCCCGCCCGCATTCCGTACACCTACCTCCTGGGCCACCCGGAGCGGCGGCTGCCGAACAACGTCAGCGTGGCCGTGGACTACGTCGAGGGTGAGTCCATGCTTCTCTTCATGGATATGGAGGATATCAAGATCTCCAGCGGTTCGGCCTGCGTTTCGCGCTCCCTTAAGGTCTCCCACGTTATGCTGGCCATGGGCGTAAGCTCGGCTACGGCCCAGGGATCCCTCGTCTTCACCCTGGGTATCCACAACACGGACCGGGATGTAGAGCGGTTGCTTACCGCCTTGCCGCCTGTCGTCCAGCGGTTGCGGGAAATGTCGCCCCTCTACCACAAGGCCATGCGGGAAAAGGCCGGGGCGTAAACTTCGGGAGGGAGTTAAAGTGTATAATCCGATAGTAATGGACCATTTCATGAACCCCCGCAACGTTGGGGTGATCGAAGACGCAGACGGGGTGGGCGAGGTAGGGAACCCGGCGTGTGGCGACATGATGACTTTCTATATCAAGGTTAAGGATAACCGCATTGAAGACGTGAAGTTTCAAACCTTCGGGTGCGGCGCGGCCATCGCCGTTTCCAGTATGGTGAGCGAACTGGCGAAAGGGAAGACCATCGAGGAGGCCCTTAAGATCACCAACAAGGACGTTGCCGACGCCCTGGCAGGGTTGCCGACCCAGAAGCTGCACTGTTCCAACCTGGGGGCCGACGCCCTGCACAAGGCCATCGAGGACTACCTGGTACGCAAGAACGGGGCGAGCGCGCCACGGCCGGCAACGGCAGCGGCCCCCAGGGAGACGGAGGAAGATACCTGCCACTGCCCTTACTGTGACGTCGAGAACCCGCGCGAAGTTCCTTTTTGCCAGGGTTGTGGCCACGCCCTCGAGGTGCGGGAGCCGGAAGATCAAGAACGTTAGTACACCGGGCGGGCAGTCCGTTGCCGCGGGTGCAAAGCCTCCCGGGCACGCGGGCGGAATAACGGAAAAAGGCCAGGGTTCTCCCTGGCCTTGTCGTTACCGTACTTTCCTAGCTGCTCGTAGGCGGGGCGGTGTTGTTCTGCCACTGCCGGCCGCCCATGGCTCCCCGCAGTCCCGCGCCGGACCCCTGTCCGGCACCGAACCCGCGCCCGGCCCTGAGGCCGCAACCCGGGCAGTTGCCGAGATAATCGGGGTTCTCCTGCAGGAATTTCTGGCGCGCTTCGATACGGGCCTTGATCTGCTGGCCCTGTTCGGGGGTCAGACGGCCGTACGCCACGTATTTGTCGATAAGTTGCTTGCGTAGATCGAGAATTTGCTGGTGGATTTTGGCGATTTCCTGGCTCTGTTCCGGCGTCAGCGCGGCTGCCAGGGCCGGTGCGGCCAGGGCCAGCACCAGGAGCGCAACCAGCGTTATGACAAGACCTTTCCTCACCTGGCTTCACCTCCTTTGTCCCCGGGGATGGCCGGGATAAACTACCGGCTGGCCCTAGTATGCCACGGCAACCTTAGAATAAGCTGAAAGTAAACTAAAAAACACCTAAGAAATGTTTTCGGTTTCCAGGGCGGGGAGCCGGAGGGTGAAGGTCGTTCCGCGGCCAGGTGTGCTTGTTACCTCCAGGCGGCCGCCGTGTTCCTCGGCGATCCAGCGGGCGATGGCCAGGCCGAGCCCGGTGCCGCCTGCGCGACCCGCCGCGCCGCGGAAAAAACGGTTGAAGATGCGGGGTAGCTCTTCCGGCGGGATACCGGGTCCGGTATCGGCGACGCCGATGCGGTACCAACCGTCTTCGCGGGCCGCGGACAGGGTAATCGTCCCCTCCGGAGGGGTGTACTTGAAAGCGTTGTCGAGCAGGATAAGGAGGAGTTGCTTGAGGTAGTCTGCGTTTCCCATAATTCGCCCGTCGGCCAGGGCATCGAGGCCGTGGGTATGGAAAGGCGTGGGGCCGAGCAGGGGGGCCTGGCGGGCCACCTCTTGTACGAGCGGCTCCAGGTCCAGGGGCGCCTTTTCGATATGCTGGCCGGCGTCGGCGCGGGCCAGGATGAGAAGATTATGCAACAGGCGGGACATCCGCTCCGCTTCTTCCGCGGCGTCCGCGAGGATCTCTGCGGCGGCGCTGCCCCTGCCTTCCATTTGCTGTAAAAGCTCAAGGTTTCCCCGGATGATGGTGAGCGGCGTGCGCAGTTCGTGGGAGACATCGGCTACAAACCGGCGCTGCGCTGCGTAGGCCTCCTCGAGGGAGCGCTGCTGGGCGGCGAGACGCGCCAGCATCCCGTTGAAGGTGGCCGCCAGCCGGCCGATCTCGTCCGGGGGGCCCTGGTAAGCCACGCGCCGTTCCAGGTCCTGCGTTTCACCGATGGCCGCGGCCACACGGGTAAGGTGGTCCACCGGGGTCAGGGCCGCCCGCGCAAGATAGTATCCTGCGCTCGTGGCCAGGGCGACCACGGTCAGGCCGACGAGGAGCAGGAGCCGGACGAGCCGGTCCAGCACGCCGTAGACCGGTTCGAGGGACCGGCCGACCTGCAGCACGGCTGCTGCACCGCCGGCGGCCAGGGGTAAATTATAGACGCGCAGCCGTTCACCGTTGGCAGGGACCGTCTGGAAAAAGGCCCCTTCCTGCACCGCGCGGGCCACAACATCCGGCGTTACGGGAAGCGTTTCTGTACCGAGGTTCGGGGACTTCTCAATGACCTCCCCGGCCTTGTCCACGACCTGCAAATAGACGTCGGGGTTGGCAAAGACGCTGAAGTGGGGCGGCAGGAGCATCCTGCGCCAGGCGGGCCCCCTTGGTGTTTGGGGGCGGTACGCCAGTTCGGCGGCCCGCAGCGCGAGGGTGCGGTCGGTCTCGCGGAGGAGATTCCGTTGCAGTACGGCGTACAGGGTAAGGCTGAAAAGAAGCAGGGTCAGGGCCAGTACCCCGGTATAGATGAGCGTCAGGCGCCAGCGCAGGGAAAGCAATCCTTCACCCCGTTCCCTGATATCATTCGCGGAGTACGTAACCCACGCCGCGGACGGTGTGGATGAGACGCTTTTCTCCTGCCGCCTCGAGTTTGGCGCGCAGGTAGCCAACGTAAACCTCCAGGACGTTGGACTCGCCGCTGTAGTCGTACCCCCAGACGCGGTCCATGATCTCCTGCCGGGAGAGGACGCGGCGCGGGTTGGCCATGAAGAGGGCCAGGAGTTCGTACTCCTTGTTCGTAAGCTCAATACGGCGGCCAGACCGGGTAACCTCCCTGGTGGCCGGGTCGAGCCGGAGGCCGGCGAACTCCAGGGTGCGGTTCGTCTCCTGGAGGCGGCGCCGCAGAAGAGCGCGCACCCGCGCCAGGAGTTCCTCCAGGGAAAAGGGTTTGACCAGGTAGTCGTCCGCCCCGCTGTCGAGCCCCCTGATCCTGTCCGCCACTTCGTCCCTGGCGGTGAGCATGAGGATCAGGGCGTCTGTTTCCGCGCGCAGGCGCCGGCAGACTTCGAAGCCGTCGATATCGGGCAGCAGCACGTCCAGGATGACGAGGTCGGGCTTGATTTCTACGGCCGCCTGCAGGGCTCCGACCCCGTCGCGGGCGGTATGCACGCGGTAGCCCGCGTAGACAAGGCTGCGCTTTAAAAGGGAAGTTATTTTGGGATCGTCGTCCACCACCAGAATCAGAGCCGGCAAGGGAGAGCACCGCCTTCTGCCCCTTAATTATATGCCCCCCGGGTAACGCGGGGCAAGCTGCACCGTCGTTTCCGGGCGACCGGCACCCGCGAGCCCTATTGCCAGTTCTCCGGCAAGGGAATAGGATTAAGAGAGAAAGCATCTCCGCCAATCCGACGCCGGCCGGCCGGGGCGGCGAAATCCGCCCGGCAAGCGCCGTAAACGTTTTCGGGCGCGTCGTGGGGGACGCGACGGTACTGAAAGAGGTCGTCGCGGGTGCGCAGGTGAAAATCGCGAAAGCCGAATAAAACCCGGTGGGGCCGGTAGAAGGCAAGGAGGGGACGTTATGGCCGTTCTGCAATGGGATATTGAGTCTGCTATAGCTGCGGAGCGTGAGCTCTTTGCCGTAAACGGGTACCGCGGCGCGGCGCATAACGGGGCCACCTGCATCCTGCTCGACGGCGAGCGCCCCGTCCTTGTTTCGGCGCCGCACGCGGTGAAGCACTTGCGGAGGGGCGTGGCCGAGCCGAAGGAGGAGGACGAATACACGGGCACCCTGGCCCGGTTGCTCCACGCCCTTACCGGCTGCCACGCCATCTATCTGGCCGCCTGTGACGACGATCCCAATTTTTATAACGACTGCGCTTATAAAGAGAAATTGCGGCAGGCGGTTCTACGGCACGGCATCGGCCTGGTCCTCGACCTGCACGGGTCGGCCCACTGGCGGCTCTACGATATTGACATCGGCACCTGCCACGGAGCTTCGCTTCTGGGAAGACCGGAACTGGTGCAGGCTCTTCAGGACACGTGCCGGCGGTACGGGATTAATGAGGTATTTGTCAACCATACCTTCAGTGGCTGCGGCCAGCCGACCGTCACCCGGCTGGTCAGTACGGAACTGGGCATCCCCGCCCTCCAGCTCGAAATCAACAAGAGGTGGCGCGATCCCGTGAACCGGCCGGAGCAGTTCCGCGCCCTCGTAGATTCTCTGGCCGAATACATTCTCGCGCAGGGATAAGGGCGGGGGATAACAGCCGGTTCGGCCGGGGATGCTGCGGGTAGCGGGGGTGTTACGCGGTGCGTGTGGGCGCGGTGGCCTGCAGGGCCGCCCTTAACAAAACGGGGATCCCGGGCTACCGATACTGCTTGAACCCGTACGTTGGCTGTGCCCATGGCTGCCGGTACTGCTATGCCGCCTTTATGTGCCGGTTTGCCGCCCGCGGGGAAGCGTGGGGAGAGTTTGTAGACGTCAAAAGAAACCTTGTGGACGCCCTGCGCGGGCAACTGGGGAGCCGCAGGCCGCCCACCGGCAAGGTTATTGTCGGTACGGTCACCGATGCTTACCAGCCGGTGGAGGCCCGGACCTGCCTTACCCGCTCCTGCCTGGAGCTACTGGCGGACTACCCGGCCCTGGAAGTGGAAATCCTCACCAAGTCGAACCTGGTGGTGCGCGACCTTTCCCTTCTGGCGCGCCTTCGCGGAAGCGTCGGCTTCACGATAACCGTGCGGGACGACAGGGTGGCCCGGATCCTCGAGCCCGGTGCCGCGCCCCCTTCGGCGCGCCTGGCGGCAATCCGTAAGCTGCGGGAGGCGGGTGTGGACGTCTGGGTTTTCATTGCGCCGCTCCTGCCGGGCCTGGGAGACCGGGCGCGTGCTTTGCGCGCCCTTCTGGCCGACCTGCGGCGGGCCGGGGTTTACGAGGTACATGTCGACCCCCTTAACCCCTATCCTGCCGTCGTGCGGCGCCTGCGGGCCGCCTACGCCACCCATTTCCCGGAGGCGGTACCGCACCTCGAGCGGTACCTCTCGCAACCGCGGTCCTGGACCCTGGCCTGGAAAAGGGCGGCAGAGGGCCTCTTTAGGGAATTTGGCTACACTCTGGGCTCGTCTGCCTGAACCCGGCGCGGGTACCCGACGCCAGATACGCGCTCCTTATGTTATAATATCTGCCAGGGATATCCTTCCGGATCTTCCGGCGCAGTCTGTAGCCCCTTAACTCCTGCGGTAGGGGTGGGTTGCCGTCACTGTTCAACAACCGGTGTTGCCGGTGCGGTGCGCGACGCGAGCGGGAAGCGTGCCGCGTTGAGGCGGTGGCCTGTTATACGGGGTGAGGTTGCTTTGGCGGAGGGGGAAAGCCATAAGACCGGGGAAATTTTTGACCTCCCCGAATTGAGGGGCAGAACGGAAGTTTTCCGCAACCGGGCGGAAGCGGGCCGGGTGCTGGCTGGGATGCTTGTTGCCTTCCGGGGCAGTTCCGCCATCGTTTTCGCCATCCCGGCGGGCGGAGTGCCGGTAGCTGCGGCGATTGCCGGCGAACTGGGTCTGCCCCTGGAGGTGGCGGTGGTCAGCAAGATCACCCTTCCCTGGAGCACCGAAACCGGGTGCGGGGCGGTGGCCTTCGACGGCACAACCCGCTTGAACCGGGAACTGGTTGAGCACTACGGTTTAACCGAAAAAGAGATCCGGGAAGGGATCGGGTACACCAGGGAAAAGGTGCTCCGGCGGGTGAAATCTTTCCGCGGGGACCGGCCGTTTCCCGCCCTCCGGGGTCGCCCGGTCATCCTGGTGGACGACGGTCTGGCCTCCGGCTTTACCATGCTGGTGGCCGTGGAGGCCATGCGCCGCGCCGGGGCGGAACAGGTAGTTGTCGCCGTACCCACCGGACACGCCGAAGCGGTACACCGCGTGGCCGGCCAGGTTGACGCGGTATACTGCGCCAACGTGCGCAGTGGCTGGCGCTTTGCCGTGGCCGAGGCCTACGAGGAGTGGTACGACGTAAGTGAGGCTGAGGCCCGCGAAATATTGGGGATGGTGGAAGGAAGGGGGTAACCCTTGCCGTTTTCTAGGGCGATACCATTACGCGTTATACTTTTTGTGCTGCTCACCGTGGCCTTCGCCCTCGCCGCAGCCGCAGGTTGTGCCGGCTCGCGGGAGCGCACGGCACCAACGGCGGCAACCGGGGCCAGTACCCTGATGGTTGAACCCGGTTTAAAGCTGGTTTACAGGTGCGAAGAAACGGGCAGGGAGTGGCAAACGGAGTACTTTGCCCGGAGCCTTCTGGGCGGGCAGGAAGTCATCCCTGTGGTTGCGGCACGGTACGGAGAAAAACCCGGGGAGGCCTACGTCTCCTACGTGGCCGTACGCGAGGGGTGGCTGGTCGAAGTGGGGGCAAGGGACCCCAATGGCCGGGCGGCCTGGCCGGAACCGCGGCGGGTCTTCCCCCTGGATGCTGCGCCGGGCACGGCGTGGGAGGAGCCCGGCGAAGGATATGTTACCCGCTACAGGGTAGAGGCGGTCGAAACTATAACCGTGCCGGCGGGCCGGTTCCGGGTGGCGCGGGTTCTGGTTACCCAGGTAGACCCGTCTGTATCTCCCGAACGAGTCCTGGCGGAACAGCGCGTCTGGTGCGCGGCGACGTCGGGAATCGCGGTGCGTACGGAACTGATCCGGGTTGATACGGCATTGGGCGATCGGCCGGAGGAAGCTACGGAGGTTCTGGTCAGGGTAGAAAAGGGGGAACCCCGGCCCGATCCCGGTCTTTCCTAAATCCCCGTCAATGCTCTTTCGTTGCCCGCCGCCACTATGGTAATGTAATACATGGTGGTGGCGGTGCAACTGACCCCCATGCTACGGCAGTACAGGGAAATCAAGCAGCAGTACCCTGATGCCCTCCTCTTTTTTCACCTGGGAGATTTCTACGAACTTTTCTTCGAGGACGCCGAAATTGCCTCGCGCCTTCTCGAAATAGCCCTCACCGGGCGCGACGGTGGAGAGGCCGGGAGGGTGCCGATGTGCGGCGTCCCATGCCATGCCGCCGACGGGTACATCGCCCGCCTGATCGAAAAGGGATACCGGGTGGCTATTTGCGAGCAGGTTGAAGATCCGAAGCAGGCGCGCGGCCTGGTGCGCCGCGAGGTGACGCGCGTAATCACACCCGGTACGGTGGTGGACGGGCAGTTCCTGGAGGCGAAAAGGAACAACTACCTGGCGAGCATTGTACCGGTCGAAGGGGACTACGGTCTCTGCCTGGTCGATATATCTACCGGAGAAATCGCCGTAACCGAAACCAGGGGCGAGCGGGCCCTTGAGGCGCTGCTGGACGAGCTGGCCCGGGCCTTTCCTGCCGAAGTACTTATTCCCAGGGCCGTTCCCCGAACCCTGTTGGAGGCGGTCCGGCACACCTGCCCGGCTCTGGTTTCGGAAGTGGAAGGCGAAACCTGCACCGAAGATGTGGCCCGGCAGGTAGTGATGGGGCAATTCGGCTCCGGGGTGGCGCAGGCGCCCTGGTACCGGTCCGGCCCGGCGGTATGCGCCTTAGGGGCGGCGCTGCAGTACCTGGTACGGACCCAAAAAAGGGAACTGGCCCACCTCAAAAGCGTATCCTACCTTCCTGCCACGCGCCACCTTCTTATGGACGCCGCCACACGGCGGAACCTGGAGATCACGCGCTCCCTGCGGGACGGCGGGAAGTGGGGTACGCTCCTCTGGGTGCTGGATCACACCGTGACCCCCATGGGTGGGCGCTGCCTCGCCCGGTGGCTGGAAATGCCCCTCACCGCGACGGAGGCCATCGCCGGCCGTCACGATGCGGTACAGGAACTGGTCGATACCACCCTTCTCCGCACACGGGTCCGCCGGGAACTCCGTACCGTGCAGGACCTGGAACGCCTGGCCTCCCGGGTCGCGTGCGGCTCGGCCACGGCGCGCGACCTGGTCGCCTTGAAAACGTCGCTGCGCGCCCTGGGCCCGGTGCGGGAAATCCTGACCGGCCTCAAGGCGGAGTTACTGCGGGAGCTTTACGGGCGGCTTGACCCCCTCGATGATGTGGCCGCCCTGCTTGAGAAGGCTCTGGTTGACGATCCCCCGGCAAGCGTGCGGGACGGTGGCCTGATCAGGGAAGGATTCCACCCGGAGGTGGACCGCCTGCGGGCCATCGGGAGCAACGGGCGGGAGTGGCTCTGCGCCTTTGAGGCGCGGGAGCGGGAACGCACGGGCATCCGCTCCCTCAAGGTCGGCTTCAACCGCGTTTTCGGCTATTATATCGAGATCACCCGGCCGAACCTTCCCCTTGTGCCTCCCGAATACCGGCGACGGCAAACCCTGGCCAATGCCGAGCGCTTCATCACCGACGAGCTGAAGCGGTACGAGGACGAGATCCTCGGGGCCGAGGAGCGTCTTGCCGCGCTGGAATACGAACTCTTCCTGGAGTTGCGGCAGAAGGTGCTTGCCCACCTGGAGCGCCTGCAACAGACGGCGCGGGCCGTGGCGGAGTTGGACGCCCTTCTTTCTCTGGCCGAGGCCGCCGCCAGGTACGGGTATGTACGGCCGCGCGTTAAGGACGGGGGATACCACCTGGCCATCGAAGAGGGCCGTCACCCGGTGGTGGAGCGCGTGCTCGGCGCAGGGTCCTTTGTCCCGAACGACGTTCTTTTTGACGGAGACCGGCGCCTGATCATCCTCACCGGCCCCAACATGGCCGGAAAGAGCACCTACATGCGCCAGGTGGCCCTGCTGGTCCTCATGGCGCAGGCCGGGAGCTTCGTACCGGCAAAGACGGCGGAGTTCGGGGTGGTGGACCGTATCTTCGCCCGCGTGGGTGCTGCCGACGATCTGGCCGGCGGGCGGAGCACCTTTATGGTCGAAATGAGTGAATGCCGTACCATCCTGGAGAACGCCACCTCTGCCAGTCTGGTTATCCTGGACGAAGTGGGCCGGGGGACAAGCACCTACGACGGCATGAGCCTGGCCCGGGCAATTGTGGAATTCCTGCACCTGCACACCCGTGCCCGGATACTATTTTCCACACATTACCATGAGCTTACCGCCATGGCGGCCATGCCGGGGGTGGTCAACTGCACCATGGCGGTTCGTGAGGAAGGGGACGAGATCGTCTTCCTGCACCGGGTGGTGCCGGGAAGCGCCAACCGGAGCTACGGGCTGCACGTGGCGCGGCTGGCCGGGCTGCCCCGGGAAGTGCTGGAACGTGCCCGCGAGGTGCTGGCGGCGCTGGAGGCGCGGGGGAAAGGGTGGGCCGGTGGGCAGCCGTCCCGCCCGGTGACCCAGCTGGAGATGTTTGCGCGGGAGATCCACCCGGTTCTTGAGGAGTTAAAGGAAATCGACCTGGCGACTACGACCCCCCTCGAGGCGCTGAATAAGCTTCACGCCTGGCAGAAAAGGCTTTTGGATGAAGCAGGGCGCCCGGTAAGGCGGGTGCGCCGTGGCAGATCCGGTGTCTGACGGGGGAGAGGAAGCGGGCTTGGGCAGGATCAGGGTCCTGGACGAGAAGACGGTAGGCATGATCGCCGCCGGCGAGGTGGTCGAGCGACCGGCCTCCGTGGTAAAGGAGCTGGTGGAAAACGCCCTTGACGCCGGCGCAGACGCCGTTTCCGTCGAATTGGCGGGCGGCGGCCTGGCGCGCATTGTGGTGAGCGACAACGGTTGCGGGATGGACGCCGACGATGCGGTCCTGGCCCTCACCCGCCATGCCACCAGCAAAATCGGCGGGCCGGCAGACCTGGAAGCTATTGCTACCCTGGGTTTTCGCGGCGAGGCGCTGGCCAGCATTGCCCAGGTATCGCACCTGACCATCAGGACCCGGTTGCGGGAAGCGGCGGAGGGCATTCTCGTAGAGAGCGCAGGTGGGCAGATTCTGCGCGTGCGTCCGGTGGGGTGCGCCGCCGGCACCACGGTGACCGTCACCGACCTTTTCTTCAATACCCCGGTCCGAAAAAAATTTTTGAAAGGCATTTCCTTTGAAGGGGCCCTGGCGGTAGAGACGGCAGCGCGCCTGGCCCTGGCCGCGCCGGGGGTCCGCTTCAGCGTGGCGCAAAACGGGCGCCACGTATTGAGCACCCCGGGCCGGGGGAACCTGTTTGACGCCGTATGCGCCGTTATTGGTGCCGATACGGCGGCGGGGATGGTGGAGGTTGATCTGACAGATATGGATTTGCGGGTCTACGGTTACGTTTCACGACCCGCCCTCCACCGTGGCTCCCGCCGGCACCAGTACTTTTTTGTTAACGGCCGCCCGGTACGCTGCTACCCGCTGGCGGCAACCCTGGAGGAAGCATACGGGGGACTTCTCCCCGCAGGCCGCCATCCGGTGGCGGTGCTGCATCTGGAAACCGATCCGGCGGCGCTGGACGTTAACGTCCACCCGGCGAAATGGGAGATCCGGTTCCGCCGCCAGCAGGCCGTCGTGCGCGCCGTCGGTGAGGCGGTGCGGCGCGCCCTGGGTCGCCCGGCGGCGGCCGGTCCGGGTCGGCCCGACCGTTCTCCCGCAGGCGGCGGCGCCGGCAAGTGGGCCGTGGCGGATCTCCTGGCCTTTGTCACGGGACCGGAAGCCGTCTGCGAAGAGGCGGCAGCCTTTACCGCCCTCGCCGAAACGGAGGTCCTGGGTTTTCTCCCCCCGGTCTACCTTGTCGGGAAGGTGGCCGGCGGCCTGGCCATTATCGACCAGCATGCCGCCCACGAGCGGGTGCTCTACGAGGATTACCGGCAAAGGCTCGCCGTGCGACCGCCGGTGCAGGTTCTGGGCCCGGCCGTGACGCTGGAGTTGGGGCCGGCAGATGTGCGGCTCCTCGAAACATACGGTACGCTCCTCGAGGCCGCGGGTTTTATCGTCGAGTCCTTCGGCGGCCGGACCTTTGTTCTCCGCGGCGTGCCCGCTCTGCCCCAGGTTCCCGCCGGGGAGAACGAGCTGAGGGCCTTCCTGGACGCCCTGGACCAGGAGAAGCCACCCGATAAGGCGGCCTTCCTGGACCTGATGGCGCGTACGCTGGCCTGCCACCGGGCGGTGAAAGCGGGGCAGCAATTGGGGACGGTGGAGGCGCAGGCCCTTTTAGCCGCGCTGGCCAGAACCTCCTCGCCCTACACCTGTCCGCACGGCAGGCCCACCTGCGTGCTCATCACCCGGGAGGAACTGGCCAGGCGCTTCCTGCGCGCATAACAATTCCTGGTTATGGGAAAACTGCCCAGAAGGTGAAGCCGATGAATAACGGCAGGCGCCCCCTGGTGGTTATCTGTGGCCCTACGGCTGTGGGCAAAACCGAGGTGGGCATCCTGGTGGCCCGCAGGCTGGGCGGGGAAGTCGTTTCCGCCGATTCGATGATGGTTTACCGGGGGATGAATATCGGGACGGCGAAGCCCACCGTGGAGGAGAGGCAGGGGGTGCCGCACCACCTTATCGATATCGTCGATCCCGATACCCCTTTCAGCGTGGCCCTCTACCAGCATCTGGCGGAGAAGTCCATCGCCGCCATTCACGCCCGGGGCCGCTTGCCGTTGCTGGTCGGCGGCACCGGACTCTACATCCGCAGCGTTGTCGATCCCTACCGGTTCGTTGCGGGACCCGACCCGGCGCTGCGGCGGCGATTGATGGAGGAGGCCCGTTTGGAAGGACCCGAGGCGCTCCACGCGCGGCTGGCGGCAGTGGATCCTGTGGCTGCCGGCCGCATTCACCCCCACAACGTGCGCCGCGTTATCAGGGCGCTGGAGGTTTACCACCAGACGGGAAAGCCTATCAGCAGCTTCCAGGATGCCGGCCGGGAAACCGCTTCTAAGTACCTGTTGTGGATGTTCGGTCTTACCATGCCCCGGGAAAAGCTCTACCGGCATATCGAGGAGCGGGTCGACAGAATGCTGGCGGCAGGTCTCGTTGAGGAGGTCCAAAACCTCCTCAAGCGGGGTTATCGCCGCCACCAGGTTTCCATGCAGGCCCTGGGGTACAAGGAGATCGCCGCCTACCTGGAGGGGGAACTCTCTCTGGAGGAGGCGGTGCGGCTTCTGAAGCGCAACACGCGGCGGTTTGCCAAGCGGCAGTTCACCTGGTTTCGCCGGGACCCGCGGATAAGGTGGCTGGATGTGGATGCCCTGGGGGGGCCGGCCGGGGCGGCGGAAGAAATTATTGCCTTTCTTGAGGGTCTTCCGGCAGGAGTCAACTGGCAACCGGCGAAACCATATAACGATAACTTCCGTCTGGAGGGACGTCGATGAGTAAGACCCAGATCAATCTGCAGGACGCTTTCTTGAACCAGTTGCGGAAGGAAAGCATCCCTGCCACCGTTTTTCTGATTAACGGGTTCCAGCTCAAGGGGATTGTCCGGGGGTTCGATAACTTCACCGTTATTCTTGAAACCGATGGCAAGCAGTCCATGGTATACAAGCACGCCATTTCCACCGTCAGCCCGGTGCGTCCGGTTAGCACCAACTTCGCCGAGGCGAAGCCCGCTAACCAGTAACGCTTCCCTCCCTGCGGGATTCTTCCTGGTGGCAAGGTGTTGGCGCGCCTCGAACGTCTGGCGGCCGAGGTCGTTGAGGAGGTCCAGCCGGTATACCGCGACATAGAGCGCACGGCCCTGGAAAACCACCGGCGGGTCCTTGACGCCTTCCACGCCGCCGGGGTACGGGAGTATCACTTTCTGGGAAGTACCGGGTACGGGTACGGCGATGCGGGAAGGGAAGCCCTTGAAAAGGCCTGGGCGCTGATCTTCGGGGCGGAAGAGGCGCTGGTGCGGGTGCAGCTGGTTTCCGGTACCCACGCGCTGGCGACTTGTTTTTTTGGCCTCCTTGCGCCGGGGGATGAGTTGCTTTGCGTCCAGGGGACTCCCTACGATACCCTTTGCCCTGTCATCGGTCTCCAAAACCCTTCGCCTCGTTCCCTTACCGGAATGGGTGTATATTACCGGCAGCTTGAACCCCTGTCCGACGGCGGCATCGATCTTGCCGCCCTTCGCGCCGCGCTCTCGGAGCGCACGCGCGTGGTCTTCCTGCAGCGGTCCTGCGGTTACCGGATGCGCCGGGCGCTGCGCATCGAGGAGATAGAGGCGGTAGCCGGTCTGGTGCACCGGGCGTCACCGCGGGCCGTGGTGCTCGTGGACAACTGCTACGGCGAGTTCGTGGAAACAAGGGAGCCATGCGCCGCGGGAGCGGACCTGGTTTGCGGTTCCCTTATTAAGAACCCCGGAGGCGGGCTGGCGCCTACGGGAGGGTACATCGCGGGCCGCCGGGAATACGTCCAGGCCGCGGCGGAGCGACTGACGGCGCCGGGGCTCGGGGCGGCGGTGGGGCCGACTCTTGGCCTCACGCGGCTCTTGCTGCAGGGTCTGTATCTGGCACCGCACTTTGTATCCGAGGCGCTGAAGGGCGCGGTCTTCGCGGCCCGCTTTTTCGAACGTCTCGGTTTTACCGTTATGCCGGCTTACGATGCGCCGCGGGGTGACATCGTGCAGGCGGTGCGGTTGGGGTCGCCGGAACGGGTCATGGCTTTCTGCCGGGCGATCCAGCAATCCTCACCGGTGGACGCCGCGGTGCGGCCCGAACCGGGTCCTCTGCCCGGATACGCGGATGGTATCGTGATGGCCGCAGGCACCTTCATTCAGGGGGCATCCCTGGAGTTGACGGCGGACGCCCCGCTGCGCGAGCCGTACGCGGTCTATCTTCAGGGAGGGCTTTCTAAAGAATACGTGTATCTTGGGGTCTTGACAGCGGCCCGGGAACTGATAAAGTTAGAAAATAGATTGGCAAAGTTAGAAAATTAAGAAGATTGTATAGCAGAACCGATGAATTCCGGCATTAAAAATCGGTAGCGAGGTGGACGTGGTGCAGAGGGACATAGTAATCATCGGGGGTGGTCCCGCAGGTCTTGCTGCCGGCATCTACGCGGTGCGGGCGGCAAGGGATGTTGTGCTCCTGGAGCGCGGTCTACCGGGCGGGAAGGTGACGGAAACCGAAAGGATCGAAAACTACCCGGGTTTCCCCGGCGGAATCGGCGGGCCGGAATTGATGCAGCGCATGGAGGAGCACGCCCGGGGGCTCGGGCTGCCCATCGAAAACAACGAGGTCGTGGAAATTACGAAGGATGACGAGGTTTTCCTGCTCCGGAGCAAGACGGGAGAAATAAGTGCCAGGGCGGTTATTCTGGCCACGGGGACCGGGCCGCGGCCCCTGGGGGTGGAAGGCGAGGCGCGCCTGCGGGGGCGGGGTGTTTCCTACTGCGCGGTCTGCGACGGAGCCTTCTTCCGCGGCCAGGAGGTGGCCGTTGTCGGCGGGGGGGACGCCGCCGTCGAGGAGGCGCAGTTTCTCACCCGCTTCGCGTCCAAGGTCTACCTTATTCACCGCCGCGGTGAGTTGCGGGCGGCGCGCAGCATCCAGGAGCACGCCCTGGCCAACCCCAAGATCGAACCCATCTGGCACAGCGTGGTGGAGGAGATCCGCGGAGAAAACGCCGTGGAGGAGATCGTCATTAAGGATGTGCGCGACGGCGCGCTGCGTACTCTCCCCGTCAGCGGGGTATTCGTCTATGTGGGCATCAGCCCGAACTCTTACCTGGTGGAGAAGCTGGTGGAACGCGACCCGCGCGGCTTTGTGCTTACCGACGAGGAAATGCGGACAAGCGTTCCGGGGCTCTTCGCGGCAGGTGACATCAGGAAGAAGACCCTGCGGCAGATCGTCACCGCCGTGGCCGACGGGGCCATTGCGGCGGTGAGCGCCGACCGGTACCTGGCTACGGGAAAATAGGAATACAACGGCAGATCGGCGGAAACCTTGCGGTCTAAAAAACGGTAAAACCGGCACGTGCGAAAAAGTGGCGAGAATAAAATTGCTGTACCCTTGCGGGTACAGCGAAAAGGGAGAGGAGTTAGGTTGTTACTGGGTCCGCTATAATAATATCCACGCGTCCCGTAATTTATACACCTGATGCCGGATTTTTTTATCCGGTTTATTTTTGCGCGTATACTTCCGGCCGCCGGTTGGCAAGAAGCGGGAGCTTCCGGCGGACGTCGTGGACCAAACGGAGATCGAGGTCGGCGTACAGTATGGTTTCCCCGGCTCCGGCCCGGGCCACCACAGCGCCCCATGGGTCGACCACGGCGGAGTGGCCGTACGTTTCGTAGCGGCGGAGCCGGCCCGCGGCCGGCGCCGCCCCGGCGACGAATACCTGGTTGTCCACCGCACGTGCCCGCAGGAGCAACTCCCAGTGGGCCGGCCCGGTGACGGTGTTGAAGGCGGCCGGGATGATGAAAATCTCGGCGCCCCTGTCCACCATGAGGCGGGCCAGTTCGGGGAAGCGCAGGTCGTAGCAAACGGCCACGCCGATCTTCCCGAAGGGCGTGCGCACCACGGTGGGGGTGTCGCCGGCGGTAAAGGTGTCCGATTCCCGGAAGGTGAGGGTGTCCAGAGCCACATCGAACAGGTGCACCTTACGGTGGCGGGCCAGGAGGTTGCCGCCGGGATCGTAGACGAAACAGGTGTTGAAAAGCCGTTCCCCGTCCTTCTCGGGAAGCGAACCCCCGAAAAGGTAGACCCGCGCCTCGGCGGCCGCAGCGGCCAGCATGGTGAAGGTCGGCCCTGCCGGGTAGACTTCCGCATAGGCGGCAAAGGCTTCCTCCTCGTAGGGGCAGTTGAACATTTCGGGAAGGGCAACAACGGCCGCCCCGTTGCGGGCGGCTTGTAAGACCATTTCCCGGGCGCGGTTCAGGTTTCCCTCCTTGCCTTCCCGGACTTTGAGCTGGCAGATGGCCAGCCGGACCGTCGCCAAGCCTATCCCCTCCGCATGGTTCGATTGCTTAAAATATAGCTTACCCATCCCGGCTTTTCCAGTCGTGGCAGGAAACCGCATCCCCGAAAAGAAATATGTACGTGAGCGATATGCCGGACGCCGGACTGGAGTGATAAGGTGCAGTTATACTTCCTCTTCGGCCTTCTATTTGCCCTGGGGATCGCCCTCTTTGCCGTGCAGAACGCCACGCCGGTCGATATCCGCTTTCTTTTCTGGTCCTTTCCGCGCATCTCCCTTTCCCTGGTGATTCTGGGTGCGGTGGCCGCCGGCGCGGTGGTGACCATGCTGCTCGGCGTGGGCCGGCAGTACCGGAGCAGCCGGCGCATCCGTGAGCTCACGGCCCGTGTCGCCCAGCTCGAACGGGGAAAAACGCAGGAGGCGAAAAGGGAAAGGGAAAGCTGACGGAGGGCACGACGGTGCTCGATTGCTTTGTGGTCTGCGACCTGGAGACGACCGGCACCGACCCCCGGCGCGACGAGATCATCGAGGTCTGCTTGCTGAAGGTGCAGGGCGGGGTGGTGACCGAGAGGCTGGAGACCCTCGTGAGGCCTGCCGGCCCCCTGCCGCCGGTGATTGAAAGCTTAACCGGTATTTCCCCTGAAATGCTTGCCGGTGCGCCCTCCTGGGAAGAGGTCCTGCCCCGGGTGCGGGCGTTCACCGGCGGGTTGCCGCTCCTCGCCCACAACGCCTCCTTCGACGCTTCTTTTCTTGCGCGGCAGGACGTTCGCGGTTTTGGGCCGGTGCTGGATACGGCCGTTCTGGCGCGCATTGTCTTGCCCACCGCCCCCTCGTATCGGCTCGATGCCCTTTGCCGGCTGCTTGGCATCCGGCGGGATGTCCATCACCGGGCGGCTGCGGACGCGGCGGCGGCCCTCGAACTCCTCGACGCTTTACGGGGGATAATTGCCTCCCTGGGGCCGGAGCTGGTGGGCAGGGTGGCGGAGGTGCTCTCCCGCGGCGGGTCGCCGTGGCGGGAAGCGTTCACCGGAACGTCGGCCCGGACCCTGCCGATACTGCCCCCGGACCGGGAGGCACCGGAGCCGGCGGGGGAGAAGGCGCCGGCCGAACTGCCGCCCTTCGGCGCGGAGACGGTTGCGTCCTTCTTTGCCCCCGGGGGCGGCCTGGCCCGGTTGCTTCCCCAGTACGAATACCGGGACCAGCAGGTCAGGGTGGCGCGGGCCGTTGCCGACGCCCTGGAGAAGGGAAAAGTTCTCCTGGTGGAAGCGGGAACCGGCACGGGCAAGTCCCTCGCTTACCTGTTGCCCGCCGCTTTGTGGGCGACCGGGACGGGCGAACGCGTGGTTATCTCCACCCACACCATTAATCTCCAGGACCAGTTGCTGCGGAAAGACATTCCCCTGGTCCGGCAACTTGTGGGGCGACCCTTACGGGCGGCGCTCCTGAAAGGTCGCCCGCACTATCTCTGCCTGCACCGCTGGACGGCGGCGCTGGCGCGGGCCGACCTTCAACCTGACGTGGCGCATTTTTACGCGCGCCTGCTCGTCTGGCTGGCGACCACCGGCACCGGCGACGTCGGCGAGATGCACCTGACGCCCGACGAGCGCCGGTTATGGCAGGAGGTGCGGGCTGCCCCGGAGGGGTGCGCCGGGATGCCGTGCGACCGGCCGGCAGCGTGCTTTGTCGCCCGGGCACGGCGTGCGGCGGAACGCGCCCACCTGGTGATAATCAACCATGCCCTCCTGCTGAGCGACCTCAAGGACGGCGGGCTTTTACCCCCGTATGGTCCCCTGATCCTGGACGAAGCACACCACCTGGAGGACGCGGCAACGAACCTCTTCGGGTACAGTTTGCGCAAGGGAGAGGTGGCGGTGTGGCTCACCGCAGCGGCAAAGATTGCCGGCGGCGGCCGCTCCGCACGATCTGCCGAAGATCCGGCGGCCGCCTTCTTCGACGCCCTGGGAGAAGCGGCGCGGGCCGCAGCTTCGCCCGACGCGCCGGAGGTGAGGCTCATGCCCGGCGCGCGGAACCTCGATCCGGACGGCCTGGTTGGCGACGCCTTTGTTCGCCTGCGGGAAGCCCTGCATGCCTCCCGGGTAACCCTTGAGCGCAGTCTGGGGGAATTGCGCGGTGCCGGCGCCCCGGCCCAGAAGGAGTTGGCGGTAGAAGCAGCCCGTCTTATTACAGCCGGGGAGGATCTCCAGACGCGCCTGGAACTGCTCTTCGGGGGGAAGGACCCGAACCTGGTTGTCTGGGTGGAAACCGGTCGGGATGCACCGGGGGAGTGCGTTCTGAGGGCGGCCCCCATCGAGGTGGCGGACATCCTTTACACCCGGCTCTTCCGTGCGCGGCGGCCGGTGGTACTGACGTCGGCCACCCTGACTGCGGAGGGAACCTTCGCCTTTTTCAAGGAAAGGACGGGCCTCGACCGCCTCGAGGCCGGTGAAGTGGCGGAAGTTGCCGTGTCCTCTCCTTTCCCTTTCCGCGAACAGGCCCTCCTGTGCGTGGCCAGCGATGTGCCGGAGCCGCCCCCGGGGGAGGCGGGAGAGTATATGCAGGCCGTCGCCGCGTGCATCGCCGAGCTGGCCGAAGCCGTGCCGGGCAAGATGCTGGTTCTTTGCACCGCCCACCGGCTGCTGCAGGGAGTTCACGCCCGGCTTGCCGCCATACTTCCGGGCCAGGGCATTGCCGTCCTCGGACACGGCGTTGACGGGGGGCGCTCGCGGCTGCTGCAGGAATTCAACGCCGAGAAGCGGGCGGTGCTTCTGGGGGCGGCCAGTTTCTGGGAGGGGGTTGATCTCCCCGGAGAAGCCCTGCAGTGCGTGGTTATGGTCCGGCTTCCCTTTATGCCACCGGGAACCCCCCTGGTCGAGGCCAGGCAGGAAGCCCTTTCCCGGCGCGGGTGTGACCACTTTGCCCGGATGGCCGTGCCGCAGGCCGTGATCCGCTTCAGACAGGGTTTCGGGCGCCTGATACGGACGCGCCGGGACCGTGGCGTGGTGGTAGTGCTGGATACCAGGCTGCTTACCCGGGGGTACGGGCGAAAGTTTCTGGCCTCCCTGCCTCCGGTGCGGGTATACGCGGCGGCGACCCGGGAGGTGGCACGTGCGGCGGCGGCGTGGCTGCGGGGTGACACCTTTTCCGGCGGGACCCAATAGTATAGTTAAAAAACGTCCTGAGGGGGAGTAGGCCTTGCGTGTGTACTTCATCCGCCTGCCCGGTTTCCTGCGGGCCATCCTGACGCGTTTTCTGCACTAACGCCTCCACGTCAGCGCCCCGGCGAGGCCCCGCCTGTTACTTGATTTTTTCGCCCTTAACGCGGTAGATTTATGGTATAAGGGGAGGCTCGACGGTTGAAGTTGAGGCTATGCGCGGCCATACTGGCCGGCAAAATCGCGGCGGGCCTGGCGAGGCTTTGCGGCCGGCGGGGGTCCTCGCTTCCCGGGGTTGTTGCGCTGCGCCTCTATCCCGGGGTGCTGCGCGCGCTGGTGAAGCAGGTGCGCCTCGGGGTAATCGTGGTTACCGGTACCAACGGCAAGACCACTACCAGCAACATGATCGCGGAAATGCTCGCGGCGGCGGGCTTCCGGATCGTCAACAACCGGGAAGGGGCCAACCTGATTACCGGCGTAACGGCGGCCTTTGTCCGCGCCGCCCGTCTCGTGGGGAAAATCACCTGCGATTACGCGGTGCTGGAGGTGGATGAGGCCAGTTTCCCACGGGTGGTCGCCCAGACGGAGCCGGAACTCGTGGTGATAACCAATTTCTTCCGGGACCAGCTGGATCGCTACGGAGAGCTGGATACCACCGTATCCTTCATCCGGCGTACCCTTGCGGAGCGGCCCCACGTCTCCCTGGTGCTCAACGCCGACGATCCCCTGGTATCCCAGCTCGCCTCGTGTTCCCTGGACGTGATTTTTTACGGGGTGGCGCCGCGTTCGGGTGCCCGCGGACGGGTAGGCGGCGCCCGCGAAGCGCGGTTCTGCCCTCTTTGCGGCTATGCCCTGGAGTATACTTGTTACCACTACAGCCAGCTGGGAATGTACCGGTGCGAAGCCTGCGGGTTCGGCCGCCCCAGGCCCCACGTGGAGGCCACCGCCGCTTCGGTAGGAGGGCAGGTGCTCCGCGCGCGGCTGCGCTGGGATGATATGGTTATTTCCGTGGTTCTTCCTACCCGGGGAGTGTACAACCTGTACAACGCCCTGGCGGCCTTTACCGCGGGTATCGTGCTGGGCATCGACCCGGCCACCGCCACGGCCAGTCTCGGCAGTTACACTCCTGCCACCGGCCGCCTCCAGGGGTTCCTTTACCAGGGTAAGCCCGTATACCTCAACCTGGTCAAGAACCCTGCCGGTTTCAACGAAACGCTCAACCTGTTGCTGGCCGGGCGCAGCACGCGCGACGTTTTTATCGCCATCAACGACAACGACGCCGACGGACGCGACATTTCCTGGTTGTGGGATGTGGATTTCGAGGTGTTGGCCGGCGCCGACGACATCCTCGGTTTTATATGCAGCGGCAAGCGCGGCGAGGAGATGGCCGTACGCCTGAAATACGCCGGTGTGCCGCCGCGGAAGATTACCGTGGTAGAGAGCCTGCGCGCCGCCGTAGACCGCACCCTTAACGGGCCGGGCGAGGCGGCTTATTTTCTTGCCACCTACACCGCCCTCTGGCCGGTGGAAAAGTTGCTCCGGCGGCGTGTAACCCGGGACACGAAGTATGCTCACGGTCTGTCATCTTTATCCTGACCTTTTGAATCTATACGGTGACCGCGGGAACATCACGGCCTTTGTGCGCCGGTGCGAGTGGCGGGGCATTCCCGTCGAGGTGCGGGAGATCGGCCTCGGGCAGCCGGTGGACTTCGAGGCCGTGGATTTTGTCTTTCTCGGGGGCGGCTCCGACCGGGAGCAGACCCTGATGGCCGAGGACCTGGCGCGCAGGCGGGAAGAACTGTGGGCCGCCATTGAGGGCGACCTGGTGGTGCTGGCTATTTGCGGTGGCTATCAGCTTCTCGGGCGGTACTACCGTACGCTGCAGGGAGAAACCATCCCCGGTCTTGGCCTGCTGGATTTCCATACCCGGGCGGGGGAGAAGAGGCTTATCGGGGATATCGCCGTCGAGGTCGAACTGGACGGCCGGAAGGTGCGCCTGGTGGGGTTCGAGAACCACGGCGGGCAGACCTTCTTAGGACAGGTCAGCCCCCTGGGGCGCGTCCTGGCCGGCTACGGCAACAACGGGGTCGATGGCACCGAGGGGGCGCGCTACAGAAATGTCTTCTGCTCCTACCTGCACGGCCCCCTGCTTCCCAAGAATACCGTCTTCACCGACTACCTGATTTCACGGGCCCTGGCCCGCCGCGGTCAGGAGAGCTTCCTGCGCCCCCTCGACGACACCTTCGAGGAGCGGGCCCGCGAGGTCATCCTCCGCCGGCTCCGGGTTGCCCGGCAGGGAGACGGGTAGCGGGCGAGGCGCAGCTAACGGGAGGTCCCCCTCTGTGGAGGAGAGTAACTGGCATATCCTGGATATCCAGGCGGTGGCCCGCGCGTTGGATACCAATATCGAAGACGGCCTGACGCCCGGGGAGGCGGCGGCGCGCCACGCCCGTTACGGTCCCAACCTTCTCCCGCAGGCCAGGGGTGAGACACCCTGGCTGATTTTTCTCCGGCAGTTCAAGAGCGTCATCGTCCTCCTGCTCGCGGCGGCAACGGCCGTTTCCATGGTTATGGGCGACCTCCTGGAAGCGGTGGCCATCGCCGTAGTCATTTTTCTCAACGCCCTTTTTGGTTTTTTCATCGAGTTCCGGGCCGAGCGCGCCGTGGCCGCCCTCAAGCGTGTTATTACCCGCACGGCCAAGGTGGTGCGCGGCGGTAACCTGCGCGAGATTCCCGCCGCCGAGGTCGTTCCAGGGGATCTCCTGGTGCTGGAGGAGGGCGACCGGGTGGTCGCCGACGCCCGCGTGGTTGACGCCGACAACCTGGCGACCGTCGAGGCCGCCCTTACCGGCGAATCCCAACCTGTGGCCAAGGAAGCTCGTCCCCTTACCGATCCCCGGCTGCCCCTTGCCGACCGGATCAACATGGTTTACGCGGGTACCAGCGTGGCCCGGGGGAGCGGCCTGGCCGTGGTCACGGCCACCGGAAGGGCGACGGAAATCGGCCGTATCGCGGGGCTCCTCCAGCAAACGGCAGATGAAGAAACGCCGCTGGAAAAGCGTCTTACGGCCCTGGGCAACAGGCTGGTGGTGGTGGCCCTGGTGGTTGCCCTCGCGGTGACGGTTACCGGTCTGGTTGCCGGTCACCCTTTTTGGGAGATCCTCACCACCGGGATCGCCCTGGCGGTGGCCGCGGTGCCCGAGGGATTGCCGGCCGTGGTTACCATTTCTCTGGCTACGGGAGTCTGGCGGATGGCCAGGCAGAACGCCATTGTCCGGCGGCTTCCGGCGGTGGAGACCCTCGGTTCCACCACCGTAATCTGCACCGATAAAACAGGGACCCTCACGGAGAACAGGATGCGGCTTGTGGCCGTCTGGACGGCGGGAGAGACCATCGCGCCGGGCAGGGAGTGGTCGGAGGTACCGTTGGGAACTCCGCTCAGGCGGTTGCTCGAGGCGGGCGTCCTGGCGAGCCGCGCCAGCCTGCAGCGGGACGCCGAAGGCAACTGGGACGTGGTGGGGGATGCCACCGAAGGCGCCCTGATTCTGGCGGGGATGCAGGCCGGCTTCACGCGCGAAGGGGCCGAGGGGCAAGGCTACGCCCGCCTGGATGAGATACCCTTTTCCTCGGAAACCAGGCGTATGGCGGTGTATTACCGGCGGCCCGACGGTTCGATGGCCGTTTACGCGAAGGGCGCCGCGCCGGTTATCCTGGAAGCTTCCGGTACCTGGCAGCAGAAAGAAGGGGAAAAGCCGCTGGACGAGCGCGCGCGACAGGAAATACACCGGGCGGAGGAAGAGTTTGCCGCCCGGGGGCTGCGGGTCCTGGCCGTGGCCGCCAAACCGGTATCGACGGCCGGCGAGGAGGCTTTCCGCGACCTGACCTTCCTGGGCCTGGTGGGCATCGCCGATCCGCCGCGGGCCGAGGTGCCCGAGGCCATCGCCGAGGCACGCCGTGCCGGAATCCGGACGATTATGATCACGGGGGACCACCCCGTGACGGCGCGGGCCGTTGCTCTCCAGATCGGCCTGGCCGATCCTCAGGCCAGGGTAGTTACCGGGAGCGAGCTGGCGGCAATGTCCCGCGCCGAGCTGGCAGCGCAGGCCGGTGAGGTGGCCGTCTTTGCCCGGGTGGCTCCGGAGCAGAAGCTCGACATCGTGGAGGCCCTCAAGGACCGGCACGAAATCGTAGCGATGACCGGTGACGGCGTCAACGATGCACCGGCCCTGAAACGGGCCGATGTCGGCATCGCCATGGGGCGGGAGGGCACGGCGGTAGCCCGGGAAACGGCCGATATGGTTCTGGCCGACGACAATTTCGCTACCATTGTCAGGGCGGTTAAACAGGGCCGCGTCATCTTCGACAACATTCAGAAATTCATCCACTACCTTTTCTCATGCAACCTCAGCGAAATAATACTGATCTTCCTGGCCCTTCTACTCGGTATGCCGGTGCCCCTCCTGGTGCTCCAGATCCTGTGGCTGAACCTGGTGACGGACGTTTTCCCGGCCCTGGCCCTCGGCTGGGAACCGCCCGAGGGGAATGTAATGCGGCGCCCCCCGCGGGACCCAAGGCAGGGGCTTCTCACCCCCGGCCTGCAACTGGCCGTTCTGGTGGAGGGGGTGCTTCTTGCTGCCGGTCCCCTGGCGGCCTACGGCTACGTCTTAACCACCGCTGGAAACGTAGCGTTGGCGCGTACCATTGTTTTTTTGAGCCTTTCCTTCGCCCAGTTGCTCCATGTTCTTAACGTTCGCCGCCTGGAAAAGTTCGGTTTCGATCGCACCCTCCTTGCCAACCGGCGCCTCATCGGCGCCCTTGTGTTGACAACGGGGTTGCAGTTCCTGGCCGTTTACCTTCCTGCCCTTAACGCCGTGCTGCGCACCGTGCCGCCGGGAGGTGCCGAATGGTTCATTGCCGTGCTGGCCACGGTCGCGCCGGTGGGACTGGCGCAGGCCGTGCTCCGGTTTGTACGCCGGGCTTGACTTCATTGGCGTTATGGGTCATTATACCCCAAAGACCTGCGCTGGCGGGGGAGGGGATAGCGTGCAGATTCGCGACAGGATTCTGGCATGCCTGGCCGGCGCGCTTGCGCTTGTGCTCCTTGCGGCGGCCCTTGCGGCCTGGCAAATCAACCAGATCAACGGGTTGTACAGAAAGATTCTGGAGCAGCGGGTGGCCGCCGTAAACGAGGCGCAAAAGATGCTGGCGGCTTACGAATACATGACCCTGATGATGCGCACCTACCTCCTCACGGGGGACCCCGAGTACAAGAAGGAGTACGAGGTGCAGGCCGCCAAGCTCGACGCAAACGTGACCGGCCTGGGGCGCCTGGTGCAGGGAACACAGGACCGGGCCGCCTTCGAAAAGCTGATAGACCAGTTCTGCAGTTTTCGCGAAAACTACGCGGAACCTATTATTACAATTTGGGCGCGCGAGGACCTAAACGAACGGCAAAAGAAGGATTTGGTAGCCCAGATTACCCTCCAGCGCAAGGGCACCGTACGCGGCCTCATCAAGGCCACGGAGGATTTTATTCTTCTCGAGGAAAGACTCTTGCGTGAGGAGGCGGGTATCTGCGGCACCCGCGCCCGCCAGACCGCGCTGGCGGTGATCCTGGGGGGAACAGCCGCCGTGCTGCTCGGTGCGGGTGGGGCCGTTTTTGTGGCCAGACGGATTACCGCGCCTCTGCTCCGCCTGGAACGGGACGTAGTCCGTATCGCCAGCGGCGATCTGACCCTGAGTGAACTGGCACCCCGGGGGGAGGACGAGATCGGCCGCCTTGCCCAGTCGTTCAACCTGATGCTGGCCGGACTCCGGGAAACGGCGTCGCTCCTGCGGCAGCAGGCCCGCGACATGGAAGAAGCGCGGGTGGAATTGCGGTCCCAGGCAGAACTCCTGGCCGAGGGCCTGTTGCAAACCGCCGGGCGGGCGGAAGCCCTGGGAAGCGCCGTCGAGCGCTTGCGGGCCTTTTACCGGGAACGGGTGGCAGACGGTGTGGGCGAGTTAACGGCGGTTGGTACCCGGACGGAGCAAGCCCTGCAACGGTTGGGCGAGACGGCCGTAAATTCCTGGCAGTCCGCCACCAGGGCCGCGGAAAGGCTGCACGAGCTCGACCGGTGCGTAGCGGGCATCACCCGCGTCGTGGAGGTCATAAACTACATTGGGGTCAGGGTACAGGCCCTGGCGCAGGAAGGCGCGCTGCGGCCCGCCGCAGACCAGGAGCTGAAAACCCTTGCCGAGCAGGTGAAGACGGCCCTGGGCGACGTTACCGGCCTGGCGACGTCCCTCCGGCTGCACACCGAAGAGCTTATTGCTAACGTACGGGAAAATATAGATGGGATCGAAGAGCAGCAGCGGGCGGTAACCGAAGCCACCGAAACCCTGCAGGCCGTGCTTGACGGGGTGCGGGACCTGGCCCTGGAAACGTCCCGGACCGAGGCCCTGGCGCAGGATATAAGCGCACCGGCCGAAAAAGTTCTCGATGCGGCCAAGAACCAGGCCGCGCTCCTGGAGAAGGTGGTGGTTACCGCCGAGCGGCTGCGTACCATGGCCGACCGGGTGCACCAGATCGTGGGCCGCTTCAAGCTTCCCGGGGACGGCGGGAATGAGACTCCCGGCGGCGGCGCGGGCGGTTGACCTGCGCCGCCCGGTGGCCTATAATGGACTTGTAAGGCGCCGGAGTGGCGGAACAGGCAGACGCAGGGGACTTAAAATCCTCTGGAGATCGCATCTCCGTGCGGGTTCGACTCCCGCCTCCGGCACCAGGAAAATCAAGGCTTGCAGGGTTGGGAGAAAATGCCAGGGACGCCGCTGAAAATGCGAGTCCCTTGAGGCTGGCCAACCCGCCCGCACTTTAAAGAATTCACCCCTTTCGGTTGCCGCCAGCGCAAATACTTTGCGGCAGCGAAAGGGGTGTTTTGCTTTGGCGAAAACGGGGCAAAACTCGAAGCCGCCGTAAGGCCAAAGGGTTGCAGGAGTGGGAGCTGGCAGAAAGCAAATGGCAGCGGGTTCCGCTCGGCCACCACGCCGCCGACCTGCTGACCGCAATGCTCCGCGAGGACGTGGCTACCCTGGGCGAGATGTACGGCCGGCCTGGTGTGGCAGAAAGAGAGATAGTCCAGTAGGTATGGCCCGTAGCTTGCCTGTCGCTTGCCTTGACGAAGGGTCGGACGTGGGGAACATATGGGTTTCTCGCAGGAGATGGAGACGCAGCAACTTGTGAAGCAGGTCGGACAGCAGAAATACTGCAGACCCGCCTGTTGCTCGGCAAGCAAACGCCAGAAGGCGAAGAAGGCGTATGCCAACACCAGGCGGAATCCTCGGGGAGTTTCCCTGAGCAGGATTTTGCCCACAAAAAGCTAAATCTTAATTCGCCAAGGCATACTATATAAGGGCTGCAATCTTGCCTGAGAGGTTAAAGAAATGCTTTACCGCTACAAGGTTATCCTCGAATGGGACGAGGAAGGCAGGGGTTATGTCGTTTCCGTCCCTGCTTTGCCGGGGTGCTTCACCCAGGGAGACACCGTCGAAGAAGCCCTGGAAAGGGCGAAAGAGGCCATAGCAGGCCACCTTGCGGCTTTAGCCCAGGAGGGCTTACCCCTGCCCACAAAAGACGTTGAAATAGCCGAAGTGCAGGTAGAGATAGCCTGATGAGCAGGCTGCCCAGGGTTACAGGTAAAGAAGTTGTTAGTGCGTTAAAGAAGGCAGGCTTTGTGGTGATCGTGAGCGGGTTCAATGAGGAAACCGTGGAAAAGCATTAGGATGCGGGGATTCTGCGCTTCTTCCGCAAGGTTTACTCCGCCGCCGGGCGCGGGAAGCTTCACTGTGTCTACGACCTCGCCAGAGTGTGTGGCGTATCCGAAATTGGCCGGGTTGCACCGCCAGGCGCTCGAGTGGTTGAATTCAATATCCAGCGAAGGGCGGTTTTTCTTTGGCATTCAGGTGGAAGTCTTTAAAATCGGTGATTCGTTGCCTGCACCCAACTTCGATGTAGTAGTACAGCCGAGTGACTGGGTAAAGCAGCAGCGGATACCAAAGCCTTCTCCTAGGCAGGAGGCCTATAGGCAATTCTTTACCGGTGTTTTGGAAAAGGTTAAAGAAAAATTTCCCGGACTCACTGCGGCCAAGAAAGGTTTACCCCAAAACTGGTTAAGTATCGGGGCAGGGCGGACGGGTTTTAACTTTGCCGTATCTTTCGTGCAGGATGGCAAGCTTAGAGTCGAACTCTACATTGAAAGGGGTTTTGAACACAACAAGAAAGCGTTTGACCTGTTGCGTGCCCAACAGGAGGAGATAGAGAAGGAGATTGGGCAGCCGTTATCCTGGGAGGAGTTACCCCGTGCCCGACGGATAGCGGTCTATACCGACGGGACTATCGCAGAGCCACCAGAGCGATTAAGTCAGTTGCAGGATTGGGCGGTCGAAATGTTGGGCAAGTTCGCTAAGGTTTTTCGCAGGCGAATAGTGGCGTTGCCGAAGGAACTGGAAACCTTAGGCGATACGTACGCCAGCGAAGTGGCCAAAAAGGCTTGGGAGAGCAGAAAGGAAGAACTTAAAGTAGAGGCCTGAGAAGTTTTCTAAGGCTTCGGTTCTGATTACTACACTATATCAGCAAGTGGTTCTTCATCAGCAAGTGGTTCTTCGCCGGAGGCGGTCGGAGGGGTTTAACTTATGGTCCCACAAAATATTCCCACGGGATCTATAATCACCGGTTCCTTGTTTCCTGAGCCGGTAAGGGTCATCGCCGTCAGGCCCATCGGTTCCAACCGGCTGAAGATCGAAGCTGTCGGTGCCACCTCGAAGCGTTACTATGATCCCATCCTCGGCCCGGATGAGCTTGCCGCCCTCACGGTCGCCCGGGAGGACGCCCTCCGGTTCACCGGCGAAGCCGAAAATGTGTTTCTTTACCTGGAAGGGATGCGCATCCGGAACGCCTTCCAGTTTGATCCCCTGTACGGCGTGAGCGTTTCCCAGATACACCCGCTGCCCCACCAGATCGAGGCGGTGTACCACTACATCCTCAAGAACCCGGCTATCCGCTTCCTGCTGGCCGACGATCCCGGCGCCGGCAAGACCATCATGGCCGGGCTTCTCCTCAAGGAGTTGAAATACCGGGGCCTGGTCAGCCGCATTCTAATTATCGTTCCCGGGCACCTGAAAGACCAATGGCTACGGGAGATGAAAGAACGGTTTCAGGAAAAGTTCATTATCGTGGACCGGGGCGTGATGAACGCCAGCTGGGGCCAGAACGTCTGGACCGAACGTCCGCAGATCATCACCTCCCTCGACTTCGCCAAGCAAGAAGACGTGATGTTCGCCTTGAAGGACTCGTCCTGGGACCTGGTGATCGTGGACGAGGCCCACAAAATGTCGGCGTATAAGTACGGCGACAAGATTGACAAGACCGCCCGCTACCGGTTCGGCGAATTGATTTCCGGCATCACCAAGTACCTGCTCTTTCTTACCGCCACGCCGCACCGGGGCGACCCGGAAAACTTCCGCCTGCTTCTGGACCTTTTGCAGCCTGGTTTTTTCGCTGATACCCGGATGCTATCTGAATCAATCCAGAACAAGGATAATCCCCTCTTTCTT
>JBFMHQ010000012.1:15001-45065 GCA_040751815.1 Bacillota bacterium | reverse complement strand
AACGTCGCCAACGACGTTCTGCGCCTTAAAGTGGTAAGAAATCAACTGGAAATGGGCATAGCCGGCCACCGCCGCGACGCTGAACAGGATATAGAACCAGAACGCCCGCGGCAACGGACGCGCTGAGGACGGCTCCCCTTGGCCGGTCCGCTCCAGCGTGTGGGGTGCCGGAAAAGTCATGCGCGCCCTGGCCAGCGTGCCGAGCGACAGGAGGGCCGGCAAAAGCAAAATCCCGAAGCCCGCGCGGTAGCCTTCTCCCAGGTAAAGGGCCGCCGCGGCGAGGAGCGGTCCCGCCATCGCCCCCAGTTGATCCAGCGCCTCGTGAACGGCGAACCCCCAGCCGCGGCCCATCTGCAATGCCGCGTACGAAAGCATGGCGTCGCGGGCCGGCGTCCGCAACCCCTTACCGATACGTTCGAGGAGCAGGAGCGCCGCCGCGACCTCCCACCGTCCGGCAAGGGCCAGAGCCGGCACCGCCAGGAGGTTGATCGCATAGCCAAGCGCCGTCAGCAGCCAGTACCTCTCCGTTCTGTCGGCCAGGTAGCCCGCGGCGAGCCGCAACCCGTACCCCAAGAATTCCCCGATACCGGAGACAAGGCCGACGGCGGTGGCGCCGGCGCCCAGAAAAGCCAGGAACGGCCCGGTTATGCCCCTTGCGCCTTCGTAGGTCAGGTCGGCAAAAAGGCTCACCACCCCCATGAGAACGACGAACCTGACCGCATCGTTGTTCCGCCACCGCCTGTTGCTATCTGCAGGCAAGGTAGTGTTCCTCCTTCCGATGAAATACGCCGGCATCAGGTCTCGGCCGTTGACAGGCGCGATGCCAGCAATGCCGACGCAACCTCGCGCACCCCGGCGCTCGGATCGCCGGCGGCCAGCCATTGCACCTGTGCCCAAACGCGGCCGTCCGGGGTTTTACCCCTGTCGAGCAGCGCCCGCAGCGCTTCGAGCGCCGCCATACGTACAATATAGCTATCATCTTGTAACGCTGCTGCCAGCAACGCCAGGGCGTCGGCGCTGCCTATGGCGCCGCACGCCGCGGCGACGGCGGCCCGCAAGTGCACTTCTCGCGACGCCTCGTAGGTCCGGCGCAGGGCGCTTATCGCCGGGGCGGCCGCGGCGCCAAGCCGGCCCAGTAACATGGCAGCACGCACCCGCGTCTCGGGCTCGGGATGGCCGAGCGCCCAGATAAGCTTTGCTAAATAGTCTTCGCCGGAACAGGCGGTCAGCGAAGCTCCACAGCGGCCGCAGGTCGATGCTTCTTCAGGGTTTTCTCCGTAACACACCGGGCAATACCTGACGATCATTGGGCCAGACTCTCAAGGGTTTCTCTCAGTTGCCCCAGTTTTTCCCGCTCCCGGGTATAGGCGGCGACGGCCTGTTCCTGTTCGGCTGCGCCGGCCTTTTTCTCCTCCAGCGCCTTCTGCAAGGCTTTTTTGAGACCGAAGGCCACTCCATCCGCACGCCGTCGCAACTCACCTGCCACTGTCCGCACCCTCTCTTTCAGACTGTCCACCAGGTCGGCCCGCACCCGCCCGCAGTTGCGGCTCAAAAGCTCGGCGAGGGTCGCCCCGGTCTTAGTCATAATATGTTTCTTGAGCAGAGCCTTTGGCAGAAGAGAGGTAACCGTCAACTCTTCAAAAGACGGGATGAACGTCGGGTGCTCGTAGAAATGGAAGTAGAAGTAGCGGTCGCCGAGAACATAGTCTTTGTATCCCGTCTTATGCACCGTCACCTGGAAAATCTCCGCCGAGGCGTCCATCAGGCGGTCGACGATGTCCTCAACGCGCCGGAAAAACCGCTGGGCCACCCGGGCAAGCTCCTGCCGCATCAGCTCTTTTTCCTGCTCCCTCTGTTCTGCGAGCACCCCCAGGATTCTCTCTTTGATGTAATCCTGCGCCAGGTGTGTAGTCTCCTTCACCGAGTGCCCGGCGAAAGTCTTCTCAATGAATTGTTCAAGCTGTTGGGCCAGTTGGGGAAAGACACGGCGCTCAAAGGCGGCCATGTCCTCGGCCACCCGTTCCGCAAGCTTATCGACCTCGCGGTAAAGGAGGTATATGCTGTCCTCGCGCTCCTGCTCCAGGCGGCCGAGCTCCGCCTCGAAGGTGGCGATTTTCCTTTCCAGTTCCTCCGCCGAGTCATCCATGCCGCGCCGCCAGAGCTCGAGCCCCAGTTCGAATTCGTTCAGGATCCGCAGCGCCCGCGACGCCGTAGCCGAAATGATCAGCCCGGCTTTCTCACGCGTAATTAAATCATTAAGCAGCTTTTCCAGTTCCGCCATCCGGCCGGCCGCCAGTTTCCCGGGGTCGTTCTGGAGCCGCCCCTCCAGGGCCAGGCGCGCGGACAGGGGCAGCAGGACTATCTCCTCCCCGTTCAGGTGCTTTTGCAGCGTCTCCCGGGTAAAATCAAGTGCCTCCGCCACGTCCGCCGCGCCGGCGATGTCGATTTTGTTCAAGACAAAAATCAGCTTCTTTACATAGCCGCGAATCTGGTGCAGGTATTCCAGTTCTCCCTTGCCCAGCGGCGCATCGATCGAGATGACGAAAACCACCACGTCGGCCCGGGGCAGGTATTCATGGGCGACCCTGGTATGTTCCGCGTAAACCGATCCGACGCCGGGAGTATCGACTAAAATGACCCCCTCGCGCAAAAGGGGCGCAGGATAGGTAACCTCCACCTCCCTGACTTTTTTAGCATTCCCGGGGTTTTCTTTGGCGGAAACGTAAAGCACAACGTCATCTACGGGAACCTCTTCCGCGTGCCCGTCCTGGAAGATGACCCTGGCCTGCGGATTTTCACCGTGGTGAATGACCGTGGGAATCGTCGTGAGGGGGATGATGGCCGTGGGCAACAGTTGCGCGCCAACAAGGGCATTAATAAATGTGGACTTTCCCCGCTTGAATTCGCCCATGACCACCAGGGTAAAAGTCTCCTCCGCCAGGCGCGCCAGGCTTTCCGCCAGCAACTCCACCGCATAACGATTCTCTTTCTCCCTGGCAAACGCGACAAGTTCCCGGACCGCACCGGCTAAGGCCGTCTTCTGCTGCTTGAATTGCTCCAGCACGCGCCGCTCACCTCCGTAGACAAAATCAAAAACCCCTACCTTAACCGGAGGCGGAAGACCTGAGGTCGGAAGCCGGCCTCAGGCCGACTTCTGACCTCCTGCCCCTTGCCTCTGTCCAGGTAGGGGTTATCAACCGCCCCGCGACCGGGCGGTAGTTCAGGCGAACCCCATCGCCTGTGGCTTAGCGCGCTATTGTCGCAATCAGCGGCGTGATGAGCAGGGCCACGATGTTCACGATCTTAATCATCGGGTTGATGGCCGGGCCCGCGGTATCCTTGAGCGGGTCGCCGACGGTATCGCCGGTAACGGCCGCCGCGTGGGCCGGCGTGCCCTTCCCGCCGTACATGCCTTCCTCGATGTACTTCTTGGCGTTGTCCCAGGCGCCGCCGCCCGAGGTCTGGAAGATCGCCAGGAAGAGGCCGGTGATGATGGTGCCCATCAGCATACCGCCGAGGGCCTCACGGCCGAGGATCACACCGACGACGATCGGCGCCAGCACCGGAATCAGGCCGGGCAGCACCATTTCCTTAAGGGCCCGGCGGGTCACGATATCGACGCAACGCCCGTACTCCGGCTTCGCGGTGCCTTCCATAAGGCCCTTGATCTCGCGGAACTGCCGCCGCACCTCATTAACCACTTCGTAGGCCGCACGGCCCACCGCGCCGATGGCCAGCGAGGAGAAGAGGAACGGCAGCGCCGCGCCGATGAAAAGCCCTGCGAGAACCCACGGGTTGTCGACGGAGAATTTAAGGGCCGCCGCCGGCACGTACTCGGTGAGGTGGTGCGTGTAGTCGGCGAAAAGCACAATGGCCGCCAGGCCCGCCGAGCCGATGGCGTAACCCTTGGTTACCGCCTTGGTGGTGTTACCCACCGCATCCAGCGGGTCGGTAATGTTGCGGATCTCTTCGGGAAGCTCGGCCATCTCCGCGATACCGCCCGCATTGTCGGTGATGGGTCCGTAGGAGTCGATGGCCACGATGATACCGGTCATAGAAAGCATGGCCATGGAGGCAATGGCGATGGCGTAAAGGCCTTCTGCACCGCCGCCGCCGATAAGGTAGGAAAGGACTATGCCGGCAATGATCACCAGGGCGGGCAGCACAGTGGCCTCCATGGCTACGGAAAGACCGGTAATGATGTTGGTGGCATGACCGGACTGGGAGGCATAGGAAATCGACTTAACCGGCCGGAAAGCCTTGGAGGTGTAGTAGTCGGTGATATAGACGATGGCCATGGTCACGCCTACCCCGAGGAGCGCCGGCCAGAAGAACAGGCTGGAACCCAGCAGCTCCCGGGTCACAAAATAAAAGCCTATCAGAGCTAAAACGGCCGAAGCCCAGAGGCCCTTGTAAAGGGCGCCCATAATATTGGTGCCGCCGCGCATGCGCACGAAGTACGTGCCGATGATGCTGGCGATAATCGCCACCGCGCCCAGCACCACCGGGAAGATCACATAAACAGGCTGCTCCTTGAAAATCAGGAAGCCCAGCAGCATTGCACCAACGGCGGTCACGGCGTAGGTCTCAAACAGGTCGGCCGCCATACCGGCGCAGTCGCCCACGTTGTCGCCTACGTTGTCGGCGATAACCGCCGGGTTGCGCGGGTCGTCCTCGGGAATGCCGGCCTCCACCTTACCCACCAGGTCCGCGCCCACGTCGGCGCTCTTCGTGTAAATACCGCCGCCGAGACGGGCAAACACGCTGATGAGGGAGCCGCCGAAACCAAGGCCGACCAGGGCCACGGGATCCTTAAAAATAAGGTACATGCCGGAGACACCGAGGAGCGCCAGGCTCGCACACATCAAACCGGTGACGGCGCCGCCGCGGAAAGCCACCTGCAGCGCGTACCCGATGCCCTGTTTCGCCGCTTCGGCCACCCGGGTGTTCCCCCGCGTGGTCACATACATGCCTATATAACCGCAGAGCGCCGAGAATGTGGCCCCAACCACAAAGCCCAGCGCCGTCCACCAGTTGAGACCCCACAGGATAATCGCGGCGACGACAATGCCCACCAGGGCGATGGTCTTGTACTGCCGGTTCAGATAGGCCATGGCGCCTTCCTGGATCGCGGCAGAGATCTCCTGCATCCGCGGCGTGCCGGCAGGACGGCTGAGTGTCCAGGAGGCGAGGTACGCGGCAAACAGGATGCCGATGCCCGCTGCGATGACACCGCCGTATGTTACCCACCACACTTGATCCAAAACGTTCACCTCCGTCGTTTAAATCAAGCCCGGATCTTTTCCCTTCCGTTAACCACCAAGGCCTTGTGTCCGCCCATCACCTCCTCCTATCGCCATACGACCAGCATTAAAGAAAGGAGGCCAAAAAGCACGGCGAGCACGACGGTGACTTTGGCGAACCATTCGTCGAGGCCTTTCTTCTTGCCCAGAAAAGACTCCGCGCCGCCGGCGATGGCCCCGGAAAGACCCGCGCTCCGCCCGGACTGCAAAAGAACGACCGCCACGAGCAGGACGGCAACCAGAAGGTGAATACCTGTAACAATGCTTTTGAGCACACTTCCCCCTCCAAGTTTGGTGAATATTATAGCATGTTGTCTACCTGGTGACAACGATTTTTGCTCACGATTTCACAAGGCCCAGGGCCTTCCGTCCCGTATAGACCGCCGCCGCGTCCAGCTCTTCCTCGATGCGCAGGAGGCGGTTGTACTTGGCTACCCGCTCGCTCCGCGCGGGCGCACCGGTCTTGATCTGGCCCACGCCGCCGGCCACCGCCAGGTCGGCGATGAAGGCGTCCTCGGTTTCCCCGGACCGGTGGGAAATGATGGCCCGGTAGCCGGCCCGGCGGGCCATAGCAATGGCCTCAAGGGTTTCCGTCAGGGTGCCGATCTGGTTCAGTTTGATAAGGATGGCGTTGGCCGCGCCGGTTTCTATTCCCCGCCGCAGCCGCTCCGTGTTGGTTACAAAGAGATCGTCGCCCACCAGTTGCACCCTGTTGCCGAGTCGCCGGGTGAGTTCCCGCCACCCCTCCCAGTCTTCCTCGGCCAGCCCGTCTTCCAGGGAAATAATCGGGTACTGCCCGACGAGTTCCTCATAGAAGGCAATGAGTTCGTCCGTGGCAAGGGAGCGGTTTTCGCCGGCCAGCACATACCGCCCGTCACGGTAGAATTCACTGGCCGCCGCGTCGAGGGCCAGGGCGACCTCTTCGCCGGGGCGGTAACCGGCCTTCTCGATTGCTTCCATAAGCAGATCCAGGGCCTGCCGGTGGCTTTCCAGATGGGGCGCAAACCCGCCTTCGTCCCCCACGGAAGCATTGAGGCCCCTCTTCTTGACGGCCTCCTTCAACCGGTGGTAGACCTCCACCCCCGCCCGGAGGGCCTCGGCGAAGGAACTTGTTCCAATGGGCACAATCATGAATTCCTGGATATCGAGGTTATTGTCCGCGTGCTTGCCGCCGTTGAGAACGTTCATCAAGGGTACAGGAAGTTCCCGGGCGAACAAGCCGCCCAGGTAGCGGTAAAGGGGCACACCCAGGGAGGCGGCGGCCGCCTTGGCCACGGCCATAGATACGCCGACGATGGCATTGGCGCCCAGGCGCGACTTGTTATCGGTCCCGTCCAGGGCGATGAGCGCCCGGTCGACGCCCACCTGGTCGGTGGCCTCGAAGCCGCACAACTCTTCCGCGATGACGGAGTTCACGTTCTCGACGGCCCGCTTTACCCCCTTGCCCTGAAACCGCCCGGGATCGCCGTCGCGCAGCTCCACGGCCTCGAAGCTGCCGGTGGAGGCCCCGGAGGGCACCGCCGCCCGTCCCATAGAGTCGTCATCGAGGTATACGTCCACCTCCACCGTTGGGTTCCCGCGCGAATCGAAAATCTCCCGCGCCACGATATCCACAATTACGGCCATCCGTTAACCCCCCTGCTTTCCGGCTTTATTTTAGCCCCCCGACCCGCCTCGTGCCAGTCAATTTATTCCCCGGTCCTCCCACTTCCAACCTCTCACCTCTCACCTCTCAACGGCCGCCTTAACAATGGCGGCGAAACCGGCGGGGTCCAGGCTTGCTCCGCCCACGAGGGCGCCGTCGATGTCGGGCTGCGCGAGCAACTCCCCGGCATTGGACGGCGTCACGCTGCCCCCGTACTGGATGCGTATCTCCGCCGCCACACCGGCGCCGAAAAGATCGCCCAGCACCGCGCGAATAAAGGCGTTCACCTCCTGGGCGTCCTCGGGACGGGCGTTGCGGCCGGTGCCGATGGCCCACACCGGCTCGTAAGCCACCACCAGGCCCTGCGCCTCTTCGGCCGCCAGCCCGGCGAGGGATCCGCGCACCTGAGTGCCGACAACCTCCCGTGTCCGGCCTTCTTCACGCTCTTCGAGCCTCTCGCCCACGCAGACGATGGGCGACAACCCGTGCGCCAGCGCCGCTTTCACCTTGCGGTTGACGCCGGCGTCGGTCTCGCCAAAGTACTGGCGCCTTTCCGAATGGCCGAGGATCACGTAGCGGCACCCTGCAGCGGCCAGCATCGGAGGCGAAACCTCGCCGGTGAAGGCACCGCGCACCTCCCAGTACATGTTTTGCGCCCCGAGCGCCACCGGGCTCCCCGCAAGGGCCCCGGCAACCGGAACCAGCGCGGGAAAGGCCGGGCAGAGGACCACCTCCACGCCCCGGAGCCCGGCGATGCGGGGCAGGAAATCCTCGACAAAGGCCAGCGCCTCGGCCGGTGTCTTATGCATTTTCCAGTTTCCGGCAATAATTGGCCGCCGCGGCAAAAACCCTCCCCCTCTCCCTCAAGTTCTATGCGTCCTGCAGGACGGCGATACCGGGAAGTTCCTTCCCCTCCAGGAACTTCAGGGCAGCCCCGCCGCCGGTCGAGATGTGGGTAATCCTGTCGGCCAGCCCGAGCCGCCGGACCGCCGCCACCGTGTCGCCGCCGCCGACGATGCTGATCGCGCCGGAATTGGCCACCGCTTCGGCAATCCCCAGGGTTCCCGTCTCGAAGGCCGGGTTTTCGAACAAGCCCATCGGCCCGTTCCAGAAGATCATCCCCGCTCCCTTCAGCTTTTCCTGAAAAAGATGCAGGGTATCTCGCCCGATGTCCAGGGCCATCCAGCCCTCGGGAATCTGGTCGACGGCCACCGTCAGCCGCTCCCCCGGAGCGTCGGGACCGGGAGCCACCACCAGGTCCACCGGAAGGTAAACGGGAACCGCCCGCTGCCGGGCCTGCTCCAGGAAACGCGTGGCCACGTGCAGGGCGTTCCGTTCAACCAGGGAAGCCTGCATGTCGTAACCCTGGGCCGCCAGGAAGGTGTTGGCCATGCCGCCGCCGATGATGAGCCGGTCGGCCCGTCCGAGGAGATTCTCCAGCACCCCTATCTTGTCGGCGATCTTGGCGCCGCCGACGACAACCACCAGGGGGCGTACCGGGGTCTGGAGGAGTTTCCCGAGTACCTCTATTTCGCGGGCCAGCAGGAAACCCGCCACCGCCGGGATATGGGCGGCAACACCGGCCGTTGAGGCGTGGGCACGGTGGGCCGTGCCGAAGGCGTCGTTGACGTAGACGTCGGCCAGGGAGGCCAGGTTCCGCGCAAAGGCCGGGTCGTTTTTCTCCTCCTCCGGGTAAAAGCGCACGTTTTCCAGAAGCAGGACGTCGCCCGGCCCGAGGCGGGCGACCGCGTCCCCCACGCCGTCGCCGATACAGGCATCGGCCTTGGCCACCCGGCGGCCCAGAAGCGCTTCCAGCCGGCGCGCCACCGGGTCCATACGCAGTTTATCGACCACCTGCCCCTTCGGCCGGCCGAGGTGGGAAACCAGGATCACGCGCGCTCCCTGTTCCACCAGGTACCTGATGGTCGGCAGGGCGGCCTGAAGCCGGGTATCGTCCTTTACCTCCCCGCCCTCCAGCGGCACGTTGAAGTCTACCCGCACGAGGACCCGTTTGCCGTGCACATCGACGTCCCGGACCGTCTTCTTCTGTTTCAAAGGCGTCTCACCCCGCTACAAGTGCTTTACAGACCCTGAGCCGCGATATACTGGGCCAGGTCCACCACCCGGCTCGCGTAGGCCCATTCGTTATCGTACCAGGCCACCACGTGGGCCAGGTTTCCTTCCAGCACCGCCGTGCAGAGGCCGTCCACGATGGCCGAGTGGGGATCCCCTATAAAATCGCTGGAAACCAGCGGTGTTTCCGTGTAGGCCAGAATACCTTTAAGCTCGCCTGCCGCGGCCTCCCGGAAGGCGGCGTTGATCTCCGCAGCGGTGGTCTCGTGCGCCAGCTGCGCCACCAGGTCGAGGACGGAAACATCGGGCACCGGGACCCGCATGGCCGCGCCGCTCAACTTCCCGTCCAGCTCGGGCAGCACCTGACCTATGGCCCGGGCCGCCCCCGTGGTGGTGGGAATGATGCAAAGGCCGGCGGCCCGCCCACGCCGCGGATCCCTGTAAGGCATGTCCAGGATCTGCTGGTCGTTGGTGTAGGCGTGCACCGTATTCATGAGTCCCCTGACAATGCCGAAACGCTCGTGCAGCACCCTGGCCACAGGCGCCAGGCAGTTCGTGGTGCAGGAGGCGTTGGAGATCACGTGGTGTTGCCCGGGAAGATAGCTCTTTTCGTTCACGCCCATGACGACGGTCACGTCGGCATCCGTGGCCGGAGCGGTGATGATAACCTTCCTGGCGCCGGCAGCCAGGTGGCGGGAGGCAAGGGCGCCGTGCCGCATCCGCCCCGTACTCTCCACCACGATATCGACGCCCAGTTCGCGCCACGGAAGTTCGGCCGGGTCGGGCTGCCAGAAGAGCTTGACCTCTCTGCCGTCAATAAAAATCGCGTGCTGGTTCCCGCGCACCTCCGCCCGCAACCGCCCGTGAACAGAGTCGTATTTCAGGCTGTGCGCCAGGGCCTGTCCGTAACGCTCGTTAACCTCAAGCCGCCGCGACTTATGGTTAACCGCCACAACCTCCACGCCGTCCCGCGCCAGGGCCGCCCGCAACACCAACCTGCCGATGCGCCCGAAACCGTTGATGCCCAGCCTTACCGCCATCGACCACCTCACTCCTTCCTAGTATTTCTCCCCGCACCGGTATTAATCGTAGTCGTACCGCCGCCGCTTCTGCGCCGGCGGAAGCCCCTGCTCGCTCCGGTACTTGGCAACGGTGCGGCGGGAGACGGTATAACCCAGGCGGGCGAGGGCCGCCGCCAGTTCATCGTCGGTCAGCGGCCGCCGGGGGTCCTCCGCCGCAATAAGCCCCGCGAGGGCCTGCTTGATGCTGGCCGTAGCCGCGTGCCCCAGGCCGCCGGCAAAGAAGAATTTCATACTGTAGATGCCGCGTGGCGTTTCGACGTACTTATTGGCGATGGCCCGGCTGACGGTGGATTCATGGACGCCCACCAGGTTGGCCATTTCTTGAAGATTGAGGGGGCGCAGGTGGCGCACCCCGTGATCGAGAAACCCCCGCTGCAGTTCTACAAGGCGGGAAGTAATCCTGTAAAGGGTGAAGCGCCGCTGTTCGATGCTGCGTATCAGCCACCTGGCCGCCTGCAGCTTCTGGTTCACGTACCGCCGTGCCGCCGGGTCGCCATCGGTGGCTCTCGCGATGCGCCGAAAAGACTGGCTGATGGTCAGGCGGGGCAGGAAACCGTCGTTGACCAGAACCACATAATCGTTGCCGACCTTCTTGATTACGACATCGGGAACAGGGTAGCGGATGTCGTCGTGGCTGGCAAAGCTCCGGCCGGGCTTGGGGTCAAGGGTTTTTATGAGGGCGGCGGCCTGCCGCACCTGCCGTACCCTGACACCCGCCAGGCGCGCTATCTTCTGCCAGCGCCCGCGCCCGAGATCCTCGAGGTGCTCCCGGACAATTCTTTCCACCAGGGGGTCCCTGACGCCGCGGTCCTGCAACTGGAGCAAGAGGCATTCGGCAAGGTCCCGCGCCCCTACCCCGGGCGGATCGAAGGTCTGGATGAGGGTAACGGCCCGACGCACTTCCTCGGAGGAAACGTCGAGCGCGGCGGCCACTTCCTCCTCGCTTATGCGAAGGTAACCCGCCTCGTCGATGTTGCCGATGAGATACTCGGCAATGAGACGCTCCTTACCCGGGAGTAAGCTGAGGCGCAATTGCGCAAGGAGGTGCTCGAAAAGGGTGGGGCGCGCCTGGGTAAAATCCTGTACCGTATCCTGTTCGCGCTTTTCCTGGGGTACGCCCAGGTCGCTGCAGTCGTCAAAATACGGAAGCCATTCGCTTTCCGCGTTTTCGTCCTCCAGGGGGACCTCCTCCCGGTCCCCCTCCTCCTGTCTTTCCAGCAGCGGATTTTCCTCCAGTTCCCGCTCCACGTAACTCTGCAGTTCCAGGACGGGCAACTGAAGCACCGTCAGGGCCTGCCGCAGCTCGTTGGTGATAACCAGTTTTTGGGCCTGTTCCAGGTGAAGGCCTGCCTCGTGGCCTGCCATCCCCGACCCCCCAAGAAATTTATCCCTGCCGCCCCACGCGCAGGGCCTGCGCCAGGGCCTCCAGGCGCCGCATCCGGTGGTTGACGCATGACTTCGTCAGTGGGGGTTGCGCCAGTTCGCCCAGCTCGCGCAGGCTGGCGTCGGGGTGCGCCAGGCGCAAGCGGGCGATCTCCCTTAACGGTAACGGCAGGTTGGTCAGCCCGAGGGCTTCCACCACAAGTTTTACGTTCTCGTACTGGCGCACCCCGGCGTCCACCGCCTTGTTCACGTTGGCGGTATCGCAGTTCACCAGCCGGTTCACCCGGTTGCGCATTTCCTTGTAGATACGGATGTTCTCGAAATGTAAAAGGGTAGTGTGCGCCCCCATAACGTTGAGGCACCTGGAAATTTGCTCGCTCTCCTTTATGTATACGACCGGAGCCCCCTTGCGGTGCCCCATTTTGCCTTCAACACCGAGCTTTTCCATCAGGGAGACAAGGTCGCTTCCGTCACGCTCGCCCCTGACCGGGATCTCAAGGTGGTACGCGGTCCCCGGACCGGACAGGGAACCCCGGGCCAGGAAAGCCCCCCGCAGGTACGCGCGCCGGCAGCAATCCCGCCCGACCAGCGCTTTTTTAATCCCGCCCTTTACCCTGCCGGCCCGGTCGAGGTAACCCAGTTCCCGGAGCACGGAAAGCATGCCCTTCTCGCCTTCGACCGTGATGATGTAGCCGTTCCTGCTCAGACGGGTATTTTTGCGAACGGTCATTTCGCCCGCGAACCGGCCCGCGTCCTTCAGGAGCTTGAACGCCTTCCGCGCCACGGCCGCGCTTTCCGTGCCGATTACCAGGCCGGGGTGCCCGTTGCGGCCGGCAAGCCTCCCGCCGGTTTTCACCAGCGCCGCCAGCTCCGCCTTCAGGCAACAGGGTCGCCCGTAAATGCGCGCCAGTTCGTTCTTTGTCCGGAGTGAAAAAGACAAACTCCCTCGTATCCTTCCGGTTAAATAACTAATTGTTCGTTGGCCGGGTTATGCTCCCGCCGTATATCCCGGTGCCGTACGGCGACCCGGTAGCCGTTCTTCCGGAACAGGTCACCGAGGCGGTCGACGAGGGCCACCGACCGGTGCTTGCCCCCCGTGCACCCCACGGCCACGGTAAGGGTCGACTTGCCCTCCTTCTCGTAGTGGGGCATAAGAAAGTCCAGCAGGCCCACCAGCCGGTCCATGAACTCGGCCGTCTGCGGCGCGGCAAAAACGTACTCCCGCACCGGCCCCTCGAGGCCGCTCAGCGGCCGCAGGGCCGGGAGGTAATGCGGGTTGGGAAGAAAGCGCACGTCGATCACCAGATCGGCATCCAGGGGGATGCCGTACTTGTAGCCGAAGGAAACGAAGGTGATGGCGAGCCTCCCCGTAGCCGTCTCGTCCCCTCCGTAAAGATTGGCGATTTCTTCTTTGAGCTGGGCCACCGTAAGGTTGGAGGTATCGATGATTTTATGGGCGCAGCCCCGGAGTTCCTGCAACCGCTGACGCTCCTCTTCGATCCCGGCAAGAATTTCGCCCGAAGTGCCCAGCGGGTGCGGCCGGCGGGATTCTTTGAACCGCCGCACAAGGGTTTCGTTGGAGGCTTCCAGGAAAAGAATTTCGAAACGGACGCCCTGGCGCCTGAGTTCCCCCAGAACCTCAAAGAGGGAGGCGAAAAACTCGCCGCCGCGCACGTCGATCACCAGGGCAATCCTGCTTATCCCCCTGGCCTGGGCGCACAGTTCCGCGAACTTGCTGATGAGCATAGGCGGCAGGTTATCCACGCAGAAAAAGCCCAGGTCTTCCAGGCAGCGCACCGCCTGGGTCTTTCCCGCTCCCGAAAGCCCGGTGACGATTACCAGCCGGGGGGAGGCCATAAAAGTATCCCTCCGCTACATAAACTCGCTTTTAGTGAAACCCTGACCAGCTCCAGGTTCGTGGAGGAGGGAGATTTGGCTCCGGCGAGCGACGCTCCGAGCCAAGCCTAGAAACGGTCGAAGCGGAGCACCGGAGCGCAAGAGCCAAATCTCCCTCCTCCCACAGGCCGAGGTCCGGCAAGTTAAATCACAAAGTTGCTTACGGGGAGCCCGGCCCGCACAGGCCACGGTGGTACTCCCGGACGCCAGGATTTGATAACGTTCTCCTAGGAGTCCGCTGCAAAACTTCGCCTGGCTTTGTCAGGCTCGCCGTCCGGTGCTCACGTACCACCCAGTACGCTCCGCGCCGGCCTTCGGGTTTCGCGCCATGCTCGTTTTTCGCGGCCTCCCAGCTTGCTAGAAAACATGCACGGTCCTAAGGCTTTGCGCCTTCAGTTTTGGCACGTTGGTAGTTTTGAAACATATTCCTAGGCACGCGCTCCCAGCTCGGCCTTCAGCCGGTCGATCACCCGGACCGGACCGGGGTCGGTACCGTAAAGCACCGCCAGGTAGAGGCTGGTGTAGTCCCCAAGGTAGATAAGGGAGTACAGGCGCGCGAGCCGGGTGGGGCCGGAAGCGGTGAACTCGCTCACCCCCGCCGCGGCGCCCACGAAGGCCCTGGTGATTTCCACGCGCAGGTTCACCCGGGGGTGGTCCTCGGGGTCGCGCAGGACAACCAGCCAGATGGTGCCGAGAACCCCGCCCGGCTGTTCGAACCCGACGATTTCGTTATGGTTCAGCTCCGGGAAAAGGTTCCAGTAGGCCGGCGCCTTGGCGTTTTCATTAATCTGTCCCTTCCACCGCTGGGCGGCCACCTCGGTGGTGCCGGCCACGCCCCAGACCACCGGCAGGCGCCCGTGAAGACGCTGTGCCAGTTGCTTCGCCGGGTTGCGGTCCACCGGCGTCTCGGGGCCGTACACACCGCGCAGGGCTTCCAGGTGACTCACCAGCCCCTCCACCTCGCCGGCCATGCCCTCCAGCAGGCCGAGCCGTTCCAGGACGGCCAGCATGGGCAGAAAAAGGTAACCGGTGGCCGCCCGCGGCGCGATCCCGGCGGGAACGGTAATCAGGGGGACCATGTCCCTGCCGGCCCGCTCCCCGAGCTTGCCGCCGGTCGTCAGGGCCACAAGGGACGCTCCCCTGGCCCGGGCGTCGTCGTAGGCGCTCAGCGTTTCCTCGGTATTCCCGGAGTAGCTCACGGCGAAAACCAGCGTCCCGCCGTCCACAAAACGGGGGAGGCGGTAATCCCGGTTCACGATAACGGGTATATCAAGCCGCCCGGCGGTGAAGACCCGCAGCAGATCGCCGCCGATGGCCGAACCGCCGAGACCGGTGACGACAATGTTCCGGTAAATCTTCCGCGGCGGCAGCGGCGCGCTCTGCCCGATCCGCCAGGCCCCGGCACACTGGGCGGGCAGTTCCCAGGCCGCCCGGAACATGCCCAAGCTGTCCAGGGCCAGGTATTCCTGCGGCCGATCGAGGATTACTTCGCTCACCGGCAACCCTCCTGGCAAGTTATGTCCAATCCCGCGGGGCGCGCTCCAGCACGTCCTCCACGTAGGCGCGTAAGAGCTCCGCGGTGCTCCAGGCCTGGAAGGGGCACCCCCGCGGCGTGATCGGCTCGTTGCCGTCGAAAATCTCCGCCACAAACCCCACGCCGTGATCGCGGAGGTGCGCCCGGAACGGCGCGATAAAGGCCGCCGCCTGCTCCCGGCTCACCGCGGAGTACCCGTGCACCCGCCGGAAGGCCGTGATAAAGGGACCGATCAGCCAGCCCCAGACGGTGCCCTGGTGGTACGCCCCGTCCCTGGCCACCACATCCCCCCGGTAGACTCCCCGGTACGCCGGATCCCCCGGCGCCAGGGAGCGCAGCCCGTAGGTCGCGTAAAGCTCGCGCCACACGACCTGCACCACCCGGCGCCCCGTGTCCGGATCCAGAACGGGATGCGCCAGGCTAAGGGCCAGGATCTGGTTGGGCCGGAGCGCGGCGTCCGGGCCCTCCTCTCCCAGCACGTCGTAAAGGTACCTACCATCATTGTACCAGAATTTTTGTACAAAAGTATCCCTTACCCGCGGGGCCAGGTCCCGAAAAGGGTCTTCGGCCCCGTAGCGGTCCGCCAGCCGCCCGAAAACGCAAAGGGCGTTGTACCACAGGGCCTGCACCTCGACCGGTTTGCCGTGGCGGGGGGTGACCACCCAGTCGCCCACCTTGGCGTCCATCCAGGTAAGCTGCACGCCGGGGCTCCCGGCGGCCACCAGGCCGTCCGCCTCCACGCGGATGTTGAAATCGGTTCCGGCCGCGTAGGAAGCGATGATCTCCTCCAGCACGGGAAAAATCTCGTGGCGCACGAAGTCATGGTCGCCGGTGTAGCAGAGGTACTTGTGCACGGCCTGAAAATACCAGAGGGAGGCGTCCACCGTGTTGTACCACGGCTCGCCGCCCGCATCGGGGAAGGTGTTCGGGATGAGCCCCCGGCGGGCGTGCCGGGCAAAGGTGAGGAGGATTTCCCTGGCCTCTTCGTACCGCCCGGTAACCAGTGTCAGGCCGGGGAGGGCGATCATGGCGTCGCGCCCCCAATCGGTAAACCAGGGATAGCCGGCCACGACCGTGGCCGCGCCCGTGGACGCGCGGCGGGCAATGAAGGCGTCCGCGGCCAGGACCAGAGGCCGCGCCAGGTCGTCATCCAGGCCGGCGCGGGTTAAAAGGCCCGCGAGCCTCTCTTTCTCGCGTGCCAGCGCGGTTTCCGGGTCAACGGCCTTCTTCCCGGCGCTCCCGACAACGGCGAAGATCTTCTCCTCTCCCGGGGCGAAGCCGACGGCGAAGGAACCGGGCATGAAGTGGTCCTCCACGGGATTCAGGCCGCGCTCCTCCTCCAGGGCGTAGAACATGCCGTAGTACCAGTCCGGGCGGCAGAAAAATTCCCCCGTTGTGACCGTAAGGACGAGGGCAGGAACGTCGGGGAAGCCCTGGATTTGCACCCCGTCCGGCAGGGGGCGCACCTTGAAATCAACCTGTCCCCGGTAGGTGTTGCCGTGAAAGTCCCGGCAGTTGACCAGCGGCGTCAGCCAGAGGGTGGCGGGCCGCGCGCCGTTCCTCACCCGGTAGCGCACCACCGTGGTGTTTTGCCCGTGCACCATGAAAACGGTCTTCTCCAGGGTTATATCGCCGAAGCTGTAAATAAAGGTCGGCAGCGGGTCCGCGACGAAGCGCTGCAGGTGCCAGAAACCCGCGTCGGTCACCCCGGCCCGCGTCTCGTTGGCGGCGAGGTTGTACGTTTCTCCCCCGGCGACGAACCTTTCCTCCAGCTTGGCCCAGAGGAGCACACGCCGGGTGGGCGGGCGGAGGGAGGCGACCAGGAGCCCGTGGTACCGGCGCGCGTTGGCCCCGATGACGGTCCCGCTCGCGAAACCACCCAGGCCGTTGGTCACCAGCCATTCCTTTTCGATCCCGCGCGCAAACGTCCGCCAGTCCGCCTTCCCGAACTCCAGCATACACCCCACAACCGTCACCGGCCTTGCCGCCAGGCTCCCGTACCCGTACACCTTCCTGCTTCCCCGCGCTCTCCCATTCTTCTCCGACCTCCCGGCTCTGCTTGCCGGGGTCCGGCCTCCTTGTTTTTACTCCGACCTCCGACCTCCTGCCTCCGACATCTTTATCGCCAGCGCCACGGCCCCCAGCCCGCCGGCCCGCCCGCCCAGGGCGGCCTGTGCCAGGCGCACCCGGGCGCGGTTTGCCTGCAGTGCCCGCCCGGCGAATTCCTTCTCCATTTCCGCCCACAGGAGTTCGGCGCTCTGCATGATACCGCCGCCGAGGACAACCAGTTCCGGGCTCAGGAGATTAACCGCCGTCGCCAGCCCGATCCCCAGAAACCGCGCCGCCCGGAAAAGCACCTCCCGCGCCTCCGGGTCCCCTCCCAGGGCCGCCGCGGCTACGGTAAGGGCGGTGACTTTTTCCGCTTCGCCGGCGCGGGCCAGGATCGCCTTCCCGCCCCCGGCGGCGATCAGGGCCCTTGCCTCCCGCGTGATGGCCGTCCCGGAGGCTACGGCTTCCAGGCAGCCCCGGTTGCCGCAGTTGCACGGCGGACCTTCGGGCAGGACGGTGACGTGGCCGATCTCCCCCGCGCCCCCCGTGCCGCGGTAAACCTTGCCGTCGATAATCATCCCCCCGCCTATACCGGTCCCGACCCCCACGTAAAGCATGTCCCTGGCGCCCCTGCCCGCGCCGAAAACATGCTCGCCCAGGGCGGCCAGGCGCGCGTCGTTGTCCAGGTAAACGGGCACCCCGACCTCGGCCCGGACGTCGTCACGCAAGGGAACGTCCCGCCACCCGAGATTGGGGGCGTGGAAAACGACCCCCGCGGCGGCGTCAAGGGGCCCCGGCGCCCCGAGGCCCACGGCCGCCGGCCCGTCCTCCGGGAGGCCTGCCTGCCGCCAGACCTCCCGCACGGTGGCCGCGATGCTCCGCACCACGGCCCTATATCCTTCTTCCTTCGGCGTCGGCACTTTCAGCTCCGCCAGCACCCGGCCGGCGGCATCCGCCGCCACCGTGTAGATCTTTGTACCCCCCAGATCAACTCCCACCACGGGCCGCATCAGTCTGCCTCCAGAACGAAACGTTCGATAATCTCGGCCACGCCGGCATCCTCCGCAGCTCCGGCCACATAGCCGGCCGCGGCCCGGGCCTCCGGGCACGCGTTGGCCACCGCAGCCCCCAAACCGGCGAAGGCCAGCATATCCAGGTCGTTGTACCCGTCGCCGATGGCCAGGACCGCCTCGCGCGGCACACCCAGTTGCCCGGCCAGCGAAGCCAGGGCCCGCCCTTTGGTCGCCAGGGGGTGGGAAATCTCCAGGAAATGGGGTTTCGACTTCGTTACGTGAAGTCTGCCCGTGAAGGCCGGGGCCAATTCCCGCAACAGCAGGTCCACCTCTTCCGGCGCGGCGATGGCCAGTACCTTGGTGGGCGCGCCGAGGGCCAGGGTTTCTTCCACGTCCTCCACCACGTGGACGGGCACGCGGGAGATGGTGGCGTAGCGTGCTCCGCCGGGGGTGAGGGAGCGCATGTACAGGTTATCGTTAACGTAGACGTTGATGTGGCAGCCGCGTGCCTGCAGGCAACGGATGACTTCCCGGGCCCATGGCACCGGAACCGGGTAATGGGCGTATTCTTCGCCGGCCGCATCCTTTACCAGCGCCCCCTGGTAGGTTATCAGCGGTGCCGTAAGGCCCAGTTCCTGCGCGATCGGGCGCGCGGAACGGTACATGCGCCCCGTGGCCAGCGTCACCGTAACCCCTTTCTCCTGCGCCAGGGCCAGGGCCCGCCGGGCGCGGGGGCCGATTTCAAAATTGCCGTTCAGGAGCGTATCGTCCAGGTCGACGGCCACAAGCCGGTACATGGATAAACCTCCCGGATACCACTGCTTCCCATTATACCACGCCCTGCGGCAGCAGAGGCAACCGGACCGGGCATGGAATGGCGCCGGCGCCGTGCGCCTTGGCCTTTGCCGGTCCCGCGCGCCGGCCGGGCCAGCAACCTTCCCATCGCTTCCGGGAAGTGGCGGGTAAGAAGCAGTCCGAGGGTCGCGCGCAAATCCGGCGTAAGCCCGGCACGCAGTGAACCTTTTTCAAGCGTTGAGGAACCGGTGAACGGCTTCGGCGGCCTTGCGGTTCATGCCGGGGACGCGCGCCAGTTCCTCGACGGAGGCCTCTTTCACGGCTGCGAGGGAGCCGAAGGCCTTCAGGAGAGCGCGCCGGCGGGCCGGGCCGATCCCCTCGACTTCCTCCAGGAGCGAGCCGAGGGCCTTCCTGGTGCGCGCCGCCCGGTGGTAGGTGACGGCGAAGCGGTGGGCTTCGTCGCGGACGCGTTGCAGGAGGTGCAGGGCGGCGGCGTCCCGGGGCAGGCGGAGCGGTTCGGCGCGCCCCGGGGCAAAGACAAGCTCCTCTTCCTTGGCCAGGGCAACGACGGGGATGCCGGCGCACGCCGCGGCCTCCATACCTTTAAGGGCGGCGTTAAGCTGTCCCTTCCCGCCGTCGATGAGCACCAGGTCGGGGAGCGGGCCGAAGGCCGCGTCCCCGGCCCGCGCGAAGCGCCGGCCGACGACCTCTTCCAGGGCGGCATAGTCGTCCGGCCCCGGGCTCCTGACGCGGAAACGCCGGTAGGCGTCCGGTTGCGGGCGGCCGCCCTCGAAGACCACCATTGAAGCCACCGCCTCCCGGCCCTGGAGGTTGGAGACATCGAAGCCTTCTATGCGCCGCGGCGGCGCGGGCAGGCCGAGGGCGCGGGCCAGTTCCTGCAGCGCTTCCTCCTCCCGCGTTTCCCTGGCCGCCTCCTCTTCGAGGAGCAGCGAGGCGTTCTGCTCCGCCATGCCGACCAGTTCCCGCTTTTGTCCCCGCCGGGGCACAAGGAGCCGCACCTTCCCGCCGCGAACCGCGGCCAGCCAGGCGGCGATCAATTCCTGCTCCTCGCCCAGGGGCAGGTTCAGGAGGACCTCCGGGGGTATGAAGGAGGCGCGCCCGTAGTACTGCTTGACGAAGGCGGCCAGGACCTCCTCCGCGCTCCTACCGGCCGCCCCCTGCAGGGCAAAGCTCTCCTCCGCCACCAGCTTCCCCCGGCGCACCTGGAAAACCACGGCCTGCCCGGTGTCGCCCCGGCGTGCCAGGGCCACCACGTCGCGGTCTTCCAGGCGGGTGGAGACGATCTTCTGCCGCGCCACCACCTGCCCGATGGCCTGGATCTGGTCGCGGAGTTGCGCCGCGCGCTCGAACTCCAGGCGCGCCGCGGCCTCCTGCATGCGCGCCTTAAGGTCTTTAACCAGTTCCTCGTGCCGGCCCTCGAGAAAGAGGCAGACCTCCCGGATGACGGCGGCGTACGTCTCGGGGTCCACCTGGCCGGTGCAGGGCGCCATGCACCGCTTGATGTGAAAGTTCAGGCAGGGGCGGCGGTTGGTGAACCGCTGCCGGGTGCAGGAGCGGAAGGGGAAAAGCTTTTTCAGGAGGCGCAGCGTCTCGTGCACCGCGCCCGCCCGGGTGTACGGGCCGAAGTACCGCGCCCCGTCCTTAAGCTGGCGGCGCGTGATCAGAACGCGGGGGAACTCCTCGTTGACGGTGATCTTGATGTAAGGATAGTTTTTGTCGTCCTTCAGAACGACATTGTACCGGGGGCGGTGCTCCTTGATGAGGTTGCACTCCAGGATAAGGGCCTCAATCTCGCTGTCGGTGACGATGAAGTCCAGGTCCCGCGCCCGCTCCAGCATGGCCATAACCTTCGTGGGCTGCGCCCGCTGGAAGTAGGTGCGGACGCGCTTCTGCAGGGACTTGGCCTTGCCGACGTAAAGGACCCGGCCGCGCTCGTCCTTGAACAGATAAACGCCCGGCCTGTCGGGCAACCGGGCCGCCCTTTTGCTGAGGTCCATATTACAATTATACCACGCCCGCGGCGTCCTGCCGCCCACGCCGGTGCGGCCGGCAACTTTACACTATCGACCTGAGCGCTTCCTGGTCGTCCCTTTTCCTGTACACCCTGGGGATCGACGCGCGCAATACGGTACGCCGCGCGGGCAGCAGTACCGCCGTCCCTACGCCGGCTTCCGGTATGCCGCCAACATCGGCGCAGCTCAGGTTCATCCCGACGCGGCCCACGATGGGGGCGGTCTTACCGTTTATCCGCACGTGCTGGGTCCTCCAGGGGAGGCCGTAAAAAGACCCGACCGTCTTGACCAGCACCTTGACCAGATCCCGGAAAGACGCAGGCCGCGGCGTCACGTCCACCCCAAAGCCGTCGGCATAACCCACGGGAAGCACCGCCAGGACCGTGTCCCGCCGCACCCGGTAGGTCCTGCCGTAACCCACCGTGGCTCCCCTGGGAACGGGCTGCAGGTGCACGATTTTCGCCCAGAAGGACCACGTATCCTTGAGCTCCAGGGGGACCTTCTTGACGCCCGCGGGAAGCTGGCCGTAAAGCAAAGTCCCCACCCGCACCATCTCCAGGTGCATCTCCGGGTAAAGGAGCGTGGCGGCGCTGTTGCAGACGTGCCGCAGGGGGAAGCGGAACCCGCAGCCGGCCAACTCCTCGCACAGCTTCATGAAAGTCCTGTACTGGTGATAGGTGAAGGGCCTGTCCCCGGCCGCGTCGGCAAAATGGGTATAGATGCCCTCCCACCTCAAATCGGAAAGCTCGCGAAGCTCGCCGGCGCACGCAAGGAAACGGGCGGGGGTGAACCCCGTGCGGCCCATCCCGGTCTCTATCTTGGCATGGACGTTGACCCTTTTCCTGGCGCGCCGGGCGGCGGCGGCGAGCCGCTGCGCCTGGGAGAGGTCGCTCACGGAGGCGGTCAACCCCCAGGCTATCACCTCTTCCTCCTCTCCGGGCAAAAGCGGGCGGAAAACGAGGATCGGGACCGTGATGCCCGCCTCCCGCAGGGCTGCCCCCTCCCGGGGATGGGTCACGGCCAGCATGGCCGCCCCCCCGGCGATCGCCACCCTGGCCGCCTGCACGGCCCCGTGCCCGTACCCGTCCGCCTTGACCACGGCCATCAACCGGACCCCCGGCGCCAGCAACCGGCGCACCTGGGAGAGGTTGTGGGCCAGGGCATCAAGGTCGATTTCCAGCCAGCAGGGTTCCGGTCTGTTTTCCATAAGAACTACTCCTTCACTACTCCTTCACCGGGGCCTCGTTATTCGCAGGCGGCTGCAGGAGCCTTGCCGGGCAGCGGCGCCGGCCTGCCGGGCCGGTGGAGAAACCGCCGGTAGAGGGGCAGCACCCTCGTCCAGAGGAAATACCACGACGGCGAGAAAACGAGATCGTGCTCCCCAACAAACCTGGTAAACCTGGCGCCGAAGCCTTCTTTAAACCGGTAAAGACCGTGCAGGGGATCGCTGGGATCTGCCGTCCCGGGAACGCCGCGGAAGTCGTAGAGGGTGCAGCCCATGGCCCTGGCCCAGCGGATCATGGTCCACTGCAGCAGGTGGTTCGGCATCACGTTGCGGTACCTGTTTCCCGAAGCCCCGTACAGGTACCAGACGCGGTCCCCGCAGCGGAAGGCCAGGGTGCCGGCGATTACCTCACCTTCATACGTGGCCAGAAAAATGCGCGCCGTGCCCGGCACAACAAAGAGGTCCCAGATCGCTTCGAAATAGGGGTAAGACCGGATGCGGAAATTATCCCTGGCCGCCGTTTCCTTGAGGAGGGCGTAGAAAACCTTGAGGTCTTCCCTGTCCCGGCCGGCCCGCACCTGCACCCCTTTCCGCTCCGCAAGGCGGATGTTGTACCTGGTCTTGTGTTTCATCGCCGCCAGGATTTCCTCCTCGGAAGGAGAGAGATCGAGGCGGAAGACGTAACGGGGCTGGACGCCGCCGAATCCCTCCGGCGCGCCCGCGGGCCGGAAACCCCACCGCCTCAGTTTTTCCCGGTACGACGCATCGTCGTCCGGGATGTCGGGGTCGACCTTCAGAAAAATCGCTCCGTGCTGCCGGGCCAGTTTCCGGACCTCCCGCCAGAGGAACTCCTCCCCGGCCTCATCACAATCCTTCCCGAGAATCGGGCCCCGCGGCGCGTAAAAGACGGTGCGGCTGCAAAACGGCAGCCGGCGCTTCAGGATGGAAATGGCGGCGATCGCCTGCTCTTCTTTATAAACCAACAAACGCAAGGGCTCCCAGCCCGTGCCGCGCTTTAACTCTCCCCATTGGTCTGCAGAAAATGCGGTTTCGGCGAGGAACATACGAAAGTATTGAACAATTCCCGGTCCCTTTCTTCGACCAGACGAGCCCGGTACAGCGACACCACCTCCGTAATGTTTCGTTCAGGTATTTCGACAGCCACCGACGATTCCCTGCGGGGCAAAGCAAAAGGAAGCCGGCGGAAGGGTTAAAGTTGTCCCGGAGACCAACGAAAAAAGCTATAGCAGCATTTTTCTTTGAAGAAAGGGAAGACCGGTGTCCGGTATCCCGCCTGCTTTACGGGAACTCGAGGAGCGTGTCATCGCCCTGTACCGGCAGGGGAAATACCCCGAGGCCCTGGCCGTCGCGCGGGAGTCCCTCCATATGGCCGGGAAGGTGCTCGGCCCGGGGCATGTCTACGTGAAGACCATGCGAAACAACGTGGCGCAGCTGGACCGGCTGCGGCGCCGGCAGGAAGAGGCCTGGCAGGCCCCATTCCACCCCGCTCCGGCCCGCGGGGGAAGGAACGGGTTTCTCCGGGCGGTGCCGGTGCTGGCCCTTACCGCCGTGGTTGCCTCCCTGCTGCTTTTTGCCCCCCTCTTTTCCCATCCGGGCCGTGCCCTTTCGGCGGGCGCCCCGCCGTCCCGGCCGGAAGGGGAGTTTCTTCCCTTTTACGCCGTCACGGCGCGTTTCGATCCATGGAAAAGGACCGTCGAAGGCGAACAGGAAGTGACCTTCCTGTGCGCCGAAGCCGTGGAAGAGTTGCTTTTCAATCTGTACTTCAACAGGTACAGCGATCCGCGTTTAGACACCTCCGAAATACGGCGCTACGCCTTCAGGAAGGGAAAGGATCGGGGTTACATCGACATCCTGCGGGTATCTTGCAACGGGGTTCCCCTGTCCTTTGCCGAGGAGGGGGAAGTGCTGCGGGTTTTTCCCGCCGCCGGCCGCTTTTCCCGCGGGAAGCAAACCCTGAAAATCGCCTTCCGCGTCAGGATTCCCATGATCGCCGACCGCTCGGGGGGCAACGCCGATGGGATCTGGCTCGGGCACTGGCTGCCGACCCTCAAGGTGGACCCCGAAGGGCGCGCCCCCACGGAAATCGGGGATCCCTTCGTCAACCTCTCGTCCACCTACGAGGTGCGCTTCACCGTTCCCAAACCTTACACCCTGGTCCTGAGCAATATCGACGATGTGCGGGAAAATGCGGACACGAGGATTTACCACGCCAGGCTGGCCGGGGTGCGCGACCTGCCGGTCTTCCTCAACCGCGGCTACGAAGCCGCCGCCGTGACCGAGGGCGGCGTCGAAATCCGCTTCTACTACACCTGTTCCGGCAGCCGGAGGGAACATGTCCTGTCTGCCGCCAGGAAAGCCGTGGCCTACTTGCAAAGCCGGGTGGGGGAATACCCGTGGCGGCAGCTCAACATCGTGGAAAACGACATGTACCTCGACGGGATGGAATACGCCACCCTCATCCTGGTTTCCACGGCGGCGCTCCGCGACAACCCGGTGGGGACGGTCTTCCATGAGGTCGCGCACCAGTGGTTCTACAACATTATTGGGAACGACCAGTACGGGGCGCCTTTCCTCGACGAAGGGATGGTCGAATTCCTCACCTCCCGGGCCCTCGGGGGCGGGGTCCGCGGTGACGGCGCAAGCGCCGGGGACCTGGATAAGGACCTGAGCCGGTTTTCCTCGTGGCAGGAATACCGCCGCACCCACTACGAAGGCGGGAAGGCCTTCTTCCACAACCTCTGTCTCGCCCTGGGGGAAGAAAAGTTCGACAGGCTGCTCAGGGAGTATTACGCCCGGTACCGGTTCGCGCTGGTTTCCCCGGCCGAATTCAGGCGGTTCGTCGCCGCCCAGGCGGGCGAAGACCTTGCCTGCCGCTGCCCGGATGCAAACCCCGGCCAGGAGGTGCGGCCGGAGCGGCCACCGGACGGCCGATAACGCGGCGAAGTTTCCGGCGGTCCCTCAGAGGGAACCCCCGGCCCGGGCGCATTCCGGCCGGGCGCCCAGGATGCGCGCCAGGAACCGCCCCGTGTGCGACCGCGGCGCGGCGGCCACCTCCTCGGGCGTCCCCTCCGCTACGATCTCGCCGCCCCTGTCGCCACCCTCGGGGCCCAGATCGATGATGTAGTCCGCCGTCTTGATGACGTCCAGGTTGTGCTCGATGACCACCACGGTATTCCCCCCGTCCACCAGCCGGTGCAGCACCTCCAGAAGCCGGGCGATGTCGTGGAAGTGCAGGCCGGTGGTGGGCTCGTCGAGGATGTAAAAGGTGCGTCCCGTCGACCGGCGGGAAAGCTCGGCGGCCAGCTTCACCCGCTGCGCCTCCCCGCCGGAAAGGGTGGTGGCCGGCTGCCCCAGCCTGATGTAACCCAGGCCCACGTCGCGCAGGGTTTCCAGCCGGCGCTTGATCTTCGGGATGGCCGCAAAGAAGACGAGGGCCTCGTCAACGGTCATATCGAGGATGTCGGCAATGGTCTTGCCCTTGTACTTTACCTCCAGCGTCTCGCGGTTGTAGCGCCGCCCCTTGCAGACTTCGCAGGGCACGTAAACGTCCGGCAGAAAGTGCATCTCGATCTTGATAATCCCGTCCCCCTGGCAGGCTTCGCAGCGCCCGCCCCGCACGTTGAAGCTGAACCGCCCCGGCTGGTACCCCCGTGCCCGCGCCTCGGGCGTGCGGGCGAAGAGCTCCCGGATATCGGTGAAGACCCCGGTGTAGGTGGCCGGGTTCGAACGGGGCGTCCGCCCTATGGGCGACTGGTCGATGTTGATGGCCTTGTCCAGGTGCTCTAGCCCCCGGATGCCGCCGTGCGCGCCGGGTTTCGCCCGCGCCCCGTGCAGTTCCTGCGCCAGGCGCTTGTAGATGACCTCGTCCACCAGGGTGCTCTTGCCGGAACCGGAGACGCCGGTCACGCAGACAAAGGTTCCCAGGGGGATGCGCACGTCGATGTGCTTCAGGTTGTGCGCGGCGGCGCCCAGCACTTCAAGGTATTTGCCGTTCCCCGGGCGCCGGCGCGCGGGCACCGGGATGCGCCGGCGGCCGCTCAGGTACTGGCCGGTGAGGGACCGGGGCTCCCGGATGACGTCGCTAATGGAACCGGCGGCCACCACCTCGCCTCCCTCGCGGCCCGCGCCGGGGCCGATGTCGATGATGTAATCGGCGGCCCGCATGGTTTCCTCGTCGTGCTCCACCACGATCAGGGTGTTCCCCAGGTCCCGCAGGCGGCACAGGGTGTCCAGCAGCCGCGTGTTGTCCCGCGGGTGCAGGCCGATGCTGGGCTCGTCGAGGATGTAAAGCACCCCCACCAGCCCCGAACCGATCTGGGTCGCCAGGCGGATGCGCTGCGCCTCCCCGCCGGAGAGGGTTCCCGCCGTGCGGTCGAGGGTCAGGTAGTCCAGCCCCACGTTGACCAGGAAACCGAGGCGCGCCTGGATTTCCTTCAGCACCCGCTCGCCGATGAGGCGCTCCCGCGGCTCAAGCTCCAGGCCGGCCAGAAAGCCCGCCGCCTCGTTTACCGTCATCGACGCCACCTCGGCGATGGACTTCCCGCCCACCTTCACCGCCAGGGCTTCGGGGCGCAGCCGCGTACCCCCGCAGGCCGGGCAGGGGGTGGGGCGCATGAACTCTTCGATCTCGCCGCGGATGTAGTCCGACGAAGTTTCCCGGTAGCGCCGCGCGAGGAGGTGCACCACGCCCTCGAAGGGGGCCGTGTAGGCACGGCGCCGGCCGACGGTGTCCCGGTACTGGAAGTGCACCGGCTCGCCGCGGGTACCGTAGAGAATCAGCGCGACGTGCTCGGGGGAAAGCCGGGCCACCGGCTCCCGCAGGCTGAAACCGAAGTGCCGCGCCAGCCCCTCCAGCAGGTAGAACTGGCTCGACCACCAGGACCATCCCGCCACCGCCCCCTCATAAAGGGACTTCGACCTGTCCGGGATGACCAGGTCGGGGTCCACCTCCATGCGCACCCCGAGGCCCGTGCATTCCGGGCATGCGCCCAGGGGGCTGTTGAAGGAAAAGAGGCGCGGCGAAATCTCCCGGAAGCCGAAGCCGCAGTCCACGCAGGCGAAGTTCTGGCTGAAAATGAGCTCGGGACCATCCACAACCCGGGCCACGGCGAGGCCGTCGGCCAGCCTCAGCGCCGTCTCCAGGGAATCGGCCACGCGCGAGGCGATCCCCGGCTTCACCACGAGCCGGTCGACGACGATTTCGATGGTGTGTTTCTTGTTCTTGTCCAGGCGGATGTCCTCCGTGGTCTCACGCAGTTCCCCGTCCACGCGCACCCGCACGAACCCCGCCCGCCGGGCCTCTTCGAAGATGCGCGTATGCTCCCCCTTCTTCCCGCGCACCACCGGGGCCAGGAGTTCGAGTTTGGCCCCTTCCGGCAGGGCCATAATCTGGTCCACCATCTGCTCCACCGCCTGGCCGGCGATGCGGTGCCCGCAGTGGGGGCAGTAGGCCCGCCCGATACGGGCGAAGAGGAGGCGGAGGTAGTCGTAGATCTCGGTCACCGTACCGACCGTGGACCGCGGGTTGTGGGTGTGCGACTTCTGGTCGATGGAGATGGCCGGGGAAAGGCCCTCGATGTAGTCCACGTCGGGTTTGTCCATCTGCCCCAGAAACTGTCTTGCGTATGCGGACAGCGACTCCACGTACCGCCGCTGCCCCTCGGCGTAGATGGTGTCGAAGGCGAGGGAGGACTTCCCCGATCCCGAAAGCCCGGTGATGACCACCAGTTTGTCCCGGGGTATCTCGACATCTATGTTCTTCAGGTTATGGACGCGGGCGCCCTTTACCAGAATACGGTCCTTCATTTCGACCTCACCAATTGAGTATCCCTTGCAGTGGCGGGCGGGTTCTCCCTCCGCGCCAACGGCCGATTCGGAACGGCCTTCGCCCAGATACCTTTGTACAGCGCCGGTGACGGCGCCCAAACACCTCCACCCGGCGAAAGCCGGCCTCAGGGTGCCGCACGGCGCCGGCCGGCCCCGGGGGTGGCCGGCGCCGTGCGCTGCCCGCCCGCCCCGCCGTGCAACTGCAGCCGCAGCTCGATCAGGGCATCGCGCAACTCGGCCGCCCGCTCGAATTCCAGCTGCCGCGCGGCGGCCTTCATATCTTTCTCCAGCCGGGCGACAAGCCGCGTAAGCTCCCGCCGGCTGAGTTTCTTGCCGCTCACCCGGTATTCCGGGCCGGTTTCGGCCGCGCGGGTGGCCTCAATGACGCCCCGCACCGCCTTCTGCACCGTCTCCGGCGTTATACCGTGCTCCTGGTTATAGGCCATTTGCAGGCGGCGCCGCCGCTCCGATTCCTCGATGGCCCGCCGCATAGAGCCGGTTATGGTATCGGCATAAAGGATGACCTGCCCGTTCACGTTCCGGGCCGCCCGCCCGGCGGTCTGGATGAGGGAACGCTCCGAGCGCAGGTACCCCTCCTTGTCTGCGTCGAGGATGGCCACCAGGCTGACCTCGGGCAGGTCGAGTCCCTCGCGCAGGAGGTTGATCCCCACCAGGACGTCGAAGACCCCCAGGCGCAGGTCGCGCAGGATCTCCATCCGCTCCAGGGTGCCGATCTCCGCGTGAAGGTAGCGTACCCTGACCCCCATCTCCCGGAGGTAATCCGCCAGATCTTCCGCCATGCGCTTGGTCAGGGTGGTCACCAGCACCCGCTCGCCGCGGGCGGTCCGCACCCTGATCTCGCCCAGCAGGTCCTCGATCTGCCCCCGGGTCGGGCGGACCACCATCGGCGGGTCCACGAGCCCGGTGGGCCGCACGATCTGCTCCACCACCTGGGCGCTGTGCTCGAGCTCATAGGGTCCCGGCGTCGCCGAAACGTAAATTACCTGGTGCACGCGCGCCATGAACTCCTCGAACTTAAGGGGCCGGTTGTCGAAGGCCGAAGGCAGACGGAAACCATACTCTACCAGCGACTCCTTGCGCGACCGGTCCCCCTCGTACATCCCGCCGAGCTGGGGTACGGTGATATGCGACTCGTCAATGAAGACGAGGAAGTCGTCCGGAAAATAGTCGAGGAGGGTGTAGGGCGGTTCGCCTGGCGCCCGCCCGGTGATGTGCCGGGAGTAGTTCTCGATCCCCTTGCAGTACCCCATTTCGCGCAGCATCTCCAGGTCGTAGTTGGTCCGCTGCTCCAGCCGCTGGGCCTCGAGGAGCTTCCCCGCGGCCCGCAGTTCCGCCAGCCGCTCTTTTAGCTCGGCCTCGATGGAAGCGATGGCCCGCTCAAGGCGCGGGCGCGAAGTGGCGTAGTGGCTGGCCGGAAAGATGGAGACCTGATACCGCTCCCCAAGCACCTCGCCGGTAAGGGCGTCAAACTCCAGAATTCTTTCGACCTCGTCCCCGAAGAACTCCACCCTTATGGCCCGCTCCGCCCAGCCGGCCGGAAAGACCTCCAGCACGTCGCCGCGCACGCGGAAGCGCCCGCGGGCGAAGTTGACGTCGTTGCGCTCGTACTGGACGGCCACCAGCTTGCGGATCACGGCGTCGCGGTCGTAAAGTGAGCCGCGCCGCAGCGACACTACCAGGGTCCGGTATTCCTCCGGATCGCCCAGGCCGTAAATGCAGGAAACGCTGGCTACAATGATCACGTCGCGCCGTTCCAGCAGGGCCGCCGTGGCCGCGTGGCGCAATTTGTCGATCTCGTCGTTGATCATGGCGTCCTTCTCGATGTAGGTATCCGTTTCCGGGATGTACGCCTCGGGCTGATAGTAGTCGTAATAGCTGACGAAATACTCCACCGCGTTTTCCGGGAAAAATTCCTTGAATTCGGCACAGAGCTGCGCGGCCAGGGTCTTGTTGGGCGCGATTACCAGCGTCGGCCGCCGTGCATTGGCAATGACGTGGGCCATGGTAAAGGTTTTCCCCGAACCGGTTACCCCCAGAAGGGTCTGGTGCCGGTACCCTTTTTCCAATCCCGCCCCCAGCTGGGCGATGGCCTTCGGCTGGTCGCCTTTGGGTTCGAAGGGCGAACGAATTTTAAAAGGAGGCATGCTGCCTCCACCTCCACACTT
>JBFMHQ010000012.1:0-14901 GCA_040751815.1 Bacillota bacterium | reverse complement strand
AAGGCCGCCGCTACTCGGTGTAGTTGCGTCCGAGGGCGTCGGCCGCCAGGAGGGCGGCCAGGACCATCCCGGCGGTGACCGGAAACGGCTCGTTATGGATGGTCTCCCCTTCCTTTACCGACGCTTCGGCCACCGGCCGGAGCTTCTCCTCGGAGACGTCCTCGATGCCGATGTCGGCAAGGGTTACCGGTAAGCCGACGGATACGGCGAAGTCCAGAACCTCCTCGATCTCTTCCTGCGGCCTCCCCTCCAGAACAAGCTGGGTCAGGGTGCCGAAGGCGACCTTCTCGCCGTGGTAGTAGGCGTGGGTCTCCTCAAGGGCGGTCAGGCCGTTGTGGATGGCGTGGGCCGCGGCGAGGCCACCGCTTTCGAACCCCAGCCCCGACAGGAGGATATTGGCCTCCACCACCTTTTCCACGGCCGGCGTCACGACCCCCTGCTCCGCCGCCAGCAGGGCCTGGTAACCCTCGTCCAGCAGGGTTTCGTAGCAAAGCTCGGCCAGGGCCACGGCCGCCTGGGTCGCCAGCCCGCCCGGCATGTTGCGGGCGCGGCTTGCGGCGCAGGCCCGGGCCTCAAACCACGTCGCCAGGGCGTCGCCCATCCCGGCCACCAGGAACCTCGCCGGGGCCTGGACGACGACCTGCGTGTCCACCAGTACGAGGTCCGGGTTCCTGGGCAAGAGGAGGTACTCGGCGAAGACCCCCTCATCGGTATAGATAACCGAAAGGGCGCTGCACGGCGCATCGGTGGAGGCAATAGTCGGCACGATAACCACCGGGGTCCCGGCGTAGTGGGCCACGGCCTTGGCCGTATCCAGCGCCTTGCCGCCCCCGGCCCCCAGTATAACGTCGGCCCCCGCCCGCACCGCCTGTTCGCGCAGCCGCTCGATCTCGCTCCTGGAACATTCGCCGCGGAACTCGGCGAAGGTATAGGCGAGCCCCGCCTCCCGCAGGGCGTTTTCCGCCTCCTCCTGCACAATGTCCAGAACCTCGCGGTTGCCCAGCGCGAAAACCTTCCGCCCGAGCCCAAGGGCCTTGATCTCCTCGCCCAGGCCCGCCAGGGCACCCGCCCCCTGTACGTACCGCGCGGGGGAAATAAACTTAAAGCGCATTCTCCCACCTCCATTTCCGTGTACGGAGAGAATACCACATCCAACCAATGGAGACAACCTCTAGCGCCCGCCTCCGGCCGCTCCGCCTCCGGGGGAGGTTTCGATTTTCTTGACCTCGCCCTCGATCTCTACCTCTACGGTTTTCCCTTCCTGGGTAGTAATCTTGAGCTTCGTTTTCTTCTTACCGGCGTCCTTCCCCTGGCCGCCTGCGCCCTGCGTTCCGCCCTGGCCACCGCCTTCCCCCTGCCGACCCTTTTTCTTGCGCGGGGGAGGGCTGGCGCCCCTGAGCTGCTCTTCGAGAAGATAAACGTTGTCGGGGCGGATGAGCCGCACGGGAACGATCCGGGCGGGGATGCTGTAGTCGCCGCTGGCCACCCTGGTGTCGTAGTTCCACCGCCCCTCGCGGGCCAGGCCCAGGGCGGCGTCGTAAACGTACTGTCCCAGGAGATCCGGCCGGACGTCGATCTCGGCGTCGTGCTCGCCCGCCAGGAGGGCCCCCAGGGCGTCCCGGTTGGCGCCCACGCCCACCGTGAGGACCTGCTCGAGGATACGGCGCGTGCGCAGGACGTCAAGGGCGCCCGTAACCAGGCGGCTGTCGGTGGCGATGACGGCGGCCACCGGCCCGCGCGCCAGAGCCGCCTCCACCGCCGCCCCGGCGGCCGCCGGATCGTAGCGGGGCTGCTCCGTTACCTCGACGCTGACGGACGGGTTGGTGCCCAGCACCGCCTGCGCTCCCGCCACGATCTCCCGGGCCATGGAATCGGCGGTATCGCCGGCCAGCAGCAACACGCGCGCCGGGCGCCCTGCGGGCAGCTGGCCGGTCACAAAGCGCGCCGCCAGTTCGCCGGCGCGGGCATGGTCCGAGGCGACGTAGCCGTCGAGGGGAGAGTTGGCCGGCAGGGTTTCCAGGGTAACGACCTTCGTCCGGGCCGTGGCCAGCCGCCGGACTATGGCGGGTGCGGCCCGGGGGTCGACGGGCTGGAGCACCACCACCTTCACCTTCTGCTTGAGCAGATTCTCGATGTCGCTTTCCTGTTGCGCGGGGTCGTTCCTGGCATCGCGCCAGATAAGGCGCACCCTGTCGGCGCCGGCGCGGGAGGTGACTGCTTTCCTGAGCATCTGGTTGCCGTCCCGGCGCATGTCGGCCAGGGCAAAACCGATGCGCGGCTGCGGGGTGATTTTGGCTGCGCCCCCCTTTTTGCTGCATCCGGCAGCAATTAAAGCCAGGATAAGGCAAAAAGCAGCGATTTTGCCAGCGAAACGCACGTAAATCGCCCCCGGTTCTTAGCATGCCTCTTTCCCGGTACTTAATTCTCCTGCCGGGGGCACCGGCCCGGGGGTGTTTCCGGCGGGCGGCCAGCGCCTGCAGCGCGCCGGGTCTGCGGGGCCGCTTCCCTTCATAACATTTTAAAAAGGGGGAGTGAGCCGTGCTTGCAGGACCGAGAGGAACGGCCGCCGTGCTGGTGGAAGAAATCGACCGGGCGCGCCACGCCTGGCACCTGGCCCTGCACAACTTCGACTTCGCCAGCGCGGAGTACGTGGATTTCGCCGTTTTTACGATTAACGCCGCCGAGTGCTGCTATACGGCGCTCCTGAAGGAAGCAAAGAAGAAAGGCGTGGTCGCCTGGAGGGAGGAAGAACTCGCGCCGGTCGCCACCGGCACCGGCGCAAACGATGCTTAATTCTTCACGAGCCCACGGTAGGCATCCCGGATCTTTTTGAAGTCCTCCCAGACCTCGTATTTCTTGGCCGGGTCGCGCAACAGGGCGGCCGGGTGGTAGGTGGGCATGATGCGGACGCCCCCTTTCTCCAGCCAGCGCCCGCGCCAGGCGGTGATGCGCGCCTGCGGGTCGACCAGGTACTGCAGCGCGGTGGAGCCCAGAACGACGATGATGCGGGGGTTAATGAGGCGGATCTGCTGTTTGAGCCAGGGCAGGCACGCCTCGGCCTCCGCCCGCAGCGGAACGCGGTTTCCCGGGGGACGGCACTTGACGATGTTCGCAATGTAAACCTCTTCCCGGGTGATACCGGCGGCCGCGAGGATCTTGTCCAGCAACTGCCCGGCGGCGCCCACAAACGGGCGGCCCAGCCGGTCTTCGTCGGCGCCCGGCCCCTCGCCCACCAGCATCAGGCGGGCATGGGGGTTCCCTTCGCCGAAGACGATGTGCGTACGTCCTGCCGCCAGGGGGCAGCGGGTGCAACCTTCGAGTTCCCGGCGCAACTCTTCCAGCGTGCGCGGGCCTGTCAGGTCCTCGAAGCTCAGCTGTCCTGCGGCCCAGTGCATGGCGGCTCCCCTATACCCGCTCCAGGATAATCCGGTGGTCCACGAGGGCCAACTCCTTAATCCTGGCCTTGATGATCTTCCGGCGCCCGAAGATGTCCTCGAGCAGCAGGCCGTCCTCGTAAGGTACGACCCGGTCCACCATTTCCAGCACCAGTTCCTCGTTATCGTCTTCGCGCAGGTAGGCATTAGCCTCGCACACGCCTGCCACCCCCCAAAAACTTTAACGGCCACTTCAGTCCCCTTAACGACCTCCGTGGCGCCCGGCGGGCTCCTTGCCCGCCATCAAGTCAATTATATTGGCCTTGCGTAAAAGGTGTCAACGCTTCTTTTTCTTCCAGCGCCCGAAAAAACCCGGCGCACCCAGTTCCAGGAAAACCGGCTCGCCGTCCTCCGGAACGGTAACCACCCCGAAGAATCCCCGCGGCGGCACAACCGCCACCTGCCTTACGAACCTGCGCCGTTCCCGCAGAAACCCTATTTCCCTGGGGCCGGGAGAGGCGAGCAGGCCCTGCATCGAGGCGCGGTCGAAAACCCTCACGCCGTCGACCTCGACGATGATATCGCCCGAGCGCACCCCGGCCTGCCAGGCCGGCGAGCGGGGCAGCACATCCAGCACCATCACCCCTTCATCCCGCCGGGTGTAAAGGGGCCGCCCGGTCAGCTCCACGCGCTTGCCGAGGTAGATGGTGAGTTCGTGCCCCAGGGGGGAGAAGACGGCCGCCGCCCAGGCCACCGCGGGGATATGGTCCGCGGCCACCGCCAGCGCGAAGAGGATGACGCTGTACCCCGCCAGGTAAAAGGCAGCCAGGCGGCTTTTTTCCACCGGGGTGCGGGCCGTGGCCAGGTCCGCGTAGCCGAGGCCCGCCACCAGGGGAACCAGGGTAAAGACCAGGTGTTCCGGCTCGCCCTGCACCACCGGCTTGATCAACGGCCACCAGTCCGGCATCTGCACCACTTCCATCCCCGGGACCGCCATGCCCACGACGGTAAGGGCGACAATAGGGATGGGCCAGAATTTCTGCAGGGTGAAACCCCCGACAACCCGTCCACCCGGCAGGCGGATGAAGGCCGGAACGGCACCCATATGACCGCTGAGGAAGATGAGCATGCTTTCCACAAAGTGCAGCGCCGCCACCAGGGCGATGACCTGGGAGACGTTGATCGGAGGAAAACCGGAGACCAGGGCCGCGAGAGAAAGAAGCCCGCCGCCGTAGGCAAAGCACAGGAAACGCGGGTTGATGAGCATCAGGAGAAAGGCCAGGGGGAGCAGGTACCACAGGCCCGTACCGGTGATGGTGACCCCGGCCAGAACCACCAGGTAGCCGCCGAGCAACCCCCCGGCCAGGCCGAATCCCGTAGCCACCAGGGTTTCGCGCAGCACCCCGCCCGTTTTTACCCCGAAGAAGGTATCACGGATATGGGCAACCCGCCGGTACTGTGCCGCGACCAGCACCACGACGATCCAGAAAAGGGGGTTCAGAACGGTTTCCAGCACCCGGCTCAGTACCCCGACGGCGATCCACCCGAAAGGCATCACTTTACCTCGTCAGATCCTGGCTTCCAGTATGGTGACGGCCCGCTCCAGCTGCACATCCGCCGCCCCGTTCTCGGGTTGCGCCACGATGACATCCGGGGTGATCCCGGTCCGGTTCAGGTCGTGCCGCCTGGGGGTCAGGTAGCGGGCGGTGGTCAGCTTCAGGCCCGCCCCGTTATGCAGTGGGAAAAGGGTCTGCACGACTCCCTTGCCGTAGGTGCGCGTACCCAAAAGCACGCCGGCACCGGCGTCCTTAATGGCTCCGGCCACGATCTCCGCAGCGCTGGCCGTGCTCTCGTTCACCAGCACGACCAGCGGCAGTTTTATTTGCCGGGGGTCGGCACTGATGACCTGCTTCTTGCCCGTCCGGTGCTCGATGTAGACGATCGGTCCGCCGGCAAGAAAAGCATCGGCCACCTCTGCCGCCGCCCGCAACTCGCCCCCGGGGTTGTTCCGCAGGTCCAGGATCAGGGCACGCATTCCCTCGCGTTGCAGCCGGGCCAGCGCCGCGTTAAACTCCTCGCCGGTCTTCTCCGTAAAGGTGGTCACGGCCAGGTACGCGAGCCCCCTGTGGTCGAGCATCCTGGTTTCCACGGTTGGGATCTGTATCTCCTCGCGCTTCAGCTCGTAACGCAGGGGAGCCGGCTCACCCTCGCGCCTGATGGTGAGGGTAACCCGGGAACCAACCGGCCCGCGCATAAGGGATAAGGCCGTTTCCAGGTCGATCCCGCGGGCGTTAACATCGTTGATCTCGAGGATGGTATCGCCGGCGCGAATGCCGGCCCTGGCCGCCGGCGTGCCGGCAAAGGGTTTGATTACCGTGAGGTTCCTGTTCTTCAGGCCCACCAGCATGCCCAGGCCGCCGAAGGAGCCCTCGATCTGCTCCGTGAGGTGGGTGTACGTCTCGGGATCCAGGTAGACCGAGTAGGGATCGTCGAGGGCTCTGACCATCCCTTCGATGGCCCCCTCGACCAGGCGGGTGCTCGGAACCTCTTGCAGGTAGTGGGTGTGGATCAGGGAGATCACACGGATCAGGTTGCCAAGCTGCTGGTAGTTTGTGGCAAAGGCCAGCACGGAAAGGAGAAGAACGCCCAGGACGGCTGCCCCGAACCCGGCCAGCACCCATCCCGGGAAGTAAAACCTGCGCACCAAAGCGACACCACCGGCCTCAGGGTTATACGCTATTATACTATTATAGGCCGGCGGAAAATACAACGGTGGCCGCCACCGGCCGGCCGGGAAATGGAATCGGTGGCCGAACCCCAAGGGAAAATTTACCCCGCGCGCAAAATTAAATGTGCGGCGCGGGGGAATTTAAAACCTACAGGTAATTCAACGGGTTCACCGGCGTGCCGTTGACCCGGACCGTGAAGTGCAGGTGGGGGCCGGTGGAAAGGCCGGTGTTGCCCACGCGGCCGATGGTCTGCCCCTGGTTCACCGCCTGTCCCTCGCCGACCAGCTGCGCCGAGAGGTGCGCGTACATGGTGGTAACCCCCCCGCCGTGGTCCAGCATGATGACGTTTCCGTAACCGCGCAGGTACCCGACGTAGATCACCGTACCGCTCTGGGCGGCGACCACGCGCGCGCCGTTCGGGGCCGGAATGTCGATGCCGTCATGAAAACGTATCCCGCCCAGGATCGGGTGAGTCCGGTTGCCGAAACCGGAGGAAATACTGCGGTAATCGGGGACAGGCCAGACGAAGGCGCCCGGGACTGTCTGGCCGCCCTTGCCCGCCCGTTCAATGGCAATGCGCCGCAGGATTTCCCTCTCCTCAGCCTCCAGGCGGTCGACCTCGGCCGCGAAGCGGGCGAGGTCCTGCCTGGCCCGCGAGAGGAGCACTTCCTTCTCCCGCTGGCGTGCGGCCAGGTTCTGCCGCGCGATTTCGCGTTCCTCCTTGATGGCGGCAAGCCTTGCCCGGCGCTGTTCAAGGGCTTTCTTCTCGGCCTCCACCGCGGCCTTTTTGGCCTCGATCTCCCTGACCAGGGCGCGGTCCTGGGCCAGGACGCGCTGCAAAAACTCGAAGCGGGCAACCATATCGCTGAAACTCTGGGCGCCCAGCAGCACGTCCAGGTAGGCTATCTGGCCGTTCTCGTACACGTTTCTGAGGCGTGTTTTGAACGCTTCCTGGCTTTCCGCCAGCTCGGCGCGGGCCACGGCCAGCCTCTGCTCGGTGCGGTCAAGCTGGGCCTGCGTCTGCGCTAGCGCCGCGTTCAGGTCCATCAGTTCCCGGTTTTTCTCCTCGATGGACCTGTCCAGGGCGGCCACCTGCGCGGCGTAGCTCCGCACCGTCACGCGGGCCCGCTCTTCCTCGCGCTTTTTCTCCTGCAGCTTCTGCCGGGTCTCCCGCAGCTGGTCCTCAAGACTCCCGTAGGCGGGCAGGACGCCGCTCGAGACGACGGCACATAAGAGAAACCCGGTCAAAAGCCTCCGCCACCAGCCCGAGCGCAAGCCTCTTTCACCTCACACCCGCAAGAATTTGCGCACCGAGATCAGGCTCCCCAGGCCGCCGATGCCGAGCCCGAGGCCCACGATGCCCCCCACAATGCCCAGCAGGAAGCCCTGGTCGGTGACCGGCTGCAGGAAGAAAAGGGGCGCCTCTTCCAGCCTGCCGACCAGCGAAAGATAACCCAGATTGAGAAGGATGGTGGCCAGCACCGCGCCGGCCAGCCCCACCGTCATCCCCTCGATCAGGAACGGCGACCGGACAAACCAGTTGGAGGCCCCGAGAAACTTCATGATGCTGATTTCTTCCTGGCGCGCCGCGACGGAAAGCCGGATGGTCGTGACAATCAGAAAGACGGCGGCCAGACCCAGAAGCCCCGCGCTCACCAGGGAAGCCAGGTTGATCCACCGGGTAACTGCAATAACCTTTTCGACAATTCCCTGCCCGTAATTAACCTTGTCGACCCCTGGAATTTGCTCGATGCTCCGGGCCAGGGCGGGAACCTGCTCGGCTCTCTCGGCCTTGATCCGGTAGGTATCGGGCAGGGGGTTTTCATCCAGCCCCTCCAGGATGTCGGCCCGTTCGCCCAGGGACCTGCGCATCTCGCGGAGGGCCTGCTCCTTGGAAATGAAGGTCAGGGAAGCCACACCCGGCAGCCGCTCTACGGCCCGGCGCACCTCGTTCCGGTCGACGCCGGCCTCCAGAAAGGCGTTGATCTCGATGCTCGACTCCACGGTGCGCGTCCAGCTGGCCAGGTTGGCCACAAAGAGCACGAAGGCCCCCAGGATCAGGAGGGTAACAGCCACAATACCGGCCGCCGCGGCGGCAAGCCAGAAATTGCGGCCCAGGGAGGTCACTGCCTGGCGCAAGCAGTAATAGGAAGCGGTGAGCAACCCGCCGTGTACCCCCCTTCCTCCTCGTCGCGCACCAGGCGGCCTCTGTCAAGCTCTACCACCCGCCGCCGCATGGCGTCCACGATGTCGCGGGCGTGGGTGGCTACAACCACCGTCGTGCCCTCCGTGTTCAGGTCGGCCAGCAACTCCATAAGCTGCCGGGAGGTTTCAGGATCGAGATTCCCCGTGGGCTCGTCGGCCAGGATCAGGAGGGGCTGCTTGACGATGGCCCGCGCCACGCCGACGCGCTGCTGCTCGCCGCCCGAGAGCTGGTGCGGAAAGGCATGTAGCTTTTCCGCCAGGCCCACCCGGGCCAGGGCCTCCGGCACGCGGCGCCTGATTTCGCGCCGGGAGACCCCCATCACCTCGAGGGCAAGGGCCACGTTTTCATAAGCCGTTTTCTGCGGCAGGAGCCGGAAATCCTGAAAAACGATGCCTATCTTGCGCCGGAGAAGCGCGACATCCCCCGGGCGCAACCGGCTGATATTCCGCCCGTTGAAATAAATCTGGCCCCGGGTGGGCACTTCCTCGCGGATGATAAGCTTCACGAGGGTGGTCTTGCCCGCGCCGCTGGGGCCGACGATAAACACGAATTCCCCTTTTTTGACGCGCAGGGTGATATCGAGGACGCCCGTAGTGCCGCCGGGGTAGATCTTGGTTGCGTTATATAAATCCAGCACAAACCCCACCCCTCTTGGTACAACACTTCGACACTTCAGGCAAAAATCCTCTAAAATCGGTAAAAAAAAGGAGGTGCTGCTACCGCCCCTTTCGCCTGACAACGGCCCGGACCGCTTCGGCCACATGCTCCGGCGTCAACCCGTATTTAACGAGCAATTCGTCGGGCCGTCCCGATTCGCCAAAGACATCGGCCAGGCCCACCCGCCGCAGGGGCACGGGGCAGTGCTCGCCGAGCACCTCGGCAACGGCGCTTCCCAGCCCGCCGATGATGCTGTGCTCCTCCGCCGTCACCACGGCCCCCGTTTCCCGCGCCGCGGCTACCACGGCTGCCACGTCCAGGGGCTTTATGGTATGGATATCCAGCACGCGGACGTCGAGCCCCTCCGGCTCCAGCAAGGCGGCGGCCTCCAGCGCCGCCGCCACCATGATGCCGGTGGCGATGACGGTGGCGTCGCGCCCCGGGCGCATCTCGAGAGCCCTGCCGGGAACGAAGGCAAAGTCGTCGCCGTGCAGTACAGGCACCGGCGCGCGCCCCAGGCGGATGTAAACCGGCCCCTCAATCTCCACCGCCGCCCGCACGGCTCCCTCCACCTCCCGGGCGTCGGCCGGCACAAAGACGGTCATGTGCGGCAGCACCCGCATGAGGGCGATATCTTCAATAGACTGATGGGAGGCACCGTCCTCCCCCACCGTGATCCCCGCGTGGCTGGCGGCGATCTTTACGTTCAGCCGCGTATAGGCGATGCTCTGCCGCACCTGATCGAAGGCCCGCCCCGTGGCAAAGACGGCGAAGGTGCTGCAGAAGGGTATCTTCCCGGCCGCCGCCAGTCCCGCGGCAGTGCCCATCATGTTCTGCTCGGCCACGCCGAAATCGAAAAACCGCTCCGGGAAGCGTTTTTTGAACTCGATGGTCTTGGTGGACTTCGCCAGGTCGGCATCCAGCACCACGATGTGCGGATTTTCCGCCCCCACGGCCACCAGCGCCCTGCCGTACGCGTCCCGGGTGGCAATCTTCGCGCTCACCTTTCCATCGCTCCTTCCTGCCCGTGGGCCACCGGCCGCCCTATTCGGTCGTCTTGTGTCGGTCGTCAGGGGAGCCATTTTTTCATCTCCCGGCCACCGGCCGGCGTCCCACGACCTATGCCAGTTCCCGCAGCGCCTGCTCCACCTGGTCCCCCTTCGGCGCCGCCCCGTGCCAGTCCACCTGATGCTCCATGAAGGAAACACCCTTCCCCTTTACGGTCCTGGCCACCACCATGGTGGGACGCCCGCGGGTGCGCTTCGCCTCCTCCACCGCCCCCAGGATCGCGGCGAAGCTGTGCCCGTCGATCTCCAGGACGTGCCACCCGAAGGCGCGCCACTTCTCCGCCACGGGCTCCACCGACATGACTTCGCGGCACGGGCCGTCGATCTGGAGGCTGTTATAGTCGAGGAAGGCGGTGAGGTTGTCGAGGCGGTAGTGCGCCGCGGCCATGGCCGCCTCCCAGACCTGCCCTTCCTGGATCTCGCCGTCGCCTAGAAGTACGTACACCCGGTAATCCCGGCCGTCCAGCCGCGCCGCCAGCGCCATGCCGTTGGCCGCCGAAAGCCCCTGGCCGAGGGACCCCGTGGACATCTCCACCCCCGGCAGCTTTTTCATATCCGGGTGCCCCTGCAGGCGGCTGCCCAGCTTCCGCAGGGTCAGCAGCTCCTCCGGCGGGAAAAAGCCGCGCTCCGCCAGGGCCGCGTACAGCACCGGGCAGGCGTGCCCCTTAGAAAGCACGAACCGGTCCCGGTCGGGCCAGCCGGGCCTGGCCGGGTCGAGACGCATGACGTGAAAGTAAAGGGCGGTCACAATTTCGGCGGCGGAAAGGGAACCGCCGGGATGCCCCGAGCCGGCCTCACCCAGCATGCGGATAATGTGGCGGCGGATTACCCGCGCCCTGGCCGCCAGCGCGGCCAGCGTCTCCTCCATTACCAACCTACCTCCTGCCGCGATATTCTTTGAACCCTTCGCCGAGGACCTCATGGACATCGGCCAGGACGATGAAGGCCCGCGGGTCTATGCCGTACACCAGGTCCTTCAGGCGGGTAACCTCCGCCCGGTTGACAACCGTGAACAGCACATCCCTTTCCTCGCCGGTGTAGGCCCCCCTGGCCCGCCAGACGGTCGCCCCCCGCTCCAGGTCCCGCAACACCGCCCGGGCGATTTGCTCCTGGTGGCGGGAAATAATGAGAAAGGCCTTGGCAAAGGAGAAGCCTTCCTGCACCAGGTCAATGAGCCAGGCGGTAAGGAAGATGGTGATCAGGGCGTACATGGCCAGCTCCGCCGAACGGAAGGCGAATCCCGCGGCCAGCACGATCAGGCCGTCGATAACCATAAGGATCTGCCCGACGTTGACCCCCAGATAGCTCCGCAGGATCGCCGCGGCGAAATCGGTGCCGCCCGTCGTTCCCTTGGCGCGGAAAACGAGGCCCAAGCCGGCGCCGACCAGCACACCGCCGTAAAGACTTGCCAGAAGAGGGTCGCGGGTGGGTGCGGGGAGAAACAGGGCCAAGGCGTCCACGGCGACCGAAAGGGCCACCGCCCCGATGAGGGAGCGGAACCCGTAGGTAAAGCCCAGGCGGTATATACCCCAGGCGAAAAGGGGGACGTTCAGGGCAAGCATAACCGCCCCTACCGGCAGACCGAACAGGTGGTGCAGGATGGTGGCAATGCCGCCCACCCCGCCCGCCGCGATCCTGTTGGGCACCAGGAAAAGGTCCAGGCCCAGGGCCGTCAACATGACACCTGTGCTGAGTACGACATATTCCCGGATGGTTGCGGCCAAAACGCTTCGCCCTCAGTCTAGCATATCCAACTGGTTATTCTTCTTTTCGACGCCAACTCCTGCCTGATGCCGCGCATTCCGGGATTATACAGACGGTAAAACCCCCCGTCGCCCATGATGCTGAAGCTTGAGGGGAGGGTTGCCGTGGGCCAGGCGGGCTAGGGGCTCCCTGAGGGGCGCCCTCCGACGGCTGGCGAGCTCCGTGACTGGCTGCCGGACCGCGCCGTGGTGATCTCGCGCGCCCAGCGGAGGACGAGGACGAGGTTGGCCGCGAAGACGGCCAGAGCGACCACTCGCACCGGCCATGGGCTCCACCCGACCGCCTGGGCCGCCGAGGGGTCGCCGCCGGTGAAGACAGAGATCACGGCGAAGTAGAAGGGGTCGAGGAGCAGGAGGACAAGGCCGGCGTACCAGGCGGTGACGCTGAGGACGGGCCGGCCGGGCCGCACGAGGCGGTGCCGGCCGAAGTAGACGAGGTAGCCGAGGAGCACGGTGACCACGGCGGGTAGCCAGGCGATGAGGAGCCAGTGCGCCCCGACCCGGTCCGCCACGGGGGTGACGTAAACCACCTGGCTTGTTCCGAAGCCGTTGGTAAAAAGTCGGAACTCGGCTATGGGCTCGCCCGTGAGAATTGCGGTCCCGCAGTGGACCGCCTCATGAACGAGGTTCTGCGCGAGCACCACGGCCACCCAGATAAGGATTAACCACCAGCGCCTACCCAACCCCGCGTCACCCTCTCCTGCCGTCCGGGACGGGCAGGCCTCGCAGGACCTGCTGCGGATGCCGGCGCGCATCGTCCTTTCAGTCCCCTTTTCGAGCCCCCTTTTCGTCGGGGCATTCGGTGCAACCGGCAGCTCGTTCGACGCCGCCACCAGCATTTGCAGCTTTCAGTCCCCTTTTCGCCGGGGCATTCGGTGCAACAGTTAATAATTGAAAAGCCTCCCTGGCCGGGGCAGCCGAAAGGCCGCGAAGCCTTAAAAATCAAGGCCAGGCGGGGACACACCATAAAATGGCAATCCAGAACAGTCCAGGTGAGACCCCAGTAAAATCAAGCCTTCCAGGGCGGTACGTTAGCAGCGCGTTAGCAAACGGTTAGCAAGTTGGGAAGCTCGTTAACCGGCCAGGTAACTGGAGAAAAGGGCTTTCCCGAAAGAGCGAAGAGAGCCCTTTCCTGCGGTTACCGGCAAAGGTGACCGTGGTGGCGTCCGGGCCTTCTCTGGACACCGTAGCAAATCCGCCGGAAAGGAGGGATGTTTGGCCTAAACGGGGCGGCACCCCGAAGGGAAACTGCCTTTGCAGGGAGCAAGGGCTCCGTACTAAATCCTTTAAGAGGAGGGACGAGTTTTGGTAAAGGCGCGCAAGAAATCGATCAGCCTGCTTGATCACGCTGGTATTCCTGCTCAGCGTACTGCTGCCGGCTGGCGTTGCGTTTGCCGGGGATCCAATAAATTTAGTAGCGCGTACCCAATTATTGACGACGCTGCCAACCAACCCGCTGGTTGGATCAAGATGGCTGAAGGCGATCAAAAGTTCATTGGCGGTGCCAATTGGATAACTTATGTAACTATCGATCTTTCTGCGGGCGCTGAGTGGCTCAATGGCGGCGTAGATGTTGATACTACTGCTGAAGTGCAGGCCCTGTGCAGTGACGGTACAGTCACACTTGTAACTTATGATGCTGATCGCTTCAATTTAGCGTAACAGCCGCTGCCGCACTGAACGACTTGACGTTTGATGTCCCGAACCTGGACCGATTCTGGCACGACCGGTGATGTAACAGCCACGGTGACCTTACAGGCCCTCGACGATCATGACAACCAGGTTTGGAGCCAGACCGCAACGGTAAAAATCGCCCAGATCAGTGCGGGTAAGCTCACCGCCAAGGCTGCCGACCCCAAGAAAATCAGTGGCGCTGGTTTGGCCGTTGCGGTGGCCGACATCACCATCGAAGAGAACGAGCCGGGTGTTTTTAGAGGCGATGGTGCAGGCCTGGATCCTGATGATACCATTACCCTTACGATCAAGACTGACGGTGTAACGTGGGTCGATCTTTGTGCCCTGGATCCCAGCGGTACCGCGGGTCTCGATGCTGGTGCCGCATCGCGTGTTGACGACAAGACCCTTCAGTTTACCATTACCAGCCAGTCTGCTGGTATCGGCGGTAAGTTGACTTTTGACCTGGACATCACCGGTTACCTGAATGTTGCACCTAACGTGTCCGGTGATATCGTTATCACCGTTAGCAGCTCGAATACGAATCTGAGCGACACCGACTTGGTTGTGGCGACAACTACTGCTGGCGAGTTTACCGTGAAGGCGAAGGACACCAAGGACCGCGAGGGTGTCCCTGGTCAGGTTAATCTAACGATCGGTGACCTCGAGATAGAGCAAAACTTCGTTGGCGCGTACAAGTCTAACGGTAGCCTCGTCTTCACGCTGAAGAACGCGAAGTGGAACGCTACCAGCTGGAATGCTTTTACAGCTCCTGGCGGCTTTACCAAGGGTAGCAGGTATAATGACGACCGAAGCATCTGGCTCAGCGTGAGCGGGTCGCCTGCAAAGACTGTAACCTTCGACCTGCCGGCGGTTGACCTTGATGCGACGGCCTCTGGTGATATTATTGTTGAAGTCAGTGGCACTGCCGGTCCGAGCGGCGAATACTTGCCCGGTGAAAGGTCCCCTTTGAAAGGCACGGTAGTCGCGGGGCGGGGCATAATTCGGGACGCCGGCGGCCAGCTCATTACCAGGAAGGGCCGGCGCGAGCTGGCGGCGAAGCTCGGCGTCGGTGAGCGCACGTTAACCACCATCGTTTCGGAACTGGTTAGAGAAGGTGTGTTAAGCGTTTATACACGCCGGCTGGGGCGGGGCAGGGGCGCGGAAACCACTTACAGTATGGTGCCCGCTGAAAAAGCGGCTTCCGGGGCAAATGATAAAGAGGCAAAAAATGCGGCCAACGTCATTTCGCTTTTCTTTTGCCGCGCGGGAGCTATATTCCCTGCGCCTGCACGTCAGGCCTTGGGTCCTAACCCGCAGGCTTTTGCTCGCGCCGGGCCGGGCCCGCCATTTATTACTCGCAGTAATCGTTGAATCTCTTTAGCGGCGCAAAAAACCGCAATACAACGATGGAACCGGGCGGGCGGCGGG
>JBFMHQ010000011.1:9846-46285 GCA_040751815.1 Bacillota bacterium | reverse complement strand
CCCCCTGGTGCAGGAGCATCCCCACGCCGTTAAGGACCCGGGCTCCCGCGGCCTGCGCAAGGGCGAGGAACCGGGTGCGCGGCGGGTTGTAAACCAGGTCGTAAACCAGCTGGCCGGGATGCAGGAGTTCCGGGGCCACCGGAACGGTTATCTCCGGGGCGGGATGCATGCCGAGGCTGGTGGTCTGCACTACCAGGGAGGCGGCGGCGAAAAGGCGGGCGACTTCGGAAGACGGTCGCTCCAGTTCCGCCCACGGAAAGAGGCGCACCTCCGGGCCGAGGGAAGCGAGAAGCTCCGCCAGCGCCTGCGCGCGTTCCGGGGTGCGGTTGGTCAGGGCCAGCCGCCCGGCACCCGCACCCGCCAGGGCCGCGCCCACGGCGCGGGCCGCGCCGCCGGCCCCGATAATGACCGCGGTCTTCCCGCGGGGATCGAAGCCTACCTCGGCCAGGGAACGCAGGAAGCCCCGCCCGTCGGTGTTATCGCCGAACAGGGTTCCTTCCCGGTTGATGATGGTGTTCACCGCCCCCGCCAGCCGCGCCGCTTCGGATACCTCGTCAACCAGCCGCAGGGCCGCCTCCTTGTGCGGCACCGTAACGTTCGCGCCGGGCATATCCAGGGCGCGCACGGCCCCCACCGCCGCCGGGAGATGCGTGGGCGGTACGGCAAAGGCGAGGTACACCCAGTTTATCCCCAGGACCCGCAGGGCGGCGTTGTGCATGGCCGGGGAAAGGGAATGGCCGACCGGGTAACCGAAAAGCCCGCAGACCCTCGTGGCGGCATTAATCTCCACGCTCGCGCCCTCCCCCGCACCGCTTCTTGATGCGCGGCAAGAAGAGCTTTTCCAGCGGCCGTGAGACGAGCCTGGTGCCGATGAACTCCTTGCCGTCGAGGGGGTCGATGAGGATGGTGAACAGCCCCAGGCGGTTGCCACCCAGCACGTCGGTGAAGATCTGGTCGCCGATTACCGCCGTTTCCCCGCGCGTGGCCCCCATAAGGGCCAGGGCCTGCAAAAAGGGCCTGCGCCGGGGCTTGGCCGCCCGGATGATCATGGGAATCCCGAGGCGCCGCGTCAGCTCCCGCGCGCTCTTATCCCGGTTGTTGCTTACGACGCACAGCCTGAACCCCCCGGCCCTGGCATGGTCAAGCCATTCCTCCACCACGCGTTCGAGCCGGTTGGCGCCCCGCGGCAGGATGGTATTGTCCAGGTCGATGATCAGGCTGTTGATACCCCTCCGGCGCAAAGATTCCAGGTCAACATCAACAAGGGAAGAAACGTAGAGCCGGGGGTAGAAAAATCGGAACAAGTTCAGGCCCCCTTGCGCCCGCCGAGAAGGCGTTCTTCAATAAAATCGGCGAGTCCGGTGTAATCGTTGGGGGCAAAGACCGGGACATCCGGGTGCGCTTCCCGTCCCACAACGGCCACGACCCCCTCTATCCCGGCGAGGAGGGCTGGATCGGCACCAACTACCAGTTTGGGGTAAGGCTCGTGCTTGTACCCCTCCGCCAGCACCAGATCGACGCCGGTCATATGGCCCACGATATCGGACAGGGTCATTTCGTACTCCACGGCGCGAAAAACGGCCAGTTTTCCGGGCGCATCGACCGCGGCCACCGCGGCCCCGGCCTCGGCGTGCCGCCACGAATCTTTACCCGGGGCGTCGACGGAGATATCATGGGGGCAGTGCTTAACCGTACCGATGCGGTAACCCCGGGCCACGAGCTCACGCACCAGCCCCTCTATGAGGGTGGTCTTGCCGGTCCCCGAGGTGCCGGCAACGCAAAGGACCGGCGGCCGGCCTCCATTTGCCGCCGCCATCCGGCGGGCGTGTTCCAGATCTTCGGGGCGGTTCACGTTGAAGAAAACCTCCTCCGGCCTGGCCAGGGTCTGCAAGAGTTCCTCCGGTACATACTTTACCCTCACGCCGGGCAGGAAATCAACCACCCGCAGCCGTTCTTCGCGGAGGCATTGCTCCACAAGGGGAAGGCAGTTCTTATGGTACACAGCAAACAGGGGTTCGGGGCGCCCGCGGAACAGGGGGATGGCCACGTCGTAACCACGAGCTTCCGCCAGCAACAGCCGCGCTACGCCGGCCCGCACGAAGGGCATATCGCAGGCGACAACCAGGACGTAGGGGTGGCGTGCATGCACAATAGCCGCATGGATGCCGCTCAACGGGCCGCGGCCGGGGATCAAATCAACAACGAAGCGCACCGGGCGCAGGTCCGGGTAGCGGCGCGCCCCGCGCGTCACCACAAGCACGTCGTCGTAATCTCCGGCCAGCCGGTCAAGAACACGCGCCAGCATAGCGCGCCCGCCGACCTCCAGGAGGGCCTTATCCTCCCCCATGCGCTTGCTCCGTCCGCCGGCGAGGACGGCCAGGGAGGCTGCAATTCTTTCCAAGTTCTCAACCCCGTGCATCCTGCGTATAAGGGCAATATTCTTTGCATGCCGGGCCCCTTCCTGCTAAGCGGCTTCGGCCCGGCCGTACCGCGTATCGAACATCTGAAACAGGGAAAAACTATGCCATAAATGCGTCGCGGGAGGCGATAAAAGTGGCGGAAGAGGAACGCGAGCGTGACACCGAGATCAAGAACAGCCCGGCAGCGCTTCTGGACCTGAACGAGTTAAGGGCGCGCCTGGCCCGCGCCTGGCGGCGCCTGGTCGGCCGCGAGGAGACGAAGGACAACCAGGGCTAGCGTCGGCCCCCGGAATTGCCGGGGGTTATTGCTTTAAACAAAAAGTTCCCCGCAAGACAAGCACACCATTTGCCATCCCCCCATATCATTTATAGGCAGTGCATTCAGGTTGGGAGGTGCTCTATGCTACCCGCCGTTCTTACCCTCGGCGTCGCCTCCGTCCTCAACGGCATCCTGCTGCTCCTGTCGTACATCGCCAACAATACTTTTCCCCAGCCCCTTTCCGAGGAAGAGGAAGCGAAGTACGTGGCCCTGATGCTCCAGGGAAACGAGTACGCGCGTAACGTACTCACCGAGCACAACCTGCGGCTCGTCGCCCACATCATCAAGAAATACGACAATTCCGGCGAGGAAATCGATGACCTGATTTCCATAGGCACCATCGGCCTGATTAAGGCCATAAATACCTTCAACCCGCATAAAGGGGTCCGCCTGGCTACCTATGCGGCCCGCTGTATAGAAAACGAGATCCTGATGTATTTGAGGTCGCTCAAACGAACCCGGGCGGAGGTGTCCATCCACGAACCGATCGGTGTGGATAAAGAAGGAAACGAGATCAGCCTGATCGACGTCCTGGGGACGGAGCCGGAGGAAGTTACCGAGAAAGTGGAGGCCTCCCTGGAGCAGGCCCGGTTACGGAAAAAGCTCAAGAATCTTTCGGGACGGGAGAAAAAAGTCCTGGCCCTCCGCTTTGGCCTGGGAAACGGCGTTCGCAAAACACAGCAGGAAATTGCCCGGAACCTGGGCATCTCGCGCAGCTACGTTTCCCGCATCGAGAAAAGGGCCATAAACAAGCTGATGAAAGAACTCTCCGCCGAAGGCTGCCCGTAACGGGCAGTCCTTTTTGTGGAACGGATACAGGGGCTAGCCCGCCACGACGATACGGTTCTTGCCCTGCGCCTTGGCGGCGTAGAGGGCCCGGTCGGCGCTGGCCAGAAGATCGGCGGAGGTGTTGCCGTGCCGGCCCGCCTCGGCCAGCCCGGCGCTGAAGGTAATGCGTATCTCGTGCTCGCCCCGCGGCTCGATAAGAACCCGCTCCAGCCAGGCGTCCCGGGCCCGCCCGGCGACGGTCACGGCCTTCGCCAGGGGCGTGCCGGGAAGCAGGACCACGAATTCCTCACCGCCGTAACGGGCGACGATGTCGCTGCCGCGGAAGTTCCAGCGCAAAAAAGCGGCAAACTCGCGCAGGACGAAATCTCCGGCGAGGTGCCCGAGGCGGTCGTTGACCTGCTTGAAATCGTCAAGATCGCACATCAGAAGGCTGAAGATCTGCCCGTAGCGGCGATGGCGGTCGATTTCTTCCTCCAGCCGTTCGAAGAGAAACTTGCGGGTGTAGCTTCCCGTCAGGGGGTCCAGGATGGCCTCATCGCGAAGCCGGTGGGTGCGCTGCACCCGCGCCCTGGTCCGGAGGGCCAGTTCCTCGGGATCAAAGGGCTTGATGATGTAATCGTCCGCCCCGTATCTGTAGCCGGTGACCCGCGCCTCGGCTTCGCCCTGGGCCGTCAGAATGATGACCGGTATCCAGCGGAAGCGTGCGTCGGCGCGAAACTCGCGGCACAGATCGAGACCCGAAGCGTCCGGCAGGACGACATCCAGGATAATCAGGTCGGGTTGTTGCGCCGCCAGGATCTCCCGCGCCCGCGCCGCGTTTTCCGCCTCTATAACGGCCATGCCGTGGGCCTCGAGGCTCTTTCTCACCATAGCCCGAACAACGGCGCTGTCATCCACAACCAGCACCTGGTATTTCGTGCCTTCCGGCACGCAACCGCTTTCGGCCACCTCGCCCCAGCACCCTCCCACGTTTCCGGCTAAAATCTCGGCGAAAATCGCATTGCGCGCGGATGCTACGCGCCCCTATGAACTCTGTGCCAGCTTCCGGAGCCGCCTGCGCAGGCTTTCCAGGTTGAAGGGCCGCGTACAGATGCACCCTTCCTCCCAGGGACAGATGGTTAGCGCAGATTCCTCCAGTTCGTCCACGGTGAAGGGCTTAGCAATGAAGTCGTCCGCCCCGCTGTTGTAAACGTCAAAAACGGTCTTCCTGTCGCGCGAATTACTTGTGGCCAGCACCTTGACCCCGGGCGCCGCCGCCTTGAGACCGCGCAGGAGGGCGGGCCACTCTGAGGTGGCATCGACGTCGAAAAGGACAATCCCATGGGTCTCGGCCTGCAAAGCCTGGACAGCCGCGGCGGCCTCCTGCACAGAGGCCACACGCGTCTTGTAACCCCATCTTTCTATCTGCCCCGCCATGTAATGGGCGAGGAATCCCTTTCCGACAATGAGCACGCTGGATGCCGGACCGGCCCTTAGCTGTACAGCCTCGGACGTTAGCAGCACCACGTTCTTCCCGGCGTTCTTGGCCGCGTACAGGGCCCGGTCCGCGCAGATCAGGATGTCCTCGGCAGTACTCTTGCCGTGGCCGACCTCGGCCACACCGGCGCTGAAGGTCACCCTGATCTCCCTGGCGTTGCGCGGGTCCCTGATGGCCTGCTTCTGCCACTCTTCCCGGACACGGTCGGCCACCTTGCGCGCTACGCCGCCGGCGGTGTGCGGCATAAGGATAACGAATTCTTCCCCCCCGTAGCGGGCAACCAGGTCGCACTTCCGGAAGGCGCCAGTCAGAAAGGCGCCGAAATGCCGCAATACCAGGTCACCCACCGCGTGCCCGTGGGTATCGTTTACCAGCTTGAAGTCGTCCAGGTCGCTCATAACGACGCTGAAGATGTGACCGTACCGGTGGTAGCGTTCTACCTCCTCGGCGAGGCGCTCGTCGAAAAACCTCCTGGTATAGCACCCGGTCAGCTCGTCACGGATGGTCTGTCCCCGCAACCGCCCCAGGCGGGCAATGCGCTGCGCAACGAAGTCCACAAGTTCGCCTGCACTCACGGGGCGCTGCAGGACGCCGTCGACGAGCTCGCCGTCGATGCCCGCCTTGTCGGGGCTTTCCGGTTCGCCCACCACCACAAGGACCGTCCAATCGAGCCTGGGATCGGCACGGAGTTCCTTGCACAGGTCCCACGCCGAACCGCCGGGAAGTTCAGCAAAGACAACGATGGCGTCGGGCCGGAACGCCTCCAGGCACCGGCGGGCCTCGGTCGCGCTGGCCGTCTCCTTGACCTGGATTCCCCTGCCGGCACAAAGTTTCTTCACCAGGTGCCTTTCTTCGGCTATGCCCCCTACCAGGAGGATCCGGGCCTGGTATACGGCATCAGTTTCGTGCGTTGCCGTGCTTAAAAGGCCTTTTTCCACACCGGCATACCTCTTACGCGACGCTACAAACTTCCGTCAGAATATTCTACGGCATGCTCTTTTTTCCTGCCGGGCGGGCAAATTCTTTTCATTGCCGCCAAAGTCCTTCCCCTTTTTCCCGGGCCTCGCGCTGGAACTTCACGAACATATCGGCGTAGCGCACGTTTGGAGGTACGGTCATCACCTGGGCGTAGCCGCGCAGCAGCAGCTCCGCGTTGAACATCTTCCGCCGAACCTCTTCCTCCGTGCGCCCCGCGGGCGGCATCAGCCAGACGTAGGCCAGGAGGCGCCCGTACCTGTCGCGCTCCTGCACGTCGAGCTCCAGGTAAACGCGCTTACCGAGGAGCCGGTGCTTAGTGTAGACCGCCGCCTCCCGTCCGAAAGGTTCGGCCCCCCTTTGCGGGTGGTGGAGTTCCGGCGTGTTCACCCCGGTGAAGCGCACCTTTTCCGTACGCCCCCCGACCCGCACGTGCACCGTATCCCCGTCGACGCACTTTATTACCAGGGCTTCCAGGACAGGCACCGCCGGCCCATCCTCGCGAACCTGTGGTTGCGGTGCCGGTTCTTCCTGCCGTGGCACGCCGGGCGCAGCGGCGTCCGGGGGCGCGGGCGGTGGAGCCTGCGGCGCCGCGCACCCCGGCGCAGCCGCAATTGCCAGGCCGACGATCACCAGTAAAGCCAACAAAGGCCTACCCTTAAACCGGAAGCACACCCTCTCCCCCTCCTCCGACCGGATCCTGCCGCTTGTGCAGCACGGCCAGAACCGGCAGGTGATCCGACGCCTCGCTTCCGATTGTTTTCGCCTCGTGCACCTCCCAGTGGCGAGAAACAAGGATATAGTCGATCCTCGCCTCTGGTTCGCCCGCCGGGAAAGTCGGTTCCGTCGCACCCGCCGCCGCCGCGACATCGGTTGCCAGGGGTAAAAGGGGGGCGAGTTCGGCGGCCCCGGGCCGGCAGTTGAAATCGCCGGCCAGAACGAAGGGTTTGTTTATCTCCCCGAGAACGCCGGCGATCCTTTTGACCTGCGCCCGGCGAGCTTCCGTGCTAAGTCCGAGGTGGGTGGCCAGGAAATCTACCGGCCCGGCCCCGGCGTCAACCGTAACCCGGAGCAAACCCCGCGGCTCGCCTTTCCCGGGCAGGCGGTAGCGGTGCGCGCCCAAAACCGGCAACTTGCTGAGAACGGCGTTGCCAAAAAACGGCGCCCACGCACCCACAAGGGTTGGGCCGAAGACGTATTGCGTGCCCAGAACCCAGGCCAGGGCCCGGGCCTGGTGCCGGAAGCCGGAACGGGGCCGGAAAACGTCCACCTCCTGCAACGCTACAAGGTCCGCATCACATGCGGCAAGCACGGCGGCGATGCGCCCCAGGGCCACGCGCCCGTCGAGTCCTTCACCGTGCCGGATGTTATATGTCAGTACCCGCAGTAGCATGACCGGGTAGCACCGCAGCCAGGACCGCCACCTCCTCCCCGGTGACGGCGGGATAGCGGTTATACGCCGGATCGAGGCACGAACCCGGCCGGAAAGGCTGCAGGCGGTAAGCCCCCGGAGGGATGGTCACTTCCCGGACCATCCTGCGGAGCACCTCCACCGAGTGAATCCCCGGCACCACGGTAGTGCGCACCTCGCCGCAGCCGCGTTCCACCACCAGCGCGATGGTGCGCCGTACTTCCTGAGGCGCGGCCCAACCCAGGCGGGCCGGGTATTCATCGAGGGGCACCTTGTAATCCACGGCCACCCGGTCGACAAGGCCCTCGGTGAGAAGCTGGCCCAAAAACTCCGGTCTCGACCCGTTGGTATCGAGCTTGACCGCGTAGCCCATTTCCTTGACCTTTCTGAGGAAAGGGACCAGGTCCGTGTGCAGCGTGGGCTCGCCTCCCGAAACCACGACGCCGGTGAGCAGGCCCCGGCGCCGTGCGAGATGGGAAAGAACCTCCTCCTCGGGAAGCGCCGGGGGGAACAGGGCCGGCTCGACCAGGGACCGGTTGTGGCACCAGGGGCAACGGAAGTTGCACCCGCGCGTGAAGACCACCGCCGCCACCCTGCCGGGCCAATCGACCAGAGAAACCTTAACAAGGCCGCCGATCATGGTCGGTCGCATCTTTCGCCGGTCGAAGCCGGAAAACAGGCGAACATCTTGCGGGCCGCGTACTCGGCCTTTTTCCCGTCGTTCCACTGGCTCACCGGCCGGTAGTAGCCCACGATGCGCGAATACACCTCGCAGGCGGCACCGCAGTGCGGACACCGCTTCTGTTCTCCTTGCAGGTAACCGTGACCCGGGCACACCGAGTAGGTGGGGGTGAGGGAAACGTAGGGCACCCGGTAGTTGGCGAAGATGGTCCGCACCAGTTCCGCGCACCCCGCCGGGTCCGGCAGGGCCTCCCCTAGAAAGATATGCACCACCGTACCCCCGGTATACAGTTCCTGCAGGGCATTCTGGTGGTCCATAACCGCGAAGACATCGTCGGTGTAGTCCACCGGGAGCTGCGTCGAGTTCGTGTAGTACGGCGCCGCCCCCTTCTTCCAGGCCTCCTCGTTGGCGACTCTGATGCCGGGGAACTCCTTCTTGTCAATGCGCGCCAGGCGGTAGGACGCCCCTTCGGCGGGAGTAGCCTCCAGGTTGTAAAGGTTTCCCGTGCGCTCCTGCACCCCGGCGATGAACTCGCGCAGGAAGTTGAGGATCTTTACGGCGAAAAGACTCCCCTCCGGGGAACCGATGCCGGTGCCCAGGAGGTTAAGGCAGGCCTCGTTGCCCCCGACCAGGCCGATGGTGGAAAAGTGGTTGGCCCAGTACGCGCCGGCACGCTCCCTGACGCCGCGCAGGTAGTGGCGCGAATAAGGGTAGAGCCCGGCCTCGGTGAGTCTCTCGAGGACACGCCGCTTGATTTCCAGGGAAGTGACGGCAAGGGAGGCCACGTGGGCCAGGCGTTCAAAGAAGTCGTCTTCGTCCTTCGCCAGGTAGGCCAGGCGCGGCAGATTGAGGGTTACGACCCCGATAGAACCGGTGAGGGGGCTCGCCCCGAAGAGCCCGCCGCCGCGCCGTAAGAGTTCCCGGTTGTTAATCCTCAGCCGGCAGCACATGCTCCGCACGTCCTCCGGCCTGAGGTCGGAGTTAATGAAGTTGGCGAAATAGGGAGAACCGTACCGCCCGGCAACCGCGAAAACGGCCGTCGCCACACCGTTTTCCCAGGCAAAATCGGGACCGATATTATAGGTTGGAATGGGAAAGGTGAAGCCCCGCCCCCGCGCGTCACCCTCCAGCAGGACGTCGGCAAAGGCACGGTTAAAAAGGTCTACCTCCTCGGCGAAATCCCCATAGGTGGCCGTGTGCGCCGTGCCACCCGTGATTGCGGGTTCGCGCCGCATGAAGTCCGGCACCGCCAGGTCGAGGGTCACGTTGGTGAAGGGCGTCTGGTACCCGGTGCGCGTGGGGACGTTGAGGTTGAAGACGAACTCCTGGAGGGCCTGGCGCACCCCGTCGTAACCAAGGTTGTCCGCCCGGATAAACGGCGCCAGCAGGGTATCCACGTTGGAAAAGGCCTGCGCCCCCGCACTCTCTCCCTGAAGCGTGTAAAGGAAGTTTACCATCTGGCCCAGGGCCGAGCGGAAATGCCTGGCCGGCCGTGATTCTACCTGGTTCGCGACCCCGCCGAATCCTTCTTCCAAGAGTTGCTTTAAATCCCACCCCACGCAGTACGCCGAAAGGTAGCCCAGGTCGTGGATATGCATGTCCCCTTCGCGGTGCGCCCGCCGGACCTCGGGCGGGTAGACGCGCTCGAGCCAGAAGTGCGCCGCCGCGGTGTTGGCGATGTAGTTGTGCAGCCCCTGGAGCGAAAAGGACGAGTTGGCGTTCTCCGCCACGCGCCAGTCTGCCTGGTTCAGGTACGATTCGATGAGATCGCAGCTTACCAGGGACTTCATCTCCCGCATCTGGCGGTGCTGTTCCCGGTAGAGGATGTAGGCCTTCGCCGTCCGGTGGTAGCCCAGTTCCATCAGGCTGGCCTCCACCAGGTCCTGGATCTCTTCCACCGTGGGCACGGAAATCCCCTGGCGGAGGAGGTTCTCCAGCACCCGCTCCGTAACGGCCGGAGCGGCCTCCTCCGCCCACCTGGTCTCACCCGTGGCCCGGAAAGCGCGCAGGACGGCGTTGGTTATCCTCTGCGCGTCAAAGGGAACCGTTCTCCCGTCTCTCTTCTTGATAGCCTCCATGCTCTGCCTCTCCCGTTAAATAAGTTTTCCCGCGTTAACCCGGGCAAGAAAAAAGGTCCCGGAAAGGCAAAAAACCGGGACACAACTGCACACCTCTACCATCCTTACCCCCTTCCCGCGAAGGTCAGGCAGCACGCACCAGGGCAGGTCTCCTGGCTCCGGATCATTGCCCGCCGCGCCTTCCCACCCGGCACTTAACCCAGACAAGCGCCCTTCAGGTCAACCGTTACCGCGCGGCACACGCGAGCCTCAGGCACTTGCCGGAAACTTCGCATTCCCCAAGTTGAGTGCCGGATAGTGGCTTCCTGCGGCAGGCTACCCGGTTACAGTGGCGGGGCCGCGCAGGACTTCCACCTGCTTCCCTATTCTCCCCGCCTCGAGGCGGGCCATGCGGTCACCAGGGCCGGGAAACGCGTGCGAACTCCGCCTGGCGGTAGCACTTTGCGCAATGTTGCTGTGCTCGACCACACTTTAGCCGCTTCCCTTTCTCCGATCTCCGACTTCCGGCCTCCGACCTCCAAGGCAAGGCACCCTGGCGCACTCCACCAATTTCTTCGGCATTATACCTCTCGGTGTTGAGCCGGTCAAACCCCCTCCACGTGCGTTCTGTCCTCTACGGAAGGGTACGCAGGCGGCTGCTTGCCGGTTCGCGCGGGGGCGCCTTCGTAACGGGAGCGGCGGAGTAGGACACCGGAGACCGCTTAGCCCAAACGAAACGGGGCGGCCCGGCCGCCGCGGGACATAATCCCCGTGCCGGCGGCATACATATGGAGCAAAAACCCGGTGGGGTGTTGGTATGGCCAACGCGAAGGAACCTTCCGGACCCGCGGCGGTGAACTGGGCGGCCATAGGCCGGGGCACGCTGGTCAGCATCGCCGCGGCTTTAATTCTGAGCTTTATTGCCGGGTTTGTTTTCTACGCCACCAGCATCACGGAAGCGATCATGCCGTGGGCGGCCGCCTTTATCCTCTTTTTCAGCGTGGCCACCGGCGGTGCCCTGGCCGCGCACGCCGCGGGTGGCAAGGGGCTATTCCACGGCCTCGCGGTCGGCGTAGGCTTCTTCCTGGTTTTCCTGCTGGTGGCCGCCGTGGCCTTTCCCGGCCCCCTCGCCGCCGCCGACATCGCGGAGAAATTTTTCCTTTCGGTGTCGGCAGGCGCCGTAGGCGGTATTCTCGGCGTTACGATGCTGGTCTGACAAAATGCACGTGGTCCGGAAAATTGGTCAGGCGCTCCAGCCCATCCTCACGCACCACAAAGGTATTTTCCACCCCGACAACCCCGCGGCCGGGAAAGACGAACTTCGGTTCCAGGGCGATAACCATGCCCGCCTCCAGGGGCGTGGGATCGCCGGCCGCGATCACCGGCAGGTCGTTTAGTTCCAGGCCCACCCCGTGCCCGACAAAGCGCACGGGGTTGTGGTACCCCATAAAATGCCGCTCCAGGCCCGCCCGCGCCGCACCGGCCGCCGCGATCTCCCACAATTCCCCGCACGTAACGCCCGGACGGGCGGCGCCGCACAGCGCCTCCTGTATCTCCAGGGCCGTCTCGTGCGCCCGGCCGAGTTCCCTGTCCAGCGAGCCGATGACAAAAATGCGCGTAATGTCAACGATGTACCCGTGCCAAACGCCCGGGTAATCGATGAGCACCGGTTCGCCGGCACGTATCTCCCGCTTCCCCGCACCGTACGGGAAGGCCGGACTCAGCCCCGGTCCGCCCACCACGCCGTCGAAACCGCTCGTCACCGTGGCGCTTGGTCCGCCGAGGAAGTGCCCGTAAAAGACTTCGGCGTTGACGCCCCGCATGCGGACAAAACCTTCGTGACCCCGCCGCCTTGCCTGGGCCTCGAATATACCGGCAAGCTCCACCTCCGTCACCCCGGGCGCCAGGAATCCGGGCACCTCACCCATCACCTCGTCCATCATGCGGCCCGCCAGGCGCAAATACTCCAGCTCGAAGGCCGATTTGACGGCCCGTAGCTTCCTTATAAGGGGCGTACAGTCAAGGGGTACGAAGGGAGGCAGGTTCTTCTGGTACTGCAGGTAATAGGCGAGGGGCAAAACATCACCTTCCAGGCCCAGGCGTTCCGGCAGCGGCAATCCTGCAGCCCGGATGATGTCTTTGATTTCGCGGAAGGACCTGAGGGGAACCACCGTACAGCCGCGGCTTTCCGCCTCCGCCCGCCCGACATCGCGCCGGACCATGTAAAGGGGCCGGCCTTCTGCGGGAATATAAAGGTGCGCCTGCTGGCAGGTGCCGGTAAAATAAACCTGGTCGGCGTTCTGTACCAGCAGGGCGCCGTCAATACCGTTTTCCCGCAGTTGCTGCTGGAAGAGTTGCACGCGCCGCGCGATTTCTTGCTCCAACTGCACCCGCAAAACCCAACTCCTCTCGGCATTTATTCCCATTATAGGGCAGCCGGAGCTTTTACGCAATGCGGGCGGCCGCAAGCCTCTGGAGTGCCTCACGGTACAGCTGCAGGTATTCAACCGCGGAGCGCGCCCAGGAATGGTCCATGGCCATCCCGTTACGAACCAGGGTAAGCCACCTGTCGGGCTGTTCCCGGTAAAGTTTCAGCGCCCGGGCAATACACCCGTAAAGGGCCCTTCCCGAGTACTCCTTGAACACGAAGCCGTTGCCGATGCCCGTCACCGGGTCGAACTCCTGGACCGTGTCCGCCAGGCCCCCGGTGGCCCGCACGATGGGCACAGTCCCGTACCGCAGGCTTATCAATTGCCCCAGCCCGCACGGCTCGAACCTGCTGGGCATAAGGAACATATCGGCCCCGGCGTAAATCCTCTGCGCCAGGACGGGATTGAAGCCCAGGTGCACGCCAACCTTCTGCGGGTACCGCTCCCGCATGGCCCGGAAAAGCTGGTGGTAGTACTGGTCACCGGTCCCCAGAATCACCAGCTGAATGTCCAGGTACATAAGCTCGTCGATAATCTCGGCCACCAGATCGAGCCCCTTCTGGTCGACAAGGCGGGAAACAATGCCCAGCACGGGCACATCGCGTACGGGCAGGTCCATCTCGCGCTGCAGCGGGGGCTTGTTTTCCTTCTTGTGCTCGATTGTCTTAATATCGTAGTTCCGGTGAAGGCGGGGGTCGGTACGCGGGTCGAACTCGTGGTAGTTGATACCGTTGACGATGCCGTAAAGGTCCCCGGACCTCTTGCGCAACAGGCCGTCCATACGCTCGCCCATCTCGGGAGTCTGGATCTCCCGGGCGTAAGTCCTGCTCACGGTGTTTAGAACGTCCGCATAAAGGAGGCCCGCCTTCATGAAGCTCACATTACCGTAAAATTCCAGGCGCTCCGGGTGAAAGTACTCGTCCCCGAGACCAAGAAGGCGGAGCGTCTCGCGGGGGAAGTTACCCTGGTACTGCAGGTTATGGATGGTGAAGACCGTGGCAATTTTCTGGTAGAAGGGATCCCGCGCGTAATGGGTTTTGAGGAGCAGGGGTATGGGCCCTGTCTGCCAGTCGTTACAGTGGATGATTTCCGGCTGCCAATTAATATGTTTTAACATCTCCAGTACGGCAAAACAAAAAAAGGCAAAGCGCTCCGCTTCGTCGGGGTGCATGTAGACCCCTTCGCGGAAGTAGTAGTGATAATTGTCAAGCATGTAGACAGGGATACGCCGGTGCTCGTTGTGGTACTGGGCTTCAATATACTTTTGCCGCAGGATTACGGTACGGAGCCGGTTATTAAATTTCACGGGGAAGTCCGTAACAAACTCCGCGCCCTCAATCTGCTTATACCTGGGCATGGCAACCCTTACGTCGTTGTCCAAGCCCGGCTCGTTAATAGTTGCCAGGGCTTTGGGGAGGGAGCCGGCAACATCGGCCAGCCCGCCGATCTTGGCAAACGGCACTACCTCCGCGGAAACCAGGAGAATTCTTAAAGGGCGATCATACACCTCTTCCCACCTCCTTCACACCTGCGACCGGCTCCCGCTCCACCGGCACCTCCGTATTCCGCAAAGCGCGGGCCGCCATTTCTGGCGGCGTGGGGTTGATATAGTAACCGGTGCCGAACTCGAATCCGGCCATAATTGTCAGGCGGGGGAGAATCTCCAGGTGCCAGTGGTAGAGAACTTCCGGCTCCGTGTTGACGGGGGCGGTGTGCAGTACCATGTTGTAGGGTATATCGCAGATGGCGGCCTGCAATTTCTGTAAAGTCTGGCGCAGAATGCGAGCCAGTTCACGGATGTCTTCTTCATCCACAAGAACGAAGTCGTGCTGGTGTTTCCTGGGCAGGATCCAGGTTTCAAAGGGAAAGCGCGCCGCGAAGGGAGAAAGGGCAACAAACCGGCTGCCTGCCAGCACCACCCGCTCGCCCCGGCCCAGTTCCTGGTGGAGCATGTCGCAATAAACGCAGCTTCCCTTTTGCAAATGGTACCGCCGCACACCCGCGATTTCCGCGCCGACCTCGGCGGGGACCATCGGCGTCGCCAGAAGTTGCGAGTGGGCGTGGAATAACGACGCGCCGGCCGTACGCCCCTTGTTCTTGAAAATCAAAATGTATTTCAGCCTTGTATCGCCCCGCAAATCAAGCAGACGTGCGCGCCACGCCCAGAGGACCTCTTCCACCTGTTGTTCGTCAAGGTTGGCGAGATCGTCCTCGTGCTCCGGCCCCTCGACAATCACCTCGTGGGCCCCGAGGCCGCTCGCGGCCTGGAACATGCCGTCCCACCACGAAACGGGTCTTTCTTCGATCCGGACGGCGGGAAACTTATTCGGCACCACGCGGACCCACCAGCCCGGCCGGTTGGGCTCGGAACCGGGGCGGCGAAAGGCGAGGATTTCCGGAGGGGTCTCGTTTTCCCGGCCGGGACACAGGGGACACCGCTGGGGGAGCTTTTCGTCCACCGGGCATTTGTAGTCGGTCGGCCGCTTGGCGCGGTCGGTCGCGATAACCACCCACCGGTCGACAACCGGGTCCTTGCGCCATTCCGGCATTCGGTTTCCTCCTTTTTCCAGACGCTCCTTAATAACCAACCCGGTCCGGACTTTCTGGGGTTTTCCAGGCAAAGCTCACAACGCCACCTAGATGGAGGGTACGCCAAAAGGTATCTTTTTATGCGGAGCAAAAAGGGAAAGGGTCGGATAAGAGCGAAGTATGGTTGTACTGGCAGAAAAATGCTGAGGGGTGAAAACCCTTGCCGAGAGAGGCCGTACAGATCAAGGGTACGCGCAACGGGCTCCTGATCTGCCTTTACCCGCACGCGGATTTCGAAGAAATAAAGGAGAACCTGCGGCAAAAAATGGACGGCGCGCGGGGGTTCTTTAAAGGCGCGCGCTTCGCCCTACACCCCGTGCGCAAGTCCATTTCCGCAGGGGAGCGGCGCGAACTGGAGGAACTCCTCACCAGCTACGGTCTGATCCCCACCCTGATGCCGCAGCCGGCGCCGGCGACCTCCCGGCCTCCGGGGGAACCGGCACACCTTGTCCGCCACAGCCTGCGTTCCGGCCAGCGGGTCAAAAACCCGGGGCACGTGGTGGTCCTGGGCGACGTTAAACCGGGTGCGGAAATCGAGGCCGGGGGAAGCATCCTCATCCTGGGGAAGTGCCTGGGAACGGTGCGCGCCGGGGTGGGTGGCAACCGCGACGCCTGCGTTGTCGCCTGCCTCCTGGCTCCTGCCGCCCTGGCCATCGCCGGCGTGGAGTACCGCGGACCGGTGCCGGCCGCGGGGAAGGCCGGTCTTCAGGTAGCCAGCCTCGGGAAAGAGGGCATTGTTTTCAACGGCGCTCCGGCTACCCACCGGTAATGCCGAGGTGCGCTGCGAACAGCAGGCCGACGACCGACTTCGCGTCGCAGATGGTACCGTTCCGTACCATGGCCAGCGCCTCCCGGAAGGGGACCTGCACAACTTCCACGAACTCGTCGCCGTCCGGCATCTGCGGTCCGGCCTTCAACTCCGTGGCCAGGTACAGGTGCATCTTCTCACTGGTGAAGCCGGGCGTGGAGTAAAACGTTAAAAGCTTTTCCCACCGTTCGGCTTCGTACCCCGTTTCCTCGCGCAGCTCGCGCCGGGCGCACGCCAGGGGGTCTTCCCCTGCCTCCACCTTCCCGGCCGGTATCTCCAGGAGTGTGCGTCCGACAGGGTAGCGGTACTGGCGGACCAGCACCACCTCACCCGCCTCCGTCAGCGGTAAAATCGTGACCGCGCCGGCGTACTCCACGACCTCCCGGGTTCCTTCCCGCCCGTCGGGCAGAATGACCGTATCCACCCGCACGTTCAGGATTTTCCCGCGGAAGACGTAACGCGAGCCAACCCTCTTTTCTGTCCCGCCCATGCTCCCCATCACCCCGCCATCCCGCCGTGGGCCGCCACGGCCCTGAAGGCGCGCCGCGCGGCTTCCACGGTGTAACAGATCTCTTCTTCGCCATGGGCCAGCGAAACGAAGGCGGCCTCGAACTGAGAGGGCGCCAGGTACACTCCCTCGTCCAGCAAGGCCTTGAAGAAAAGGGCGTATTTCCGGGTATCGGACGCCGCAGCCGAGGCGAGATCGGTGACGGGGCCGGGAGTAAAGAAAATGCAGAGCATGGAACCAACCCGGTTTAAAGAAACATCCACACCGGCCTCCCGCGCCGCCTCCGCCAGACCATCCGCCAGCAGCGCGGCGCGCCGCTCAAGGGTATCGTAGGCCCCGGTCTGTTGCAACTCCCGCAGCGTGGCCAGGCCGGCGGCTACGGCCAGCGGGTTGCCGGCCAGCGTCCCGGCCTGGTACACCGGCCCGGCCGGGGCGACCATTTCCATGATCGCGCGGCGCCCGCCGTAAGCGCCCACGGGCAGGCCGCCGCCGATGACCTTGCCCAGGCACGTAAGGTCGGGTACGACCCCGTATAGGCTCTGCGCGCCGCCGTAGGCCACCCGGAAACCGGTGATCACCTCGTCAAAGATCAGGATACTCCCGTGGAGGGCGGTTATTTCCCGCAGCCCTGCGAGAAATCCCGGCGCCGGGGGAACCACGCCCATGTTGCCGGCCACAGGCTCGACGATCACCGCCGCGATCTCCCGCCCCAGGCGCGCGAAGGCCGCCTCCACCGCCTCGAGGTCGTTGAACGGGAGCACCAGGGTATCCCCCGCCACGGAAGGCGGAATCCCGGGGCTCGTGGGCACCCCAAGGGTCAACGCCCCCGAGCCGGCCTTGACCAGCAGGGCATCGACATGGCCGTGATAGCACCCGGCAAATTTAACGATGATATTCCGTCCGGTATAAGCCCGCGCCAGCCGCAGCGCGCTCATGGTGGCCTCCGTGCCGGAATTCACCAGCCTTACCAGTTCCACCCCCGGCAGCGCCTCCACCAGCAGGCGGGCCAGCTCCGTTTCCCCCGCCGTTGCCGCCCCGAAGCTGGTGCCGTTCTCCGCCGCCCGGCAAACGGCCCCGACCACTGCCGGATGGGCGTGGCCGAGGATGAGCGCCCCCCAGGAACAGACGTAATCGATATACGCGTTCCCGTCCACATCGGTGAGACGGCAACCATGTCCGCGCTCCACGAAAACCGGGACGCCGTCAACGGCCCGGAAAGCTCGCACCGGGCTATTGACGCCGCCCGGGATGTAACGGGCCGCCTTTTCGTAGTTAAGAGCCGAATGACGATACTTTCTGGTCAAAACTCCTGCCTCCTGCTCCCGCTCGGGCGGGTGTATTGCGCGCCGAACACGCCTGTGGCCCCCATAGTACTTCCCCCGAACGCTTTCTTTAGCCTGCCGCACCCTAATCGCAAAAATAGCGCATGCTGGTGCGCTTCAGCTCCGCCGTGCTGAACAGCACCACGTAATCGTCGATGCCGGCCGCCTGCTGCATGCGCTCGATGATGGCCAGGCACTCGTTCCGCTCCGGGCGGTGGATCACGGTGTACAGGTTGTAAGGCCAGCCCGGCGCCGTCTTTCTTTCGTAGCAGTGGGTCACCTCGTGGAAGCCGGCAAACACCGCGGCCACTTCCGGCATTCTTGCGTCGGGCACCCGCCACGCCACCATGGCATTTGCGGTGTACCCGACCCGCAGGTGCTGCAGGGCCGCCCCCAGCCGCCGCATAACGCCGCGGCGCTGCAGATCCTCCACTGCGGCGAGGAGCTCTTCCTCGCCGATGCCCAGTTCCGCGGCCAGGGCCGCGAAGGGTTCCGGAACCAGCGGCAGTCCGTCCTGCAGCCGCTTAACTATCTCCCTTTCCAGGTCCGTGAGCATGGCCCACCCCGTCCATCCTGAAGGTAACAAAAATCTTGTAAATATTCACGGCGGGAAGCTCCAGGATGTCCTCGATCCCGGTCCTAACCTTGATCTCCTCCACAATCTCCCGCAACCTGGCCTCCGAAGGTGCCAGGATGGTAAACCACATGTTGTACTGGTGATCCCGGAGATAGTTATGCGTGACGCCCGGGTAGGCGTTCACCACCCGCGCCACCTCCTCTACCGCCTCCGGCGGCACCCGGGCCGCGCAAAGGGTGCCGGTATACCCGACCTTCCGCGAGTCGAAGATACCCCCCAGGCGGCGGATGATCCCCGCCTCCTTCATGCGCTTCAGCCGCGCGAGCACCTCGTCCTCGCTCATGCCCAGCTCCCGGGCCAGGGCCAGGTAAGGCCTGCCCGTGAGGGGTATGGACTTCTGCACGCGGTCCAGGAGTTTGCGGTCCCGTTCATCCAGCTGCATGGCTTTTCTCCTGCTGGCGCGGCCGGTACAGGCACCACGGCTCCTCCGCCATGTAATCCCCGTGGTAGTACCAGGCCCGTGCCCGGCATCCGCCGCAAACGTCCCGGTACTCGCAGCGGCCGCAGGCTCCCCCGTAAGCGCGCGTCCGGAGACGCGTAAATACCTCGGCGGTGCGCCAGATAACATCGAAGGGCTGCTCCCGGACGTTCCCGGCCACCACGTCCAGGTAGGCGCAGGGCTGCACATTCCCCACGGGATCAACCAGGCAGTAGGCCAAACCCGCAAGGCAGCCGCGGGAGTACTTCACCGGGATGCCGAGTTGCCGGGCGATGCGCATGAACTGCGGGGCGCAGGTGGGCTTCACCTCGATGCCGGTGGTCCGCTGCTTCTCCAGGAGGCGCCGCAGGAGGTGTTCGTACTGCGCCGCACGCAGGCTGGTGTGCTCGATTTCCACCGCCCGCCCGGTGGGTACCAGGAAGAAGACGTGGTGGCCCCGCGCCCCCAACTGCACGGCCAGGTCGGTGAGGGCCTCGACCTCGCCGTAATTCCAGTCGACGACGGTGGTGTGCACCTGGAAGGGGAGGCCGGCTTCGGCGCAGTAGCGCATACCGGCAACCGCCGCCTCCCAGGCGCCGTTCGTACCCCGGAAACGGTCGTGGGCGGCAGGATCGGTGCTGTCCAGGCTGATGCCCATCACCGCCGCCCCCGCATCCTTGAGCCGGCGGGCAACTTGAGCCGTAATCAGCGTCCCGTTAGTCCCAAAAACCGGGCGCAGCCCGCGCCGGCAGGCATGCGCCACCAGGTCGTAGATGTCTTCCCGCAGTAACGGCTCGCCCCCGGAAAAAATGAAAATTTTGAAACCGGCGGCGGCTACCCGGTCGATGAGTTCCCGGGCCTCGCCGGTATCCAGTTCCGCGCGGCGGGCGGCGCCGGCGTCCCGGTAACAATGGGCGCAGCTCAAGTTGCAGGCGTTGGTGGCATTCCAGGAAACCAGCACGCTATCCCTCCTTGAGCCAGCGGGCCGCTTCTGGCGCGAAGTAGGTGATGATCATATCCGCCCCGGCGCGCCTGATGGCGGTGAGCATCTCCAGCACCACAGCCCGCTCGTCGACCCAGCCGCGCTCTGCCGCGGCCTTTACCAGGGCGTACTCTCCGCTCACGTTATACGCCGCCAGGGGAACGTCAAAGGTGTCCCGCGCCCACCGGATAACGTCCAGATAGGCCAGCGCAGGTTTAACCATCACGATGTCGGCGCCCTCGGCAATGTCCAGCTCGATCTCCCTGAGGGCCTCGCGGGCGTTCCCCGGATCCATCTGGTAACTGCGGCGGTCGCCGAAGCGCGGGGCCGATCCGGCGGCCTCGCGGAAGGGGCCGTAAAAGGCAGAGGCGTACTTGGCAGCGTACGCCAGGATGCCGACGTGGGCGAACCCCCGCTCGTCCAGCGCGTCCCTGATATGCCCCACGCGCCCGTCCATCATGTCCGAGGGCGCCACCAAGTCGGCTCCCGCCCGGGCATGGGAAACCGCCGTCTTCGCCAGCAATTCCAGAGTCTTATCGTTCAGAACGGTGCCGTGCCGAACGACACCGCAGTGCCCGTGATCGGTATAGCCGCAAAGGCAGACGTCGGTAATCACCAGCAGTTCCGGGAAGGCCCCCTTCACGGCCCGCACGGCCCGCTGAACCTCGCCCTCGGGGTCGTAGGCCCGGGAGGCCGCCGCGTCCTTCGCCGCCGTCACTCCGAAGAGAAGCACGGCGGGTATGCCCAGGGGTACAACCTCCCCCAGGTGCTCCAGGAGGGTGTCAACGGAGTACCGGTAAATACCCGGCATGGCCTCGATGGGCTCCCTGACCCCCTCGCCCCCCGTGACAAAAACCGGGTAGATCAGGTCCCCCGGGTCGAGCTCCGTTTCTCGTACCAGGCGCCGGATGGCTTCGCCGGCCCGCAACCTCCGCATGCGCGTGCGCGGAAACACACTTCCACCCCTCTTCAAGACGGCCGAATCTCCTCGTCCGTCAGGTAGCATCCCGGGTCGGGCGCCCAGAAATCCCCTAAAACAGCCTCTGCCCGGGCGCGGAAATTCCCGTTGCAGATGTCGAGCCAGCGGCAGGCGGCGCACCGCCCTTTAAGGTGCGGGCGCCGGTTCCGCAGGGCCGCCAGCAGCGGGTGGGCACCGTTGCTCCAGATGGCCGCAAAATCCTTTTCCCTAACGTTTCCGAGAACGTGCCCGCGGGTGAACTGGTCGGGGTAAACATTGCCGTGCCAGTCCACGGCGCCGATGGCGATGCCGCTGCGGTTTCCCCCCGAGCGGCGCAGCCAGTCGTAAACCTGCGCGGCGTGCTCGGGCCGGCTCGCGGAGAGTTTCAGGTAAATGTAAGCCGCGTCGGCGTGGTTGTCCACCGTGAGCACCTCTTTGCCCAGGCCGCGGCGGCAGAAGTCCTCGGTGCGCGCGAGTATCCGGTCAAGGACCTGCCTCTTTTCGATCGGGTCCAGGTCCCTCTCGCGCAGGTTCGCCCCCCGGCCCGTGCAGACCAGGTGGTAAAAGCACACCCGGGCAATTCCCTCGCGTTCCACCAGGTCGAAAATGGCATCGATATCCCGGTAATTGTCCCTGGTGATGGTGAACCGCAGGCCCACCCGCTGGCCCACCGCCTTGCAGTGGCGGATGCCTTCCAGGGCCGCGTCGAAGGCGCCCTCCAGCCCGCGCATGCGGTCGTTAACCTCGCGCATGCCGTCAAGACTGATCCCCACGTACGCCACACCGGTCTCTTTCAGGCGCCAGGCCCTGTCCCGGGTGATCAGGGTCCCATTCGTGGAAACCACGGGCCGGATCCCGCGGCTGCGGGCGTACGCGGCAAGGTCGAAAAAATCCGGCCGCAGCAGGGGCTCCCCCCCCGAGAAGAGGAGTACCGGCACACCCGCCGCCGCCAGACCGTCGATGAACCGCACGGCTTCGCCGGTGGTCAGTTCGCCGGCGTCGGGAGCGGGGGTGGCGCTGGCGTAACAGTGGCGGCAGCGCAGGTTGCAGGCCCGGGTGGCGTTCCACACCACGACCGGTCCCGGGGGCCGTGCACCGGTGTACCGCAGGGCGTCGCCGCTCTCTCGCTGCCCCGAAAGCATCTTGGAAACGCTAAGCAAGGGTATGCCCCCCTCCCGTCACGTATGTACAGATGGCCTCCACCAGTCCCTCGATGGTGTACCGTGCGGCCTCCACGTCCACCCGGAGACCGCACTCGCGTGCCGTGGCCGAAGTAACGGGGCCGATGGTGGCCACAACGCACCTTGCGAGGAGCGCAGGCGCCTCGGCCGGGCCGACCAGGGCCACGAAATTGCGGACCGTGGAGGAACTGGTGAAAGTTACAATATCTATCTCGCCCTTCCGGAGCGCCTCCTGCAAAAGTTCGACCTCCTGCACGACCGGTACAGTGCGGTAAACCGCCACTTCGGTCACCTCGGCTCCCAGGCGCGCCAGCCCCTCGGCCAGCTCTTTACGGGCGATGTCGGCCCGCGGCAGCAAAACCTTGTCTCCCTGCCGCATACGCCCGGAGAGAACTTCCGCCACGGCTTCCGCCCGGTAAACTTCGGGCACGGCATCCACTAGCAGGCCGCGTTGCTCGAGGGCGGCCCGGGTTTTCGGACCGATGGCGCAGAGCCGCGCCGCACCGAAGGCGCGCACGTCCCGGCCGCACCCTTTCAGCCGCTCTATAAAGAAGCGTACGCCGTTGGCGCTGGTAAATACAACCCAGTTGAAGGTCCCCAGGTTGGCGATGGCCCGGTCCACGGGGGTCCAGTCTTCCGGCGGCAGTACCTGGATGGTGGGGAATTCCCGGGGTTCGCCCCCCAGGGCGGCAACGGCCTCCGCAAGGACGCCGGCCTGTTCACGGGTCCGGGTCACAAGGACCCTCTTCCCGAACAAGGGCCTGGTCTCAAACCAGTTAAGGCGCGCGCGCAGCTTTACAACATCCCCCACCACCAGCACCGCCGGGTTGGTTATGCCCGCCGCGGCAACCCTGGCCTCGATGTCCGCCAGTGTTCCGCAAACCGTAACCTGACCGGGCAGGGTGCCCCACCGGATGACCGCCGCCGGCGTTTCGGGGCTGCGCCCTCCGGCGATGAGTCTCCCCACGATGCCGGGCAGGTTGGCCACCCCCATCAGAAAAACAAGGGTGCCGGCCCCGGTGCTCAATTTATCCCACGCAATGGAGGTCTTGTCCTTGCGCGGGTCCTCGTTTCCCGTGACAATGGCCACCGACGAAGTATACTCCCGGTGGGTCAGGGGGATGCCGGCGTAAGCGGGTACCGCGGCCGCCGCCGTCACCCCCGGGACCACCTCAAAGGGGATACCGTGGGCGGCCAGGTATTCCGCCTCTTCTCCGCCGCGCCCGAAGACGAACGGGTCGCCGCCCTTAAGCCTGGCCACGGTCTTGCCCGCCTTTGCCCTGTCTGCCAGCAGCGCGTTGACCTCGGACTGGGACAGGGTATGCCCTTGCGGCGATTTCCCGGCGTAAATCAGCTCGGCCTCGGGACGCGCATGGCGCAACAGCCGGGGGTTGACCAGCCGATCATAAACCACTACATCGGCTTCCTGCAAGCACTTCAACCCTTTAACGGTCAGAAGCCCGGGGTCCCCGGGCCCGGCACCGATGAGATAAACGCAACCCCGCTTCATTCCCGGCACTCCCCCCGCATGGCGGCCAGAATCTCGCAGGCCCCGCGTTCCAGGAGCGACTCCGCCAGGGAAACCCCGACGCCCTCCGGGTCCGTAACGTCCCCCTGTAACCGCCCGCGCACCAGGTTGCGTCCGTCGAGGGTGGCAACCATCCCTTCCAGCACCACGCTCCGGCCCTCCACGCGCGCCACCCCCCCGATAGGCACCTGGCAACCTCCTTCCAGTCGGCGCAGGAAGGCCCTTTCGGCGAGCACGGCGGCCCGCGAAGGCGCGTCGTCGATGCGGGCCAGCAGCGCGCATATCCCGGCGTCCCCGGCACGCGCCTCCACGGCCAGCGCTCCCTGGCCCACCGCCGGCAGGCAGACATCGTAGGGAAGGCGCTCGGCAACCCGCGCCAGCAAGCCCAGCCTGGCCAGACCGGCCCAGGCCACGACGAGGGCGTCTACCTGCCCCTCGTCAAGCTTGCGCAAACGAGTATCAAGATTTCCCCGGATGGTTTTCACTTCCAGATCGGGCCGGCAGGCAAGCAACTGCGCCTGCCGCCGGAGGCTGGAAGTCCCCACCACCGACCCGGGCGGCAGTTCCGCGAGCTTATGCCCGCCCCGCGTCACCAGCGCGTCGCAGGGATCCTCCCGCGGCGGCACCGCGGCCACCACCAGGCCGGGCGGGAGGCGCGTGGGCAGGTCCTTCATGCTGTGCACGGCCAGATCGATCTCACCCTCCAGGAGGGCCTTCTCCAGTTCCCTGGTGAAAAGCCCCTTCTCGCCGATCTTGGCCAGCGCGGCGTCGTAAATGTGGTCCCCGGTGGTCTTGATGCGCCGGATGACGAATTCGGTACCGGGGCTCAGCAGGCGCAGCCTGGCCACCACCGACTCCGTCTGCGCGAGGGCGAGAACACTCCCCCGCGTACCGACTACCAGCGTCCGCCCGCGCGCCACCGGGTCTCAACCCTTCTTCTCACGGCAGGTTCGCGCTTCAAGCTGCTGCACATCCAGATCAAAAAGCTCCCGCAGGATATCGGCGTAACGGTAGCCCTCCGGCCTGAGGGCCAGTTGCTTGAGGCGGACGATCGGCTCGTGGAGCAACTGGTTAACAATGGAATTGGCCAGGGAGCTGATCACCTTCGCTTCCCGTTCACCGATCTCCCCGAGACGGTTTAACGCCCGGCGCAACTCCTTCTCCTTGACCTCGTCCCCCCGCTTTTTCAAGGCCACAATAGTCGGCACGACGAAGCGGGAACCGAGGGCCTCGGTAAAGGACTGTACTTCTTCGTCGATGATCTCCTCGGCCGCCACGGCGGCCCGCCGGCGTTCCGCCAGGTTGGCATCCACCACGCTTTGCAGGCTGTCGATATCGTACAGCACAACGCCCTCGAGTTTTCCCACTTCCGGGTCGACGTCCCGCGGCACCGCGATATCGATCAGGAAAAGCTTCCGGTGTTGCCGGTCGCGCATAACCTCCGTCATGGGCTCGGGCCGGATGACGTAGTGGGTTGCCGCCGTACAGCTGATAACGATGTCTACCCGCCGCATCCACCGGTACAACTCCTCGAAGCGCACCGCCCGGCCGTTGAAGGCCGCCGCCAGCTGCTGGGCCCGGGGAAAGGAGCGGTTCGAAACGATCACTCCCGAGATGCCGTTGGCCAGGAGGTGCTTTACCGTCAGTTCGCTCATTTTACCGGCCCCGACGATCAGCACGGGCCGCCCCTCCAGGCTCCCGAGGGTCTGCCGGGCCAGTTCCACCGCCGCGTAGCTGACCGAAACGGGGTTCCTGTCGATGCCCGTTTCGTTGCGCACGCGCTTCCCGACGGCCAGGGCCTGCTGGAAAAGGAGGTTGATCAGCCAGTTCACCGTACCGCACGCCCGCGCCGTTTCGTAAGCCTGTTTCACCTGGCCCAGGATCTGGGTTTCGCCGACGATCATCGAGTCCAGACCCGAAGCAACCCGGAACAGGTGCCGCACTACGTCCGTACCGAAGCAGGTATAGGTGTACCGCCTGGCTTCCTGCCCCGCGCCGGGGCAGCTTCCGGAGATAAACTGCCAGACGGCATCGATGTCCTGCCGGGCGGCAACCGCGGCGTAAATCTCGCTCCGGTTGCAGGTGGAAAGAACGACGCAACTCTCCACCCCCTCACAGGCCGAAAGCCCTGCCAGAACCTCTTCCAGCCTGTATTCCGGAATGGAAAGACGCTCGCGCACAGCCACCGGGGCCGTCCGGTGGTTAAGCCCGACCATGGCCAGCAGCACGCCCTATCAGCTCCTTTACCCTGTTAAGGTCGCCGTCACGCACCGCCGCAAATACCTCCGGACCGGCCAGCGCGTCCAGCAGGCGCTCCCTCACCGCGGGATCCTCTACCTCGCGCAGAATTTCCTCCCGGCGTTCGCCCGCCAGCACCAGATACTCGGCCCACGCGGGCCCGAACGCCGCGGCCAGTTCTTCCTTGATCCGCCGTGCGGCCAGGGGGCTCCTGCCTCCTGTCGACACGGCAATAACTAGGTCGCCGCGCCGGACCACCGCCGGCACAAAAAAAGAACTGAGGGCCGGCTCGTCCACCACGTTGACCGGAATTCCCCGGGAGGCGCACTCCTCCGCCACCAGGGCGTTGACCTCCGGCTCGTCGGTGGCAGAGATAACCACGAACGCCCCGGCCACATCTCCCGGCCGGTAAGGGCGCCCGACGTGCTCGATAACCCCCTTGGCTGCCAGTTCGGCCAGGCGCCGCGTGAGTACCGGGCTGACGACGCGCACCCTGGCGGACGCCTCCAGCAAACCAAGCACCTTCCGCTCGGCAACTGCGCCTCCGCCCACCACGACGCAGAGGCGGTCCTCGAGCCGCAGACAAACCGGGTATATTTTAGCCATAAATCCTCCCGCAAGCAAGTAGGACGGGCCGATTTTAAGAATTATCCTGTTTTAGTAACGGCGCACCTGGATAAACTCGGCTATTTGCTGCAAGTAGTTCCTTGGTGGTACGGCGGGCAGGGCCTCCAGTTCCCTGATGGCCTTCGCCACGTAGCGCCTGGCCACGGCCTCTGCCTCGGCCACACCCCCCGCAGCAACGGTGAGCCGGACCATCTCTCTTATTTCTTCTTCGGCCCGCGGATTTTTCGCCACCAGGCGGGCCAGGTAATTGCCGTCATTGCTCCGGCGCAGGGCATAGATCACCGGCAGCGTTACGAGTCCCTGCCGCAGGTCGTTGCCGGCCGGTTTTCCGGTCTGCCTGTCGTCACCCAGCAGGTCGAGGATGTCATCGGTAATCTGGTATGCCATGCCCAGAAAGCGGCCGTAACGTCCGAGGACGCGGCAGATCTCCGGCGGCGCTCCCACGGCCATCGCCCCTAGCCTGCAACTCGCGCCTATGAAAAGGGCCGTCTTGCACCTGATACGGTAAAAGTACTCGCGGACACTGGCCACCCCTTGCCCGGTGAGCTGCGTTATTTCCCCTTCGCACATTTTCTGGCAAACGTACGCCAGTTCACGTAAAATTGCCGGGTCGCGGTATTCCGCGGTGAGGATCAGGGCCCTGGCAAAGAGGTAGTTGCCCACCTGGACGGAAATGCGGTTACCCCAGGTGGCGCAGACGGTAGGACTGCCCCGCCGCGTCTGCGCCCGGTCTACAACGTCATCGTGCACCAGCGTGGCCATATGCAGGAGTTCCAGGGCCACGGCCAGGCGCAGCAACCGGTCGAGATCGTAGCGGTGAAATCTGGCCGCCAGAAGGGTGAGGGCCGGGCGAAGCCGTTTGCCCCCGGCCAGAAGGTGCGCGACCGTCTCCGCCAGAACGGGGTCGTGATGAGCGAGGACGCGCCGCAATTCGTCGTTTACGGCCCGCAGATCATCCTGTATTTCGGCAAGAAACGGCAGCACGCCAGTTTTCACATCCAGGTTCCGGTAGTTAACAGTTTCTATTCGCCGGCCGAGAGGACAATTCCTGCCTTAGAAGAAATGCAAAATCGTCACGTTTCTCGGTAGAACACCCCGTCATCCTTGACATAAGGAATGCTGTCGACATCCTCCACGAAACCGCGCCGCTCCGACTCCAGGGGTTCCGTTTCGGTGGACGGCCCGTGCTGCAGGACGTCCTGCCACGCGTCCTCGGCGTCGTAGATGACCCCTTCGTCAAGGGTCGGGAAGGCCGTCTCCCTGATCACCGCCTCCTCCACCGGCCGGTCGCGCCGCCACTCCCGGGTCTCCAGCGCCTCCTTGCAGGTCCGGCACAGGGTGGTGTAAGGCATAACTGCCAAACGTTCCTCGGGAATGACGCCGCCGCAAACGTCGCAGGTGCCGTAGGTGCCGGCGTCGATCTTTTCCAGGGCTTCCGCTACGGCACGCAGCTTAAGCACGGCGTCCTCGCGCAGGGCGAAGTCCTTGCTGCGCTCGAAGGTCTCGCTCCCCACATCGGCGGGATGGTTGTCGTAGCTGGAAACCTCGCCTGTGGCGTCTTTTAAGCCCTCGTCCAGGGTGCGGTTGAACCCATCAACCCGGGCCGCAAGCTCGTCCCGTAACCGCAGCAGCCGCTCTTTAAAGATGCCCAGCCTTTCCGCGTCCATGCTCCAACTCCTTTGCCTTTACTCCAGCCGGAGCTGTACCAGCCGTACAATGGTAGCGATGAAGGTCGAGATGCCCGGCAGGTTCAGCATAACCAGCTTTTGCAGGAAGTACAGGATCACCGCCCCCAGGATGGCAAAGCCGACGGCGATGCCCAGGCCCCGGGCGATACCGGTCAGAAAGTTTATGTAAAGCAGGCGGTAGGGTCTCTCCAGGAGCGCCACGTATTCCGCCAGCTTCATCTTTTCCATGGCGATGCTCAGTTCGGCTATTTTGTTACCGAGCATCTGCAGGAGATGCTGCTCCCTTTCCTCCATAACCTTATTATTTACACCCAACACCGATTTAGGAGGCTGTTATAAAAAGCCAGACGAAGCTTCTCCGGGGCCTTGTACGGGCTGCTACCCCGCCCCGAACTTCCGGACGAGGTACCTCCCCAGGCAGGCCCATATTTCCCGGTAACTGCCGCAAAAAAGGAGGCGCCAGAGATCGCGGGCCAGTGCCGGCCTCTTCTCGAGAAACCGGCAGGCGAAGTCCCGGTACCGGTAGAAGGCCCGGCCCCAGAAATGCGCGCCCCGCAGCTCACCGAGTATCCGGTTTTTTACCATGTCTTCATAAGCGGCACCCGCTTCCGCGGGGTGCCGCCGCCGGGCCAGGATGGCCTCCGCCGCCAGGGTGGCGCTCAGGCAGGCGGTATGCATACCCTCGCCCGTGAAGGGATCCACCATGCCCGCCGCGTCGCCCAGGAGGAGTACCCTCCCCGCCGCCACCCGGCCTTCGTCCAGGGCCTCGAAGGGCAGGGGATGCCCCCGGACGAAGGTCACCGCTTCCGGCGGGAAGCCCTCGCGGGCCAGGTAGGCGTCAAGATAGGGCTTGAACGGGCGTACGCGGGGGTAGACGGTGCCGATACCTACGTTGAGGTGGTCCTTCTTGGGGAAAATCCAGCCGTAGCCGCCTGGAACCGCCTGCAGGTCGACGCTCAAGGCGCCGCGTTGCCCGGCGAGAACCCCGGGATTTGCCGCAATCCGGCACGCCACGGCGAAGCCGCGTTTCCGGCGGTTCCCCCGGGCCATCATCGCCAGCCGGCTGTGGGCCCCGTCGGCCACCGCCAGCAGGTCCCCCCGCCAGGTTGCTTCCGGCGCGTGAACATCAATCCCACCGGGATGAACCTCCGCCCCGGTTACCGTCACCCCGGTGAAAACCCGGGCGCCGGCCCTTGCGGCCTCACGCAAGAGCAATTCGTCAAACCGCCGGCGTGTTACCATAAAGCATACCGGCTCCGCCCAGGCCAGCTCCAGAGTGTCATGCAATCGCAAGCAACCCCTGGTGATGGTATCTTCAATTACGTCCTCTATAGAAAACGGCAAAAGGCGCCGGGTTTTTGGTGTCACCCCGCCGCCACAGGGCTTGCTCCTTGGAAACCGCTCCTTTTCCAGCACGGCCACCGCCAGGCCGGCCCGCGCCAGGTAGTAAGCGAGAAGGGCGCCGGCAGGGCCGGCGCCGCAAACAACAACCTGGTACCCGTTAACCATGAGAGGTGTTAGTCCCTCCCGCGGAACTTCAGTTGCCGAGGCTCTGGATGGGAGCGGGAATGCGCCCGCCGCGGCGCACAAAACCGCCCGCCGCGAACCGGCTTACCGGCATGACCGGTGCCCGCCCAAGGAGCCCGCCGAACTCCACGTAATCCCCCGCCGCTTTGCCGGGCGCCGGGATGATGCGCACCGCCGTGGTCTTCTGGTTAACCACGCCGATGGCCACCTCGTCGGCGATGATGGCCGCAATAGTCTCCGCCGGGGTCTCCCCCGGCACGGCGATCATATCGAGGCCCACCGAGCATACCGCGGTCATAGCCTCCAGCTTCTCCAGGGTAAGGGCCCCGGCGGCCGCCGCCCGCACCATGCCTGCGTCCTCGCTCACCGGAATAAACGCCCCCGACAGGCCGCCCACGTAAGAAGAGGCCATGGCCCCGCCCTTCTTTACGGCGTCATTCAGCAGGGCCAGCGCGGCGGTCGTCCCGGGAGCGCCGCACCTCTCGATACCCATGGCTTCCAGGATCTCGGCCACGCTGTCGCCTACCGCCGGCGTCGGCGCCAGGGAAATGTCCACGATGCCGAAGGGAACGCCCAAACGCTCCGCCGCGACCCGGCCCACCAGTTCCCCCATCCGGGTTACCTTAAAAGCCACCCGCTTTACCGTTTCGGCCAGCTGCCCGAGGTCGGCGCCGGAAAGCTTCTCGACGGCGTTTTTCACCACCCCGGGCCCGCTGACGCCCACGTTGATGACGCATTCTGGTTCTCCCGGCCCGTGAAAGGCGCCGGCCATAAAAGGGTTGTCCTCCGGTGCGTTGGCGAAAACCACGAGCTTGGCGCAGCCGATGCCGTCCCTGTCGGCCGTGCGGCGAGCCGCTTCCTTAATAATTTGCCCCATCAGGTAAACGGCATCCATGTTAATGCCCGCCCTGGTGCTGGCCACGTTCACCGAGGCACAGACGCGCTCCGTGGCCGCCAGCGCCCCGGGGATGGCACGCACCAGGTTCTCTTCGGCCGGCGTAAAGCCCTTGTGCACCAGGGCGGTGAAACCGCCGATGAAATTGACCCCCACCGCGGCCGCCGCCTCGTCCAGCGCTGCCGCTATGGACAGGTACTCGTCCGCGCTCCGGGCCTGGTATACAAGGGAGACGGGGGTGACGGCGATACGTTTGTTCACGATGGGAATGCCGTACTCGCGCTCGATCTCGTTCCCCACGCGCACCAGGTCGGCGGCCACCCGGGTCACCTTGGCGTAAATGTTCCGCCCCGTAGCCGCCGCGTCGGCCGCCACGCAGTCGGCAATATTGATCCCCATGGTGATGGTGCGCACGTCAAGGTTCTCTTCCTGAACCATTTTGATGGTTTCCAGGATCTCGTCAATGCCTAGCATGTCCCGGTCTTCCGCCTCCGGTCCGCAAGCGCTCCGGCACGCCTTCTATATCCGGTGCATGTACAGGAAGGCGTCCTCGTGCTGGGCGTCGATGCGTACGCCGAGTTCCTTCCCGCGCGCGTCGAGCTGGGCTTTCAACGTGGTGAGGTCAACCCGGCTGGCGCCCATGTCCGCGATCATGACCATGGCCAGGAACTCCTGGAGGATGGTCTGGCTGATGTCCAGGATGTTGACGTTGTTCTCCGCCAGCACCTGGGCGACGCCCGCGATGATCCCCACCCGGTCCCTGCCCAGCACGGTAACGATGATGCGGTTCGTCCTGCCCACCGTCCGTCACGCTCCCGCAGCCTTCCTGGCCTCGAGACGCTTGAGGTCCACCCACAGGGGGCTGGCGTTAAAGATGGACGAGTAGCAGCCGCTGGTGACGCCAATAAGGAGCGCCAGCACAAAGTCCCGGATGGTCGTGCCCCCTATGAAGTACAGGGCCAGCAGTATAAAAAGGACGGCCAGCACCGTATTAATGGAACGGGCCAGCGTCTGCCAGATGCTTGTATTGACAATGTCCTCAAGCTTTTCGCCCTTTTTGGCCCCGTGGAAGTTTTCGCGAATGCGGTCGAAGATAACGATGGTGTCGTTAATCGAGTAACCGATGATGGTCAGCACGGCAGCGACGAAGGGGCTGTTAACCTGGATCTGGAAAAGGGAGAAAATACCTACCACCACCAGGACGTCGTGCAGGAGGGCGGCAACCGCGGCCAGCCCCTGCTTGAACTCGAAGCGCCACCAGATGTAGAAGATCATTAAGACGGACGCCAGCGCCAGCGCCCCGATGGCGCGCAGCGTGAGTTCACGCCCGATGACCGGCCCCACCGCCTCGTTGCGCAGCACGGTCAGCTTACCGACCTTCTCCTGCAGGTCGCCGATCAGCTTACCCGACTGTTCCTCACTCAGGAACGGCGTACGGATGATGAAAACGCCCTCACCCGCTTTTTGAATGGGCACCCGCTCCAGGCCGTGGCCGCGCAGCACCGCCCGCACTTCCTGGACGGCGGCGGGCTTGTTAAAGCGCACCTCTATGAGATTACCGCCCGTGAAGTCGATACCCAGGTTGAGACCACGGGTGGCCAGGGAGACAATACCCGGTATGATGACCAGAAGCGAAATCAGATACCAGTAGCGCCGCAGGTTGACAAAATGAAAGCGCATCCCATCCGCCCCCCTACGCCCCGTACAGGAGTTTTACGTTCTTCACCGGCCGCACACCGGCGACGAGATGGAGCAGCCAGCGCGTGAAGCTCACGGCGGTGAACATGCTGACCACGATACCGATGCTGAGGGTAACAGCGAAGCCCTTGATCATACCTGTGCCCAGGAAGTAAAGCACCGCCGCCGCAATCAGCGTCGTTACGTTAGCGTCGAGGATGGTAATGAAGGCCCGCCTGAACCCCACATCGATGGCCGAGCGGAGCGTACGGCCGCTGCGCAACTCTTCCTTCAGGCGCTCGAAGATAATGATATTGGCGTCAATGGCCATACCAAGGGAAAGCAGGAAACCGAAGATGCCGGGCAGGGTCATGGTCACCTTCAGGGCCGCGAAGATGGCCAGCACCAGCAGGGCGTAAACCACCAGGGCAAAATTGGCCACAAGGCCCGGCAGCCGGTAATACAGAAGCATGAAGACCAGGATGGCGAGAAAACCGACAATCCCGGCCCGCACCGACCTGGCCAGCGAGTCGGCGCCCAGGGTCGGCCCCACCGTGCGCTTTTCCATAATCTCCAGCTTGACCGGTAGCGCGCCGGAACGCAGGAGTACCGCGATGTTGTGCGCCTCCTCAAGCGATGCATAACCGGTGATCATTCCCTTGCCGTCGGGAATGGCCTCCTTTATCGTCGGATTCTGCACCAGCTTGCCGTCGAGGTAAATCCCCAGGGGACGCCCGATGTTGGCCGCGGTGAAATCGGCGATCTTTTTCGCCCCTTCGGCGTTGAAGGTCAGGTGTACCTCGGCTTCTCCCGTCTGGGGATTCATCGCCTCCCGGGCGTCCTTGAGATCTTTACCGGTCACGATGGTCCGCCCGTCTTCCGCCTTAAACTCCAGGAAGGCGGGCCTGATCAGGGTACGCACCACCTCATCCGGGTCCTTCACCCCCGCAACCTCTACGACGATGCGCCGTTCGCCCTGCTCCTGGATAATCGGTTCGGTGACGCCGAACTGGTTGACGCGGTTTTCGAGCACGGCCTTGGCCCGCTTAACGGCGTCCGGGGTCACCTTGCTCCCCGGCGCGTCCACCGCCTCGACCACCACGTGCACGCCGCCCTTCAGGTCGAGGCCCTGCTTGATGTTTTTCACGAAGGGCAGCCACGGGATACCGGGTGAAGGCGACTTCACCGCCAGCACGCCGAACACCGCCACCACGACAACAATGGCGGCGATCTTCAAAACGTTGTCCCACTTCATACAGCTTCTCCCCTACAACAGTTTGGCTCCGTTAATGACCAGTTCAAATTTGGACCGCAGGTAGTTTGCCGCCCGGCGGCAAAGAGCCATCCTGGTCAGGAAAATCTCGAAGTACTCCATAACCGGGCAGATCTCGATGTCGATGGTCAGCTCCAGGGTAATGGTGCGCCGGTCTTCGTGCACCCACAAAAAGGAATGCTCTGCGGCGTAGTTCACCCGGTCGTGGATATCAAAGGTGGCTATGTCGGGGTTGCGCACGCGCGACCGGTGCACATCGGACTTGTCGGCCAGAATCAAAGCCGCCGCCACGTTGTTTACCGGCTGCCCGTATTCCTCCTCGTGGTTGGCAATAGCCGAGATGACGGTGGCCACCTCTTCCGCCGGCATGCCCATTTGCGACAGGATGTTGAAGGCGATCAGGGCCCCGGAAATGCCGTGGTCGTTCCGGCTTATCACGTTCCCGATGTCGTGCAGGTAGCCGGCGATGGCTGCAAGTTCGGCATCCCGGGATGGGTAATCCAGCCGCTCCAGGATGTTGCGCGCGATGCTGGAAACGAGGTTCACGTGCCGGTGACCGTGCTCCGTGAACCCGATTACCCCGAGATACTGGTTGCCCTTGCGGATGAAGCTGTCGATAACCGGATTCTTTTTTACGTCCTCGAGGGTAACCAAGGCGCGGCCTCCAGTTCTTTTTACTCTCCTTCGGGCTGGTCGCCCCGCCGGACAACCTGGGCGATGGACTGGCGTAGCACCTCAATGCGCACGTTATCGGCGACGCGGAGAATAACGGAATCGTCCTTGAGTTTAACGATCGTGCCGAAAATGCCGCCCGCGGTAATAACCTGGTCGTTAAGCCGCAGATTTCTCACCATTTCCTGGTGGCGCTTCTGGCGTACCTGCTGCGGCCTGATTAGCAAAAAATAAAGCAAGACGAAGAGCCCTACCAGATAGAGGAGCGAAACAACCTCCGGATTTAGCTTCACCGCCCGCTTACCCCCTTTCCGTTAATTTGTTTAATTATTTCGTTTACTGCCGGCGCATGTCCTGCGTTAGCACCCGCAAAAGTTTCCCGCCGCCAGGACCTCTTCGCGGAAGGCGGCGAAGTACCCGCCCCTGATGGCCGCCCTCATTTCCCGCATCAGGGTAAGAATGAAGTGCAGGTTATGGATGGTGGTCAGGCGCAGCCCCAGGATTTCCCCGGCCTTCAGCAGGTGGTGGACGTAAGCCCGCGCATAGCGCCGGCACGTGTAACAGTTGCAGCCGGGGTCCAGGGGCCGCCAGTCGCGGGCGCACACGGCATTCCGGACGACCAGCCGCCCGCGCCGCGTGAATACGGTGCCGTGGCGCGCGATCCGCGTGGGCAGCACGCAGTCGAACATGTCCACCCCGCGCGCAACCGCCTCCACCAGACAGTCGGGTGAGCCCACCCCCATCAGGTACCGGGGCTTATGGGGCGGGAGATGGGGAATAACCTCCTCCAGCATGGCGTACATCACTTCTTTCGGCTCGCCCACGCTCAGGCCCCCGATGCCGTACCCCGGAAAATCAAGGGCCGCCAGCTCACGGGCGCTGCGGGCCCGCCGCGCCGGGTAGGTGGAACCCTGCACGATCCCGAAGAGCACCTGCCCGGATGCGGTATGGGCCCGCCGGGACTGCTCCGCCCACCGCGTCGTCCGCTCCACGGCGGCCCGCGCTTCCTCTAGGCCGCACGGGTACGGGGCGCACTCGTCCAGGACCATGGCGATATCGGAGCCCAGCGCCTCCTGGATGGCCACCACCTTCTCGGGCGTGAACAGGTGCTCCGAGCCGTCAATGTGCGAGCGGAAAACCACCCCCTCGTCGGTGACCTTACGCAGGGGCGCCAGGCTGAAGACCTGGTAACCGCCGCTATCGGTGAGGATGGCGCGCCGCCACCCCATGAAACGGTGGAGGCCGCCGGCTTCACGGATGAGCTCTGCCCCGGGCCGCAGGTACAGGTGGTAGGTGTTGGCCAGGATGATCGTGGCGCCCAGGTCCTCGAGTTCCTCCGGGGTCATGGTTTTCACAGAAGCCTGGGTCCCCACAGGCATGAAAACCGGCGTTTCGATGACGCCGTGGGGCGTTACGAGTTCACATACACGCGCGGCGCTTCCCGCGTCTTCGGCAATGATCCGGAATTCTATCCCCATTGCTTCCCTTCTAAATGATGAGCATGGCGTCCCCGAAACTATAAAAGCGGTAGCGGCGGGCGATGGCCTCCCGGTAGGCAGCCAGAATCTTTTCCCGCCCCGCAAAGGCGCACACCAGCATCAGGAGCGTGGAGCGGGGCAGGTGAAAGTTCGTGATCAGGGCGTCGACAATGCGGAACCTGTACCCCGGGTAGATGAACAGCTCCGACCACCCTTCTCCCGCCCGCACTTCTCCCGCCGCGCCGGCGGTTTCCAGGCAGCGGGTGACGGTGGTGCCCACCGCCACCACCCGGCGGCCCTCCCGTTTCGCGGCGTTTACCGCCGCCGCCGTCGCCTCCGGCACCGCGTAATACTCGGCATGCATGCGGTGCTCCTCTATATTTTCTACCCGTACGGGCCGGAAGGTATCAAGCCCGATATGCAGGAGCACCGGTACGAAACCCACGCCCTGCGCCCTGAGCCTTTCGATAAGGGCCGGTGTGAAGTGCAGCCCCGCCGTGGGCGCCGCCGCCGAACCGCCGACCCGCGCATAGACGGTCTGGTAGCGGGCGGCGTCGTCCAGGGGCTTCCTGACGTACGGCGGCAGGGGCACCCTGCCGGCGCGCGCCAGCGCTTCTTCGAAGGGCCCCTCCCACTGCAGGGCCACCTGTCGCAGCCCGCCGGAGGCGCGCCCCACCACCTCGCCGCGCACGACCCCTTCGCCGAAGGACAGGCGGGTGCCGACCGGCACGCGGCGCGAGGGCCGCACCAGCCCCTCCCAGGTGGAGCCGTCCAGGGGCCGCAGAAGAAGCAGTTCTACCCTGGCCCCGGTGGGCTCCTTCACGCCCAGGAGGCGGACGGGAAGCACCCTGGTTTCGTTGACCACGAGGAGGTC
>JBFMHQ010000011.1:0-9746 GCA_040751815.1 Bacillota bacterium | reverse complement strand
AACCAGGTTCCCCGTCGCGTCGAGCCGCTTCTCCATGGTGAAAAGCGCGCTCTTGAGCCCCAGGGCCTGGCGCACCCGGTCGGCGTTTCCGATCTCGACGGTGCAGGGCGTACCGTCGGCAAGCACCCCCGTGACCGCCATCTTCTTGACGCGCGCCCCGCTCGCCGTGTGCTCAAGAATCTCCAGGTCCGTCACCTTTGCAAACCGTCTGTCGTCCTCCCTTTTCGTCAGCCAGTCATTGAGCTTCTGCATAAGCTGTTCCGCCGTATACACGACCTGCCAGTTGTAGTGTTTGGGGTTCGCGTCGTACGGGTCCGGCTTCGCCTCGAGATAGGGAACGCTTTGCAACCAGACGTCTTCCGCCCGCTCGGTGAACCCCCCGTTGGAGGAATGGAAGAACGCGTCCACCAGTTCGCCCCGGACACCGCCGCGGGACGGCCCGGAAGGTGTGGCGTAAACCAGTACCTTACCCCGCGTTTCCTCGACCGCGCGGGTGGTGGAAGGAGACTCATGGTCGTACCCGTGGTAAACCTGGTTGTCTTGCGTGGGGGTAACGTGGAACGGGGCGCCCCGGGCGCCTTCGATGCGCTTCAGGGCGTAGGTCCTGGCCGCCAGGGCCTGGGCTTTAAGGGCCTCGAGGGGCCAACTGGAAGGCATCTCCGACGGGACGACGCTGTAGAGGTACTGCTCAAGGGGCAGTTCGTTAATCACCAGCAGCCCCTCGCCGCCGGTGCGGATCTCCAGGTTCCCCCGGTAGCGGCGCCACTCTCCGTTGGCCTGTTGCACCGCAACCAGGTGCAGCCCGCCGGGCTTCAAGGCCGTCTTCCGACCTTCCGGGCCGAGAACCTGATACGCGCCGGCGTCGCGGCCAAGGGTTACCATTTCGTTGCCCGGTCCCAGTACGGCGAGCCCCTCCGTCCCGGTCCGCACGATGGTCTGCCCACCCCCGCCGGCTATGGCCACTTCTACGGCCGACTGCTCGACGCGCACGGGCCCCGAAAAGGCCCCCACCGGCACCCCCTCGCGGCACACCTGGAGCAGGCCGCCGGCGGCGCGCACCTCCCACACCTCGCCGGGCGCCGGCGCGGCAATCACGCCGCCTGTGGCCTGGTTGGTCACGGTGTAATCGCCGCTCACCCGGAAAGACACCCGCGGCACGTTCTGCAGCAAGGCTACCCGGATGTCCGGTTCGGGCATGGCCGCCCCCGCCGTCAATCTGGTATTGAAAAAAACATAAAAGATAGGGCAGAGGACAACAAGAAATATCCCTGCCAGTATAGTCAGGCCAATCTGCCGGCGTGCCAAGGTCCTGCCTCCCGCGGTGTTTTTTACCATCCTTCGACACGCCGGTCCCCTTTTCCTCCCATATCAGGAAAGGAAATTTCAAGAGTGGGTCAGCAGGTCGTCGAGGGCCCGGCAGTAACGGGCAAGCAAAGCGCGGGCCGTTTCCGGGTCCAAGTATCGGCCCAGGGCGGGTGTTTCGAAAAAGCGGCGGGCGAAACGTATGGCGCGGTAGTTAAAGCCCATTTCGCTTTTCAACCTTACCTTCAGCTTCAGGATCTCGCGGCCGAGCCGGCGCAGCGCCCCTTCGTCCCACTCAAGCCCCAGGGACCGCAGCGCCCGGACCGTGGTCGGGGGGTCGTAAACGCCGCGGGCAAAAAGACAGATGCAAAGGCTGTTCAGCACGTTGCGCCAGCACTCCTCCGCCAGCAGGTGCCGCACCACGGCGTCCGGGTCCGGGTTGCCCCGCAACTTCTGATCGATCCCGTACCCGTCGTTGCAGAGGTGGGAATGGCGGGCACCCACGGCGTGTCCCAGGAGGTAACCGTACCCCGTGTGGTAGCCGGCCATTTCGTGCCCGCCGAGGAGCAGGGCAAAATCCTCGCCCCCGTAACGGCGGACCGCGGCGGCGAGGCCCCGGGCCAGGGTCCGGTAAAGGTCGTTGGGCTGGGTTACAAGGTTCTCGATGGCCGCGAGGTATCCTGCCGTACCGCCGAAGGACGGATCCGCACCCAGTTCCTCGCGGGGCAGAAGCCCTCCGGCGCAGGCCTCCGTGGCCCAGGCCAGGAGAACGCCGGTGGTGATGGCGTCCAGTCCCAGTAGTTCTACCTTCTCTATCAGGCGCAGGATATCGTCCGGATCGCCGATGCCGAGGAGCGAACCCAGAGCGTAGATGAGCTCGTAGTCGTAGGCGAGGGTCACCGACTCGTACTCGTAATCCGGGGCAAATTGCCGCCGGAGGAGCGCTATGTGGATGCAGCCTACCGGGCAGCCGGTGCAGGCCAGCTTGCGCGTAAGCTTCTCCGCCGCGAAGGCTTCACCGCTTATGGCGGCGGCCTTCTCGAAGCTACTCGCCTGCAGATTCCTGGTGGGCAGGGCGCCCAGTCCGTTCAGGACGCTCACGTTGGCCGGCGTACCCAGGCCGTGGTACTTGCGCAGGATATCCGTGTGCACGACGCGCTCGTAAATTTCGCCATACGCCTCGCGGTACGCCCTGGGGTCTCTGATGGGATAGCTCAACTCCCCGTGCACCACGACCGCCTTCAGGTTCTTGCTGCCGAAAACCGCGCCCAGCCCCAGCCGCCCGAAGTGGCGGAAGGTATCCACGTTGACCCCCGCGAAGGCCACTCCCCGCTCGCCGGCCGGGCCGATGCGGATGATGCTCCGGTGGCCCCGCCCCGGCTCCCATTCCCGCAGCAGCCGGCCCGTGTCGTCGACCGAAAGCCCCCACAACCCGCGTGCGTCCCGGAACGCCACGCCGCCGGGCGAAAGGACCAGGTAGGTGGGATTCTCCGCCCTTCCGGTAATCACCACGGCGTCGTAGCCGGCAAAGCGCAGGGCAAAGGCAAGCCGCATGCCGGCGTAACTTTCGCCCCATTCCCCCGTCAGCGGCGAGCGAAAAACCGCTACCGTCTTGGTGGCCAGGGGAAAAACCGTGGTGAGGGGGCCGATGGCAAGCACAACCGGCTGGGAGGGCGCGAGGGGCGCAAGTCCCCTATCCGCCGTCTCGGCGAACAGCGCGGTGGCCAGGCCGACGCCGCCCAGGTACACCCGGAGATCGGGGCGTTCCTTCACGGTGTAATGCCGGGCCGCAAGGTCGATTTCGACAACGCGCAGGCTTTCCCGGTCGAGCAAGGTCTCTACCTCTCCACCATGGCCAGCACTTCGTGCGGGCAGAAGCGGGTACATGTACCGCACTGGATGCAGACGATGGGCCTGGCTTCCTCTTCGTCGAAGGAGATAACGCGCGCCACGCAGCCCTCGACGCACCCGCGGCAGCCGTTGCACTTCGAGGGAACGAAAACAACGCCGCCGCCTTTCCGGGGAACGAGCGCCCCGGTCGGGCAGGCGGCGGCGCAGGGAGCGTCCCGGCAGCCGAGGCAGATGTCGGCCTGCAGCCGCGACTGCAGGCCGCCGCGGCTTTTGATCTGCACCGCGCTCCGGCGGAGGGAAAAACTCCTGTACACGGTGCGGGCGCAGGCCAGCATACAGGAATAGCAGGCGATGCACCGGTTGATGTTCAGAACGGCCAGGATGCGGGCCACACACTCACCCCGCCAAAAAGGTCGGAGGTAAGTCTGATGCCTGAGCAGCACTTTCCTTACGTGACAGTTTGCAGCACCCTCCTGCACCCAACCGGCAGCTAACTTGCCACCGCGCCGGCGATTTCCATGAAGATCTCGCTCAAGCGCACCATGCCCACGACCCGGTCTCCTTCGGTGACGGGCAGCCGCCCGATGTTGTGTTTCACCATGAGGAAGGCGGCCTGGAGCAACGGGGCATCGGCGTCAACGGTGATGAGCTTCAACTGACGCATAACGTCCTTTACCGTTTTCGTGGTCCGTTCCCTGGCCTGCTCCTCGTCAAAGAACTCGCCCCAGCCGAACTCGGGCTTGGCCGCCGCCCACTGAATGGTTTCCGCCAGCTTTTGCGGGTCGGCGAAGCCCGGCTCGATGGCCCGGATGAGGTCGCGCAATGTAAGGATACCGCGCGGCCGCTGCTCCTTATCCAGCACCAGCAGACAGCGGATGTAGGTGTCTCCCTTGGCGCCCGTCAGCGCGCGCCGCATCACTTCGATGCACTCTCTAACCGTCGCGTCCTCGGTCACGGTGGCGTAATCGGCCAGCGGGATCATGACGTCGCGCACCTTCTTATGCTGTACCACGGCCATCCCCTCCCGGATAAATGTTGGGCTCCCAAACTTTGTTACCAGTCTACCTCCCCCGCAAGAAAAGGTTCAAGAGGATGGTTAGAATCAGGCTCAAGAGCAAGGTCGTGACAATGGGGAAGTAGAAGGTGAAATTTCCCTTGCGAATCAAAATATCACCGGGCAACCGGCCGATCCCCGGAATTTTCCCGGCCAGCAGCATTAGCCCGCCAATTATTACCAGTAATACACCGCAAAGGAGCAGCATGCGCCCCAGGCTTTGCCAGGGTTCCATCTCCCTTACCCTCCCTTTCCGCGCGGTGCGAAGCGCTCCCTTTCGCTGAAAATGCAGCCGCAGTATTGCTGCCGGTAGAGGCCCAGTTCCCGGGCGCGCCGCCGCCCCTCGCGAAAACCCGGGCGAAAATCCACGTCGTAAAAGGGGACGCCGAACTCCTCGCCCGCCGCCCGGCCGATTTCCCGCAAAAGATCATGTTTCTGGTACGGGCTGACCAGCAGCGTGGTCGTGAAGGCGTCGAACTTCCCCTTGCGCGCCACGCGCGCCGCCTGCCGCAGCCGCAAGAGATAGCAGAAGCGGCAGCGCTCCCCTTCCCGAAAGGCAACCTGCCGGAAGTAGTCCTCCGGGCGGTAGTCGTCGGCAAAGATCACCGGCCAGTCCGCGGCGGCGGCCAGCCGGGCCAGCGCTTCCTGCCGGCGCGCGTATTCCGCATATGGGTGAATGTTGGGGTTGAAGAAATAGCCGTGCACCTCGTGCCCCTCGCCGCGGAGGTAATCAAGAGGGTAAACGGCGCAGGGACCGCAGCACGCATGCAAAAGTATACGCATAGTTTTTTCCTACCATATAGTTTCCTGGATGCGGCGGGGCGGCTCCAGCCCCAGGTGCCGGTATGCAAGGGGGGTGGCTACCCGTCCGCGGGGCGTACGGGCCAGCATTCCGATCTGCAGGAGATACGGCTCGCAGACATCTTCAATGGTTACCACCTCTTCGCTGGTGGCCGCCGCCAGGGTTTCCACGCCCACCGGTCCCCCGCCGAATTTTTCGATGAGCACACCAAGGATGTGCCTGTCGGTAAAGTCAAGGCCGCAGGAGTCCACGCCCAGGAACTCGAGCGCCTCGCGCGCCACCACGCCGTCGATCTCGCCGCCGGCCCGCACCTGGGCATAATCCCGCACGCGTTTCAGGAGCCGGTTGGCCACCCGGGGCGTGCCCCGAGAACGCCCCGCGATTTCCCGGGCACCCTCCTCCGTGACCCGCACCCCCAGAATAGCCGCCGCCCGGGCGACGATGGCGGCCAGTTCCCCGGGGGTATAGAAGTCGAGCCGGATGACGACGCCGAAACGGTCGCGCAACGGCGAGGTAAGAAGGCCGGCGCGCGTCGTCGCCCCCACGAGGGTGAACCGGGGCAGGTTCAGGCGGAGCGAGCGGGCGCCCGGCCCCTTCCCCAGCACGATATCGAGGGCGTAGTCCTCCATGGCCGGGTAGAGAATTTCCTCCACGGGCCGGCTCAACCGGTGCACCTCGTCGATAAAAAGGATGTCGCCCGGCGCCAGGTTGGTGAGAATGGCCGCCAGATCCCCGGGTCTTTCGATGGCGGGGCCCGACGTAACCCTTATGCTGACCCCCATTTCCCGCGCAATGATATGCGCCAGGGTGGTTTTACCCAGCCCCGGCGGCCCGTAGAGAAGGACATGGTCAAGGGGTTCCCGGCGCGTGCGGGCCGCCTCCACAAATAGACCGAGGGTCTCTTTCACCTTCTCCTGGCCGATAAACTCGCCGAGGGTACGCGGCCGGAGGGTTTGTTCCTCGCCGTCTTCCGCGCGCAGTGCCGCCACCACGACCCTGTCTTCCACGTTCATTTGCTAACCCCCGCCTGACGTTTCCTGCCTCCCTGGCCAAGCCATTGCAAGGCGGCCTTGAGGCGCACGGCAACCTCCGCGTCTTCCGGGGCGCCGGCCAGGGCCGCCAGGGCTTCGCTCCGGCCGTAACCAAGGGCCAACAGGGCTTCGAGGGCTTCGTCGTCCTCCCGCCCCGGCGGTGGGGTACCCACCTCCCTGCCGGCTGTTTCCTTCAACTCCAGGACCAGCCGCGAAGCCAGCTTCTTGCCAACCCCCGGCACGCCGGTCAACCGGCCCACGTCTTCCCGCCGAATGGCTTCCCAGAGGCCCCCGACGCCAAGCGAACCTACAAGGGCCAGGGCGCTCCGCGGGCCGATGCCGCCCACGGTCAGCAAACGCAAGAAAGCGGCACGCTCCGCTTCGTCGAGGAAGCCGTAAAGTTCCACGCCGCTCTCCCGCTGCAGCAGGTGGGTGTAAATGACAATCTCTTCCCCCACCGCCGGCAGTTTGGCCCGAGCGGAGGGCGCCACCGTCACCCCGAAACCTATACCCCCCACATCCAGAAGGACGGTATCCCCCGTGGTCCCTGCCAGCCTGCCCCGCAGGAACGAGATCACAAGTACCCCCCCGGGAAGGCGCTGCCGTGGCAATGGCAGATGGCCACGGCCAGCGCGTCGGTCACATCGTCGGGCTGCGGCACCGAAGCCAGACCCAGGAGGGCGCGCACCATGAACTGCACCTGCCCTTTCTGGGCGCGGCCCGAACCCGTCACCGCCTTCTTAACCTGCGCCGGAGTGTATTCGAAAACTTTCGCCCCGCTCTGCGCCGCCGCAAGCAGGGCAACGCCGCGCGCCTGCCCCACGGCCATCGCCGTGCGCACATTCCTGTTGAAGAACAACTCCTCTACGGCCACCTGCTGCGGCTGGTAATGGGCGAGGATGAAAGACAGTTCCTCATAAAGCAGCTTGAGGCGCTCGGCCTGCTCCAGTTCGGCGGGGGTCATGATGAAGTTATAGGCGACGGCCCGCAGGCTGCGTCCGCACTCCACCAGCCCGTAACCCGTCAGGGCCACCCCTGGATCAAGCCCCAGCACCAGCAACCCGCTCCCCTCCCAGAATCCGTTATTCTACGGCGGCACCTCTAATCCTGCAATTCGTCAAGGTTTTCCAGGACGGCGTGGATCGCCGCCTCGTCGGAGAACTCCAGGTCGCGTCGGAGCATGGCCTGGACCTGGGGAGGCTGGCCGGCGAATGCAGCGGCGAGGGACAGTTTCTCCTGCTGGGCGGGGTTCAGGGCGGAAACAGGGATCTTTTCGACGCGGAGCAGCGGCCCTCCCGACCCCAGGGGTCCCCCGTACACGGCCAGGTACCCCCGGTAAACACCCAGATGCCGCACCTTGCGGTGGCGCGGGCATAATTCCGCCAGGTGGCGGGTCAGGCGAACCTCTTCGGGCAGACGGGCGGACAGCGTCCACCCCGCGCCGGCGGGGTACCTTTCGCGGAGTTCCCTCGCGTTCAGACCGAAAAGTTCCGACGGCGCCGGTCCGTAGTACACGGAGCGGCAGTCACCGCAGGTGTAAACCTGCTCCAGGACCAAAACCGTTTTTTTTGTAACTACCTGCCGCCAGGGCAGCCCGCAGCCGAAGACGCCGTACAGAAGGGAGGCTCCCGCTGCGGCGCAAACCAAAACAAAAACCGGCCAACCTGTGCGTTGCAGAAACATTCTTCTCCCACCCAAGAATGGAGGCCTTTATTAATTATTGCCAGGTCTTGCCGGTTAAATGCGCCCGATTTGCGGTTATTCTGAAGGCTGGAGGTTCGTATACACTTCGTCCACGTCGTCAAGCTCTTCAAGGAAGTCGATGAGCCTGCTCAGCCGTTCGCTCTCCTCACCGGTAAGGGCAACGGTGTTTTTCGGCAGCATGGTAACCTGCGCCTCGGCCACCGGAATTCCCTGCTCGATGAGCTTCGCCTTCACGGCGTTCAGCTCTTCAGGGGCGGTAAGCACCTCGAAACTGTCTTCCTGCGGCTTCAGGTCTTCGCCCCCCGCCTCCATCACGGCCAGGATAAGGTCGTCTTCCGTCAGATCGAGGTTCTCGCGGTCGACGATAATCAGCCCCCGCGGCTCAAACATCCATGCCACGCAACCGGCTTCCCCAAGGTTGCCGCCGTGTTTGGAGAACAGGTGCCTTATCTCGGCCGCCGTGCGGTTGCGGTTGTCGGTCAGCGTCCGCACCAGGATGGCCACGCCGCCGGGACCGTACCCCTCGTAATGTACGATCTCGTAGTTGCCGCCGCCGAGTTCCCCGGTGCCCTTCTGGATGGCCCGCGCGATGTTTTCGTTCGGAATGTTGGCCTCCTTCGCCCTCTGGATGGCGGCTTTCAGCCGCGGGTTGGCATCGGGATCGCCCCCACCCTCCCGCGCGGCGATGATAATTTCGCGCGCCAAACGCGTAAACACTTTTCCTTTCTGGGCGTCTACCTTCGCTTTCCGGCGCTTGATCTGCGCCCATTTGGAATGTCCTGCCATATTCCCACCCCGTGAAGCCAAGAAAACCGGTTTAGAAAGGGGGAATTAAGGGCATTTCACGCTTGTGCTGGCTTCTGTCAATGAGGTCCTTAATTATTTTTTCTTTCCCGGCGGGGAGCTGCCCGGTGAGAAGGTATCGATCCAGCTCCTCGTAGGTGACCCCCAGCTCCTCCTCGTCGTCCTGACCCAGCCAGAGCCCCGCCGAAGGTGGCTTGTCAATTATCTCGCGGGGAACCCCCAGATGGCGGGCCAGTTCCTTAACCTGCCCCTTAACCAGGTTGCCGATGGGCAGGAGATCGGCGCCGCCGTCCCCGTACTTGGTGTAATAGCCGACCATAATTTCGCTCCTGTTGCCCGTGCCCACAACCAGGGCGTTCCTTTCGTTGGCGAAGTAGTACAAGGTGGTCATACGCAGCCGCGGTTTGATGTTGGCTACCGGCAGGCAGGGTTCATATGGGTCGTATTCTTTGGCACATAATTTCCGGACCAGCAGTTCAAAAACGTCATCAAGGACCACAGTTACCGTGGGGATCGCGAAACAGTCGGCCACCATTTGCGCGTGCGCCGCATCCTGGGGGTTCGAAAAGCACGGCATGATAACCCCCAGGATGCTATCCGGGCAGGCCCGCTTGCAGAGCCCCGCGCACACCGCCGAATCGATTCCCCCGCTTAAACCCAGGACGAGTCCCTCGCACCCCGCCGCCGCTACCCGCTCCCGCAACCAGGTTACCAGCCTATCAGCCAGCTGCTGCATGGGCAAGCCCTTCCCCCTGTGTCACAAGCTTGTTTTTTTCTAACCTATCTTAACACAATTTTTTTTGAGCGGTAAACGTAAAAATACGGTCCGACAATAAAATACCCTCCAGAACGCTCGTTTCTGGAGGGTTGGAAGATTTTCCGGCGGCACCTACTCTCCCGCCCCGTCGCCAGGGCAGTACCATCGGCGCTGGAGGGCTTAACGGCCGTGTTCGGGATGGGAACGGGTGTTTCCCCTCCGCCATCGCCACCGGAAATTTCCACCCCACCCGATCTTCGATCGGGCGGGGACCCCAATCCTTATCGGTCGTCGGATGTCGGTCGTCGGACGTAGGACTTGAAGGAATTCGCCCGGCGAATTCCTTTTGCGGTTCCTTCAAAACTGCATAGCGTGCTTGGTATTTGGGGTTAAGCCCTCGACCTATTAGTACCGGTCCGCTCAAACCCTTACGGGCCTTAC
>JBFMHQ010000010.1:44326-47767 GCA_040751815.1 Bacillota bacterium | reverse complement strand
GACGTAGCGCGGCACCTGTTCGGCTTGTGCTATCTGCAGGTTCCTCGCGGACCGTGCATTGGCCGCCTGCTTCCCAAAACCTGGGCGGCCCGCTCCTTTTCGGGAGGAGCGGGCCGCCGCTGCGACCGCCTTTTCGGCTTACCTTATTGAGCCTGCTGACCTGCGGTGGGGGGTGCGAACAACGGGCCAAAAGGTCGTCCGAAGTACTTGGGACCTTTGCCCTGCGGTGCGTTCTGGAGCCTCTTGATCATCTCGTCGGCCCTGTCCTGCGGGATTTTACCCTCCTTTGCCGCCTGCTGGATAGCCTGGATTTTGGCCTCAACAACCTTCTGGCGCAGTTGCTCCTCGGTGAGACCCTTTTCTTTGGCGATGTCCGAGATTTTCTTGCCCTGCTTAAGTTCGGCCTTGAGTTCGTCGGCGGTCATACCCAGGGCCTGGGCCAGCGCGTCAAGCCGGGGGCCGCCCAACCGCGCCGCTCCGTGGCGCGGGAAGGGGCAGGGGAAGAACTGGCCCTGGTCTATCTCGTTCTTGATCCTAGCGGCCTGTTCGGGCGTCATCTTTCCCTGCTGGACGGCTTCGTCAACCACCTGCTTGCCGGCCTCTTTGGCGGCGGCGACGACTTTGTCCTTGTCAACACCCAGGGCGGACGCGAACTTCTCCAGGAACGTCTGGAAGAACGCGGGCGCATCCGCGTCGGGACGGTTCGGGGTGGCCGATTCCTGCGCGAGAGCGGCCCCCGCGAAGAGCCCCACCAGGGCCAGGGCGGCCAGAACCAGCAAAATCTTCTTCATACTCTTTCCATTCCTCCTCAGTAGCCGCTGTTTGTCCGAAACTGAGACCTCCAGTTCCCGAATGCCGCTATCGAACACCTCCTTATAAAGGTTTTCCACCATACGAGTATGTTATAAGTATGGCAGGCGTTTGCGGCAAAATTGTAGGAAAAAAACAAGAAATTTGCGGGGTGGCACCGCCGGCATCGGGGTACACCGGGCTGATGGCGAGGTGTCTGCCTTACGCAATGACCGCCTATATGGCCTCGGGATCTTTGCGGTTGGCAAGCGGAGGAGGCCAAGCCGAACACCAAATTATGGTAGCGCCACGCCTTCCGGAGGAATGTCCGGACGGGCCGGGCTGCGGTAATTGCCGCCGGCCCTGGCGGTGTGTCTGGCCGGTTGAGGCGGCCTCGTGTCGTTTTACGGCTACGCTGCCGCGTCTCGGCAGGCCCGGGGCAATCCCTCGGGCGGCGTCACAAAAGGGCATCCGCTTGATCTCCTTGAGGTTATCGAGGCGGCTCATCTTGACCATCAGGTCCGACACGGTGTAAAGGACGTCCTCGATGTAGAAGTGTATTCCGATCTTGTTCACCGGGGCGGAAAACTATAAGGTTTCTTTTTAGGGGGGTTACGATTTATGAGTGGTAGAGGCCCGGTAATTCTTCTTACCGACTTCGGGTGGGACGTTTATGTTGGCGTGATGAAGGGCGTCATCCTTTCGATCTGTCCTACCGCCCAGGTCATCGATCTGGCGCACAATATTGCTCCCCAGAATATCCGGGAGGGGGCCTGGCTTCTCCTGACCAACTTTCGCTACTTTCCGGAGGGAAGCATATTCGTTGCCGTTGTCGACCCCGGTGTGGGGAGTGCGCGGAAAGCCCTGGCCGTCGCAACGAAGGGCTACTACTTTATAGGCCCCGATAACGGCCTCCTTTACCCGGCGGCTACCAGGGCGGGTGTGGCGGCGATCGTCGAACTCGACGTTCCGGAGGACGCGAGCTTCACCTTCCACGGCCGGGATGTCTTTGCACCCGCCGCCGCGAGGCTGGCCGCCGGGATGCCCTTCTCCGGATTGGGAAAGGCCGGTACCTTCACGGTGCGCCTTAATTTTACTCCGGCCGGGAGGGAAGGGGAGGTGGTTTACGTCGACCGGTTCGGGAATGTGGTCACGAATCTGCCTCCGCTGCCCGGTCGCCGGAGCTATACGGTGACCGCTATCGGCAAAGAGGAGGTCTACTTTAAGTCGGAGTTGCCCTTTTTCTCCGCTTATGCCGACGCTCCGGAAGACGTGCTGTTCTTGATCACGGGTTCCGGCGGCACGCTCGAACTTTCCGTTAAGAACGGCGCGGCGGCCCCTCGTCTAGGGGTGCGGGTTGCCGACAGGATGGTCATTGAATGATGGCCGGCGTGGGCGAACCCGTATCCCGCGGGAGCGCTCCTCCCTTCGATACCAAATTTTGTTCAAACTATAAACTTGATGGAACAGAAGGGTGGGGTTGTGCGTCATGTTGTCAGACGGGGGGAAGCACACGCACTTTTTAAGACCTCCTAACAGATGTCAAGAGGTTCTTCTTAAGTTTTCATTAGGCGGTCGGGGTCATAAGGCTGGTTCTTTAACAGTACAGCAAAGACGATCTTAAAGGATACAGATAAGGAGGTTTTTCAAGAGAGGTTATGTAGTCTGGGAAAAGACAAGTCAAAATGACATAAGAGTGGATGCGAAAGGGAATATTGCTTGTACCATCCAAGCATTCTTGCGCGCTGGCCACACGTATGCTTTTCGCTTTGGCGATTTAGTAACGAGCGCACAATATGGTATTCAGGGTTCCAATGCAGATTTCTGGAACAACGGCAGTGGCCCCGAAGGACTTGATGTTGATAAGGTCGTCGTTGATTTTTAGATGGCGTCGAACTAAAATTGATGCAACAAAGCGCATTTCTCGGCCACCTATCGTCTTTGCCGATGGTGGCCGAAATTCTTCCAAGTTGTTATGGTGGGGGTTTGAGAGTTGGCCAGTGATGTCCTTAATAATATAATGGTTTATTCCTTTGTCGTTGTAATAATAAGCTTTGTGGGACTTTTTGCCCTGTTCACTTGGAAGGATCGAAAGCATACCGGCTTATCCTTTTCAGATTGGTTGTGTTGGGTGATTGTTGCCTTGATAATCCCCTTTTTTGTGGTACCGATATACCTGTTTTATAGATCAAAGAAACTGTTGTAAGTTCTCCCACCCGGGACCGGATCTGCTTATCCCGATGCCCGTTGTGGTACCCCTGTTGTGAGCTTCTTTGCTTTTCCCAGCAAAGTGTTGGCGTTTGGTCCAGAAAAGTACCGCCCATTTTTCTTTCCTTGCGAACCGGAATGTAAGTAACTTTCGAAAAAGAGGGGAGAGGGATTTCCTTGAGGGACACAAGGAATAAATCACTTGCAACCCAAAGAGTTTTGTTTATTAAGGTCTCAATTACGATCGCCCTGGTATTGTTGCTCGGCGGCGGCCCGGTGCTCATCCAAAGAGTCCGCTTACTAATGGCCGAGGATGTAGGGTGGTTACCAATGTTCGCGGCTCTGTACCTTGCGGGAACTGTTCTATGCGGCGCTTTCGTAACGCTGGCGGGGCTTTCTCCCGAAGCCGGGAAGCCGAGCTTTAACTGGCCAACGCTGGTTTTT
>JBFMHQ010000010.1:14127-44226 GCA_040751815.1 Bacillota bacterium | reverse complement strand
AGGGTGGTTACCAATGTTCGCGGCTCTGTACCTTGCGGGAACTGTTCTATGCGGCGCTTTCGTAACGCTGGCGGGGCTTTCTCCCGAAGCCGGGAAGCCGAGCTTTAACTGGCCAACGCTGGTTTTTCAGGGGTTGCCGGCTTTAACCCTGGCCGTGCCAGAGGGTCTCGTCACGTACTTTTTCGGGACGGCGCCTCCCTGGCACGGTGTGTTTGGCACGCACAACCCGCATGCCCCGGCACTGGCCGGGGCGTGGTTCGGGGCCGTACTGGTTTGCTCGCTTCTGGCCGGCGGTAGACCAAAAGACTCAAAAGAAGTTTTGCAAGCCGTCGGTTTAAACGCAGCCCTGAGCGTGGTGATTCTCTCCGGTATCTACCTTTACCACCAGGTTTGGCAGTATTATCGGACGGCTGCCTTGAAGGATGTGCTCCAACAACAGCAATTGGGGTGGACTGCTGAACAACTTCTTCACCAGTTGCCGCCACTCAATACGCTTCTTCCGGGCGATATCCTTTTCGGGGTACTCGTGGCCCTGGGTATACGTGGCCTTAAAGGGGTCAGGTGGAAGCCGGACTACCTGCGCCTGGCGGTTCAGGGTCTCCCCGCGTTGCTGTTGGCCATTCCACCCCGCTGGTACGCCCTGGTGGGGATGCCTGAGGATTTCTGCCGCCATTTGTTTGAGCTTTACGTTTCGTTCCCGTTCACCACTCTAGCCGGATTCTGGCTGGGATCTCTTCTGGTCCATTCCTTGTCCGGCAAAGATTACGGCAGCGGGCGCGGGTAGGCGCGCGATTGAGGCCACGCTCTCCGGCACATTCCTCGCCACACTGCCCCCAGCGAATTACACCTTCGATTGGTATCGCCGGACTTTTAGGCCTCTCTCGGGACACCGTCCGCAAATTCGTGCGGGCAGCGGTATTCCGAAAAGTGGTCGGACTTGCCGCCCCGGCGGGCGCGCCAAAGGGCCGTGAGAGGCTGCTGTATTGCAGCCATCCCGGCGGGGCTCCGGGTTACGCCTGGGTTCACGCACCTGCGGCGCTCCCGGAAGAGGGATGCGGCGCTCGGTGTCGAAACTTTCATAAACTGCGGCGCGCGCAAAAGCCGGGTTCGCGCCCGGCCGGTCGGTCGCAATCACGGGCCGGTCGGCGACGGGTCGCGCGGCGAACGGTCGGGAACCTGGCATTGCCGTGCCCACAGGTTTGGTTCGGCGCAACCGGGAGAGAGAGTTCAGAACATTAGGGAGGCGGCACGGTGCGCGTGATGCCGGTGCCGCATCTTGCGGCGACGAATGCTTGCGCGAAGCTGGCAGCTGGCAGCGCTTCCTTCGCGGCCCTTTTCCGGGAAGCGGAGGCGCGCTTCGAACTGCCGCGGGGTCTTGTAGAGGCGGTGGCCCGTGCGGAGTCGGGCCTCAACCCACGCGCGGTCTCGCCGGCCGGGGCGCTCGGGCTCATGCAGCTTATTCCGGGCACGGCGCGGGCCCTCGGGGTGGCGGACCCCTTCGACCCTGTACAGAATGTGGAAGCAGGCGCGCGGTACCTGCGGCAACTTCTGGACCGCTTTGGCGGCGACCTCCGGCTGGCTTTGGCGGCCTACAACGCCGGGCCGGGGACCGTGGAACGCTACAGGGGCGTGCCGCCTTACGCGGAAACGCGGGCCTACGTGGAGAAGGTGCTGGCGCTTATGTCCGGAAAGGAAACCGAGACGGAAACAATGCCCGCCGTGCAGTCCGGGCCGATCACTATTGGTGCTCCCGTGGCTCCTGCTTTTGCCGTACGGTCCTATCTGACTGCGCTTCTTTTGGGGACTATTTTAAAGGAGTTAGCCGGGGCGGAGAACGATGGACAGCGAGCATGATTGGTGGCAAAAGCACGGGCGGTCAATAGGCAGGTGTAAGCTCATAGAAAGATCTGATTGTGGTACCAACAGCGGAAGGTGGGAAAATGGACGGTAAGCGCGCGCTCAGGCTCCTGCCCTGGCCGGTCACCCTCATCGGGGCCTGCCACGAAGGCAAGCATAACGTTATGACCGCCTCCTGGGTCAGCCAGGTCTCCTTCAGGCCGCCCCTGGTGATGGTGTCCATCGCGCCGGAGCGGTATACTTACGGGCTGGTCGAGAAGAGCGGGGAGTTCGTCGTCAGTATCCTGGCGGAAGACCAGGCCGAAATTGCCAACTTCTGCGGCACCCGGTCCGGCCGCGACGTGGACAAGGTCTCTGCCCTGGGGATCAGGACGCGGCCCGGCCAGGCGGTTAAGGTCCCCGTGCTCGAAGGCTGCCTGGCCAACATCGAGTGCCGCGTCGTGGCCGCCCACCCGGCGGGGGATCATGTGCTGTTCGTCGGAGAAGTCGTCGGGGGCTCCGTCGCCCGCCCGGACGCTTCTCCGCTGCTGATGCTGGACTGGAAGCCCGGAAAGTATAGCCCCATCGCGGACAGGTAGGGGCCAGTTCCACTTTGTCGCCGGCCTCTGCGGGAAACCCGGCGAGGACGGGTGGATTGAAATCTGGCTGGCGGGCAGGTGGTGGCTCTACTTCTCAGACCTGTTGGCCGGGAAGCCGTGTTCCGGCGGAGAGCGGTCACACTCAGAATCCGGCGGGACGTAGGTTTTCCCCGCATCGATGATGTGCACCACCCTCCAGCCCTCCGCGGCCAGGGCGGCGGCGATGAACCGGCGGTGGCACTTCCAGGGGAAACGCTCGCTGCAAAGAATCGCGGTCGGGGTCCTTTTGGCCAGGGATGCCAGTTCCTCTATGCCTTCGCGGAAGGTTTCGGTGCGGGTGTAGGCCTTGTAGCCCCCTGGCCGGTAGCCGCCCAGCTTTTCCCCGAGGTAGTGGTAGGCGATGCCGTTTGCGGAGAGCTGCGCGGCCAGGCCCGGGCGGTTGAAGTGGGGATAGCGCCTGCTCGCCGGGAAGCGCCGCACGTCGACGACAAGGGCGATATCGTAACGCTTCAATATCTCCAGGAACTCCAGGAACGTCCGCGTGCTGGTGCCCAGGGTGTAAATCACGGGTTTCCCGGGGCGTTCCGATTGGTCGGGCAAGTGCTTCACCTCGAGCTGGAGAGATGTCTCTAAGATTCGCTGGTGCAAGACGCGAGACCTTCCCGGGAAGCAAAAGCGTGGTGCAAAAAATGGCGGACGAAAACACGTCCGTGAAGGAACTGCGTGAACTCGTCGCCGCGTTCGTGGCCGAGCGGGAGTGGGAACGGTTCCACACCCCGAAGAACCTGGCCATGTCCATTGCCATCGAGGCCGCCGAACTAATGGAGCTCTTCCAGTGGCGCGGCGGTGAGGAGCTGCTCGATGACGCAGAGAGAAGGGAACTGCAACGCGAACTGGCCGACGTCATGATCTACTGCCTCGCGATGGCCAACGCGGCCGGCATCGACCTTGCAGACGCGGTGCGCGAAAAGGTCGGGTTGAATGCTCTGAAGTATCCTGCCGACCGGTACCGTGGCAGGTACAGGATCGGGGAGTGAGCTTATTGGGTGGGTGCCGTCGCGGCAGGCACGGCACCTCCCCCGACGCCTACTCCGGTTCCTCCTGCAAGGCTGGCGGGGGTTGGGAGGCGCTTCCGATTACCCGGCCGGCGGATGAATCGATATCCCATGCGCTCAGGATCTTAAACAAAGGCCGGCCAAAAATAAAAAGCTCGACCTCCTCCCGCAATCCCAGTTCGGATATGGCGTAAGAACGTATGGCCAGGTCTTTCGAGATAAGCTCAGTGAGTTGCGCAAGAGTTTTTGCCTTGTCTGCTCTCCGGGACAGGTTTAAGATCAGCTTTTCTACGTCGTGGTAGGAGCAGACCCGTTCATGGGTCTCAATAACCTTCAGAATCGGGTCGTCGGCATTAATAATGTCGGCGCGTACGATAGTGTTCTTGCCCATGACGGATATAAGTTCGGAGGGGTCCCAGCATTTCAAGAGGCGGCATTCCAGGAAGCGGTGTTCGTAAATCTTGCACGCGGCATTCTTTTCATCGAAAAAGAAGCACGTCCAGGCGCTTCCTTGGCCGCGCACCTTGACGAGTTCCTGCCGCGCCGGCACCAGGGTGCCGCGGACGGGGTCGAAAACCGGTTCTCCCTTCCTGACGGTTACCAGGTGGCGGTGTCCCACGTGGCCTTCCAGGAGAATTGCCAGGTCTTCCCGGTGGAGAGTGGGCCCGCCCTTGCGGCAGCACGTGCCGCACCGCAGGCAGGTATTCCTGGGTTTTTCCATTTTCGTGTCCTTGCCGGGCAAGGTCTTCGAGGCTCCCCTTCAGAAATGGAGCAACGGCGTAACGAAACGGCGTCGCGGGTGGCACCCGGTCGCCGGGGGGACGACGTCTCTCGCCGCATCCCAATCCCATTCTACCACGTCCGGAACGAAAAGCGGGAGAAAAAGACGCCGGTGCGGGCGGGATGAGAAAGGCCCGGTGCTGCGGCAACCGGGCCCTCCGGTTATTCTTTCTCGAGGAGCAGGACCCAGGCGTTTCCCTCCGCGGTTACGGTGACGCGCCATCCGGCGTGCTGCGCCAGGCGCGTGATGTTGTCCCGTGCTGCCGCCGCGTCGGCGATAACGCGCACCCTTCCCTTTTGCAGGCGCTCGAGTTCGCGGCGGGTGATTAAAACAGGTTCCGGGCACATCAGCCCCCGGACGTCAACTACCGCTTCCACGGGCGACACTCCCCTCCGTTGTAGCGCTGCGGGCGGCCGTGAGAACGGCCGCCAGGGCGAGAACGGTAACGAGGCCGGCGGCCACGGCCAGTTGCCCTGCGGGCGGGAGCCCCTTGGGCGAGGCCGCCAGGCCGAAGTTGTGGGCGAAGGCGGCGCCCACCAGCATGCCGAAAACGGTTACCGCGGCGTCGGTATTCCCCTCGGAGGCCGCGACCAGTTGCCGCAGGGGACAGCCGCCCAGAAGCACCGAGCCCAGGCCGGCCAGGGTCATGCCCAGGAAGTTCCACACGCCGTCGGTGTGGGCGATGGGCTGGTTGGCGAAGCCGGGGTGGAAGTTGCCTATGAGGAGGTTGCCGATCAGGGCGGCTGCGAAAAGGCCGATGAGGCCGGTAAGGAGGTAGTAGTCGCGGAAGAACAGGAGATCGCGGAAGCCGCCCACGAGGCAGAAGTGCGTGCGCTGGGCAAGGACCCCGATAACCAGACCGGCCGCCAGCGAGAGGGCCAGGGGCGCGTGCGCCGCACCGGGCCCTTCCTTGCTGAAGGCGAACAGGGCGGGTGCGGCCAGGAAAAGCACCAGGAGAAGAACGATAAATCCCGGAAAGACGTACCCGTTGGCCCGCGCTACAGGGGTGGCCCGGCCCAGGGAGAAACCCCGGCTGATGAAGAGCACCCCTGTGCCTATGCCGGTCACCAGGCCGGCCAGCCCCACCAGGGCGTTCAGGTCGCCCGCCGCCAGGCGCAGGGTCATGCGGAGCGGGCACCCTAGAAAGGCCAGGAACCCGATCATAACCAGGGCGCCGAGGATAAACCTGGTGACGGTGCTCGAGCCGCCGGTGACCCGGAACTCGCGGGTCGCGAGGGCGGCGGCGAAGGCGCCGAGGGCCAGGCCGAGGATCTCCGGCCGCAGGTACCGGACGGGTGCCGCCGTCTGCAGGTGCAGGGCGCCGGCGATATCCCGCAGGAAGCACGCGATGCACAGGCCCATGTTAGGCGGATTGCCGCGCACCATGAGAAAGATTGCCAGGGCGCCCGTGATAAGACCTGTAACGAGAATCGGTATTTTCCCGCGCAACAACATCCCTCCCGGAAATATTCTGGAGAAGGGAAGTGGGAATCGAACACCACTCCGGCCCCTGAGGGGTCGCGGCCGGCGGATTTGCATTCCGCGGGGAGCGCCAGCCCCTTTCCCTCCTCAACAGGGTTCTTCGCGGCCGAGGAATAATATCCTTTCATTGGTCTCATAAAAATATGTTATATATTTGCTTCGCTGCCGCCGTTTTTCTTTTGGTGCGCCGCCCGGCATCATAGTCGCCGCGCATACGGGGCAGAATTCCTCCAGGAATTAACCTTCGAGGGGAGGGAGCAGCGTGCGCGCGTGCCGGTTGGCGGGCCTGGTTGTCCTCGTCGTCTTGCTCCTGGGGGTCGTCGCAGCCGGGGCGCGGAAGTCGGTGCGGGGCGCCGCCTACGGGTTGGCGGAAGAGGCGGCGCCGCAGGTAGAGGTACGGGGCGTCTGGGGCCGGGCGGTCACCAGCTTCGCCTTCGCGCAGCGGGTTTACTGGCTCTATCCCGTGCAGGAATACGCCGGTCTCGAACCCGAGGCGTGCCGGCTGGTGGATGCATGGGTATCCCGGGCCAACGAGCGGATCCTCGCCTACCGCCGGTCTTCCGGCGACTACCTGCAGCCCGGCCTGCCGGCGAAGGACCTGGCGCGGCTGGTGGTAAGGGACGAAAAATGGGAGGTCCGGCTGACCCGCCTGCAGTACGCCCTGAAACCCGACGCCTGCCGCTACTACCTTGTCGTGCGCCGGGTCGGCCCGGCCGTTTCAGGGGAGAAGGGCGGGGTCCCGGTGCCGGAAAGGTGAACGCCATACGGCCCGGTGCGGGCCGGAGGGATGCATGAAGTCGTCAAGGTGCGAAAGAAGCCCAAGGAGGTGAAGGAGGCGTTGCCCAGGAGAAGATGGCCGTGGGAAATGGGAAACACCCCTCCCGACCTTCCCGGTGATGATCACCGCCCCAGCGGTGCGCCCCGGGCAAGGGAGGTCAGGTCCCAGAAGGCCCGGTTGCAGAGCCAGCACCGCCTGAAGGGGAACAAAGGGGTGAAGATCGGCATGGAGTACAAGACCGGGGCGCGGGAACGCCCCCGGGAGGGAAATTAACGCCGGTGGTGCGCCGCGTCGTGGTTCTGGTATAATATGGCCTGAGAGACTGCGGCAGCCACCGCTATAGTTTTGGTTTTGCCGCTTTGCCGGGAGGGGGAACCGTGGCGGCCGGTGCCGGACCGGGGAAGGTAGAGGTGCGCGGGCTTCTGGGTCTGAAGGAGGTCTTCGACCGGCGCGGGTGGCCCTTTCCGCTGGAGGTCGAGTTGTCCGGAGCGTGCGGCGCCGCGGAACTGGCCGCCAGGCTGGAATTGCCCCTGGAAAGGATCGAAGCCGTCTTCGTGAACGGGAAGGCTTATCCCCTGGAGAAAGCGACGGTAAAGCCGGGCGACCGGGTGGCCTTTATTCCGGCGGGCACCCCGGGGCCCTATCGCTTGCTCCTGGGTTTTGTCAGAAAGTAAATGCTGCCGGCGGGGAGGAGCGTTATGCCGCCAAAGGAAGAAGTCTGTACCGGCGCGGCGCCCGCCGCCATCGGCCCCTACAGCCAGGGTGTGCGGGCAGGGGGAATGGTTTTCGTATCGGGCCAGCTTCCCCTTGACCCTGCTACGGGGGTGCCTGTTGCCGGCGATATGCAGGCCCAGGTGGCGCGCTGCCTGGAGAACATCCGCGCCGTCCTGCGTGCCGCCGGCCTCGACCTGCAGCACGTGGTCAAGACTACCGTGTTTCTTACCGACCTGGGCGCTTTCGCGGCGGTGAACGAGGTTTACGCCCGCTATTTCACTCCCCCGTACCCGGCGCGGGCTGCCGTGCAGGTGGCGGCCCTCCCGAAGGGGGCCGCGGTGGAGATCGACGCCGTTGCCGTGGCGCAGGGTGGGGGTTGCTCGGGCCCTAATCATCATGGTTCTTAACGGGGAGACCGCAGGACAAGGCGTCACAGGGGTGCGGGACGCCTGTCGCGCCTGGACGGAGGCCCAGCGCGCTGCCATCGAGGCGCCGCCGGGGGCCCGCCTTCTTATAACCGGCCCCACGGGGTCGGGGAAAACCGAGGCCTTAATGGCCCGCTACCACCACCTGGCTTCACAGGGCGTAAGGACGGACAACATCCTCGTCCTGGTGATGAACCGGCCCCAGATCCACCGCTGGCGCGCCGGGGTGCGCCTCCCGGCGGCCGGTTCCCTGCATATCCTCACCTACTTTGGTTTCGTGCAGCGGGAGCTGAAAAGGTTCTGGCCGCTGGTTGCCGCCTCCCTGCCCCCGGGCCGGCAGACCCTGGCCCCGCTTTTCCTTACCGCCGACGCGGCGCAGTACTTCGTGGAATTGCTGGTGGAAAGGAAAAGGCGGCGCGGCGGTTTCCGCAACGTCATTTCACCCGTCGACCGGGTGGCCATCCAGATTAACGACAACCTCAACAAGGCGGCGGTGGCGGGCATCGACTACCGGGAGATAGGCGCGCGCCTGAAGGCGGCGCGGGTGGCCCCCGAGGACAAGGTGCAGGCCTTCGACGATATGCAGGAGGTGCTGGAGGGCTTCCGGGAGATATGCCTGGCGGGACGCGCCCTGAGTTACGGGCTTTCGGTAGAGATTTACCGGGCACACCTGCTGGCGCAGCCCGATTACCGCGCGCGTTTGCAGGCGGAGGTAGAGCACCTCATCGTCGACAACCTGGAGGAGTCGGTGCCGGCGGCCCAGGACCTGGTCGCCCTGCTCCTTGACGGGGGCGCCGGCGCCACCCTGGCCTTTTCGCGCGACGGCGGGCACAGCATTTTCTGGGGCGCCGATCCGGCCGCGGCGCTGGCCATGGCGCGCGCGCGCTGCCGGGTTGTCGAGTTTCCCGATATTTTCACCTGTTCCCCCGCGGTCCGCGACTGGTCGGCGGCCCTGGCCGAAGCCGTGGCCGCCGTTCCCGAAGCCCCGGCACCGCCGCCCCTGGCGTATGAGCGTATCGTGACCGACCTGCGCAGCGACATGCTGCTGGCCGTCGGCGAAAGGGTAGGGCGGCTGGTGCGGGACGGTGTTCCTCCCGGGGAAATCGCCGTCATCGCGCCGCACGTGGACAAGATGCTGGAGTATACGCTGCAGGGCCTCTTGCTGCGGGAGGGGATCGCCCTGAAGAACATCACCCGCAGCCGGCGGCTCATCGACGCGCCGTACGCCCTGGCCCTGATCACGGTGAGCCTCCTCGCCCACCCGGAATGGGACATCCCGCCGGGTTACGGCGATCTCCTGGAGAGCATGCGGCTCCTGCTGCGACTCGACCCCGTCCGCAGCGCGGTGCTGGCCGAGGCCATCATCGCCCGCGGCGGGCCGGGGTTGCCGGCCCTCGACGCGGCGACCCGGGCGCGGGTGGGCTTCAGCGCCGGCGAGCGCTACGACACCCTGGCCCGCTGGTTAACCGACTACCTGATGGGCGAAAAGCTCCCCTTTCCCGTCTTTCTCCAGAAGGTTTTCGGGGAGATCCTGGCCCCCCTGGGCCTGGGCGGGGAGGACCTGGCCTCCTGCCGCCAGCTGCTGACTACGGCCCGGCGGTTCGCACTGGTGTGCGCGGCGCTGGGCGACTTTGACGGCGCGCCGCCGGGGCGGCATTTCGTGGAGATGTTGCGGCGCGGCACGGTGGCGGCCGAATCCCTCGAAGAGGAAACCGGCGGGGAGGCGGTGCTGCTGGCCACCCCGTACGCCTACCTGGTCACCGGGCAAACGAGCGCCCACCAGTTCTGGCTCGATATCGCCGGAACGGGGTGGCTGGCTTCGGACGCCAGGGAGTTGACCAACCCCCACGTTCTTTCGCGGCGCTGGTCCCCCGGTGACTGCTGGAATGATGCCATGGACCAGGCCGTGCGCCGGCACAAGGCCGCCCGCACCCTGCGGGCGCTGGCCCGGCGGTGCCGGGAGGGCCTTTTCCTCGCGGAAAGCGCTTACTCGAGCGCCGGATACGAGCAGAACGGGGTGCTCTCCCTGGTTTTCGACCGCCTGCTGGGGGTGGACGGCCCGTGATCGAGATGCGCCCGGGCGTAAGGGAAATCCTCGCCTACCGCGGCGGCTACATGGCCGTTCCCGCGGTGCCGGGGGCCGGGAAGACGACCACCCTGGCCTGCCTGGCGGCGGAACTGATCGCGGCGGGCACTGGCGGCCGGGTACTGATAGTTACGTATATGCATGCCGCGGTGGGCAATTTCAAGCAGAAGCTGGCGCGTTTCCTGGAGGAAAAAGGTCTCCCCCCAACCCGGGGGTACGAGGTGAAAACCCTGCACGGGCTGGCGGTAACGGTTCTCCGGGAGCGGCCCGACCGGTTGCTCATCGACGAGGCGCTGCGCGTACTGGACCCGGCGGAGCGGGAGCGCATCCTGCGCGCGGAAACCAGGCGGTGGATCGGCGAGAACTACGAGGTGTGGCAGGGAGCCGTGCGCTCCCATGCCGGCGAGAGCGTGGTCCGGCGCCGCGACAAGCTCAAGAAATGGGAGCGGCGCACCGTGGAACTCATGGGGCAGCTCATATCGCACTTCAAGTGCCGCGGGCTCACGGTGGAAAGACTTGAACCGCTGCTGCCACAGCTTGCCGAGGCAAGTTTCCTGCGCTGGGCCATTGAAGTCTTCCGGCGTTACCAGTGGCGGCTGGCGACCCTGGCCAGGCAGGATTTCGACGACCTGATCCTTAACGCCCTCACCCTCCTGGAGGAGGACGCCGGGGTACGGGAGCGCCTGCAAAAAAGGTGGCCGTACATCTTCGAGGACGAGGCGCAGGACTCGAACCCGCTTCAGGAGAAGATGCTGTTTCTCCTGGCCGGGGAGAAGGGCAACCTGGTGCGCGTGGGAGACGCCAACCAGGCCATTATGGGCACTTTCACCGTTGCCGAGCCGGAACTGTTCCGCTCCTTCTGCCGGCGAGAGGGGGTCGTCGTGTCTCCCCTCCTTTCTTCGAGCCGCAGTTCCCGGGACATTATCGAGCTCGCCAACCTGCTGGTGGACTGGGTGCGCGCCGAGCACCCCACGCCGGCGTGCCGTACGGCCCTTGAGGGCCAGCACATCGCGCCGGTTCCCCCGGGGGATCGCTTCCCGAACCCGGTGCCGCCCCGGTACACCATTGTCTTCCGGGAGTACCGCACCGGCGACGAGGAACTGCGCCACGTGGTCCGGGAAGCCTGCCGCTACACCCGGGAGAACCCGACGAAGACGGCGGCCATCCTGGTGCCCGACCGCTACGTTATGGCCGACGCGATGGCGCTCCTGGACAAAATGGGGGCCGTCTACCGGGAAGTGGCCGGGGGGCCGGCGGAAAGGCGGCGCACGGTACAGACCCTGGGGGCCGTGCTGGACTACCTGGCCTACCCCCACCGGGCCGACAAGCTGGTGCGGGCGCTGCAGCGCACCGTCTGGCCGGAAATTGACGAGGAGGAGTTTGCCCCTTTCAGGGAGTTGCTGGTCAGCCAGCCGCTGGAACAACTTCTCTACCCGCTGGCCGGGAGTCTTGACTGGGCGAGGCTGCCCCGGGAAATAACCGAACACCCCTTCTGGGAGAATTTCGCCCGCCACCTGGCGGAGGTGCGCCGCTGGCTCGATGCCGCCCGGATGCCCCCGGAATCCCTCATCCTCTTCCTGGCGGAAGAACTGGGTCTCGCGGAGGAGGAACTGGCCATCGCCCAGCGGGTGGCCCTGGCCGTGCGCGACCTGGTCCGGGAGAACCCCTCCTGGCGGCTGCCCGACCTGGCCGAGCAACTGCTTTTGACCGAGACCATGTTCGACTACTTCACCCAGGTGGTCTACGAACGGAAGGGCTTTTCCCCCGAGCCCGGGGTGATCAGCCTTTCCACCTACCACCGGGCGAAGGGACTGGAATGGGACACGGTCTTCGTCGTGGGGGTGACCGACGACCGGTTCCCGTCCCTGCTGACCGACTCCTTCCGGGACGAGCTCTGGTTCTTGCGCCCGGAACTGGCCAATCCCGGCGCGCTCGCCAGGGCGGAGTTGAGGACCCTCCTGGGGGAAGGTTCGGGCGACCCCGTGCGGGATGCCAGGATCGAGGTGATAGGCGAGCGGCTGCGCCTGCTGTACGTGGCCGTGACCCGGGCGAAGGAGAACCTCATGGTCACCGCCCACCGCGAGAAGGTCCTGCCCAGCGGCGGCACGTCGCGGGTGCGCCCGGCCGTTCCCTTCCGGCGGCTGGCGGCCCATGCCGGAAGCCGTGCCGGCGAGAACAAAAGGTTCGGGGAGGGTTCTTAAGTGAGCACGCGGGAAGGATACCGGGCCAGGCTCGAAACCCTTTATTTCAGCCAGGCTTCACTGAAGGCCTTTCGCACCTGTCCCCGCAAGTTCCGTTACCGGTATCTCGACGGCCTGTTCTGGCCGCGCCAGTACGAGGACTCCGCCAGGCAGGCCGCGATGGAGCGCGGCGAGGCCTTTCACACCCTGGCCCAGAGGTATTACGCGGGGCTTCCCTGCGCGGCGCCCGGAGACCTGCCCGACGCCGAAAAGTTGACCGCCTGGCTCGAGGCCCTCAAGGAGTTCGCCCCGCGGGAGGAAGGCGGCACCTATTTTCCGGAACAGCACCTCCGGATGAGCCGGGAGGAACTGCGCCTGCAGGCCAGGTACGACCTGATCCGCGTCGATCCCTCCGGCAGGGTCACCATTTACGACTGGAAAACCGAAGCCGGCCTGCCGAAAAAGGTGTACCTGCAGGCCAGCCTGCAGACGGTGCTTTATCTCTACCTGTTCGTCGAGGCCGGAGGCGCCTACGTTCCCGGAGGAAAAGTTTCTCCCGAAAATGTCTCCCTGGTTTACTGGAACCCGCAGCACCCGGCAAGCCCGCTGACCTTCGGCTACACCGCGGCGCGCCACAGCCGGTACGGAAAGCTCCTGCGGCAGTTGACGGAAAGCATCCTGGCCCTCGATTACGAGGATTTCACCGTGGCGGCGGACGAACGGGTGTGCCAGGCGTGCGAGTACCATCCCATCTGCTTTGGCCGCCGCGCCCCCGGGGAGGAAATAGAAGAGGACGAGGTGCTGGACGAGGAACTTTTGCGGTGGGAGGACGTGCCCGAAATACCTTACTGAAAAGCGGGTTCGGCGCGCGCTGAAGGCAAAAATGAAGGGGGAGAGGAGCCTTTGCCGCAAAGCTACCGGTTGGCCCCGCGATCCGAACTGCCGCCGGATCTCCTGGATGCCGCCGGCGGGGATGAACTCCTGGCCCATCTTCTCTACCTGCGCGGGTGCCGTACCGGGGGAGAAGCGCGCCGGTTCCTGGACTGGCGGCTGTACGAGCCCTTCCGGCCCGGGCAACTCCCCGGGATGGCCGGGGCGGTGGCGGTGGTCCGGCGGGCTATTGACGCGGGGCGGCGGGTTTGCGTCTACGGCGATTACGATGCCGACGGCGTGACGGCCACCGCCGTCCTCGTAGACGCCCTGCGGCGCCTGGGGGCCGATGTGGTATACCACACCCCCGACCGTTTCCGCGAAGGGTACGGCCTGAACCGCGGGGTTATCGAGGATCTGGCCGCCGCGGGCGTCGGGCTCATCGTCACCTGCGATACCGGGATTGGCAGCGTGGAGGAGGTCGCCCGCGCGGGCGAACTCGGAATGGAGGTGGTCATTACCGACCACCACCAGCCTCCCGCCGTGCTTCCTCCGGCGGCGGCCATTATCAATCCGAAACTCCTGGACCCAGACCACCCCACCCGGGTGCTCGCCGGGGTGGGGGTGGCCTTCCTTTTGGCCGGCGCCCTCCTGGATGAGGGGGGTGATTGGCCAGAAAGTTTCCTCGACCTGTTTGTCCTGGGCACCATCGCCGACGCGGTGCCCCTGCTGGGAGAGAACCGGTACTGGGTGCAGCGGGGGTTGCCCTGCCTCCGGGCCACGCGCCGGCCGGGCCTCCAGGCGCTCCTGCGCGTGGCCGGCATCGCTCCGGACGGAACCACCGAGGAGGACGTGGCTTACCAGCTTGCCCCGCGGATAAACGCCGCGGGGAGGCTCGAGGTGGCCCGCCCCGTGGTGGAGCTCCTGCTTACCGGCGACGCGGCGCGGGCCGCGGAACTGGCGGCGTGGCTCGACCGGGTTAACGCCCGGCGGCGGGAACTCTGCGAACTGATTGACGGGGAAGCCGAGGAGCGCCTGGAAGACCCCAGCGCCCCGGCCATCGTGCTTTTCGACCCGCACTGGCACGAAGGGGTTATCGGCATCGTTGCCGGCCGCCTGGCCGAGCGGTACGGCCGCCCGGCTTTCCTCCTGACCGCAAAGGCGGAGGAGGACGTTGCCGTGGGTTCGGCGCGTGCGGCGGCCGGGGTTTCGGTGTACGAGGTCCTGGCCGCCTGCGCCGACGAATTGCTCCGTTTCGGGGGCCACGAGGCGGCGGCGGGGTTTTCCGTCGCGCCCGAGCGCGTGCCGCGGCTGGCCAGCCGCATCCGCACCGTGGTGGGCAGCCGCTGGCCCGCTCTCGAGGGCGGTCTGGCGGTGGACCGGGAACTGGGCCTCGACCTGGTGCGCCGGGAGGTTTACGAAAGCGTAAGACGCCTGGCTCCCTTTGGGGCGGGCAACCCGACGCCCCTGTTCGTTGCCCGGGGTGTTTCAGTCCTGGCCCGGCGGCCCACCCTCGACGGCCGGCACCTGCGCCTGGTCGTGGGGAGGGAAGAGCACCGCTGCCCCGCCATCTGGTGGTCGCCGCCCCGCACCCAGGTCGCCGAAAGCGGCGCCGTGGAGACGGTGGACGTGGTTTACGAACTGGGCCTCGACCGCTGGCAGGGTGAGGAAAGGCTGCAGCTGGTGGTGCGGGATATCCTGCCCTCGGTTGCGGCGCCGGTTCCCGCAGCCGGGGAGGAGTGGATTGACCTGCGCGGCGTTGCCCTGGCGGAGGTGGCGCGCGCTTACGCCGGCGCCGTTTTCTATCACGAAGGAAAACCTGCCCCGGCGGGGCTTCCCACCGGCAACCGGTACAACGTTGCGCGGGCGGCGACGCTGGTGCTCCTGGCCATACCACCGGACCCGGCGGTGCTGCGCGAAATCGTCGCCCTGGCCGGCGCCCACCGCATCGTCCTGGCCTTCGGGCCGGAGCCACCCCGCAGCCTCCAGGCCTTCCTCAAGGATCTCCTCGGGATGGCCAAGTACGCGGTGGCGCACGAGGCGGGCCTGGCCGACCTGGGCCGGCTGGCGGCTGCCCTGGGGGAACTCGAGAGCACGGTCTACTATGGTCTGGTCACCCTTATGGCTGCCGGTGCACTGGAGGTGACCCTGGAGGAGCGCAACCGGGTACTGGTCAGGAAAGGCCCACCCGCCCGCGTGCCGCCGGAGGCTCCCCGGGCGCGGGTGCTCCTGAAAAAGCTCCTGGCCGAGGCGCGCGCCTTCCGCCGTTTCTGCCTCGCGGCCTCGGCTTCCGAAATTGCGGCGACCACGCTGCGGCGGCGCTAACTAGCGCCACAGCCGCCCTCCTCAAGGCACGCAGTAGAGCCAGAGGGTGATCAGGACAACAAGGGCCAGGATAATTCCCACGATCTTGAGGACCTGCACCACCCACACCTCCCGGCTCCATGTTACCACGCGGCCGGCAAAACCCGGACCATAAATTCGGGCCTGCCTGCCCAAGCTATATAGGGGGTTGCAGAGCAGCTCCGGGAGGTGGGTGACAGTGGTTCGCAGGTATCTTGCGGCGCTGCTGCTCGCGGTTTTCGCGGCGGGTTTCGTTCCCGGCTGCGCCGCGCAGCGGAAACCCGCACCGCCGGTAAGCAAGCCGGCCATTCCCCGGGCCATCAGCCGGGGAGAGGGGAGGGAGCCGCGGCTCAAGGTCTACGTGGTCCAGACGGGCGAGGTGCGTGAGATGGGCCTTGAAGAATACGTGGCGGCCGTGGTTGCCGGAGAAATGAAAAACTGGTTCCCAACCGAAGCGTTGGGGGCCCAGGCTATTCTGGCCCGCACCTTTGTCCTGGAATTCGTGCAGGCCCACGGGCGATCCGGCGTCAATCCGGCGGCGCACATTTCTACTTCCTTTGAAGAGGCGCAGGCCTGGAACCCGGCCAACATCAACGACCGGATCAGAAAGGCGGTAGCAAAAACCCGCGGCCAGGTTGCCGTACACGACGGGCGCTACATCCGCGCCTGGTTTCACTCGCACGCCGGAGGGTTCACCGCCACCGCAAAAGAAGGGCTGAACTTCAAGTTCGCCGAACCGCCCTACACGAAGGTGGTCGCCTCGCGGGAGGGACGCGGCGTTCCGGAGGAGTTCCGCCGCTGGCGGGCGGTATTCGGGCGCGACGAGGTGGCGGAGGCCCTGCGGAACCTGGGCCAGGACCCGGGGCCCTTTAACGCCGTGAAGGTGGTGCGGCGGGGACCGTCGGGCCGGGCCACCGTCCTGCGCATCGGCAACGCCGAGGTGCACGCCGCCGACCTGCGCACCGTCCTGGGGAGCACACGTATGCGGTCAACCCTGCTGACCAGCGTGCTGGTAGAAGGCGACCGGGTAATTTTTGCCGGCAAGGGGTTCGGTCACGGGGTCGGCATGAGCCAGTGGGGCGCCGCGGAATTGGCCCGGCGCGGCTGGTCGGCCGATAAGATCGTACGCTACTACTTTAAGAACGTAGATATTGTTAAATTATGGTAGTGCGGCCGGGGGCTACGAATGGCGTTGGGGTACGCTACTTGCCGGGCCCGGCGCCCGGTCCCGCGAAGACCAGCGCCGGCCTGGGGGCGACCCGTCTCTCGGCCACCACCACGCGGTTGACCTCCCGGTTGCCGACCAGCATGACCTCATACGTTGTGAGGATATAGCCGTCGCGCCCCGGGTCGGCGATCCTGACCTCGCCGGGGGCGAGGGACGGATCGGTGCGGTAAACCGTCTTCGCCGGCAGCACGGTGCGCGTGGTTTCCGAGCGGAAAACGGTATTCGGTGCGTCATCGGCATGCCCGTAGAGGGCGACCATCAAAATGCCGCCGGCGACGCGGGTGGTTATCAGGACCGGGTGGGAACGGTTGTTGCGGAAGCGAAAATCAATGAGATTTTCCACCACGGTGGCATCCTGGCCGATGGGGGCGTAGGGCACGGGGCGTGTGTGCCCGGTGCGGCTCACCACCGGAAGCTCGGCCAGCAACACGGCGTTGTAGAGGGTGGTGGCCACCTGGCAGACGCCGCCGCCGAGACCATTGGCGAGCCGCGTGCCGATGAGGATGGGCGCCTCGGTAAATCCCCTTTCCCGCGTCCGGGGGCCCACCGCTTCGTTGAAGGAAAAAACCTGGCCGGGCAACACCAGGCTGTGATCCAGCAGTTTTGCGGCCAGCTGCAGGTTATGGGTGCGCTCCGTGTTTCCGGGATCGAAGCGGGTGGCAAAGATGCTGAGCCGGGCGTTGATCTCCTTGAGGGCGTCCGCCGTCAACGCCGGCGGTATTACCCGCACACTCAGAGGGAAGCGGCAGGTGGTTACCGGCAGGGTCCGGAACCGGGCCACGGTCCTTTCGATATCCACTTCGTAACCCGGCAGGGAGGGTAAAATGACGACGCTGCCCTCCTCGTAAACGACCCTTGCGTTCTGGGGCGCCCGGTGGTAGCCCGCGGCGATGCGGGTCAGGATCGTGCGCAGTGCCGTTTCGTCGAAGCGGGTGGGAAGGGGCAGGTCAACCCCGGCCCCGGCCAGCCGGAAAAAGTCGGCCAGGTCCCGGGGCAGCCGCACCTCCTTGCCCACCTGCAGCGCCCGTGCAACGGCCGCCTCGTAGTCGTTCCCCCAGCCAAGCTCTTCGTGCCGTATCTTCCAGGACTCGCCGTCAGGCGTAACGAGGGCCAGGACACTGTCCGGCCGCGGTTCGGGAAAGCGCTTCCTGAGCAGAGCGACGGCCTCTGCGCGGTCAAGCCCGGCCAGGGAAACCCCGCCGACCCGGACACCGGCCACCACCGTATCCCCATACCACGCCCGCAACGCCAGAATGGCTGCCGCCACACCGCAAAAAGCCTGTAGAACGATAACGGAAAGGATAAAGACTACACGTCGCAGGCTACTCACCGGTGTTCAGGGCGAGCTCAACGTACTTGTCGGCGGCGACGGCCTTATCGATGATCTCCTGGGTAACGGTGTCTCCCTCCTCGGCGATTACCTGCCCGTCGTCGGCTACCACGCGGGCCACGATCTTGCGCCCGAGGAGATATTGCTTCTGCCGGGCTTCAAAGACCTCCAGCGGGTCGCTCCCCGGAGGCGGAGGAGCCGCGCCGGCGGCCGGCGCCTGGGATGCGGGTGCTTGATCAAAGGCCTCAAAGGAAGGCAGCACCTTTTCCCGGAAATCGCTGGTTACCACGATCAGTTCTTTTCCCAGTGTAACGACCGCCGAGGCGGGTATGATGCCGGCAGGGGACTCCTCGCCGATCGGCACCCATTCGTATCCGACAATTTTGCCGGTGGCAGGGTCGATGCCGATTTCACTTACCGTGCCGATGAACGTCCCCGCCCTGGTAATGAGGCGGGTGCCCACCGCCCGCACATCCCGCTCCAGGAGTTCAAGCGCCGCCGTACTGGCGCTGACGGGAGTGAGCTGGGACTTGCTCGTGATGGTGAGGGCGTCATTGCCGATGCCCACCACGTCGCCGGCAGCCACCAGCCGCGGCTCCTGGTACCACGCCTGCGGCTCGACGACGAAGAAGTCAACTGCTCCCTCGTGGGGATTGATGACCAGGCCCTGCACCCGGCCTTGACCGGCGGCCTCGGAGAGGCTCAGCACCGGCAAACCCAGGATGTCGCTGCTTCTTTTGACCAACGGTAACACTCCTCCCTGAACTTATTTCTTAGTTGCTTCCAGGCAGGCCCGCCGCCGGATGATTTCGGGCACCTCACGGTAAGGCAGGCCGGGCATGCCTTTCCTTGCCAGGGTTTCATGCAGGTACCGGTTGAACACCATCTTTTCTCTGAGCGCGGCGGTCAGGGCCGGCGGCCAGGGGACGCGCATAAGGAGAAAGGCCTGGATCAACTCCGCGGCCAGGGCGTACCGGCCCAGTTGCTGGTAGAGCCCGCTCAACTCGTTGACGATGAGGTACTGCAGGTGCGGGTCGGAGGTCGCGGCAAGGGCGGCCCTATAAAGGCGTGCCGCGCCCGCAAAATCCCCCTGCCTGCGCCGGGAGGCGGCCTCCCTGACCAGATCGGCGGGGGCTGGCAAGTTTTCCGGGTCCGTGCGCCCTCCAGGGGTTTCTTCCTCTGCGGCGAATGGCGGCTCCACCTGCCCTGGCGATACGGAGCCGGCACCGGGCGACCCTGACGTTACAGGGCAAAAAGCTACCGCCGTTTTTTGATCGATTTCGACAACACCAGCATTTTCCCCTGTTGCCGGCGGCACCTCAACCACGGCTTGCGGCGTTAGGGCCGGTCCGGGTAAGAAAAACCAGAGCAGGCTGCCGGCGATCGGGATGGCTGCACCGTAGAGCGCCAGCGACTTGGCGAGGCCCAGGTGCACGAGGGCCGGCGGGAAAAGATACGCCAGGACGAGGGAAGGACCGGCCAGGAAGAACGCCGCACGGGCGCCCAGCCTGTCGCGCAGGAAAAGGGAAATGCCGAAAATAGCGGCCGTGGCGGCCGCGAAATAGACGAACACGGTTCCCCCACCCCTGCTTCGTTTTACCACAAGAAAGCGCCGTTCTAAAATTTTATCGACAAATGCCGGCACGACTTAACCTGCCGGCCGGGGCTACCCAAGACGGGGCCGGATGTATTAGAATAAACCTGATGAGGAAGCCGGCAGGTGGGAGAATTGCCCGTACGTTTTTACAGGTGCCGCATTCCCGTAGAACACCTGGCGCTGGCCGTAGAGATCTGGTTCAAGAAAAAGGATTTCGAAACCCAGCGCTTCGGCAGCAAGGAGCAGATGATCGTCCAGGCCCGTAAAGGGGGGCTCTGGGCCAGTGTGGCCGGGATGGCCCAGGCTCTGACGGTGCGCCTGAAGGCGTGGGAAGGCGGTGTCGAAGTGCACACCGGCGCCGGGAAGTGGCTGGATAAGGCCGCCGCCGGTGGGGTAGGGTGGTTTATGTTCTGGCCGCTGGCCGTTACTGCGGGCGTGGGGGTTTACCAGCAGGCGCAGCTGGGGGAACAGCTGCTTACCTTTCTCGAACATTACGTCCGTGAAGCGGATGGGGACTACCAGAAACCCGGAGAAGTCAGGAGGGGGCGTGAATGAGCAAGACCGTCATCTACACCAAGACCGGCTGCCCGTACTGCCGGCGCACGATGGAAGAATTTCGTGCCCAGGGCATTGCCTTCGAGGAGGTGAACGTCAGCCTGGATCCCGCGGCACGGCGACTGGTGAAAGAAAAGTATCGCGCCAACCGGGTGCCGGTTATCGTCCGCGATGGCGAGGTTGTGCAGATCGGCGACAAGAACGGTATGGGTTGAGGCATTTAGCGGGGCGGCAGGTGGCCGTCCTTGGCCCGAGGCCTACCAGTAGTCGTGCAGGTGGAGTTCCGTCTTGCGCACCCCCTCGTCCGCTAGGGCTTCTTCCCCTGGTTTAACCGCCCGCTTTCGTGCTTTACGCCCCTTGATCCCGAGGTTGTCCGGGTTCAGTTTAGCACCCGCCAGGGTGATCTCGTCCTCCAGGCCGAGTTCTTTGGCGGTTTCCCACTGCAGGGCGTCCAGTTGCCGCACCGTCCGGAGTTCGTCGTTATCTTTTTTGTGCCCCATCGGTGATCACTCCCGAGTTTATGATTCTCCGGTACGGGCCAGGTATGCGCAAGGTACGTGCTGAGGAGGCGATCATGTTGACGAAGGCAGGTACGGAAGTCGGTGGGCGGGTTGTTCCGTGGCGGGAATTTGTCCAGGGCGCAGGCAAAGCCCTGCCCATCGTACTGGGCTACGTTCCCATCGGCATAGCCTACGGGGTGCTGGCACGGGAGGCGGGGCTTGATTTGCGTACCGCAACGGCCATGTCGGTGCTGGTTTACGCCGGCGCCTCGCAATTCATCGCGGCGGGCATGTTCGGTGCCGGTGCAGGGGGAGTGAGTATCGTCCTTACCACGCTGCTGGTGAACCTCCGTCACGCCCTTTTTTCCAGTTCCCTTGCGCCGCGGATGGCGCGCTTTTCGGCCGGGACGGCCGCCCTTGTCGGTACGGGGATCACCGACGAGACCTTTGCCGTGGCCAGCGCGGAGCCCGCAGCACAGGCGCATCACCCCATGTTCTACTACGGTTTAAACCTCACGTCTTACGCCGCCTGGGTCCTGGGCTCCTTTCTCGGGGCGGTGCTCGGGCCCTTTCTGGGGCGCGTCGCCGACCTGCCCCTTGACTTTGCCCTGGCGGCCATGTTCATCTACCTTCTGGTCGTTCAGGTACGCAGCCGGGAGGTGGCGGCGACGGCGTTTCTGGCAGGTGCCCTTTCCCTTTTCCTGGCCGCCGGTTGCCACACCAGATGGAACGTGGTATTGGCCTCCGTCATCGCGGCCACCGTCGGAGCGGGGTGTGAGCGTTGGATAAAACGTTCCTGGTAATACTGGGAATGGCCGTGGTGACCTACCTCCCGCGCGCGCTGCCGCTGGTCGTCCTCAGCAAAGCGCGGCTGCCGGAAGGGTTCGTCCGCTGGCTGGGCTTTATTCCGGCGTCGGTGCTCGCGGCGCTCCTGGCGCCTGAGCTGTTTCTGCAAAACGGCCAACCGGCCCTGGGGCCGGAGAATTACAAGCTCCTGGCGGCCCTCCCTTGTTTCTTTGTGGCGGTCGGGACGAAAAACATGCTCCTGACCGTCCTCGTGGGCGTGGCGGTGGCCACGATTCTTTACGTGTGGTTTTGAAAATCCGGGGCAGGCCGGGAAGGAAATGCCCCCCGGACGGCGAAAAGTATCTCAAAGCCTGGGATGATGAGAGACCACGGAGGTCTTGCCGGTAGAACCTGCGCGGTTGGGCGGCGCAGCCACGGAGGTTGCCCGCGCCGGACGGGGACGATCGTGGTTTTTTTATTGGCCAAAAAACTCCGGAAAGGTGGATCTGCCGTGTGCCAGGTAACCGATTGGGAACGGGTAATTGACTTTCACGGGCATGTTTGCGTGGGGCTGGCCGCTGGGTACCGCGCGGCGCTGGCCGCTTTGAGGGCCCTGGGCGCCGACCCCGCCGCCGACGAGGAACTGGTGGCCATCGTAGAGAACGACGCCTGTGGCGTGGACGCCCTGCAGGTGCTCACGGGTTGCACCCTGGGCAAGGGGAACCTCATCTTCCGCGACTGGGGCAAGCCGGTCTATACCGTCGCCCGCCGGGATAACGGGAAGGCGGTCCGGGTGGTCATGAAGGATACTTCCTGGGCGGTGGACGAAGAACTCGCCGCCCTGCGCCGCAAGGTTTTCGCCGGAGAGGGGACGCCGGAAGACAGGCGGCGTTTCCAAGCCAGGCAGATGGAGGCTGCGGAGCGCATCCTTAACGCACCCGAGGAAGAGGTTTGCACCGTAGAAGAAGTCAGCATCGACCTGCCCCCGAAGGCGCGCATCTTTCCCTCCGTAACCTGCGCCTGCTGCGGCGAACGGGTAATGGAGCCCCGGGCGCGGCTGGTGGAGGGCAAGACCCTCTGCATCCCCTGCAGTGGGCAGGCCGATTAACTTTCTTCACGGAAGTTCGATAACGGTGCCCGCGGGGGCGAACCGGAAGCGCGGGCCGAAGGTTTGCGCCAGGGCGGCAATGGCCGGCAGGCCAGTGCAGTGGTTGGCCGCCAGAATCTGCAGGTTGAGTTCCTGCAGGTAGGCCAGCGTCGCCCGGCGCTGCTCCTCGTCAACGGGCCCCAGGTGGGTACCGCCGATAATTCCGTAAACCCCGTCCACGCCGGTGACTTCCCGGGCGTGCTCTACGATGTTGACCACCCCGGCATGGGCGCACCCGAGAATGATAACCAGCCCGGCGGGAGTGACCGCGTAGAGACTCATATCGTCGAGGAGCGGGTCCGGCCGGCCGGCCCTGTCTTCCGGGTCTTCCACAACGACAAGCCGGGGGTCGCCCTTTTCGAAGGCGGCCCGCCGGGGTACTTCGCCGCTCACCCAGAGGTCCGGGGCGACCGTCCGCGCCTCGCGCACCCAGACAAAATTTGCTCCCAGGCTCTCTAGTTCCGGCCGCCGGTAGGGGACGCCGACGTAATGGAGTTCCGGGGCGTTGCTGTAGTGGGAGTCGAAGAGGCGCGGGTGCGCGTACACCGGCAGGCGGCCGCGCAACTGCAGGAAAGCCCTGAGACCCCCGGTATGATCATAGTGGCCGTGGCTCAGCACCAGGGCGTCCACCCCACGGAGATCCACTCCCAGCGCGAGGGCGTTGCCGACCACGTGCCCCTGGGCACCGGTGTCAAGGAGAATCCTGGCCTCCGGGGTTTCCACCAGCAGGGCCAGTCCCCACTCCCCGGCCAGGGGTCGCGGCGCGCCGACCGTGTTCTCGCAGAGGACCGTAATCTTGAGCCTGTCCACGGAACCGACCTCCGTTTCCCGTTCGGGTTTTCCCCATTATAATATACAGGTGCCGGCCGGGCTACCGGTCCCTTTAGTCTTGCGAAATCGAGGGTGGTTCCTCATTCCGCACGGCCGGTGTTATAATGGACCGTGACCGGGTTTTCGGGGTTGATCAGGAGGTGTGGGTGTGGCCGAAATTAAGGAAGCGGAATTGCCCGGACTGGGCAAGAAGTACGTAGTCGAGCTCGAAAGCGGGGAGCGGCTCGGCATCGTCATTTACGACGAGGGCAACAGGGAATTATTCTACTTTGCCGCGGAAGACGACGAACCGGCCTGTTCCGTGACGCTGACCGATCAGGAGGCCCGGCAGGTGGGATCGATTATCGGAGGCGCCTTTTACCAGCCCAAGCTACTCGAGAAGCTCGAAACGGCGATCGCCGACCTCCATATTGAATGGTTGAAGGTGGCGCCCCGGGCTCCCATCGTGGGCAAGACGATCGGGGAGCTTGGTTTGCGTAAGAATCTCGGTGTCACAGTAATTGCCGTTATTGAAGAGCCGGATAAGAAGAAAAGGAAATGCGCCGCCATAAATCCCGGCCCGGCTTTCACCTTCGCGCCGGCGCAGACGGTGGTTGTGGCCGGACGCGCCGATGCCGTTGCGCAGTTCGAAAGGATGGTGACGGAGGAGAGGGGGTAGGACATGGCAGACGGCAGCGTCAACCTTGCCGTAAGTTTCGCCATTATCAGCGCTGCCGTCCTGGCGGCGCGGAAGTTTAACTTCTCTGCCATACCCATCCTGGTTCTCCTGGGCGTTTTCTGCGGCCCTTACGCCCCGCATGGTGCCTGGTTTGACCTGCGGCTGGTGCAGCCCACCGAATCAACGGCCCTCCTGGGTCGGCTGGGCGTTCTCCTGCTGCTTTTCTACCTCGGTCTGGAGTTCTCGGCAAGCCGGATTGTCCGGGGATGGTCTGTTATAGCCAGAGGGGGCGGCGTTTACGTTGCCTTGAACCTGCTGCGGGGCGTGGCCCTTGGCTGGCTGTTTTTTCGTTCCTGGCCGGAAGTTCTGGTCATGGCCGGGATTACTGCTGTTTCCAGCAGCGCCATCGTCACCAAGCTGCTCGTGGATCTGAAGCGTACCGCGAATCCCGAGACGGAACTGATCCTCGGCATCCTGGTATTTGAGGACGCGTTTATTGCCGTTTACCTTTCGGCACTTTCGGGGTACCTGCTCGGCGGGCAGGGGTCTCCGCTCGGCGGACTCCTGGGGGGTCTGGTGACGGTAGCCTTTATTGCCGGCCTGCTCTTCGTGGGCCGGCGCCTCGGTCCGCACCTTGACCGCTGGCTGGATATCAAGAGAGGGGAACCGTTCATCGTGGTGTCGTTCACCCTCCTTCTGGCAATGGCGTGGTTGGCGGAACGGATAAATGTTGCGGAAGCCGTAGGCGCCCTGCTTGCCGGGTTGCTCCTGGCGGAAACCTCGCATGCCAGGCGGCTCATACAGCTGGTGACGCCCATGCGCGACCTTTTCGGTGCCGTCTTCTTTTTTACCTTCGGCATGGGCATTGATTACCGGGCGTTTGGGCCGGTTGCCTGGATGGCCCTGGTTGCCGCCGCTGCCACGGTAGCGGGCAATCTTCTCGCCGGCTGGATAAGCGCCCGGATCTCCGGTTACCGTGGGCGGGCGGCGGTGAATGTTGGCTGTACCGTTATGGCGCGCGGCGAGTTTGCCGTGATCGTTGCCGGGCTCGCTCCCTCCTCCGGGGCCGCCGCAATTCTCCAGCCCTTTGCCGCCCTTTACATTGTGCTTCTAGCCCTTGTCAGCCCCGTCCTGGCCGCGAAGTCGCGGTGGATTTACGAGACCCTGGTACGCCCCCTGGAGACGAGGCGCAGGGCAGATGATGCCGTTGCCGGGTAACACGCCGGGCAATCAAAAAGTTCTTGCCAGAATTCCGAGCATATGTTAGTATAGGACAGACCACCTTGTCCGGAGGAGTTGGGGATATGGCCGGGATTATCATCGTCTCGTGCAAAAAGATCAAGGATATCACCTGCGTCTCCTGTATAAAGTGCTTTAAAGCCATCCAGGAGAGGCAGGGGGAGTTCGCCCGCTACCAGGGGCAGGAAATTGACGTGGTAGCCATGGGTGATTGCGGAGATTGCCCGGGGCTGGTTATGCCCAAGGTGGCTTTGATTTCGGACCTCGCAAAGGCTTACGGGCGCGACTTTGACGTGATTCACATCGGGGCCTGTATCGTCAAAGCGACGACTACCGCCAAGTGTCCGATTGATGTCGAAGGCCTGGCGGAGAAGCTGCGGGCCAAGTTCGGCAAGGAAGTCGTGATCGGGACGCACCCGTGGTAGGGGCGACCAAAGGGGGTATAACCGTGCCGCGAGGTCGGAGCGGCGGATGCGGTCAGGGCGGCGGACAGGAAAGAAATGGCGGTCGCGGTACAGGGCGTGGCGGTGGTTCCGGGCGCGGCGGCGGCCGGTGCGGCCGCGGGCGCAGCGCCAGCGAGGCGCCGGGAACGGGTCCGGAGAGTGTGTGCGTTTGCCAGGCGTGCGGGACGCAGGTCCCGCATCGACCGGGAACACCCTGCGTGGATGTGAAATGCCCCCGGTGCGGTGGGACGATGACGCGCGGTTAGGTATTGACAGGGTGCCCCGGCCGTGTTAATTTGTCTTTAACACAAAGGCGGTACGGAACCGCTTTTTCCCAGGGCTTGGCCCTCAGGGCCGGCAGCCATCGCGACGGGTTTAAAACGACAAAAAGCGAAGAAAAAGGCCACGGAGGCTTGTCTTCTGTGGCGTTTTTTCTTTTTAGGGCGAAGGTGTGCCGGACGACTTGTCGCCGTACGGGGAAGAGTGCCAAATGGGGGATATCGGCCTGACGCTGACGCCCATAGGGGTAATCCGCAGCCCGTACCGGGCAAAAGAAGAGGCGCCCTACCAGGGGCGTTTTTCGGAAAAGGTGGCGGAGCTCGAGGTCTACCCGGAATTTATGCCCGGGCTGAAAGATGTGGAACAAGCGACCCACCTGATCGTGCTTTACTGGTGCCATCTGGCGCGGCGGGACATCCTGCAGACGAAGACCCCGTGGGGGCCGGAGATCCGCGGCGTGTTCGCGTGCCGCTCGCCTTCCCGCCCCAACCCCATTGGTTTTTGTGTGGCGGAGTTGCTGGAGGTGAAGGAAAACCGTCTGCTGGTGCGGGGGGTTGACGCGGTGGACGGCAGCCCGCTCATAGACATAAAGCCGTATTCCTCTGATCTGGATAGCGTTTCTGGAGCACGTATCGGGTGGTTTAAGAAATGAGTAAGGCGAATCTAGTGGGAACCTCTGCGGAGGCGGGCGCCATCCGCGCAGAGGTGGACAGGCTGCCGGGTGAGATCGGCGCATGAGCACAAGCCAGATCAACGGGGTGGGTGTCGGCGAGATACCGCGCAGTTACGCGCGTTACACCGGCAGGAAGGTGCTGGTGATCGCCGCGCTGGGGCTTGCGGTCCTGGTGCTGGGGATGTACGCCGTGAGCGCCGGTTCTGCTGATCTCTCGCCGGCACAGGTGCTGATGACCTTACTGGGAAAGACCGAAGGCTCATTCCGGGTCATCATCTGGAACATCAGGTTGCCGCGGGTGGCGGCGGGCGTTGTGGCCGGCATCGGCCTGTCGGTGGCGGGATGCGTCATGCAGAGCATCCTGAGGAATCCCCTGGCCTCGCCGTTCACCCTGGGTATTTCCCAGGGAGCGGCCTTCGGCGCCGCCTTCGCCATTGTCGTCCTGGGCGCGGGGAGCACGCAGAGCACCAGTGCCGACGCCGTGATCATCGGTAACCCCTGCGTTGTGACCCTTTCTGCCTTTTTCTGGTCGCTGGCGGCCACCCTGGTTGTGCTTTTACTGGCCAGATACAAAGGAGTTTCGCCGGAGGCCATGGTCCTGGCCGGCGTCGCGCTGGGCTCTCTTTTCGGGGCCGGGACGACGATCGTTCAGTATTTCGCCCAGGACGTACAGGTGGCGGCCGTCGTTTTCTGGACCTTCGGCGACCTGGGGCGGGCCTCCTGGCGCGAGGTCGGCATTATGACCGTCGCCATTGGCCTCGCCCTGGTCTATTTCATTCTGCACCGGTGGAGCTATAATGCCCTGGACAGCGGGGAGGAAACGGCGAAAGGCCTGGGCGTCGAGGTGGAGAGGATCAGGATGATGGGGATGTTTGTTGCCTCCCTGATCACTGCCGTGGCCGTCTCCTTCCTGGGCATCATCGGGTTTATCGGTCTGGTCGGGCCGCATATGATGCGCCGGCTGATCGGGGGCGACCACCGCTTCCTGATCCCGGGCGCCGCCGTGATGGGGGGGCTTTTGCTCCTTGCCGCCGATACGCTGGCCAGGACGGTCATCGCACCGGTGGTGCTGCCGGTAGGGGCGGTCACCTCCTTCATGGGGGCGCCGCTCTTCCTCTACCTTCTCGCCAGGGGGTATCGTCGGGGATGATCCTGTCTGTCGGCGGCGTGGAGTTCGGCTACCCGAGCCGCGCCGTCCTGAAGGGCATAAGGTTTACCGTGGCCTTGGGGGACTGTCTGGCCATCCTCGGCCCCAACGGGGTGGGGAAATCCACCCTGCTCAAGTGCTTAAACGGCATCCTGAAGCCCCAGGGAGGCACGATCCTGATCGGGAAGGATGATCTGCGGCGGCTCGACCGCCGGGAGGTGGCGCGCAGGATGGGCTACGTGCCCCAGCGCTACCAGGCCGGGCGGGTAACCGTCTTTGACGCGGTGCTCCTGGGTCGCAAACCCCACATCACCTGGGATGTGTCGCCGGAGGATATGGAGATCGCCGGCCGGGCGCTGCGGCTTCTGGGTCTTGAGTCCTTTGCGCTGCGCTACCTGGACGAGTTGAGCGGCGGGGAACTGCAGAAGGTGGTCATCGCCCGGGCCCTGGCGCAGGAACCGAAGGTCCTGCTGCTGGACGAGCCCACCAGCAACCTGGACCTGAAAAACCAGATCGGGGTCTTAGAGGTTATCAGGAGTGTGACGGCAACACGGGAACTTGCGGCGGTGGTGACGATGCACGATCTCAATCTGGCGGTGCGGCTGGCTAACAAGTTCGTCCTGCTCAGGGGCGGGCGCGTTTTCGCCGCCGGAGGCGTCGAGGTGCTGACGCCGGAAACGATTGAGAGTGTCTACGGCGTTCCCGTTATAGTGGAGCGGTGCCACGGCGTGCCCGTGGTAATTCCCGTACCGGGCTGGCGTCCAGCCTCGAAGCCCAGGAGGGGAGGTGCTGGGGAAAGCCGTATAGCTTTAAAGGGGTCCGACCGGGTTTCTACAGGAAATTGACCGGAGGAGGATGGGATAATGATTGCCGGGAAAACAAAAGGCACGATTTTGTTTCTGCTGGTTGTTTTATGCTGCCTGGCGGCGTTCTTGAGCGGCTGCGGCGCCGGGAGCCGGACGCAGCCGCCGGCGGCACCGCAGAAGATCAGGGTCACCGATCTGGCCGGGCGCGAGGTGGAGATAGCCGTGCCCGTGAAGAAGGTCGTGGCCATAGGGCCGGGAGCCCTGCGGCTGGTCTGCTACGTCAACGGTGCGGAAAAGGTGGTTGGCGTCGAAGACCTGGAAAAGAAGCAGCCGACCGGTCGGCCGTACATCCTGGCCCACCCGGAACTTAAGGACCTTCCCACCATCGGGCCGGGCGGACCCAATTCGACCCCCGACGCCGAAAAGCTGGTTGCGGTGAAGCCGGACGTCATTTTTGCGAGCTACCTCGTGGACAGGGCCAAGGCGGACGATCTCCAGGCGAAGACGAACATTCCGGTGGTTGTGCTGAGTTATGGTCAACTGGCGACCTTCGACGAAGAACTTTACCAATCCCTTACGCTCGTCGGGAAGATAATTGGACAGGAGAGCAGGGCGCGCGAAGTGGTGGATTTCATCAAGCAATGCCAGGCGGATCTCCACGCGCGTACGAAAGATATCCCGGAAGAGAAAAAGCCGACGGTATATGTGGGGGGGCTGGGGATGAAAGGAACGCACGGCATCGAGAGCACCCAGGGGCAGTACCCGCCCTTTGTGGCGGTAAATGCGAAGAACGTGGTTGACGAAACCGGGAAGAAGGGCAGCGTGATGATCGACCGGGAGAAGCTTCTGAGCTGGGACCCGCAGATCATCTTCATCGACGAGGGCGGCCTGAGCCTTGTGCGGGAGGACTACCGGAAAAACCCGCAGTTCTACCGCTCGCTGACGGCGGTCAGGAAGGGGGAGCTCTATGGGCAGATGCCGTACAACTATTACACGACCAACATCGATACGGCGCTGGCCGACGCCTACTACGCCGGCAAGGTCATCTATCCCGACCGCTTCGGGGACGTGGACCCGGCGAAAAAGGCCGACGAGATCTACACCTTCCTGCTGGGCAAACCCGTATATACCCGGATGGCGCAGGATTTCGGCGGTTTCAAAAAGCTAACCCTGGAGTAAGTGGCAGGCCGTGACGCCGGGGCCGGCGCTGCGCCGGCCCTTTTTTCTCAGGAATCGCTTCGACGAGGCGGCCGGAGTGCGTCGGTGGCCAGGGTTCCGGCAGGGAAAGGCTGCATTGTTGTAGAACAGAACCGAAAGACTTTACGGGGATGGGGAAGTACGTGTTCATAAGGGAGTTTTACGCCCGGCGCAGGCCGGTGGTGTCCTTTGAAATTTTTCCGCCCAAAACCGGGAACGCCATAGAGACCGTTTCGGCTACGGTGTCCGGCTTGCAGGCCTTGAACCCGGCGTTCATCAGCGTGACCTACGGGGCAGGAGGCAGCACCAGGGAGCTGACCGTGGAGATCGCGTCCCTGATCAAAACCGGGTTTCGCGTTGAAGCCCTGGCGCACCTCACCTGCGTGGGCCACACTGCTGCCGAAATCGACGGCATCCTGGCGCGCCTCCGGGCCGGGGGTATCGAAAACATCCTGGCCCTGCGGGGAGACCCCCCGGCGGGTGCCGCGGATTTCGACTACAGCGCCTGCGATTTCCGGTACGCGGTGGACCTGG
>JBFMHQ010000010.1:0-14027 GCA_040751815.1 Bacillota bacterium | reverse complement strand
GACGGCATCCTGGCGCGCCTCCGGGCCGGGGGTATCGAAAACATCCTGGCCCTGCGGGGAGACCCCCCGGCGGGTGCCGCGGATTTCGACTACAGCGCCTGCGATTTCCGGTACGCGGTGGACCTGGTGCGGTACCTCCGGCGGCAGGCCGACCTCTGCATCGGGGCGGCCGCTTACCCGGAAGGGCATATCTCCTCCCCGCGCCTCAGCACGGATCTGGCGTACCTTAAAGAAAAGGTTGACGCCGGCGTCGATTTTTTGATCACCCAGCTATTTTTCGACAACCGCGTGTTCTATAACTTTCTGGAAAACGCCAGGCGCACCGGCATCGCGTGCCCCGTATCGGCGGGCATCCTGCCGGTGCTGAACGCCGGGCAGATCAAGCGCATCGTCAGCCTCTGCGGGGCTTCCATTCCGGCCAAGCTCTGGCTTATGGTGGACCGGTATGCCGACGCGCCGGAGGACCTGGAGCGGGCCGGTATTGAGTATGCCAGCGCTCAGATTGCGGACCTGGTGGCCAACGGGGTCGATGGGGTGCACCTGTACACGCTGAACAGGGTCGAACCGGCGGCGCAAATCCTCAGGAACGTCGGGCTGGCCTAAGGGGGCGCTCACGGCAACCAGCCCCCATCCAGACGCAGGACGTGGCCGTTAATAAAGGAAGCCTCCTCCGAGGCCAGGAAAGCGCAGGCCGCAGCCACGTCTTCCGGTTTCCCGAGCCGGCCGGCCGGGATGGCCCCGGCCAGGTCGGCCCGCTCCGCCGGGCTCAGTTCCCGGCGCAGCATGTCACTTTCCACGGGTCCCGGAGCCACCGCGTTGACCACGATTCCCGCCGATCCGACTTCGCGCGCCAGCGACTTGGTAAAGGCAATAAGGCCGCCTTTGGCGGCGGCATAGGCGGCTTCGTACGCCGCCCCGGTGAGGCCCCAGACCGAGGCGATATTGATGATCCGGCCGTGGCGGCGCCGGATCATGCCCGGCAGGGCGCGGCGACAGCAGAGAAAGGCCGCCTTCAGGTTCACGTCGAGCACCCGCTGCCAGTCGGCTTCGCTGGTTTCGGTGACCAGGGCCCGGAGCGAAACGCCGGCATTGTTCACAAGGATGTCTACCCCACCCAGGTTTTGCTCCACCGTGGTAAAGAGCTGTTCGACGTCCTCGGCCCGGGTGACGTCCGCCCGGACGGCCAGAGCGCGGCCGCCGTATTCCTTACAGGCCTTGGCGACGGCAGCCGCTTCGCCGGTGGAGGCGCAGTAATTCACGGCCACTTCCGCGCCCCGGGCGGCCAGGGCTCGGGCGATGGCGGCGCCGATGCCCCGGCTGCCCCCGGTAACCAGGGCCACGCGCCCCGTGAGGCCCTTTTGTGAAAGCACTCTCTTAACCCCCTCTACCGTCTATCTCGAGAATATCATCAAGTGATGACAACCGGCTATTGAAACCGGAACCGGTATATGATAGAATTTTCTCAAATCTTGTGGCAAATCCTCCAGGCTGGTATCCCGTATGCGCTCTCTGCTCAGATTGTCACTTCCGAAACTCGCTTCAACAGTCCCATCAATACTTCCGGAAAGAACATTAACGTAAGGCACCGGTATCCTGGGGATATAATTTATCCTGGTACCTGGGTTGGTTCCGGCAATTCTGCAGGTCGGTTATCCCGAGGTACGGGAGTCTCGGCTGCCGCCCTTGTGGACAGGCGGTTAAGGGGGTGATCTGGAAACCCTGCAGGGGACCGGCGAAACCGGTATCTCACATCATCTTCAGGGAGGCGATTGTGTATGGCGGGTCTGGTACAGGGCAAGGTGGCCCTGGTAACCGGTGGCGGCTCGGGCATCGGGCGGGCAACGGCCCTCGTCTTTGCCCGGGAAGGGGCCAGGGTCGCGGTGGCGGATTACGTGGTGGAAGGGGGCGAGGAGACGGTCCGGATGATCAGGGAAGCAGGCGGGGAGGCCTTCTTCATCCGTGCCGACGTATCCAGCGCCGCGGATGTTGAGGCTATGGTCAACAAGGTTGTCGAGACGTACGGGCGGCTCGACTGCGCCCACAACAACGCCGGCGTCGAGGGGGTAATGGCGCCCCTCGCCGACTGCACGGAGGCGAACTGGGACCGTACCATCGCCATCAATCTCAAGGGTGTATTCCTGTGCATGAAATACGAAATCCCGCAGATGCTCAAGCAGGGGGGCGGCGCTATCGTGAACACCGCCTCGGTAGCCGGCCTGGTGGGCTTCCGGGGACTGCCTGCTTACGTGGCCTCCAAGTTCGGGGTGGTGGGCCTGACAAAGGCCGCCGCGCTGGATTACGCCACGGCCGGTATCCGGGTTAACGCCGTCTGCCCGGGGGTCATCCGTACCCCGATGGTGGAGCGCATAACGGGCGGCGACCCGCAGGCAGAAGCCCAATTCGCCGCGGGCGAACCGGTAGGCCGCCTGGGCGATCCGCGGGAGATCGGCGAAGCGGTGGTCTGGCTTTGCTCGGATGCCGCGTCCTTCGTCACCGGCCACGCCATGGCCGTTGATGGGGGCTGGGTCGCCCAGTAGTTGCGTTTTGCCGTGGCGATGGAACCCCGGCACGCAACTCAGGGAGATCTGACCGCTACCACAATGTTATTGTCTCCCCCAAGTTGGGTGCCGGGCAGTTGGGCACGTACGGTGGTGTGGTAGGAGGGGACTGGCCGCCCCTCCTACTCGATTTTTCCCGGTTGCGCACCTTTAAAGGCAACTTTTTGCGTTGACATGGCCCAAAAGGGAGGGTATCATATGCAGGGTTCTCGTTTGGCAGGGACGATCTGAGGATGGCGAAGGAGTTGACGAAGATGGATGCCGGTCCGGAACCGAAGATCGTGGGTTTTCTGTGCAACTGGTGCAGCTATGCCGCAGCCGACCTGGCCGGCATAAACCGGCTGCAATACCCGGCCAGCGTCCGCATCATCAGGGTTCCCTGCTCCGGTCGGGTCAGCCCGCTTTTTCTTTTGACCGCCTTGCGGCGGGGCGCCGATGCGGTACTCGTTTCCGGGTGCCACCCGGGCGACTGCCACTACACCAGCGGCAACCTCGTCGCCCGGCGCCGGTTTGCCATGCTGAAAAGCCTGCTGGAGTTCGCCGGCCTGGACGAGGGACGTGTTAACTTCACCTGGATTTCCGCCTCGGAGGCGGCCGACTTCGCCCGGGTTACCACGCGCATCTACCAGAGGGCAAAGGATCTCGGCCCGTACCGCGGGGCGCTCCGGAAGGAAAGCGGGGTGCCGCGGCGTGAGTAAGCAGGAGGAACTCAGGGCCACCGCCCGCCGGCTTCTCGCGGAGAACCGCGTTGATTTGATCCTTGGTTACACCGCCGGGACTCTGCCTTTGCGGACGACGCCCTTCTTCGCGCGTACGCCTGCGGAAGCGGATCTTTTGGTCTGGAACGCCTTTTGTGAATACAATCTAACTAACTACCTTCCCCGTTATACCGGGAACCGGGTAGGCATTGTGGTTAAAGGGTGCGACGCCCGGTCGCTGGTCGGTCTGTTGCAGCAAAACCAGGTGCAGCGTGAGCGGCTTTACGTTATCGGCATCCCGTGTGCCGGCGTGGTGGACCGTCGCCGGGTGGCGCTCCTGGCCGGTGGCGCGGAGATCACAGCGGCGGATATCACGGGCGGCGAGATCGTCGTGCGCGGGCGAGGTTTCGAAAAGGTACTCCCGATGGAGGAGGTCCTCTTTCCTTCGTGCCGGCGTTGCCGGTACGGGAACCCGGTTCTGGCCGACGTCGTCCTTGGGGAAAAGGTGCCGGAAAGGAAAGAGACCTATGAGGACCTCGCCGCCCTGGAGAATATGCCGGCGGTAGAGCGGGAGGCCTACTTTGCGCGCGAGATGGCCAAATGTATCCGCTGCTACGCCTGCCGCGAGGTCTGTCCCATGTGTTTCTGCAAGCAATGCTTTGTAGATGGCACCGCTCCCCAGTGGCTCAGCCGCTGGGTCGGCACGGCCGACAACCTTTTCTTTCACCTGGGCCGTACGATGCACCTGGTTGGTCGCTGTGTCGATTGTGGTGCCTGCGCGCGGGCCTGTCCCGTGGGGGTGGACCTTATGGCCTTCAACCGGAAAATGATCAAGGACGCCGAAGCCTTGTTCGGTTACCGGGCCGGGCTCGACCCCGAAGCGCACCTCCTTCTGGGCACCTTTGATCCCAACGATCCCGAGCCGTTCCTGTTCAGGGGGTGAGCGGGTGATCATCGCCAAAGACGATCTGCCGACCTTTCTCGACGGTTTGCTGGGAACGTACCAGGTATTTGTGCCCCTGGCCGACGGGGGAGAAAGCCGTTACGTACCTCTTGCCCCCGGTGGAACATTTACCTGGCAGGGGGTCAATACCCGGAAGCCCCCCAAGGAGATACTGTTCCCGCAAAGCGAGGTCCTTTACAGCTACGAGGTTGGCGGCGACCGCGTGGAACTGAGGGAGCACTTTGATAAAACCAAAAGGGTTGTCTTCGGCATCAGGCCATGCGATGCCAGGAGTTTTCTTCATCTCGACCGCGTGTTCCTGGAGCAGGAACACCAGGACCCATATTACCGGGAGCGGCGGGAAAATGCCGTTATGGTGGGGATGGCCTGCCTGGAGCCTGCAAGCACGTGCTTCTGCACGTCCCTGGGCGGCGGGCCCTTTGCCGCCGACGGTTTGGATCTCCTGTTTATAGATCTGGGGGACCGCTACCTGGTGCGGCGTGTAACACCCCGGGGAGAGGCGCTGCTCCGGGAGCAGCCGGCCCTCTTCCGGCCGGCCGGCGAGGCCGACCGTCTGGCTGCCCGGGAGGCCGAGGAAAAGGCAAAAAGCCTGATGTCGCCCATTCCGGACCTTTCCGGGGTCAAGCCGTGGCTCGACGCCGGGTTCGGCGACCCGTTATGGGATAGGGTGTACGAAAAATGCATCGGGTGTGCGGTCTGCACCTATCTCTGCCCCACGTGCCACTGCTTCGACCTTACCGACGAGGCGGAGGAGAACCAGTGTGTAAGCGGGGTGCGCATCCGCACCTGGGATACCTGCGCCTTCCCGCTTTTCACCCTGCACGCCTCGGGGCATAACCCGCGCCCGACGGGAAAGGAGCGTTTCCGGCAGCGGGTGATGCACAAGTTCCGTTATTTCGTCGAGAACTGGGGCGAGGCGGCCTGTGTGGGGTGCGGTCGCTGTATAATCAACTGTCCGGTTAACCTTGATATCCGCGAGGTCCTGCGCGAGATCATGGCCCGGGCCGCCGGGGCGGGGGTGAGCGCGTGAAAAATCCGTATCTGCCGATGCCGGCGAGGATTGAGCAACTGGTGGTTGAAACGACGGACGGGAACCTTAAGACCTTCGTCCTCCGTTTTCTCCGGGATGAAGACCGGCGGGTTTTCGACTTTGTTCCCGGCCAGTTTGCCGAGGTAGGTATTTTCGGCAAGGGCGAAGCGGCCTTCGGCATCGCTTCTTCGCCGCTGGAAACCGGCCGGGTGGCCTTCACCGTGAACAGGGTGCCGGGCGGCGTGGTAACCAACGCCCTGCACAACGCCCGGGTTGGGGACATCGTCGGCGTGCGGGGCCCCCTGGGCAACGGCTTTCCCCTCAAGGCCATGGAGGGGCACGATATAGTTGTCATCGGCGGGGGTTTTGCCTTCACCACCCTGCGGTCCCTTGTGGCCTATGTGCTCCACCCGCAGAACCGGGGACGCTTCGGGCGCCTGCAGGTTGTCTACGGGGCGCGCGAGCCGGGCCTTTTGCTCTACAAGGAGGAGCTCGAAGCCTGGCAGAAGCGGGAGGATATCGAGCTGACCCTTACCGTGGACCGGTGCAGCATCGCCGACAGGTGGACCGGGTGCGTGGGTGTGGTGCCCAAGATTGTTGAAGAGATCGGGCCGGACGCGGCCCACGCCTACGCTGTGGTCTGTGGCCCGCCGGTAATGATTCGTTTCACCCTGCCGGTTCTCGACCGGCTCGGTTTTCCGCCGGAGCGGGTCCTTCTTTCCCTGGAAATGCGCATGAAATGCGGCATTGGCACCTGCGGTCGGTGCAATATCGGGCACAAGTACGTGTGCAAGGACGGCCCGGTCTTCACCCTGTCCGACCTCAATAAGCTGCCCGCCGAATACTAAAACAAACTACCGGTACCCAACGCCCCTGATGGGTTGCCGGAGGAAAGCGAATACTGCACCGTGCCGGCGGCGCATGCTGAACATCAAACAATTCTAAAGGGGGCAAATAACAAAACGACAGAAAACAGAAGCGCCTCCAGGAACGGAGGCGCTTTGCTTACAACGACTCCCAGGATCACCGGGCGAGCTTCTTGGGTTAATGCGGGTGCTCGTGTTCGTGTTCGTGCTCGTGCACGTCTTCCGCTCCCGGCAGGTGTTCGTGCTCGTGGCTGTGGGTCACGGCCGGATGGACGTGCTCGTGCTCGTGCACCAGCTCGCCGTGGCGGTGCGGGTGCGTGTGCCGCACCTCCGGGTGCGTGTGTTCGTGCGCATGTCTCGTCTTTTCCACCGTCCATACCTCCTCCCTGAAGGTTTGGCTACCGTCCGTCGGTAGCGTTCCTGCCTAAAGTTTACCACCTGCTGCACGCCACGTCCAGACCTGCCGGCGTTCAAACTTCGCCGCCCGTAATATATTGAAAGAACCGGACCAGCTGGTCGCCCTTTGCCGCGAGGAAATCGTCCAGGCGGGAGGCGGTGAGGCTTTTTACCACGTCGGGATTGTCCGCGTCGGTTTCACCGAACATAATTCTCTTGATTATGCCCAGCTCCAGCGCAATCGTTATCACCACGTTATCCTCGCCGCGGAAACAGGTGCGAAATTCGAATTCGTCGAAGTCCTCGGGCGGATCGGGCGCATACGTACACGCAATGCCGAGACAGCGCAGGGGTTCGTCATTCTTCAGGTTTTGCAGGTTGAGGCGGCACCCAAGATATCTGCGGAAGCGGTCCATCCATTCCACATCCCTTGGTTGCCCGATCGGCTCGTCTGCATTCTAGTGCAGCTACCGGAAACCGTCAAGGGTTTTGCCGGGGTTTTACGAAAGGAATACGGCGTCCCGCTTCAGCCCCTGATTGACAGCTTACTTGTCAGAAAATATATTATTTTTAATGGATTACCTTTTTTCGCCAGAAAAGGTCCTCGAGCGATTGTACCTGAGGCATGGTGTAGACCTCCGGGGTTACCGGCTGAAGACCCTGCACCGCCGGCTTTTGCGCCGCCTGTCTGCTACGGGCTGCCGTACATTCCGGGAATACCTTGACCTTCTCGAAGGCGAGCCTGCGGAGTGCGAGCGGTTGGTCGCGTCTCTTACCATTAAGGCGTCACGGTTTTTTCGCGATGCGCGCGTTTTCGACCTTCTGGCCCAGGAGGTTTTGCCACATCTGGCGCGAGAAAAAGCTGCCCGGGGCGAGCCGTACCTGAGCGCCTGGTGCGCCGGTTGCGCCCAGGGACAGGAAGCTTACTCCCTGGCCATCCTCCTGGACCGGTTGCGGCTCGGTGGATGTCACCCCGGGTTGAAAATATACGTCGTCGCTACGGACATCGACAGCGCGGCTCTGGACTTCGCCAGGGAGGGAATATACCTGGAGGAAATGCTGGAGGAGGTTGAGGGCACTCTCCGGGAAGCGTATTTCCACCACGAAGGTTCCCGGTACCTGATTGATGCCAGGCTACGGGCGATGGTCGTTTTTGAGTACCACGATCTTACGGGTTGCCACAACGGCGGGCCGGCTGAGGGGCTCTTCGCCTCTTACGATTTGATTTTGTGCCGGAACGTGCTCATGTACTATACCCGGGAAGTACAGGAGCGTGTGTTGCTGCGCCTGGTCAATATGCTCAATCTCCCCGGGTACCTGGTTCTGGGCAGGGCTGAGGCCCTGCCGCCGGGGCTTCTTAACCGGGCCGGGGAAATCCGGCCGGGAACAAAGATCTACTGCCGGCGGTGCTAGCGGGGTGGGGATCACCGCTCGCATCAGGAGGGTGCTTTTTGGAGGTAAATTCTAACAACTACAAGCAAAGCTTCTTTTTGCCCCGCAAGGGCTTACAGGGTAAGATCCTCACCCCGGTACTGGCCGTCGTGCTGATAATGATCGGTTTGATGCTGGCCATTTATAGCTGGATGCACGTCAGTACGGGTAAAGACCTGGCCGCGAAAATGCTATCCCTTGCCGCCGACAGTTACAAGGACGAAATCCAGCGCTGGCTGCTGCGGCGGGAGGGGGAAGCGAAAATTACCGCCGCCAACCCCCTTTTCCGCGAAGCCCTCACACGGATCGTTTCGGGGCAACCTGGGGCCGGGCGGGACAGAGAAATCCTGACGGCCTTCCTTCACGAAATGCTCCTTAACTTTCCCCATTACGAAGAGATCTATTTCGTGGACCGCGGGGGCCGCATCTTCCTGTCCACCGATGCCCGGCGCGTGGGGCAGATGAGGCCCCGGGATGAGCTTGTGCGACGGCCGCTGGAGGACGGTGGGGTTTACTTTCAAGATGCCTACCTGTCCTACGCCACGCGGCAGCCGTGTATCGCCTTCGCCGTCGCCGTGGAAGGTTGGGGTGAAGGGGCGGACCGGTTCCCCGACCGGCGGGTGGGTGTCCTCGTTTTCCGCGTAAAAACAGAAGACGTCCTTCATTCCGTAAGGCGCGGCGAAGCCTGGCTGGGCGCCACCGGCGAGGTGGTCCTCCTGCGGGGGGACCGCGTCGTTCTGACCGACCTGCGCCGGCGTCCGGGTTCCTCCCTTTCCTTCCGTTCTTCCGCCAGGGTGGCCCAACTGGCGGTGCAGGGGGAGGAAGGGATCATGGAAACACGGGACTACGCCGGTGTGCCGGTGCTCGCGGCCTACCGCCGCATTCCTTTCACCGGCTGGGGGATGGTGGTCAAGCAGGACCTCGCGGAAATTATGGTTCCCATCTGGCGGGGTGCGGGCATGGTTGCCCTGGTGGGCCTTGCTGGCGTTTCTCTGATCTTCCTGCTCGTTGTGGCGGTGGTGAACCGCGCGCTGCAACCGTTACAGGAGGTTGGCCGGGCCGCGGCCGCGCTCGCCCGGGGCCGGCTGGACCAGAGGGTGGCGGTGACCGGTACCGAGGACGAAATCGGTCTCGTCGGCAGGGCCTTTAACGAAATGGCGGCGGGACTTGAGGCCCAGTTTAAGGTTCAGGACAGGCTCCAGCAGTTGCTGCGGGTGGTTATTTCCACCATAAGGATGCAACCCCTGCTGGCGGCCGCCCTGGAAACCCTGGCCCGTGCGTACGGGTTTCACGTGGGGGCCGTCTACCTCGCCCGCCCCGAACAGGGTGTCTTTGAGAGGCTCGCCGCTTACTGTCCCGCGGGAGAATTGCTCGGGCAGGTGGAAGTTGACCTTAAGGAAGGGCCGTTGGGACAGGTTCTGGCCGGCAGGCAGCCCCTGCTCCAGGAGGACATACCTCCAGAATCCGTCTACACGGTGCAAACACTGGCCGGTGCCGTCCTGCCCGCGGCCGTTGTCTATCTCCCTCTGGTTTTCCGCGACGAGGTGCTGGGCGTTGCGGTTCTGGGAAGCCTTCGCGCGCCTGATAAGCCGGTGCTGGAGGAACTGCAAACGGCCGCCGGCCTGCTCGCCGTGGCTGTCAACAACGCCCGCGCCTTTGAGCAGGTAACGGAACTTTCACAGCAACTGGCCCAGCTGAACGAGGAACTTACGGCCCAAAACGAAGAGCTGCAGATGCAAGCGGAGGAACTGCAGACCCAGGCCGAGGAGTTGCAGGCCCAGGCCGAGGAAATCGAAACCCAGAGCAAAGAACTGGCCGAACTCAACCGGCAGCTCGAAGAAGCCAGCCGGATGAAGTCGGAATTCCTGGCCAAGATGTCCCACGAACTACGCACGCCTTTAAACGCCGTGATCGGTTTCTCCGAACTTCTTCTTGAAGGTCTCTTTGGCCCCCTGAACGAAAAGCAAAGGGAATACGTGGGCGACATCCTGGCCAGCGGCCGCCACCTGTTAACCCTTATTAACGACATTCTGGATCTCTCCAAGGTTGAAGCCGGCCAGCTGGAGTTCAACCCGGTCCCTGTAGACCCGGCCCGGCCGCTGCAAGAGGCCCTCTCCCTGATCGGTGCCGACGCCAGGCGCAAGGAACACACCCTGCAGGTGGAATTGGCTTCGGGCCGCTACACCGTCAGGGCCGACCCGGCCCGGCTGAAGCAGATATTTCTTAACCTTCTTTCCAACGCCGTTAAGTTCACCCCCGCCGGCGGTACGATAACGATCCGGGCGACTCCCGGTGAAGAGGAGCTAACACTGCACGTAACCGACACCGGTATTGGGATTGCTCCCGAATTCCACCAGATAATTTTCGAGGAATTCCGTCAGGGGAAAGTCGACCCCTCCCGGCGGCACGAGGGTACCGGTCTGGGGCTGGCCATTACCCGCAAACTGGTTGACATGCACGGGGGCCGCATCTGGGTTACCAGCCGTCCCGGGGAGGGGGCCACCTTCAGTTTCACCTTGCCTCTCGTGGCACAAAGCAGGGTTGATCTGTCTCCGGACGGAAGTACCCCGGCCCGGACGGGAGTGGAGGACAGGCCGGTGTTGCTGGTGGAGGATGACCGGGCGGCGGCCGGATTCCTGGCGGCACTCCTCACGGAGAAAGGGTACAGGGTGTATACGGCGACTTCCGGGGAGGAGGCCCTGCAGGTGGTGGAGGAGCTTCGGCCCTGGGTGATCATCCTGGACATTATGCTTCCGGGCAGGGACGGCTGGGAGGTGCTGGCGGAACTGAAATCGAGGGCAACCACGAGAGATATCCCGGTGATTATCGTTTCCGCCCTCGACGAAACCGGCCGTGGTCTGGCCCTGGGAGCCGTGGATTATTTCGTCAAACCGGTCGACAGGGATTTACTTCTGTCCAGGCTGCGTTCCCTGGAACTGTGGTGCGAGACCGGTTTGCCCGCCGTTCTGGTAGTGGACGACGAGCCCAGGGTGGTGGAGTACCTGACCGCGGTCCTGCAATCCGCGGGCTACAGGGTGTACCAGGCTTTTGGGGGGCGGGAAGCCATCACGATGGCGCTGGCGGAGAAGCCCGACGTACTGCTTCTCGACCTGGTAATGCCGGACATGACGGGATTTGACGTCGTGGACGAGCTCTCCCGCCGGCCCGAATGCGCGGCCATCCGCATTTTCATCCTGACGGCCCGGGACCTCACCGCCTCGGAAAAGCGCCGCCTGGAGGAGCGGGTCGCGGCAATTGCCCGCAAAGGCCAGTTGTCCAGGGAACAATTCCTGGCCCGGCTGGAAGCCGTCGCGTGGAGAAAAGACGGAAAGAAGTCGTAAAACGGAGGCGAGGGAAATGCCCCAGGTGATCCTGATTGTCGAGGATAACCCGTTGAACGCCAAGCTGGTGCGGGACATCCTTCAGGCACACGGGTACAAGACGAAAGAGGCAGCTACCGCGGCCGACGGACTGGAGATGGTGCGGCAAGAAAGACCGGACCTGATTCTCATGGATATCGACCTGCCGGGGATGGACGGGCTGGAGGCGACCCGTGCCCTCAAGGCCGACCCTGCCACCAGGGACATTCCCGTGCTGGCGGTGACGGCCTATGCCATGAGGGGAGACGCGGAAAAGGCGCTGGCGGCCGGCTGCGACGATTACATCAGCAAGCCCATCCAGCTCAAGGAGTTCCTGTCGCGGGTTAAATTGCTCCTGGGCGGGAAATCCCCGGCGTGACCGGTTTTTTGCGCCCGCCACCGGCTGCACGGCATCAGGCCGTCGTAACGACCGTAGGGGCTGTCCCCTGAACCGGAAGGGTAAAATAGAAACAGCTCCCCTGGCCGGGCTGGCTTTCCACCCAGATCCGCCCGCCATGCAGCTCTACCAGGCGGCGGGCAATGGCCAGCCCCAGGCCCGTCCCCGTGTCGCCGGCGGGAAGCGAGCGGTAAACCTGCTCAAAGGCGTTAAAGATACGGTCATGGTACTCCGGAGGGATGCCCGGCCCCGTATCGCGCACACTGATTTCCACCTCGCGCGCCCGCCGGCAGGCGGTGAGCGTGACGCGCCCTCCTGCCGGGGTAAAGCGGAGGGCATTGGCCAGGAGGTTGCACACCACCTGCTTCACCCGGCGCGGGTCGGCGGTTAATGTCCCTACGTCGCCGGGCACGTTTATTTTTAAGATAATCTTTTGCCGGAAAGACTTCTCACGGAACATGGCAAGGCATTCCTCTAAAAGTGGGCTGAGGGCGAACTCTTTCCGGTGCAGCTCCATCTTGCCCGCTTCGATTTTGGCGATGTCCAGAAGGTCGTTGACCACGGCTAGCAACTGCCGGCTGCTTTCCAGGATCAGGCCGACATACTCCCTTTCTCTGGGACCGAGTTCCCTTTTGGCGGCATCGTCGAGCAGAAGCTCGGCAAAGCCGATGATGCTGGTAAGGGGCGTGCGCAATTCGTGGCTGATGCTGGCGAGGAATTCATCTTTCAACCGGCTCGTTCTCAGCAGGCGCTCGTTCTCTTCGCGCAACCTGCGCACGATATCTCGTACGTCCCCTGGTTTCATGCAAATGAACCCTCCGGGCGGACCATCCTTCAATCCCGGTGCCTGATGAGGGCCGCCTGTGCTAATTTTTCCTTTTTCACCATATCTTTGGTTTAGTAAATTTAAGGATATTATCCGCAAGATAGGCTGTCAACGTGCTAGAAGAAATGTATATTGTATCCATTACGGTACGCCGGCCCTGTATCCCGTGATCGGGAAATTGAAAGGTTGTCGAGCCGGCAGCATTTCCGGCGCCGGCAAAGAAAGAAAAACCCGCCCTTGAGGGGCGGGAGGGAAGGGATGGTGCGAAACCTTGTACCTTACCGCCGGAACGCAGGCTCCGGGGCCGGCGGCCCGGCGCTGCCGGCAAAATATAAGACCACGCGGCTCCGCTGCCGGATGACCTCCGTGGTCTTATGGTTTCCGGGATAATCTATTTATTTAGAAATGCACCCTGCTTAGCGCCTAACCCTATTCTGTAAAAGGGGACAATGCAGCCTGCTACGTGCAAGCCTTGAATATAGTGGATACGACGGCGGCCGCCGTTTTCCTGCCTGGGAAGAAAAAATTTTTTTCCCACCCGTCATACAAATTCCGTGAATTACACCCCTTGACAGGCCGGTCGCCTATGGCTATGATTTCCTTAACAAACCGCAGGCACGAAGCCGGCGGGTTACCGGTAGATAAAGAAACCCCCTGGGAACAGATGGGTAGGTAACGGGACCACGGAGGTCTTGAGTCCGTGGTCTTTCCTTTCGGCGGCTTTTTTCCAGTTTTTCCACGGAAACGGTACCACGGTATCTCAAGCCACGGAGGCGTTGGCTTCCCCGCGGAAGGGGAGGGCGGCTTGCGTGGCTTTTGATTTTTTGCGCGGAGGGAAGGCCTATGAATATGAAAAGGATCACTGCGGTGCTCTGGCACAGCCACGTCACCACTATGCGGCGGGCGCGCGAGCTGGTTAAAGGAGCCCTCGAAGTCACGGTTTATTCCGCCCGCTTCCTGGATGAAGGGAAGGAAGACCTCGCCCGGGCACTGGAGGACATGGCGCGCGCCGATCTGGTATTCCTTTACCGGTCGGCTGCCGAGACCGTCTGGGACGAGCTGGAGAAGAACTTAAAGGACCCCGGCAAGCCCGTGGTCTGCGTGGCCCATGACCCTTCTTTGTGGACCCTCTCCACGGTTGGGCCGGACGTAATTTCCCAATGTTACGCTTACATTGTGCAGGGCGGTCCGGAGAACTTCGCGCATATGCTCCGCTATCTGGCGGCAGAGGTCCTGGGCGAGGACATTGCGTACCGCGAGCCGGTTATTTTCCCCTGGGAGGGGATCTACCACCCCGACGCGCCCCGCTGTTTCGCGGGGGTGGAAGAGTATCTCTCCTGGTACCGGGCGCACCGCGCCGGGTTTAATGTCGCGGCGCCGACCGTGGGTCTCCTCTTCGGCCGCAGCTACTGGGTAAACGGCAACCAGGCCGTGGAGGACCTGCTCATCCGCTTGCTGGAGGAAAAGGGTCTCAACGTCATCCCTGCCTTCTGCTACTCCCT
>JBFMHQ010000001.1:0-124160 GCA_040751815.1 Bacillota bacterium | reverse complement strand
CTTTCGCTACCCTGGGAGGCCGCTGCAAAACTTCGCCTGGCAATTCGGTCGTCTTGTGTCGGCCGTCGGAGAAGCACTTGCAGGGACAAATGCCGGCATTTAACCACCTGTCGGCGGCTGGTCCATGATCACAAAAAATCTAAAGATTGGCAATTTCCCCGACTTCTGACGACTGACGATCGACGACCGATCTCGCCTTCGCGCCATGCTCGTTTTTCGCGGCCTCCAAGTCTTCCAGCACGGTATGGTCTTCACACCCGCGTCCTTGGTTTGCGGGACGCCGGTGGTTTTTAAAATACACTCTAGTACGGTAACAGGCGCCGCACGCGCGCGGTGTCGGCCGCGCTAAGGATGCGGCCTTTTCTAAGCCGGCGCTTTCTTTTCGCCGTCTTGTGTTCCAGGAGGTGGCTGTGAAAGGCGCGGAAGACCTTAATCTTTCCCGTGCCTGTCTTACGGAAGCGTTTGGCGGCCCCGCGGTGGGTTTTCATCTTGGGCAAATCCTTCACCTCCTATTCCTGCTTCGGTGCCAGGATCATTATCATGTTCCGCCCTTCCAGTTTGGGCTGCTTCTCCACAACGGCGAGATCCTGCACCTGTCGCGCGAGCCTTTCCAGTAACTGGTGGCCCAGTTGCGGGTGGACGATTTCGCGGCCCCGGAAAATCAGGGTTACCTTGACCTTGTCGCCGTCCTTAAGGAAACGCATGGTGTTCTTAGCCTTGACCTGGAAGTCGTGGTCCTCAATGCTCGGCCGGAGCTTGACTTCCTTAATACTGATGATGCGCTGCTTCTTGCGCGCTTCTTTTTCCCGCTTCGACTGCTCGTACTTGTACCGGCCGAAATCCATCAGCCGGCAGACCGGCGGTCTGGCCTGCGGGGCGACTTCCACCAGGTCGAGACCCCTTTCTTCCGCCAGCCGCAGCGCGTCCCGGAAAGGCATAACGCCGATCTGCGTACCGTCGCTGTCCACAACCCGCACCTCACGCGCCCGGATCTCCTCGTTGATACGTAAGTCTTTGGTAATAAACCGTGCACCTCCTGGCCTTCCTGCTGCACAAAAAAAGCGGGTGTCCACCCGCCTGAAATCAGGTTTATCCTGACTACCACAAGCGTAACCTTACAGACGCGCAGTCGTAAGGTGAGAAGCGGATGGCTTCTACTTGTAAAGATTTGTCATTTTCCGCGCCTTATTATAGCATACGGAGGCGTAACGGTCAAGAATTCAGGCCTTTTCCGCCTTCCCATCCAGCGCCTTCGCGGCTATTTCGCCCCTGACGCGCTCGAGGAACACTTCCGGCGGCATGCCGCCCAGGTCGCCCAGGGCCCGGTGCCGTACGCCGACCTTTTCTTCCGCCACTTCCCGGTCGCCTATTATAAGCATATACGGTATCTTCTGTACCTGTGCCTCGCGGATCTTATAATTGATCTTTTCGTTGCGTGTATCGAGTTCGGTGCGCAGGCCTGCGGCCAGCAGCAGGGCGTTAATCCTTTCGGCGTAAGGGTGGTGGCGGTCGGCGATGGGCAGTACCCGGACCTGGACGGGCGCCAGCCAGACGGGAAACGCGCCGGCGAAGTGCTCGGTGAGGATGGCGATAAAGCGTTCCAGGCTGCCGAAAATAACCCTGTGCACCATTACGGGGCGGTGGCGCTGGGCGTCCTGGCCGATATAGAACAGGTCGAACTTTTCCGGCATGAGGAAATCGACCTGGATGGTGCCGCACTGCCAGGTGCGCCCCAGACAATCGCGCAGGTGAAAGTCGATCTTCGGCCCGTAGAAGGCACCGTCCCCCTCGTTCACCTTGTAGCTGAAGCCCTTTCTCTCCAGGGCGTGCCGCAGGGCGGCGGTGGCAAGCTCCCATATCTCGTCGGAACCCATAGCCTTTTCCGGTCTGGTCGAGAGCTCGACGTGGTAGTCGAAACCGAAAATATCCTTATAAAAGTAGTCCACCAGCTCGATGATGGCCACGATCTCGTCCTCAAGCTGGTCGGGCCGGGCGAAGATGTGGGCGTCGTCCTGGGTGAAGGAACGGACGCGCATAAGCCCATGCAGCACGCCCGAAAGCTCGTGGCGGTGGACCAGGCCCAGCTCGCCGAGCCGGAGCGGGAGTTCCCGGTAGGAGTGCATGCGGCTCTTGTAAACAAGGATGCCGCCGGGGCAATTCATGGGCTTGATGGCGTAATTTTCACCGTCAATACTGGTGAAATACATATTTTCGCGGTAGTGGTCCCAGTGGCCCGACCGCTCCCAGAGTTCCTGGCGCAGGATGATGGGGGTTTTGATCTCCTGGTAGCCCCGCCGCATATGTTCTTCCCGCCAGAAACGCTCGAGTTCGTTGCGCAGGACCATGCCCTTTGGGTGAAAGAAGGGAAACCCCGGGCCTTCCTCGTGGATGCTGAAGAGGTCGAGCTCCACCCCCAGCCGCCGGTGGTCGCGTTTTTTGGCCTCCTCAAGTCGGGCGAGGTGTTCCTTCAGGAGCGATTCCCTGGGGAAGGAGGTGCCGTAGACGCGCTGCAGCATCTTGTTCCTTTCGTCGCCGCGCCAGTAGGCCCCCGCCAGGCTCAGGAGCTTCAGGGCCCTGATACGCCCGGTGGAGGGAACGTGCGGCCCCGCGCAAAGGTCGATGAATTCCCCCTGCCGGTAGCAGGAAATGGCTTCTTCCTCGGGAAGCTCGCGGATGAGTTCGACCTTGTAAGGCTCACCGGCCTCCTGGAAAAGACGGAGGGCCTCTTCCCGCGACACTTCCAGGCGCTCGATGGGCAGGTCCTCGCGGACGATGGCCCGCATTTCGTTTTCGATGCGCTCCAGGTCTTCCGGCGCAAAGGGCTGCGCCGTGTCGAAGTCGTAGTAGAAGCCGTCGGCGATGGCCGGGCCGATGGCCAGCTTAGTACCCGGGTACAGGCGCTTGACGGCCTGGGCAAGGATGTGGGCGGTACTGTGCCGGTAGACGCGGCGCCCATCCTCGTCGGCAAAAGTGCAGAACTCCACCGCGGCGTCCTTCTCCAGGGGGCGCGCCAGGTCCACCAGCACGCCGTTCACCCGCGCCACGAGGGCCTCCCTGCCCAGCCGGGGGTCCAGGTCCCGGGCGATTTCCAGTGGCGTGATGCCCTCGGGGTACGACCTGACTTCTCCGTTGGGCAACGCGATCCGGAGCATGCTCTCGCCTCCGCAAAGAAACTCAGCAAAATAAAAAATCCCGCCCCCCAGGGACGGGAAGGAACATCCCGCGGTTCCACCCTGCTTAGGAAGCCGATGCTTCCTCCCTCTTGCGGCGGATAACGGCGCCGCCCGGCCTCCTTTTCAGAGGCGGCTTGGGAGGCGGTTTTCGGTCCCGCGCCCCGGGAGCGCTCGCAGCCAGGACGCTCCCTCTCTGCAAGGGGGTTGGCGGGCCTACTGGACTCCCGCATCGCCTTACAGCTCAAATCAACGCTCATTATACGGGATACGCCCGTGCCTGTCAACGGGTGTCTCAAGGGGCCGGCAGCCGGCTCCCGAAAAGGTAATACAGCCCTGCCTGGACGGCCCCGATGACGAACCCCAGCACGCCGCCGAGGTAGACAATGTGGCGCAGTTCGGTGGCGGCCACGCGGAAGACCACCTGTTCCAGGCGGGAGAGGGAGAACCGGTTGAGCCTGTCCTCCACCAGCCGGGAGACCCTGATATTTTCCTTCAGGTGCGCCGCGATCTCCTCCGTGAGCCACACCATGGCCGCCGGCGCCTGGGCGGCGACGACGTCCGCCAGGGCCTGGGCCACGGCACGCTTCAAGGAAAGGGGGAGGATGCCGGGGAGTTTTTCCATGGTCGCGGTACGAACGGTTTCACTGATGAGCAGCACCAGGCGGTCGGCCAGCTCGCCCCTCCGACTCAGGTCCAGGAGGTCGTCCATCGAGAGCAGTTCCCTTTCGACGACCTCGCCTACCTGCCTGGCCAGTTCGTAGCGCCGCTTGGGAAGCAGCCCCTGGACGGTGTAACCGAGGACCGGGATGACAACAGGGCGGTGCGGGTGAAAGAGGAGCTTGACGGCCAACCAGTTTGTAAAGTACCCGATCAGCGCCCCAACCAGCGGCAGCGTGGAGATGTACAGCCAGTCCACTTCGGCCTCCCGGTGCCCCGAAGCCACAGGATAGGTCTAATATAGCACGTGAAGCAACCTTTTTCAACGTAAACTGCTGTGGCGGCAGAGGCGGCATCCCGAACACTCCCGGAAGGCCGCTCCGAAAACCTCCTTCAGCGTGCGGGCGGCAAAGGGAACGGCCCGGGCCCCGTGCAGGACGACGGCCCGGGGCGCCAGCCTGATAACCGCCGCCACCAGTTCGTCTTCGGCAGGGTCGCCCTCCGTGCCGGGGGCCAGGCCGGGACCGGGATTGAGGGGGCGCAGGTTCTCGTTATAGAACCGGTAACGGGTGTCGCGCGCGACGAAGACGTGTACCGTGCCGGCAAGGGAGCGCCTGCGCAACGCTACGTGCCGCAGGAGGTTGACGAACTCGGCGTCCTCCCGCTCGAGCACCAGGGCGTCAAGCACCCGTTCCACGGCCCTGGTAAGGTAGGCCGCGACGTCGGGGAGCCGGAAGGTAACGAACCCCTGCAGGTGCAGCACGGGGAATTCCTCCAGGTAGTCGGCCACGCGGCGGACAATCCCGGCCAGTTCCTCGACCACGCCCGGCGCGGCGTTGACCCGCTCCCGGATGCGTTCCAGACCCCAGTCTTCCAGGCGCAGGCCGTAAGGACGGATCAAGGCCGGCATCAGGAGGTCCCAGCGGTCGGCCACCAGCTGCCCCAGACCCCTGGCTACCGCCCACTTGCAGAGGAGGATTTTCTCCGGAAAGAGACGTTTTTTGTGGCCCACAAGGCGGCACCGCAGGACCCCCGGCGGCTTTTCCACCCACTCCGCCCGGACACCACGGCGCGCCAGGGCTTCAAGCTCCCGCACCACGTACCTCTTGCAATCCGGCATGAACTCGCCGGCAATAATCTGCCACTCCACGGCGGTCAGCTCCCTGAGATTTATCCGCCATTAATTTTAATTCCCCGCCAGGAAAATATGCCGCGCCGGGCGCGCATTAGTTCCGCGTCCCCCACCAATACTAAACCTGGCAGGTGATTGACGTGCAGGATACGGTCGTGGCGGGCACCTTCGCCGGGATCCTGGGGGACCTGGTGAAGCTGGCCGTGAATCTCGTGCTGTACATCATCGGGGTGGCCGGGACCACATCGCTGCATATAGCAGCCGCGGCCCTGCTGCCGGCGCGGGTTGCGCAGGGTCCGCCCTTTCTTATGCTGGGGCTGGTCGTCGAGATGCTCGTGGCGGCGGGGCTGGGAATTCTCGGAGCGTACCTCGTCAGAGCAACGGGGCGCGACTTTCTGTGGTTGAAGGGTATCGTCTACGGGGGGATCATCTGGGTGATCGGGTACGGGCTCCTGGCACCCCTCCTGGCTCCCAGGTGGCTGGTCCTGCCCAACCTCGCCACGAGTATGGCGATGCTGGCGGCCCACCTGGCCTACGGATTGACGACCCTGTTCATCGTGGGGAGGTACGCCCTCAGGGCGGCGCGGGTGCAATGACGGCGCGGGAGAAAATCCTCTGGCTCGTCACCAACAGTTGCCTGGGAGATACCGTCTCCTTTCTCAACTCTTCGCACCCCAACTACCGGCAACTGATCGAAGAATTCTTCGAGCTGTGTTACAACAACTTCCTCAGCTCCGCCGAAGGGGAAAGGGCGGCGGAAATCCTCTCCGCCTTGGCCGCCGGGCCATCCGATGCCTTCACCCTGGTGGTCGAGGGCACCGTTCCCTCCGCCGCCGAGGGTCTTTACTGCGTTCTGGGTTACCGCCGCGGCCGGCCGTGGACGGCGCTGGAGGCCGTACGGGAACTGGCCGGCAAGGCCAGGTACGTGGTGGCCGCGGGCACCTGCGCCGCCTTTGGCGGCCCCTACGCGGCGCACCCCAACCCCACGGGCAGCCTGCCGGTCAGTAAGGTCGTGCGGCGGCGGGTGATCAACGTCCCCGGCTGCCCCGTGCACCCGGACTGGCTGGCGGGTACCCTTTATCACCTGGCCAGGTACGGCGAACCCCGGCTTGACGAATACAACCGACCGGTCCTTTATTTCGGCGAAACCGTACACGACCGGTGCGAGCGGCGGCATTACTTCGAGAGCGGCATCTTTGCCCGGGAGCCGGGGGAACCCTGGTGCATGTACAAGATTGGGTGCAAGGGGCCGGTGACCCACGCCGATTGCCCGGTCCGGCAGTGGTCCGGCGAGCACACCAGCTGGCCGGTGGGGGCCAACACGCCGTGCATCGGCTGCACCAGCCCGGAGTTCCCCGACGGCGTCGCACCGTTTTTCGAGCACCTTCCAGACATCGGCACGCCCGCCGTGAAGGTGACGGCCAACCGGGTGGGGCTGCTCACCGGCGCGGCCACCGCCCTCGGCATCGGCGCCCACCTGGCGGCCAACATCTTAAGCGGCAGGCTAGCCTACACCATCCGCAGGGGGCTGGGCGCCGCGAAAAAGCCCGCCAGCCTGCTGCAAAAATCCCACCGGCGAAAGGTTAAACAGAGGGATGGAAAATGCGCCGGACCGTAATTATCGATCCCGTGACGCGGGCCAACAACCAGGGCCGCATCGAAGTCGTGATCGAGGGCGGCAGAGTGGTGGATTGCCGCTCGAGCTGCTTTTTCTTCCGCGGTTTCGAGGTAATGCTTGAGGGGCGCGATCCGCGGGACGCCCCCTATTTCACCGAGCGCATCTGCGGCATCTGCTCCGCGGCGCACGCGACCGCCGCCGCCTTCGCCCTGGAGAACCTGGCCGGCGTGCGGCCGCCCCGGAACGGAAACATCCTGCGCAACCTCATCCTGGCGGCCGACACCCTGCAGAACCACATCCGGCACTTTTACGTGCTGGCAGTGCCCGATTACGTGGCCATGCCGGAAAAGCCCCCCTTTACTCCCCGGTACCGGCGCGGTTACCGGCTGCCGGCCGGGGTTAATGCGCGGATGATCGAGCATTATTTTGCCGCCCTGGACGTGAGCCGCGCCGCCCACGAAATGGTAACCGCCCTGGGGGGCAAGGCGCCGTTCGGGCACGGCATCGTCGCCGGCGGGGCGACGGTCCCCCCGGATGCCGCCGTGGTGCTGGAATTACGCAGCAGGTTGGGGAAGATCAGGGAGTTCGTCCGGGGGAAGATGCTGCCCGACGCCCACGCCATCGCCGAAGCCTACCCGGAATATTTCGAGCTCGGGAAAAGGTCCGTACGGCTTCTGCAGTTCGGCCTTTTCCCCGCCGACCCGGAACGCAGGGAGTTTCATTTCCCCGGAATGGTGGTGGAGGAAGACCGGAGCCGGGAGGTGGATGCCGCCTCCATAACCGAGCACGTGCGCCACGCCTACTTTGAGGAGAACGGCGCACCGCGCGCGCCGGGGTTTGCCAGGCCCGAACCCCGGCCCGGCAAACCCGGCGGCCACTCGTGGATAAAGGCGCCGCGGTACGAAGGAAAGGCCTTTGAGGGCGGGCCGCTGGCGCGGCTGTGGATCACCGGCCGTTACCGGCGCGGCGTTTCGGCCATGGACCGCATCCTGGCCCGGGCGTATGAAACCGATCTCCTGTGCAACCTGATGGAGCAGTGGCTGGAGGAACTGGAGCCCGATAGGCCCGTATTTATCCCCTTCGAGGTGCCGAAGGAAGGCGAAGGCCTTGGACTGACCGGTTCCATGCGGGGCAATTTGCTCCACTTCATGCGGGTTGAAAGGGGACGGATCAGCCGCTACGACATTATCACCCCCTCCGCGTGGCACTTCTCACCCCGCGACGACTTGGGGCGGCCCGGGCCGGTGGAGGAGGCGCTTCTCGGGACGCCGGTGGAAACCCCCGAAGAGCCGGTCGAGGTGGGGCGGATCGTCCGTTCCTTCGACCCTTGCTACGCCTGCGCCACCCACGTCATGGTGGGCGGGCGAAAGGTGCGGGAATTCATTGTGTGAGGTGAATCCGGCATGAAGGGCAGGGTGCAGCTTCGCCACCCGCCGGCGGCAAGGCTCTTTCACTGGACGCTGGCCCCGCTGGCCATCATCCTCACCGTGACGGGCCTCTTCCTGACCGAGCCGCCGCGCGGGGCCGGCATGGGTGCGGTAAGAAAGGTCCATTCCCTGGCCGGTTTCCTTTTCACCTGCGGCCTGGTTGCGCGCCTGTACTACGCCGCCCTGCGCCGCGAATGGCGGCTGATCTTTCCCGAGCCCTACGACCTGCGGAAGCTTCCCCGCTTTCTGCGGTACGAGCTTTACCTGGCGCCGCAAAAACCGAAATTCCGCCGGTACAACGTGGGTCAGAAATTCGTTTACACCTTCTGGCCCCTGGACGCCCTCTTTATCCTTCCCCTGGGGTTTTTCCTGTACGCCCCGAAGCTCTTCGCCAGGCCCATCAAGTGGCTTGGCGGCCTGAACAGGGTGCGTACCCTGATCTACTACGGCACACTCGTCACCGCGGCGACCATCGCCGCGCACATTTACCTGGCCGTCACCGACAGCCTGGGGAAACTGAAATCCATCTTCACCGGCCGCTACAAACGCGGCACCTGAACAGAACGCCCCCGGTTCCAGGGGCGTTCCTTCAAGGTTTCTTCCGGCCTTCGGTGGTCTCGTCCGGCCCGCTCTCCGGGGTCAGGCGCGAAGGCTTCTTACGCTCAAGGGTGTCCCGCTCGACAAGGCGTGCCAGCATGGAGGCCAGGGCGCGGCGCTCGTTTTCGTTTCCCTGGTCCCACAGCTCCTTGATGAGGCGCTGCTCGCGGTTGGCAGAATCAACGTAGCGGTTGAGCAGTTCCCCGAAGCGGTAGGATATATCCTCCGCGTTCTCATCGGAAACACCGAGGGTTCGCAGGGTCTTAAGGCCCTTGCCCAGCCATTCCTTAAACTCGTTCCAGCCGAGGTCCAGCTCCACACGCCACCACCTCCTGCTGGCCTTATTATGCCGCAAAAAATACGAACCGATGCAAGTTCCCGGGTTACGTGCGGAAGCGGGCCGCCAGCCTGTCGAGTTCGGCCGCCAGGGCCGTCAGCTCTTCCGTGGCCGAGGAAACCTCTTCCATGGCCGCCGTCTGCTCCTCGGTGGTTCCGGCGACGTTCTGCACGCCGGCCGACATCTCCTCCGCAGCGGCGGCCACCTCCTGCACCTGGCGCGCCAGATGCGCTATGGTCGAGGTGATGGCCTTAATGTTCCCGCCGACCTCGCCGATCACCTTTGTCCCGGCAGCCACTTCTACCGCCCCGGCGGCTATGACCTCCACGGCTTTTTTCGATTCGGTTTGCACCGTATTGATCAGGTCGTAGATCTCCCTGGCCGCGTTGGCCGATTGCTCGGCCAGTTTGCGCACCTCTTCCGCCACGACGGCGAAACCGCGGCCCTGCTCCCCGGCGCGGGCCGCCTCGATGGCCGCGTTCAGGGCCAGGAGGTTTGTCTGGTCGGCGATGTGGGTGATGAGGTCGACAATCTGGGTAATCTTCCCCGCGGTCTCGTGCAGGGCGTTAACCACCGCGGCGCTCTCGTTCGCCTCCTTTTCAATCGCCTTCATCTGGCCCTGGATGCGCTCGACGCCCCGGGCGCCTTCGGCGGCCTGGCCCGAAACCTGCTCGGCGGCCGCGGCAACCCTCTGGGCGTTCTCGCTCACCTGTTCGACGGTGGAGGCCATCTCGGACATGGTGGCCGCCGTTTCGCTGGCGCCCGCCGCCGTCTGCTCGGCCTGGGAAGCTAACTGGGAGGCGGCCTCCGCCACCTGCCTCGAGGTCCGGGCGATCTGGCCCACAACATCCCGTAAGCTGGCCCGCATGTGGTTGAAGCTCTCGGCCAGCCGGGCGACCTCGTCGCGCGTCCGGACGGTGAGCTCCTCCCCGGTGAGGTCCCCCGCGGCGATGCGCTCCGCCTCGCGCACGGTGGCCAGGACCGGGCGGGTAATCAAGCGCGTGATGAAGAAGGCCAGCGCGACGCCGGCCAGCAGCGCGATGCCGCTAACCAGAAGGACGGTCAGGCGCCCCCGGGCCGCGTTGCGCTGCATGTTGTCCACGATCCGCGCGGTTTTCTGTTCGTTGTCGGCAAGCAGCTCGGCAAGGAGCCGGTTGGCCGTACTTTCGGCCGCGGCGATGCTCTGGGCGGTTGCCACCGCCTCCTCGCGCTTCCCCGCCCGGAAGAGGGGAAGCACCCGGGTAGCGACCGTCTGGTGGTACTCCCTGACCCTGCTCTGCACTTCCTCCAGCTTAGGCCTGGCCTGCGCGCTGCAGTTGTTGAGCCGCTTTTCCAGCAGCGCTTCGAGCCCTTTAAAGTCTTCATCGATTTCCTTGCTGTAGCGCTCATCCCCGTAAAGGAGGTACGCGCGCAGATCCCTGGACGCCTCTTTGAAAGCGGCGACGATCTGGTGGTCGAGCCCGTAGCGCACCACCCGCTGGTCGACGTCGGCGCCGTCGGAGATCGTTTTACCCATAACCAGGGACGACTGGACCGCCACGGCGACCAGAAGTACAAGGACTAAAAGGAACCCGCCGCCTATTTTCATCCCGATGGATAACTTCACCTGAACTCCCTCCACCGTTTTTGATCTGTTGGGCGCCGGCAGGCTACCCCCCGTTCAGCCGCGCCCCGTCTTCGCGGAAGATAACACCGGCAGCACCCCCCTTAGGACTGTCGCCGGCCGCCCCTTCCGCCATTGCCCCCGCAGGCCTCACCCGCCAGGATATCGATGACGCGGTACCCGTTGTACCCGGGGTGCGGGTTCTCCTCCCGCACCGCGACGGCGGATCCCTGCGCCTCCAGATGCACGCGCGCGCCGCGCCGGGTTATGGCGGCGGAAAGCCCGTCCACAAGCCGCACGAGGCGATAGGCCGGCCGCAAGGCCGGGGGAAAGGCGGGCGGAAGTTCGTCCTCCCGGTGGTGGTGGTAGCGGATGAGCGTCTCCACGGTGGGCGAAACCCCGTGCTCGCGCACGGCGAGCAGGGCGCCACGGGCGGCGTGATGCTTCCCGTCCTCAAAGACCTCCGCGGGGCGGACCCGCCGGCCGACGGCCAGCCGGGGCTGGGTTTTGGCTGCGTCGTGCAGGACCATGGTTTCCACCAGTTCCCTGCGGCCGACTCCGGTATACGCCAAAACCCCCAGTTTTTCCAGCTCGGCCAAGAGGTACAGGCAGTTTACTACGTGCCGGTAGCACCCGTCGGGGATCACACCGGTGATAACGATTTCCCCCGTCTCCGGGTCGTACCGGTCCGTGTATTCCGGCGTGCACCTGAGGCGCCGCTCCACGGTGTCGGGGAAAATCAGGGGGAAGGCGGCGGCCATTTCGCGGCCGAGAAGGTGCGAAGTGGTCTCAACCAGCGTAACGATGAAAAGAGGCCGGCCACCGCCGCCGGCGGTCGACGCGTAATACAAAAGGAAGGTACGCCCGTCTTTGGCGATTCTTTCTACGCCGTTTACCGGCCCGCCCCCCGCAACCAGCTTGTAGACCGGAGAAGTCCGGCGGTATTCCTCCACCGTGTGCGTAAAGAAACGGCTGAAACAGTCCTCAAGGTTCCGCCCGACCACCTCCGCCTCCGTCGCCCCCAGCAGGCGGCAGGCGGCGCGATTGGCATACCGGATGGTCAGGTTCCCGTCGAAACATAGAACGGCTACGGGCAGCGCCTCGCAAACGCCGCTCAGAAGTAAAAACCGGCTGTCAAAGGTTGCTCCCTCCTTTTGTGTAATTTGGAACAAGCGCTACCGGTACCCTATTAGGTTTATCGAACAATTTCAAGGCGCTTTATGTCGAAAAAGTTAAATGTAAGATGAAATTTAAGGAAAAACCCTGGTACGGCGGGGGACGGAGAACTAAACTTAACAAGTAGATTGTAAAAAACCGTGCGCGTGCTACGGAGTGCCGGGGAAGAGTGCTGGCTTGGCAACCGAAACGGACGCCGCTGGCGGCTGGTTCTGCTGCTTCTACCGCGATTACGGCGATTTTCTGCGCCAGGTGTCGCAGGTGCTGGAAACTGCGCTGGCGGCCAACCATAAGGTACTTTGCTGCGTGCGCAAATCCCTGGCCGGTCACCTGGCCATGCGGTACGTGAGGTCGAGCCAGCGCCCTATTTTCGTATCGGCCCGGGAACTAAAATGGTGGTACGAAGGAATGATGAGGGGAGCGCAATGGCTGCCCCGGAGGGCGGTTGCGGAAACCTCAAGCACGAAGCCCGCAGCGGTGACGATGATCGAAGACAGCAGCTACGTCGGTCCGGCGAGCGTTCTGGCCGCCGCCGGGAGGGTAAACGGAAAACGTTCCGGCGTCCCGGGCTTTTACTTTTGCTTCCTTGCGGTCACCGACCACGCAGGTCTTGCCCTTCTGACGGACACCGCCAGCTGTCTCGACCTTCGACCCGCCCTTTACATGGACCGGGATTCGTGGAACGTTTCCGTCCAGGGCCGCCGGATACAACTTTCCCCCGCCGAGTTTGCCATCCTGTGGCGCCTGGCCCGGCATCCCGGACGGGTGGTAAGCCGGGAGGAGCTGTCCGGCTGGGCTTTTGGAGACCCGGCCGGTACCGGGTCCGTTGCGGCGCACATCTATAAACTGAGACGGAAAATCGAAGTTGACCCCGCCCACCCCACCCTCATCAAAACGGTCCGCGGCCTGGGTTACCGGCTTCAGCTCCCCCTGCCTTCCCGGAACGGAAACGTTGACATCTGAAAAACCCACGTACCGGGACAAGGTGGTGAACCACAGGGCCGTCTTCCGGCTGCCTGTGCCCAGGAGGGATCGACCTTGGTCGTCGCCGACCTGCCCAACGTTTACGCGTGCCTCGTCTACCGGAATCCGTCGGACCTTCTGGAGCAAGCGGACAAACTGCTGCGCCGCATGCTTGCTCTGAACCGGAAGGTCATTATCGGGCTGCCGTTCCCGGCGGCGGAAACCCTGCAGGAAAAATTCCGCCAGGCCACCAACCGGCAATTATTTTTCCTCGCCCGTGAAGAGTACCGGGCATGGTGCACCGGCAAGGTCGATCAAATTAGACGCTACGCGGAGGCGCTCTGCGCCCAGGCCGCAATTGAAGGACGCCCGGAGGTAGTTCTCGTCGCCGCCGAAAAACCTCCCGGGGACGAATGGGCCGGCGCCTGTCCCGGCCGGCCCCCGCACAACAGGGTTATCCGCGCCGTCGCCGGGCTGCCCCTGAGCGTCTACGTTTTTTGCGCCGCACCTGCGGCCGCCGCTCCCGGGGCGTCCGGTCCCGCACCCACGTCCTTCCCGCCGCGCATCCGCCGGATGGGTCTCGTCCTGGACCGGGAAGCGAGGCGGGCGGAAATCCGGGGCCGCAGCGTCGAGCTTTCCCCCCTCGAATTCGACCTGCTCTGGTTCCTGGCGTGCCACCCCGGCAGGATTTTTTCCCGGCGGGAGTTACTTCTGGCCGTGTGGGGCCATTCCTTCGGGGAGGAAACCGTAACGGCGCACATCTATCGCCTGCGCAGGAAAATCGAACCCGATCCCCGCCACCCCGTGTACATCGAAACCATCCGCGGCGTTGGCTACCGCTTCGGCCCCGGACCTGCTCTTTTCCGTTGAAGCATCATCCACGAACACCCGGCGGCGTGCCGGCGAGGTTCGCCCCCTGGGCGACGCCCGGCTTGCGCTGCGCGCGGCGGTCTGGGGGCCGCCGGGAAATGCAAAAACCCGCGAAACAACTTTCGCGGGTCAACGACCGGTGCATGGTGGGCGGGGCAGGAATTGAACCTGCGACCTTCTGCGCGTCAAGCAGACGTTCTCCCACTGAACTACCCGCCCTTACAACCCTATTATCCCGTAAGGGAGGAGGTAATGTCAAGACCCTACCCCCTTCTGTACCACGAGAGGCGGTTGACCGCGCGGCCGGCGACGAGGGGCACCCTGCCCAGTTCCCGCCCCTCCAGGAAGAAGACCATCTCCCCCACCTTCAGACCCGGCCGGACGGGCGCCTTCAGACGTTGTACGGCGATCCGCGTCTCCTTCACCAGGTTTCCTTTTTCCTCCTCGGGAAGGTAAAGGCGCACGGTACGGGCCGGCACCACCACCACGTCGGGCCGCTCGCCCCGCTGCACCCTGAGGCGGGTAAGAAATTCGCCTTTCTCGCAGGCGACGACCGGGTGTACTTCCTCGAACCCGTATCTTAAAAGCGCGAGGGCGTCAAGGTAGCGGGCGCCGCTGTTAAGCACCACGGCGATCAGCTGCCGCCCGTTGCGGGTAGCGGAAGCGATGAGGCACTGGCCGGCGGCGGCGGTGGTACCCGTTTTTACACCGTCTATGCCCTTAAAGTCGGAATACAGCAGCCGGTTGGTGTTGCTTATTACTTCGCGTCTGCCCCCTTCCCAGGTGATGACGGCCTCGCGCTGCCGGACAATGGCGGCGAAACGCGGGTTACGCAGGGCATAGCGCGTGATGAGGGCAAGATCATAAGCCGTAGAGTAATGGTTGGGGTGCGTATAACCATTGGTGTTGACAAAGCGCGTGCGGTTGGCACCGAGAAGCCCGGCCTTCAGGTTCATCCAGCGGACGAAGAGGTCGTGATCTCCCGCCACGTGTTCACCGATGGCCACGGTGGCATCGTTGGCCGACATGACGAGGGCCGCCTCAACGAGTTCCCCTAAACGGATGCGCTCTCCCGGGTGCAGGTCAAGGATACTTCCCTCGGACGTGTAACCGGCGCGTTCGCTGATGGTGGCCACGCTCCGGAGATTCCCGGCTTCGAGGGCCACCACAGCCGTCATAATTTTCGTGAGGCTGGCGGGATGCATGCGCCAGAAGGGGTTTTTGGCCAGCAGGACCTGACCCGTGCCGGCGTCCATAAGGACGGCCGCCTCGCACGTAAGGTCGGGCGGGGTGGCGGCCGCTGTCCCGGGCCGGGTAAAAAGTACCAGCAGGAAGACAAGACTTTTGAAGAACAACCTCTTCACCCGCAGCACCTCTTGGTATTGTGCACCCGGGTTGCGGGTTTCATTCCCCTGGCAGATAATAACATACCCGGGGGCGCATACGGGCGGTACACACGCCATAATTTGATAAAAAACCAAGAGGTGGGTTCGCTTTATGCGTGTCTATTACCTTAACCTTAAGAAGTTGAAGAAAAACGCCATCCTGGCCGGGTTGTTGCTTCTGGTGGCTTTTCTTCTCACCATGGTCCTGCTGTACCCGCAGCAGGAACCGGTAGCCGGGAAGCACAGCGGGATAATTTACAAGGTGAAAACGGACAAAAAGGTCTGCGCGCTGACCTTTGATATCGGCTGGGGGGAAAAGGTGCCGGGACCGGTACTGGACATCCTGAAACAGTACAACGTCAAAAGCACCTTTTTCCTTGCGGGCCCCTGGGCGGAGAAATACCCCGCGCTGGCGCGCCGCATCGCCCGGGAGGGACATGAAGTCGGCAGCCATGGGGACCGCCACATCAACTATTCAGAGTACGAAGACGAGGTAATTAAGGCCGAAATCGCCAGGGCGCACGCCGACATCCAGAAGGCCACCGGCAGGGCGCCACGCCTTATACGCACACCCAACGGCGACTGGAACAGCAGGGTGGTTAACGTTATCAATCAGGCGGGCTACCTGGCAGTGCAGTGGAGCGTGGACTCCCTGGACTGGAAGGATCCCGGCGTTGAGGCCATTGTCAACCGGGTGCTGGAACTGGTGCACCCGGGGGCCGTGATCTTGATGCACGCCAGCGACAGCGCGGACCAGACCCCCGCCGCGCTGCCCGCCGTGATCCGGGGGCTGAAGGAGAAAGGCTACACGCTGGTCACCGTATCCGAATTGCTGAAGTACGGCCGGGGAGTGGCCGAATAATAGGGAAAACCGCAGGGTTGCTGCGGTTTTCCCCCAAATTACCGGGATACCGGTGTCATGCGCCTGTTGATCTCGCGCATTTCGTCCGTAAAGGCGGAAATCGGTTTTCCTCTGGCCATTCCCGACGCCACGCGGTTAAGCCGGGTTACGGTATCCGTGTCGGTGGTGACCAGCACCCGGGCCAGCCGCGGCTCGGCTCTTTTCACGCGGTTCGCCACATCGCGCTTGATGGCATCGGTGCGGGCCTTCTCCGTGCCGGCTTTGATATCCAGCCCGACGTACGCCGTTCTCCCGCTCAGTACTACGGTGGCCTTGTTCACCCCGGGAACGCGCGCCGCCTCGCGCGCCAGGCGGGTGGCCAGGCGGCTGGCCTCGCGCGGATCGGTGGGCAGGGGCTTACGGGGAGCCGGCGTCCCTGGAGCGGCGGGAGGCGATCCCCCAGGCGCAGGTTTTCTCGCTGCGCACCCCGCAAAGGCGCCGCATACAAGAAAGACCAGCGTCACCAGGAGCAAAAGTTTCCTCAGCCGCGCATTCACCACGTTATCCCTCCTTTTGTCAAGTTCCGCTTAAACCTTAGTATTCGTCCCGCGGAACCCGGTATACCGGAGAACGGCAAGGTAAATGATAACACTCCAGGTAACGGGTGACCCCTGCGGCCACCGCCCGCGCCAGCTCCTGCCGGTAGGAGACGTCCAGCAGGCGCCGCCTCTCGTACGGGTTGCTCAGATAGCCCGCCTCTACCAGAAGGGCCGGCATCGCGGTTTTCTCCAGTACCAGATAACGGGCAGCCTTGATACGGCAAGGGGCCAGGCCGCCGTAGGCTTCTATGGCCTCCTTAAGTAGCCGGGCGGCGGCTTCGCCCCGCAAAGAGCCGGGGTAATGATAGAGTTCAATGCCGTGGCAGGAGGGGTGGTCGCTATTGGCGTGCAGGCTGATAAACAGGTGTGCACGGCGCGCATTGGCCAAGGCCGCCCGCGCCGTCAGGGTACGATAGGAATCGTCGCCGGTACGGGTAAGGATAACGGTGATGCCGTCGTTTTCCAGGAACGTTTTTATCCGGCGGGCAAGGGCCAGGTTGATGGTCTTTTCGTATACACCTCCGTCCGCGACGGCACCAGGATCCACACCGCCGTGCCCCGGGTCGAGAACGACGCAGGGCGGCCGGGCCCAGGCCCCGGCAACCGGGAACAAAGAGTGCAGGAGCAAGACACATAAGGCTGCGAGCAGTTGGCGCAAAGACAACAACTCCTCGAGCCATAGTGTCGCCGTCCGGCGCCGGCGCAAGTCCATAAAAATCTGGCCGGCAAGGAAAAGATGTGGCAGAAAGGGAAAATACCGGAAGAATTACTTCATTTCTGGCGCCTATGCCACCACGCGTAGAGAACCAGGCCGAGAAGGACGGCAACAATGAGGATGTCGAGCCTGTGGAAGAGAGGCTGCAGAGCGCGCCAGTTCTCGCCCAGCTTCACACCCAGGTACGTCAGAAACAAGCACCATGGGAAGGAACCGAGAAAAGTGTAGGCGAGAAAGCGGCCAAAATGCATGCCCGCAATGCCTGCCGGAAAGGAGATGAAGGTACGGACAACAGGCAGCAGCCGGGCGATGAAGACCGCGGCGTCGCCGTAGCGGGCAAACCACCGGTCGGCCTGGGAGAGCCGCGCCTCCGTGACGAGGATGTAACGCCCGTAGCGGAGGAGAAACGGCCGGCCGCCCCACCACCCCAGCGCGTAAGAGAGGGCCGACCCGACCGTGCCCCCCACCGTGCCGGCCATAACGGCTCCCCAGAAATCGAGTTTTCCCTGGCTGACAAGAAACCCCCCGAAAGGGAGGATGATCTCGCTGGGAAGAGGGATGTTGGCGCTTTCAATGGCCATCCCGATGCCAATACCCCAGTAGCCGAGGCCGGCGATAAAATTCACCACGGCCTCCAGAAAACGCTGGATAAAAGAAGCAAGCAAAAGCGAAGCCTCCCGCGCGGGAACAATTAGAGTTTGAGGTTCTCCAGAATTTTATCCAGCAGCGGCTCCAGGGCGATCGATTTCGTGCCCCGCAACTTTAAGGCCTGGCACAGGTGCCGGAAATTCGCCGAGAGGCTTGATACCGCCACACCGTTCTGGGCCGCTATTTCGCTCTGACTGATCTTTCTACCCTTCAGGCGGCCGGTGGTATAGATGACGGCGGCCGCCCAGGCCGCGGGCTTTCTCAGGCAGGGTTTCTCCAGCCGGCAGAAGTCGTGCCACAGGCGCAGGGCCCCGCGGATATCGTCCTCACCGTATCCCAGTCTTTTCAGGCCTAAACTGACCAGGCGGGCCACCTCGGCGTACGCGGGCTGGGGCCACTTGTACTCCCCCGGACCCCCGCTTGCCTCCCGCGACCTCCGCCGTGACTGCCGGCCTGCCAGGTACCGCCGAAAGCGCTCGAGATCCTGATCGCCGTTCAGCAAGCGCAGCAATTCCTCCAGCTGATCGCCGTTCTCACCTGTAAAACAAAACTGCCGCAAAAGATCGTTATCCAGCAGGGAAATGAGCTGAAGTACCGTCTTGTCGGCCACGCGTTTATCCGCAAACTTCCCGTATCCGCCCAGCGCCAGCCTGACCATCTCGGCATTGATCTTATGGGCCTGGGAACGCAGGTAGGACGCCCACGAAAGGTCGCCGGCACCCCTGTTCATGCGGCACCAGCGTTTGTGGTCCCGGTACAGCCAGTCGAGCAACTCGGCCTTCCTCGTGCCCGGCAAACCAAGGGCGCTGGTGGAAAACTCGTACTCCTCACCCACTTTCAGGAGACGGATGAAGGCGATGCTTTCTGCGGTTATATCCCCGGGGGTGCCCGGGTTGCGCACACGGCAGCACTTCCCATCTAGAAGGTTTTCGACGATGAAACCTTTCCCGGGCAAAACCGCCTTGACTTCGTAAAGGGAGCAGTGGGCTTCCAGCCACAGCATGAGAAGAAGGGCTTCCGTGAGCGGCAGCCTGTCGATGTAGTCTTCTTTAAATAGTTCAATAATGCGGTGGCCGTTCGACAAACGGTAATCGAATATAAACCACTCGAAACAGCGCTCAATGATAAAATCCTCGTCAACGTTGCAAAGATTGTGCTCAAACTCGTGGAAGAACAGTTCCTGCGCGCGGGATGCCTCCCTGATAAAAACGGCCTCCTCGGCATAGGCGGCCAGGCGGCGCCGCAACTGGGTACTTGCCCGCCGCCACTTGACCTGCGCAAGGGAAACCACGTTATCGTACTTGCCGCAACATTCCTCGTATCTTTTGCCGCTCCCGCAGGGGCAGTGCCGTATTTCCGTTTCGATCGCCAGGACCCTCCTCCCCCGGGTTGTCGAAGTTACTCCTTTACTTTCTCTATTGTATTCTACCTCTCGCAGATGTCTCCTGCCGTCCCCCCGCCTTTCTCCCCGGTACCGTTGAGGAAATTTGTGTAACACCCAGCGTTTCCGCCCAGCCTTATCCGGGTGCCGTCAAGGCGGACGTCAATCTGAAGACGGGGCAACGCTGACACGGCCACCATGGCAACCGGGCCGTTATCCCCCCGAACAACTACCGTTTTGCCGTCGAACGGGAAGACGATTTTCTCTCCCCGCCGCGAGAGAACCGCGCCGCGTTCCCTTTCCCAATCCACCTTCCAGCCGAAGGCTTCGGCCACAAAACGCAACGGCACGTAGACCGCACCTTTTTTCACCACAGGTGGAGTCGCCAGGGGCACCCGGCGCCCGTTGACCACGGCTTCTTTTCCGTAAACCTCGAAGTCTACGCCGACCATGCCGTCCTTCAACAGGACCTCCGCTATAAGGGGAGCCAGGACCGCGGTTTCGATTTTCAGGTCGGGAACAAGGCCCTCGCCGTCCACCGGCCGCCGGCAGGGGGTAAGGTAGCGTGCCGTGGTGACCCGGAGCGCGCCTCCGTTTTCTAGAGGCAGTAATTCCTGTACCGAGCCCTTGCCAAACGTTGGCTCCCCAACAAGAATCCCCCTGCCCCAGTCACGCAGGGCGCCGGCCAGGATTTCGGCAGCGCTGGCCGTATTTCCGTCCACCAGAACTACAACGGGTAGGTCCGGCACCAGGACACCGGAGGTTGCCCGGCACGGCGTTTCGCCGTCCCTCCCTTCAAGCCAGGCCACAATGCGTCCTTCGCCGAGGAAGTACCCGGCAATTTCCATGGCCGCGTCCAGCAAGCCTCCTTCGTTGCCTCGCAAATCGAGAACCAACCCCTTAAGGCCGGCTGCCTTTTGCTTTAAAAGCGCCTCGCGTAATTCGGCGGGCGTGTGGGAGCCAAAGGTGCGGACGGAAATGCGCGCGATGCCATCCTCGGGCGCGGCGCTTACAACACCCGGCAGGACAATACTCCGGCGCACCAGGGAAACCTCGAAGGTCCGGCCCTCCCGGACAACGGTCAGCCGCACCTCCGTACCCTCCGGCCCGCGGATGCCAAGGGCAACCATCTCGGGCGGCAGGCCTGTAACTTCCTCCCCGTTGACGGCGGTGATGACGTCACCGGGCGCCAGTCCCGCAGCCGCAGCGGGCGACCCCGGGAGGACGTTGCGCACCCGCACCCGGTCCCCGGCCGCTTCCAACTCGATGCCAACGCCGCCGAACCGGCCTTCGATTTCCTGCATGAAGCTTTCCAGCTCTTCCCGGGTAAGATAGGAGGCGTAAGGGTCCTCCAGCGATTCGACGATGCCCCAGATGGCCCCCTCCACAAGGGTCTGGCGCGGCGGCCGGTCGATGTGGTACCTTTCCGCGTAATCCAGGACCTCGCGGATCAGGGCCAGGTCACCAGATTCTTCAGCCAGGACCTGTGCGGGGCCGTGCATTAACACGGCGCATAAGAGGGCGAAGGCGAGCACCAGGGCGGAAAGCCTGCGCAATTTTCCCACTTCCCCCACGTTTTCCTATAACACTTCGGTGCGCACTGGCCGAGTCCTGCTCCGAAAAAACGGGCACGGCAGGTATTTCCCCGGCGCCCGTTGAAATAATGGAGATACCGGGGTGAAACGGAAGTGGAAAAGCTCCTGGTTATCGACGGCAACAGTCTCATGCACCGCGCCTACCATGCCATCCCTTCCCTGAGCACGCGCGAGGGCCTGCCCACCAACGCTGTCTTCGGTTTTACCAACATGCTTTTCAAGGTCCTGGCAGAGGAAAAACCCCAGCGGATAGCCGTAGCCTTTGACAAGGGCAAGGTAACTTTCCGCCACGACGCCCTGGAGACCTACAAGGCCCTGCGGCCCGCCACGCCGGACGAACTCCGGCCGCAGTTCCCGTTGCTCAAGGACGTCCTGCGGGCCGCCCGCATTCCTTTCTTTGAGGTTGAGGGGTACGAGGCCGACGATATCATCGGCGCCCTGGTCACCCAGGCCGAGGAGCAGGAGTTCGAGGTAGTAATCCTGACCGGCGACAAGGATACGCTGCAACTGGTTTCGCCCCGGACCAGGGTGCTCATCACCCGCAAAGGGATCAGCGAACTGGAACTCTACGATGAGGAGAAGATCCTCGACCGCTACGGCCTGGCACCGCGGGCCCTGACCGACCTCAAGGGACTGGCGGGGGACCAGAGCGACAACATCCCCGGGATACCCGGCATCGGTCCCAAAACGGCGGCGGAACTCCTGCGCCGGTACGGTACGCTGGAGGGCGTCCTCGCAGCCGCAGGCGACCTGCCGCCCAGGTTGAGTAAGCTGGTGCAACAGTACGGGGCGCAGGCGGCCCTCTGCAAGCAGGTGGCGACCATCGAGCGCAGCGTCCCCGGCATCGGCCTGGAGATGGTGCCAGCCTGGCCCGGACCGGACTATACGGCCCTGCTGGCCGTCTTCCGCCGGCTTGAGTTCCGCAGCCTGATCAAGAACCTCTTACGCGGCCGGGAGGAAGTTCGCACCCACACGCCGCCCTTCCGGCGGGTGGATGATGCCGGGGAAATTCGCGACCTGCTCCGGGAGGCGCGCCGGGCCGGGGAGGCCGCCCTGGCCCTTGACTTTGCCGGAAAGATACCCGTTAATTTAGGGCTGGCCCTGGGGGAAAAAACCTTTGTCCTTGACGTGGCCGGAGAAAGCCCCGGGCGGGCCTTTCTCCGGGATATGCTGGAAGATAGAGCGGTCGCCAAGATCTGTCACGATGCCAAGGAAATATATAAATTCAGTGCCGGGCTCGGCTGGCGGCCAGCGAACCTGGCCTTCGATACCATGGTGGCCGCCTACGTGGTCAACCCCGCGGCGCCCAACCGCAGCCTGCAAGAACTCGCCCTGGATCAGCTCAATCTTGTCCTCCCCGGCTCCGGGGATGCAGCGCTGGCGGCGCAGGCGCAGGCGGTGCGCCGCCTTCACCCGTTTCTCAGGGAAAAACTCCGGCAGCAGGACCAGGTCGCCCTGTACGAGGAGATAGAGCTGCCGCTCACCGCCGTCCTGGCGGCCATGGAGACGGCTGGCATAGCCGTGGACAGGGAGCAACTGGAGAAGATGTCGGCGGAACTCGGCGCACACATAGAAGCCCTGGCCGCGGAAATATACCGCCTGGCGGGCGAAGAGTTCAACATCAACTCGCCCCGGCAACTGGCCCATATCCTTTTCGAGCGGCTCGGCCTGCCGGCGCGCAAGCGCACGAAGACGGGGTACTCCACCGACGCCGCCGTGCTGGAAGAGCTTGCCGGCGAGCACCCGGTCATCGAAAAGCTCCTGGCCTACCGCCAGCTGGTCAAACTCAAAGGAACGTACGCCGACGGCCTGGCGGCCGTTATCGATCCGGCCACCAACCGCCTGCACACCACCTTCCAGCAGACGGTAACCGCCACCGGCAGGCTGTCGTCGACCGAGCCCAACCTGCAAAACATCCCCATCCGGCTCGAGCTCGGCCGCAACATACGCCGTGTTTTCGTGCCGCGCGACCCCGGCAACATATTGTTGACGGCGGATTATTCGCAAATCGAGCTGCGGGTCCTGGCCCATTTCGCCGCCGATCCAGCCCTCAGCGAAGCTTTCCGGGAAAACCGCGATATCCACACCCAGACGGCGGCCGAAGTGTTCGGCGTCCCCCCGGAGGCCGTAACGCCGGATATGCGCAGCCGCGCCAAGGCCGTGAATTTCGGCATCGTCTATGGCATAAGCGATTTCGGCCTCGCCCGGGATATCGGCGTGGAGCGGGGCGAGGCCAGGCGGTTCATTGAGCGTTACCTGAACCGCTTCAGCGGCGTAAAGGCCTTCATCGAGCAGACCATCCGCGAGGCCCTCGAGCAGGGATACGTGACGACGCTTTATAACCGCCGCCGCTACCTGCCGGAACTGTTCAGCCCCAACCGCGCCACCCGCGCCTTCGGTGAGCGGGCGGCGGTGAATACCCGCATCCAGGGAAGCGCCGCCGACATCATCAAGCAGGCTATGGTGAACCTGCACCGGCAACTGGACACCCGGGGCCTGGCCGCAAAAATGGTGCTGCAGGTGCACGACGAATTGATCTTTGACGTTCCGCGGGAGGAGTTTCCCGAGGTGGCCTCCCTGGTGAAACGGGAAATGGAAAACGCCGTCCGGCTGACGGTGCCCCTCGTCGTGGAATTGAAGGCCGGACCGAACTGGCGCGATGTGGAACACGTAGATATCTGACGGCAGGTGATGGCGTGCCGGAGTTGCCCGAAGTAGAGACGGTCGTACGAAACCTGCAGGAGTCACTGCCCGGGCTTTCCATCGTACGGGTCGAAGTCCTGCTGCCGAAGGTTGTTGCCTTCCCCGACAGCGCCGCTTTCCGGACGGCCCTCCCCGGCAAAGCGTTCGTGGACATACGCCGCCGCGGGAAATATATCATTGCGCACCTTACGGGTGGGGCGGCACTGGTAGTACATCTTCGCATGAGCGGCCAGCTGGTCTACCAGCCGGACGGGGGGCCTCTTCCCAAGCACACCCACATTGTGTGGCACCTGAGTCGAGGCCGCCTGCGTTTCACCGACGCGCGCCAGTTCGGCCGCGTCTGGCTGGTGCCCGCCGCCGGCCTGGACCTTGTGCCGGGCCTCCGAGACCTGGGGCCGGAACCCCTCGACGGGGATTTCAACCCGGAGGCGCTGGGACGAGCGCTTGCGGGGCGGCGGAGGAACATCAAAGCGGTGCTCCTGGACCAGACCCTGGTTGCCGGCCTGGGAAACATATACACCGACGAAGCCCTGCACCGGGCCCGGATTCACCCGGGGCGACCGGCGGGAAGCCTGACCGCGCACGAGACCCGCGCCCTGTACCGCGCCATCCGGGAGGTACTTACCGAAGGGATCGCGCACCGCGGCACAAGCGTCCGCGATTATGTGGACGGAACCGGCCGGGAAGGGGCCTTCCAGAATCTACTACGGGTATACGGCCGGGAAAACCAGCCCTGCCCCCGCTGCGGGGCACCCGTTGCCCGCACCCGCATCGCCGGCCGCGGCACGTATTACTGCCCAAAATGCCAACAGGAGAAGTGAGAGGTGGGAGGTGGGAGGTGGGAAGTAAGATGTGAAATGTGGGAAGCGGGCATTGGGGTCTGACCTCCGGCGTCCGGATGGCCGAGGCCCGGTTAGTCCCTGACGGGCCGGGTTCTCTCCCTGCGCAAATTCACGGAGTAGACGCGAGGGCGAGCGTCCGGCGTCCGGCTGGCCCAGGCACCAAAGGTTCTCCCTCCCCATAGTATTTAGGAAAAGCAAGCCGCGGGAGGGAGAAACCGTGGAGCTGGCCACCCTGGTGCTCTTTGGCTTTGCCCTGAGCGTGGACAGTTTCGGCGCCGGTCTGGCTTACGGTTTGCAGCGTATCAGGATGCCGCTCCCGTCGCTCCTGGTTATCGGGTGCCTTTCCACCCTGGCCGTGGGTGTCTCCCTCGGCATCGGCAACCTGGTGGCGTCGGCCACGCCGGCCACTATGGCCGAAGTCGCCGGAGGCATTCTGCTGATCCTGATCGGGTTGGTTCTTCTCTGCCAGACGGTGCGCGGGACGCGGACCAGGATCTTCCAGGTCCGTATTGCCCCCCTCGGCCTGGTAATCCAGGTTCTGCTTGAACCCTTGCACGCCGACCTCGACCGCTCGGGCGCCATTTCGCTGCGGGAGGCCGTGCTCCTCGGCCTGGCCCTGGCCATGGATAGTTTCGCCGCGGGCTTTGCCCTCGGCCTGATCGGCCCCTTTTCCTTCACCGCACCCTTCGCGGTCGGGGCGGGTACCATTGCCTTTACCGCCCTGGGCTTAACCCTCGGCCGCAACTCGGCAGCAAGGATGGGCCGCAAGCTTGGGAAACTGCCGGGATGCCTCCTGATCGCCCTCGGCGTTTTCCGCCTCGTGCGCCGCGTGCTACCATTAGGTTAAGGAGAGTGATGCCGCCTGCTGGTTATAGGCCTCACCGGGAACGCGGGAAGCGGTAAGTCCACCGTGGGCAAAATCCTCGCCCGCCTTGGTGCCAGGGTAATCGACGCCGACGCCGTCGCCCGCAGGCTGACGGCCCCGGGCACCCCACTCCTCAGGAGAATTATCGAGACCTTCGGGCCGCGCTTCCTGAACCCGGACGGGAGCCTCAACCGGCGGGAACTGGCGCAACTGGTTTTTACCGACGCGGAGGCCCGGCAGAAATTAAACCATTTGACGCACCCGGAAATCCTGAAGGCGATCGAAGAAGAGATCCGGGCGGCGCGGCAACGCCCCGGTGTACTGGTTGTTGAAGCGCCCCTTCTGCTGGAAACCGGTCTTGACCGGCTGGTGGACGAGGTCTGGGTGGTGACGGCCCCGGAGGAAACCTTGCTTGCCCGCCTGCAGGCCCGGGGCCTGAGCCCCGACGGGGCCCGCCGCCTGTTGCAGGCCCAGTGGCCCCAGGAGGAAAAAATCAAACACGCCCACCGAATAATTGACAATAGCGGCTCCTTGACAGCGCTTGAAACGCAGGTTATAAAGATGTGGATGATGCTTCGCCCGGAGCGATAGTGACTTTGCGCAATTTCCGGTGGGTATTCCTGGCCGTCCTGATCGTCCTTTTGTTAAACCTTGACCGCATCGGTCGCTATTATTATCCCTTCCCCTACCGCGACCTTGTATTGTACCACGCCCGCCTTTACGATCTTGACCCGCACCTGGTAGCAGCCATTATCAAGACGGAAAGCAATTTCAACCCCCGCGCGCACTCGCCTGAAGATGCCCGGGGCCTGATGCAACTCCTGCCCGAAACGGCCCGCTGGGTGGCCGAGCAGTACGGCGAACGCGGTTTTGCGCCGTCTTACCTCTATGACCCCGCGTACAACATCAGGCTCGGAACCAGGTACCTGGCCTACCTCTTTACCAGGTACGAAGGGAATACAGTCCTGGTGCTGGCCGCGTACAACGGTGGCCAGGGCAACGTGAACGCCTGGCTGCGCGAAACCGGCTGGAAAGGGGAAAGGTACACCCTGGACCGCATTCCCTTTCCCGAAACCCGCCAGTTTATCCGCAAAGTGCTCTGGGCCCGCCGGGTCTACCGCTACCTGTACCGGGAGGTGACCCGGGAATCATTTGCCTGCGCGCAGAACGCCCGCGCAGCGCGGGCAGACCTCGGGGTACTCCCGGTCGGTGCCTATCCTTGCGCTGTAAACCCAGCACCGGGGGCACTTCTCCCCCGCGGCCCGGCCCAACGCCAGGTAGAGGCCTTCCAGGCCCGTCGCCACGGCCTCCGGACCGGCGTCCTTGAGGGGCAAAACCTCCACCGCCGAAACGATGAAAACTGCAGGCAGTTCCTGCCGGTAGGCGTCCAGTAACCGGTACAGGTCGGACCCGGCAAAGAGTTTCACTTCTGCTTCCAGGGAGTCGCGGATCACCTTTTCCCGGCGCAAAGGTTCCAGGGCCTGGAGCACCTGGTCACGCACGGCGAGAAGCCGTTCCCACCGTACCTCCAGTTCCGGATCCAGGAGATCGGGTTGGACCTGCGGCATATCGCACAGCTGCACGCTCACCGGTTTTTCGCCCGCGACCCGTACGTGCCGCCACACCTCCTCCGTGGTAAAGGCGAGAACCGGCGCCAGCAACTTCACCAGGGTCAGCAGGATCTCGTGGAGCACCGTTTGCGCGGAACGGCGCGCCCGCGACGCAGCCCCCTCGCAGTAGAGCCGGTCTTTCAGCACGTTCAGGTAAAAGGCGCTGAGATCGGTGACGCAGTAATTGTAAAGGGTATGGGCCACCAGGTGAAACTCGTAGTCGGCGTAGGCCCGGACCACCCGCTCCACAACCCGCTGCAGCTTCAGGAGGGCGAACCGGTCCAGTTCCAAAAGTTTGTCGTAAGGCACGGCATCCGACGCCGGGTCGTAATCGTACAGGTTGCCGAGGAGAAACCTGAAGGTGTTGCGTATCTTCCGGTAGGCCTCGGCCGTTTGCGCCAGGATGCCCGGCGAGACTGCCAGGTCGCTCCGGTAATCGGCCGAGCATACCCAGAGGCGCAGGATATCCGCACCCAGGTCCTTTACTACCTCCAGCGGGTCGACCACGTTGCCGAGGGATTTGGACATCTTGCGGCCCTGCTCGTCGACGACAAACCCGTGGGTGAGGACCGCCCGGTAAGGCGGGTCCCCCGTGACGGCCACCGCCGTGGTCAGGCTCGAGTTGAACCAGCCGCGGTGCTGATCGCTCCCCTCCAGGTAGAGGTCCGCCGGCCACCGCTGCCCCGGCCAGTGCTCCGGTTGGGTCAACACCGCCCAGTGGCTCGACCCGGAGTCGAACCATACGTCCATGGTATCCGTTTCCTTTGTGAACTCCGTGCCGCCGCACGCCGGGCAGTGCGTCCCGGGCGGCAGAAGCGCCGCGGCCTCGCACGCAAACCAGATGTCCGACCCGTGCTCACGGAAGAGATCCTGCAGGTGCGCAATGGTCGCCGGTGAAATCAACTCCCTGCCGCACGCGGTACAGTAGAAAATGGGCAGGGGCACACCCCAGAACCGCTGGCGCGAGATGCACCAGTCGCTGCGGTTGGCCACCATGTTGTAAATCCGGTCCCGCCCCCAGGATGGAATCCACTTCACCCGGTCGATGGCCGCAAGCAGGTCGGCGCGGAAGCCGTCGATGGAGGCGAACCATTGCTCGGTGGCACGGAAGAAGACGGGGTTCTTGCAGCGCCAGCAATGGGGGTACTGGTGGATAATCGTGTCCTGCCGGAGCAGGGCCCCCCGTGCCGCCAGTTCCCGGAGCACGTCCGCGTTGGCCGCCAGGTAGAACTTGCCCGCGAAAACACCCCCCTCTTCCGTGAAATACCCTCTGGCGTCGACGGGCGAAATCACCGGAAGATTGTAACGCCGGCCGATTTCGAAGTCCTCCGTACCGTGCCCCGGAGCAATGTGGACGCAACCGGTTCCCTGCTCCAGGGAAACATATTCGTCCAGGACCACGACCGCTTCGCGGTCCTCCACGAAGGGGTGCCGGCAGACAACCCCCTCCAGTTCCTCCCCCTTGAAGCGGCGCAGGGGCTCCGCCCGCTCCGCCCCGAGGGCGCGCAGGAGATTGGGCCACAGCGCCTCCGCCGCCAGGTATTGCTCCCCGTTCACCGCGGCGAGCAGGTAGGTATAATCCGGGTGGAGGCAGATGGCCACGTTCGCCGGCAGCGTCCAGGGCGTCGTCGTCCAGATAACGATATATGCGTCCTGGGGCAGGATTCCCTTCCCGTCAATGACGGCGAAGCGCACGTAAATTGCCGGCGATTCGGCCTCCCGGTACTCGACCTCGGCGTCGGCCAGGGCCGTCTCGCAGGTGGCGCACCAGTATATGGCCCTGAGGCCCTTGTAGATGTATCCCTTGCGCGCCATCTCACCGAAGACTTCAAGCTGCTTGGCCTCGAAATGGGGCTGCAGCGTCAGGTACGGGTTGTCCCAGTCGCCGCGGACACCCAGGCGCTTGAACTCTTCCCGCTGGATGGCTACGAACCTCAGGGCGTAATCGCGGCATTTTTTTCTGAACTCCACCGGACCGACGGCGTGCCGGTCAATCCCCAGTTCCTTAATGGCCTGCTGCTCGATGGGCAGACCGTGGGTATCCCAACCGGGAACATAAGGGGCGTCGAAGCCGCTCATGGAATGAAACTTGACAATGATGTCCTTTAAAACCTTGTTCAGAACGTGGCCGAGATGAATATGACCGTTGGCGTACGGCGGCCCGTCGTGAAGGATAAAGAGCGGCCGCCCGGCCGTCCTCTGCTGCACCAGCCTGTAAATACCGATTTCGTCCCAAAATTTTAAGATTTCGGGCTCCCGCTGCGGCAGGTTGGCCCGCATGGGAAAGTCGGTGCGCGGCAGGTTAAGCGTCTCCGAGTAATTCATTGCGGCCCCCCATTTTGTTAACCTTGATATAAAAGAATAAAAGAATACATTAAAAAACCCCTCGCCCAAAGGGACGAGAGGTTACCCCCGCGGTACCACCCTCCTGGTCCGCCCGCGGCAACGGGCGCACCACTCAAGCTGATAACGGCAGCAACCGGCGCGGCTTACTCCTGGTTCAGCCGGCGTCTCACGGGTGATTTTCGACGTCCGTAGCCACCCGGCTCACACCGTCCCGGGTTCGCTGCGGGCCAGGGGGACGCCTACTCTTCCCGGTCCTCGACTTTCAGGCCCTGTTCCTCGCCCTATTATATTTTAAGAGAAGTGGCTCAGTCAACTTGCAGCCGCCGCCGCACCTCGGCGGCGCCCAGACCGGTTACCGCCACCCTTTTTTCGCGCCCCCGCTCCCCCGCCTCCACGGTCACGTTCCGGGGAGGCACACCCAGCACTTCGGCCAGGAAGTGAACGAGCGCCCGGTTGGCCTTTCCTTCCACCGGCGGCGCCGTCAATCTGACTTTTACCGCACCCCCCCGGATACCCGCAATTTCGTCCCGCGTCGCCCGCGGCTGAACGTATACCGCGAAAAGAACGCCGTTATCCCGTTCCCACATGCGGAGGGCCATGGCACCAACCCTCAACGCAATATGAGGAATTTTACAATCAGGTTAATAAGCAGGTACCGGGTAAGATCCAGGGCGATAAAGGCCACGATAGGCGAAATGTCGAGCATGCCGATAGGGGGAATGATGCGCCGGAAGAGCCCCAGAACGGGCTCCGTGATCTCGTAAATGAACCTGATGATGGGGTTGTTCGGGTTGTGGCGCACCCAGCTCAAAAGGACGCGGGCGAGCATCAGGTAGGCATAAACCCGGAAAGCGATGTTGATGGTGGTTATAAGAAGCCCCATGTTACACCTCACTTGCTGAGTTCGGTGGCCCGCCGCGCCGCCTGCTCCACCGCCCGGGCAAAGGCGGCCCGTACCGCCGCCTCTTCGAGGGCAAACAACCCGGCAGCCGTCGTTCCTCCGGGTGTGGTAACCGCATCGCGCAGCCGTGCAGGGTGTTCACCTACGGTCAGAACCATTCTCGCCGCACCGGAAAGGGTTTGCGCGGCCAGACGCACCGCCACTTCCCGCGGCAATCCCAGGCGCACCGCCCCGTCGGCAAGGGCCTCAATTACCAGGTACACGTAGGCCGGCCCGCTGCCGCTGAGGCCGGTCACGATATCGAGTTGCGCCTCCGGCACCTCCACGGCAATGCCCACCGCCTCGAAGATTTCCCGCGTGCGCCTGGCATCTTCCGCCCCCGCGTGCTTACCCAGGGCGAAGGCGCTGGCGCCGGCGCCGATCAGGCACGGGGTGTTGGGCATTACACGCACCACAGGGACTCCCGGAGGTACGCGCTGCTCGATGAAAGACAGGGTTATACCGGCCGCAATGCTGATCAACGTATGACCCGCGGTCAGGGCGGGCGCGATTTCTTCCAGCACCCGCGCCACCACCGGCGGTTTGACGGCCAGGATGACAACCCGGGAGACGCCGGCGAGTTCCCGGTTATCTGCCACCGGTGTGATATTCAGGCGGGCATGTAAATAATCGAGACGTTCCTTGCGGACATCGGCAAGGTACAGGCTGCGGGCGGGGACGAGGCCGGCGTTCACGATCCCGGTGGCCAGGGCCTCACCCATAGCGCCCGCACCGATGATACCGATACCTTCAGCTGTAGACACCGGCTTCCACCCTCCCGGCGGCAGCCCCCCGGCTTCAGGACCTGATCCAGGAGAAGAGGCCGCGCTCGACGTCCTGTGCATCCCCGGCGATATCCACATTCGAAGGCACGAACAGGAAGATGCCGCCACCCACCTTTTGCATACTCCCGTTCACACCGTACGTGGCCCCGCTGACAAAGTCGACGATGCGCCGGGCAAGATCGCCGTCGACGTGCTCCAGGTTGACGATGACCGGCCGGCGGTTTTTCAGGTTGTCCGCGATTTCCTGGACCTCCTCAAAGGTCCGCGGTTCGGCCACGACAACCTTAACCTGGCGCTGGGTGTGCAGGCTGACCACGTTACTCTTTTTCTTTAACCACGAATTCTCCGCCACCGTTTCCACCGGTTCCGCTTCCCGCTCCGGTTCCGGATCTGCCTCCTCGTCAAAGCCGATGAAACTGAGCATCCGGTCCACAAACTTCTTGTTCATGCCCATCCTCCTTTTCGTCGACCAAAGATTGCCGTGCCAACGCGCAGCAGGTTCGCTCCTTCTTCAATCGCCACCACGTAATCCTGGCTCATACCCATGGAAAGATAGCGCATGCTGGCCCCGGGAATGTGAGCAAGCCGCCGGGATATCTCCCGCAACCGGCGAAAAACCGGGCGCACCTCCTCGGGGTCGCGCACCTGCGGCGCGATGGTCATAAGGCCCTCTACCCTCAAACCGCGCAGCTTGACCACCTCGGTCACAAAGTCGTAAACTTCTTCGGGGTGCAACCCGAACTTTGTCGCCTCCCCGGCAACGTTTACCTGGACAAGTACCCGCGCGGTCGTGTCGTGCCGGCCGGCCTCCCTGTCAAGTTCCACGGCCAGCGACCAGCGGTCGAGGCTGTGGATCAGGAATACCTTGTCAAGGATCGACCGTACCTTGTTGCGCTGCAGATGCCCGATGAAATGCCAGACGATTCCCTCCCCGGGCATAAAAGCCCGCTGCTTCCGAAGCAACTCCTGGGCGCGGTTTTCCCCGAAATCCTTCACCCCCGCCGCCAGCGCCTGGCGCAGCGCCGGGACTTCCACCCCCTTGGTTACGGCCACCAGGAGGATTGTCGCCGGGTCACGACCCACCTTGCGCGCGGCGGCGGCTATAAGCTGCCGGACCCTTTTTATGTTACCGCAAATATCCACTTCTGTCATCTTATTATCGAACCGGGAAGGAAAAATATAAGGGCAGAGAACCTGCCCCTCTTTATTCGCCGCCGGGTTACCAAATCCTGCCCCTAATTCAACTCCTGCCATTCGCCGGTTACCAGGTAGATTATATCCTCCCCCACGTTGGTGGCCCGGTCGGCGATGCGCTCCAGGTAGCGGGCGATCAACACCAGGTAGACCACGCAGCCGATGGTATCCGGATGCTTTTCCATATATTCTATAAGGGCGGAAAAGGTCTTGTTAAACAGTTCGTCAACCTCGTCGTCGGTGAGGCACATGGCACGGGCCTTGTTGACGTCGTCGTAGACGTAAGCGTCCAGCCCGTCTTTAAGCATCTGCTGCGCCAGGCGCGCCATGCGGGGAATGGTCTCCATAGGTTCGGGAGGGAGGTGGCGGCAAACGCACATGGCCGCCCGGGCTATATCCACGGCGTGGTCGCCCATGCGCTCCAGGTTAAGGATGATCTTCAGGCCGGTAACAATGGTGCGGAGGTCGCGGGCGATTGGCTGCTGCGTAGCGATCAGGCGGACGCACCGGTTTTCGATTTCCCAGCGCAGGGCATCGATGGCGTCGTCCCCGGTCATGACCTCCTTGGCGAGCACAGGATCCCGTTTTAGCAGGGATTCCACGGCTTTATAGACCGCCTGTTCGACAAGACTCCCCATTCTCAGGATATCCTGCTGCAGAATGTGCAGTTCACGGTCGAAAGCAAGCCTGGTGGACAAGATATCACCCCTTGCCGCACGAAAACGCGTGTTGGTTGAGAGTCTACCACGCCTTCTAGTTTAAGGCAAGAGGAAAGATTATACTTAGCCGAACCGGCCGGTGATGTAATCCTCCGTACGCTTGTCACGCGGCTTGGTAAAGATGGCGTCTGTCGCGCCGTATTCCACGAGTTCGCCGTTGAGGAAGAAGGCCGTGACGTCGGAGACGCGGGCCGCCTGCTGCATGTTGTGGGTCACGATGATGATGGTGTATTTCTGCTTGAGGTCGCGGAGCAACTCTTCGATCTTCAGCGTCGAGATGGGATCCAGGGCCGAGGTGGGCTCGTCCATAAGCACCACCTCGGGTTCAACGGCCAGGAGCCTGGCGATGCAGAGGCGCTGCTGCTGCCCCCCCGACAGTCCCAGGGCGGAACGAAACAGGCGGTCGCGCACCTCCTCCCAGAGGGCCGCCCCCCGCAAGCTCGCTTCGACGATCTCGTCGAGCTTGCGCTTGCTGCGTACACCGTGGATCCGGGGACCGTAGGCTACGTTGTCGTAAACGGACATGGGAAAGGGGTTCGGCCGCTGAAAGACCATGCCCACCCGCTTGCGCAGGGTGACGACGTCGCAATCCTGACTGTAGATATCCTGGCCGTCCAGGAGCACCTTGCCCTCGATACGCACGCCTTCGATAAGGTCATTCAACCTGTTAAGGACGCGCAGGAAGGTCGTTTTGCCGCAACCCGACGGGCCGATGAGGGCGGTTATTTTCTGGGGCGGCACGACGATGTTGACGTCCTTTAAGGCATGAAAATCGCGGTAATGCAGGTTGAGCCCCTCTACGAGGATCTTGCCTTCCAAAAGAATATCCTCCCACGCTTCATTTTCCCGTCAGCCGCCTCTGTACAAGGCGCCCCGGCAGTCCTACCAGCAGGTTGAAGCACAGAACCACCAGTACAAGAAGCGCGGCGCTGCCCGCGGCGATCCGCGCCGCGTCGGGTACCAGGGCCTCGGCATTGACGTACCACAGGTGTACGGCAAGGGTCTCCCCGGCGGCAAAGGGGTTCGGGTCGGGGAAAAACCGGGAAACGCTCATCCCGGCGGTGAAAATCAGCACCGCCGCCTCCCCCAGGGCCCGGCCCGCAACGAGGGTCACCCCCGTTACAATACCCACGGCGGCCGCCGGTATCACCACCCGCCGTACGGTTTGCCACCGCGTGGCGCCCAGGGCCAGGCTCCCCTCCCGGTAAGAGCGGGGCACGGCACGCAACGCCTCTTCGGTGACGCGTACCAGTACCGGCAGGTTGAGCAGGGCCAGGGTCGCCGCGCCGGCCAGGATGCAGAGCCCCCAGCCGAACAAGTTTACAAAGACAATCATGCCGAAGAGGCCCAGAACAATGGAGGGCACCGTGGCCAGGCACTCGGTGCTGAGCCGGATGGCCCGGGTCAGCCGGCTGGGCCGGGCATATTCCGCCAGGTAAATGCCCGCTCCCACGCCCACCGGCAGGGAAAAGAGCAAAGACAGGGCGAGGATATAAAAGCTGTTAAAAAGCTGCGGGCCAACCCCGCCGCCCGTTCCAAGCTCCCGCGGGAGGCCGAATATAAACCCGAGGTCAAGGACGGGTAAACCCCGGATAAATATATATCCCAGGAAGTACACGAGCAGGGCCACAATAAAGGCCCCGGCCAACCACAGGAGGGCCGTCGCCGCGCGGTCACATATCCTGCCCATAAACCGCTCTCCTCTGAATGACAAAGCGGATGATCCCGATCAGCGCCAGCGAAATGACGAGCAGGATGAAGGCCATGTAGAAGAGCGCGTTATTCCAGGTGGAACCGAAAGGCGTATTGCCCATCTCCAGGACGATTTCCGTGGTGAGGGTGGCCGTGGGTACAAACAGCGACCGCGGAAACAAGGGCGAGTTGCCGATCAACATGGACACGGCCATCGTCTCGCCGATGGCCCGGGCCATGGCCAGAATGATGGCCGTCACCAGGCCGGGCAGCGCCGCCGGCAACAAGACCCGCCAGATGGTCTGCCAGCGGGTGGCACCCAGGGCATAGGAAGCCATTTCAAAGCGCAGCGGTAGAGCACGCAGCGCGTCTTCGGAAACGCTGATCACCGTAGGGAGGATCATAATGGCCAGGATGATTCCGGCCAGAAACAAACCGAAACCAGCGCCGCCCGCGTACTCCTGGATCACCGGCCGAAACACGGAGAGGCCAATCCAGCCGTAAACGACCGACGGTATGCCGACAAACAGATCGGTTGCCGGGCGCATAATACTTCGCGCCCAGGCAGGCGCAAGCTTGGCCATAAAGACGGCGCCCGCCAGCCCCAGCGGACCGCCGATAAGCACGGCCAGGCCGGTCACCGCTACCGACCCGAAGATGAAGGTAAGAGCACCGAAGTGCTCCGGTGGGGCCCAGCGGGTGCTGAAATGGAATACAAGCGGGCTGACCTCGCGAAACGTTGATAGACCCTGCCTGGCGAGAAAGATGATAATCGCCACGACGACCAGCGTAACAAAAGCGGCGGATAAAACAAACAGGGAGCGGAAGAAACGGTCATAAAACCACTGGCGCTTTGCGTAACCGTCACGTTTGGACACCCGTGTCACCTATTTCCTGACCAGGTTAGTCGGCAAGAACCCCATTTTCTCGACGTATCCCTGCTGGAACTCGTCCCCTTTAACAAAATCGATAAAGGCCTTCGTGGCGCCCGCCGGTTCACCCCTGGTATACATCCGCTCGAAGGCGTAGATCGGGTAGGTGCCGTTCGCCACGTTCTCCTTTGTGTACGGTACGCCGTTGTACTTGATGGCACGTACTCCTTCTTTCAAGTAGGCGGCGTCGATATAACCGATGGCGCCGGGCGTAGAGGCCACGCCGTTAAAGACTTCTCCGTTGGAGTTCATAACCACGGCATTGGCCGTAAATTCCCGGCCCTGCAGCACGATAGATTTAATGACCATCCGGGAACCGGAAGAAGGCGGCCGGTGGATAACGGTTATTTTCCGGTCCGCCCCGCCTACCTGTTTCCAGTTGGTAATCCGGCCGGTGAAGATATCAACAAGCTGCCGCTGGGTCAGAGAAGCGACTCCCACATCAGGGTGGGTGACAATCACGAAGGGCGCCACCGCCACAACGTGCTCCACAAGCCCCTTATAGTGCGGGTCGTCGGCGGGGGCGGGCACGTCGGAGGTGCCGATATCCACGGCCCCGGCCGCTACCTGCTGCAAGCCGGTGAAGGAGCCGCCGCCGCTGACGTTAATGGTTACCCGGGGGTGCTCCTGCATAAAAAGCTGGGCCGCCTGCTTCGCCAGGGGCAGAAGGGCGGTAGACCCCGCCACCAGGACTTTGCCGCTTATGCTATCCTTTTCCCCACGACCACCGCAACCGGCTGCCGCCAGTACAAGCAAAACCAGAACTGCCAGAAAGCGACGCAATTCCCCCGCCTCCCTTTTTGCCTTCAATTTAACACGCCGGTGTTATCCTTTTGTTAAGGAAATGTTAAGATAATATTAAGCCGGCGATTTATAAGGAAGAAACACCGTAAACTTGCTACCCTTGCCCAGCGTGCTTTCCACGCCGACGGTACCGCCGTGCCGTTCGACAATGTGCTTTACGATGGAGAGCCCAATGCCGGTGCCGCCGGTTTCGCGGCCCCGTGCCTTGTCCACCCGGTAAAACCTTTCGAAAACCCGCGGGAGGCTTTCCGCGGGGATGCCGGTACCCGTATCCTCGACCTCCAGTTCCACGCCGTTTTCAACGGCCCGCCCCCGGATGCGGATCGCACCCCGGGGCGTGAATTTAACCGCGTTATCGATGAGGTTAATCACCACCCGGGCGAGCAGGTCGGGCTCACCTTCGATGGCCGGTAAGTCCGGCGGGATTTCCACGGTCAGTTCCAGACCCTTCTCCCGTGTCTGGCGCTCGAACATTCCAACCGCCCGTTCGACAAGATCGCGCAGGTTAACCGGCTGGCGCCGGAACGCCGCACGCTTTTCCTCAACGCGCGCCAGGTCCAGGAGACCGTCCACAAGGTTGCTCAGGCGCCGCGTCTCATCGTCAATGATGCCCAGGAAGCGCCGGGCGAGCTGGGGATCGTCGATGGCGCCGTCGAGCAGGGTTTCGACGAAACCGCGGATGGAGGTCAGGGGCGTGCGGAGTTCGTGGGAAGCGTTGGCCACGAATTCGGTGCGCATCTGCTCCAGGCGCCGCCTTTCGGTAATATCGCGCAGGAGGGCGACCACGCCCCCCTCCGGACTTTTCAGAGGCGTAAAATGTACGCGGAAAATCCTCGGTTCCGGAGTAAGGATGCGCAGTTCCTGCCTGACGGGCTCGCCGGAGGCCAGCGCCTCGCGAAAGAGCCGGTCGAGTTCGTAATCCCGCGCCACCTCCAGTACACTCTTGCCCCGGGCCGATTCTTCCTGCACGCCGAATATTTCCGCGACCACAGGGTTGAGGAGAATGACGGCGCCGGACCGGTCGGTGGCGATAACGCCGTCAGCCATGCTGTCAAGGATCACCTGCATGCGGTTCTTTTCGGCCGTAACCTCGTCGAGGGTCCGGCGGAGGCGTTCGGCCATCAGGTTGAGGCTCTCGGCCAAACGGCCCACCTGGTCGCCGCCGAGAATCCCCGCCTTGCGGTCCAGGATGCCCTCGGCAAGATCCCGGGCGGTACGTACCACTTCGTCCAGTGTACGGGTAACGGACCAGGAAAGCAAAAGGCCAAGACCGACGGCCCCGAGCACCCCCAGGCCTATGGCCACCACCGAGGAAATGATGCCGGCGTCGGCCAGCAGCGAAAGGCACAAAAAAATAACAGCCGCGGCGACAAAGGCGAGAAAAATGCGCATGTTAAGCTTTACGGTCACGCTTCCAACTCCTTAAAGCGGTACCCCACACCCCTGACCGTCTCGATGCATTTCGGTGCACCGGGCAACTGCTCGATTTTGCGCCGGATGTGTCTGATGTGCACGTCAACCGTCCGGGAATCCCCGGTAAAGTCGTAGCCCCAGATACGCTCGAGAAGGTATTCCCGCGAGAAAACCTTGCCCGGATGCCTTGCCAGGTACCACAATAGCTCGAATTCCCTGGGTGTCAGTTCCTGCCGCGTACCCCCCACGCCCACCGTCAATCTTTCGCCGTCGATGGTCAGCGAGCCCACCGTAATCTGGGCGCGCCCTTCGGGCACCAGATCCCTCCGCCGCAGGTGGGCCCTCACCCGCGCCACCAGTTCCCGCACGCTGAAGGGCTTGGTAACATAATCGTCCGCCCCCAGTTCCAGGCCAAGCACGCGGTCCAGTTCCTCTCCCCGGGCGCTCAACATGATCACGGGGATGTGGCGCGTCCTTTCGTTGGAGCGCAACGCCCGGCAAACGGCATAGCCATCTTCGCCGGGCAGCATAATGTCCAGGATGATCAGGTCCGGTCGATGGGCAAGGGCCTGGGCCAGCACCTCGTCTCCGTGGTGCGCGGTGAAAACTGTGTGATTCTCGCGCTTCAAAGCATAGGAGAGCAAATCGAGAATATGCTCGTCGTCGTCAACCACGAGAATCCTGGCCATCTTCACCAACCCGCTTTAAAGCGATGAACCCACCCATCCGCCCTGTCAGGCCACCGGAACCGCGGTGGGAATAGAAAAGATCCCGGGAGCAGAACGTGCAGTAAGGCATTATCCGGATCAACCCCGGATCCACGCCGGCGCCTACCAGTTGCGCCCGGTTGGCCTGCGCCAGATCGAGGCGCCACCTCCCCTGCGCCGTGCGCCACGCCACGCCTGCCACGCCTGCCGCTTCGATTTGCGCCACGACATCCTCTCCGACCTCGTAGCAGCAAGCCCCGATGGCGGGGCCGATAACCGCCGCCAGGGAAGCGGGAGCAACCCCGAAAACCTCCTCCATAACCTTTACCCCCGCCCGTACAATTCCGGCCGCCGTGCCGCGCCAGCCGGCGTGCACCAGGCCGACGCACCGGCCGGCGATATCCGCCAGGAAAACCGGTACGCAATCCGCGAAAAAGGCGCCCAGAACTACCCCCGGGCTACCCGTTACCAGCCCGTCGGTGCCCGGCAGAGCAGTTGCGGGCGTGCGCGCACCACATCCGCGAGCGGCGCCGTCCACGACCCGGACCAGGTTTCCGTGCACCTGTTCCCCACATACCAGGTCGTCGAGGCCGAACCCCAGCGCCCCAAGGATGGCTTCCCGGTTGCGCCGTACCGCCGACGGATCGTCGCCCACGTGGAAGGCGAGGTTCAGCGCCCGGTACACTCCCCTGCTGAAGCCGCCCTGGCGGGTACTGAAGGCGGCCAGAATGCGCCCGACCGGAAAATTAATATTAAAATATACCAGGCCGGCGGCTTTAACTACCTGCCAGGATATCGAAACCGGACTTACGGCGCTTCGCCCCCCTTGTCAACTAAAGTATAACTGTAGAGTACCGGAGTTGCAACTCCCTCGCCCGTCGGCCCCTTGACGGGCCGGACGGGAGGGGGTAAGCTTTAGGTGAGCGTTTCGGAGAAAGGGGTAAGAAGAGTGCCGATTTACGAATTTCGCTGTCGCCGTTGCGGGGAAAAGTTCGAACAACTCTGCCCGGTGGGTGAGACGGGAGCAAACCTGCGTTGCCCACGTTGCACCGGAAACGATGTCGGCCGTATAATGTCCGCTTTCAGTTCGCCCGGAACCGAGGGCGGCAACAAGGGGTGCACCGGCTGCAAAGCCTCCAGCTGCTCATCGTGCCATTAAAAAACGCCCGCGTCTGCGGGCGTTTCCATTGTTCCCGGTTTTTTCAGCGTGTGCCTGCCGATGCTCTGGCCTGGTGCTTTTCCTGCCATAGCCGGTCGGCCACGGTTTGCCACGCAACAGCCCGCTGGTCAAGGAATTGCCCGATTTCTCCACCCAGCACCGTCTCGGCACCTTCGTGCGTCGGCCGTGCACCCGACTCGGCGACGATATCGCGTAGAGCCTGGGGTACGTCGATGATCGGGCACGGGCGCAGGTAATTATCGGCGAACGGCTGCCGCTTCTGGTAAGCGGCGAACAGCGGCGACCTGAGTACCTCGAGGAGCGTCTTCTCCTTAATGTTATCCACGGCGAAATGGACAAAGGCACAGGGCTCCACATCCCCGGAGGCGGTGATATGAAAGTACATGCGCCCTCCGGCAATGCAACCGCACGTTAATTCGCCATCGTTCCAGAAATCGGCGATCTGTATCGGCTTGTGGGTACGGATGTATGGGATACGTTCCGCCAGGTAGGCGCGCTGCTCCGGCAGAACCATTAGCTCGGGGTCGGGGTTGCGCCCGATGGGTATGTAGTGAAACGTCCAGCCGTAGGTCACGCCCTTGTCTATCAGGAAATCGATGAACTCGTCGCTGGTGATTTCATACACGTTGTGCCGGGTAATGGTGACGGAAACTCCGAAAATGGCACCGCGTTCACGCAGGAGGTCCATGGTGCGCATCACCCGGTCGAAAACACCATCCCCGCGGCGTGCGTCGGTCGCCTCGCGCCATCCCTCGATGCTGATGGCCGGCGATACGTTGCCCACCTCTACGATCCTGTCGGCGACCCGCTCGTCGATCAGCGTCCCGTTGGTATACATCATGAAGGCCATATCGTTATGCTTCGCGCAAAGTTCCAGCAAGCGGGGGTACATAAACGGCTCCCCGCCGGACATTACCACCCAGTAGATGCCAAGCTGCTTGGCTTCGGTGAGGATCCTGTCCAGGGTGGCAAAATCCAGGCTGTGTCGCTGGGAATACTTCCCAGCCCAGCACCCCTTGCACATGAGGTTGCAGGCGCTGGTGGGATCGATCAGAAAGAAGTTTGGGATGTGGACGCCCAGTTCCCGCGCCAGCTGCTGTTGGCGCGGGATGCCCAGAAGCATGGCGTTGACAAACCAGTTGAACGCCAGGCGCCGCTTAACATTCGGGTGCGTGTTCTTAAAGAGCTTATTTATGTAATGACGAACAGCCGGGTTGGTCTGGTAGGCCTCGGCGATTTTTACGGCGTGGCTCTGGTGGTGTTTTTGTCTGGCCAGCGTGCGCGCCAGCGCAAGTAACTTGCCGAGATTCCTTTCGGGATCCCTGTCGGCGTATGCCAGGATCTGTCGCAGCACCTGCTCCTCTACATAACGCTTCGCAAACTCAAGGTTGACCGAAAAGCCCATCGAACCCCCCCTTTTTAAAGGTTGAAGTCTTGATACCGGTGCCTACCTGCCGATCCCTCCCTCCGGCGCCTTTTTCTCCAGCGCGTGCCTGAGAAAACTCACAAGTAACAACTTCTCTTGCGCCGTGAGCTTCAAGATGTCCTGGTGAAACCGTTCCACACAGGCTGCCATCTGCTCGTAAATGGTACCCCTGATTCGCGCCATGCTACTCAGCACCGCCCCGGCAAAAAGGGAAAGGGCCTGCTCGGGGCGCGCGGCCAGACCAAGACAGTCACGTACCACTTTGTTTTCCGGTCCGCCGGGTTCGTGGACGTGCGCCGCCAGCAGCGCCAGGGTGTACGCCCCCGACAGCACCGATGTTTTAATAGAAGGTAATTCAACCAGCAACTGCTGAATAGCCTGATCCTGGTTGTGCGACTTTATACGCTCAAAAACCTCGCGCACCCGGTTTTTGAGTGCCGCCCAGGATTCGAGCCGCGGCGGTTGCTCCTCCCGTAGGAGCTCGCAAGCCCTGGGTGTGGGCTTGAAATATACCAGAGCCCTGCCCGGCGCCCGGTCCCGTGCCACGGCGTACTCTGCCTCAAGATAGCCGGCTTTTTCAAGGGCACGCAACATATCGTAGGCCGTCCATTTGCTGACCAGCAGCTTCTCCCCGACCGTGGCGTAGTGCACGGGTAACCCGGTTTCCTGATATAACTCTATCACGGCAGCCAGGAACTGGCGCCGCCTCACGGTGAGAACCAAAAGACCACCTGCCTCTAACCCAAAAAACCAAAATTTTATGTTAAATTATAAGGCGCCATGGAAACGCTGTCAAGAAAGAAAGGGGGGAAAGAAAGCGCGGTTATGGCGGGAAAAGCAATGCCCCTCTGGGCTCAGCGTCGCGAGAAGTACCGGGCGTCCCCGTACCCCGGGACTTCAACCAGGATAACATCAACGCCAATTTTCACGATTTTCTCCCACGGAATGACCACTTCCTCATCTTTGCCCAGGAGGCCAAGAAGGCGCGAGGGACCGGGCAAAATGAGCGCGGCGATACGACCGTTTTCAAGGTCGATATCTATATCCTTAATAAGCCCCATCCTGCGCCCGTCCACGATATTTACAATCTCCCGCATGCGGAGGTCCGAGATCTTCAGCATCAGGAACCACCCCACCATATGTTTATGCGGTGGGGTAGCTTGACAGGAATAAAAAAGCGGCCCTCAGGACCGCTTTTCCCTGTCGCCCAGCAGTTCGGCGATTATGCCGGCAAAACGGGTGGATTTTTCCCACCACTCCTGGAGGCGCCACCGGAATTGCACTTCGCTTTCGGACCATACGGGCACCGCCTCACCATTGGCCGCCAGCGTCGCCGTGCGGTTCTCCTCCACCGTCATAAAGCAGAGTGGCGGAAAGAGCACGCACCACCAGTTTCGCCCCTCGCCAGCGCCGATAACCACACGCACCGCCTGGTACTCTCCCTCCGGCACATGGAGCGCGCCGTAGGTCCGCGCAGGGAAATGGTAAGTGCCGAAACATACCTGCACCGGGTAATCTTTCCCGGCGGCCCGCACTTCACCCTCGGCCACGGTCCGGATGGCGTCAAGCTCCCGGAGAACTATACGGCGGGCCTCACGAGCGTCCTGGATATCCTGCACCTCCGGAGTCAGGTAGCGTACCACCGCATCGCGGACGCGCAGCTTCAAAACCTGGTCCGCCTCGGCGTTACTGTTCGGAATGATATGGAACCTTATCAGGTTATGCGGGTTATAAGCCTGTACCGACGGCCCCCTTACAACCAGCCCCAGAACGATGCCGGCAATGATGAGCCCGGCGGTCAGGGCAAAAAGTACCCGTTTTGGCATACACCATCCCTTCTCTCATATATACTTGCGCATGTGTTGCAAGGCCGCCTTTTCCAGGCGTGAAACCTGAGCCTGAGAAATACCGATTTCCTCGGCGACCTCCATCTGCGTTTTTCCTTCAAAGAACCTCAATTTCAGAATCAACCTCTCGCGGTCGTTCAATTTCTGGAGGGCATCCTTAATGGTGATGCCTTCCAACCAGTTGGTATCCTGGTTCTTTTCGTCGGCGACCTGGTCCATTACGAAGATCGGGTCGCCTCCATCGTGGTAAATCGGTTCGAACAGCGATACCGGTTCCTGGATGGCATCCAGGGCGAAGACGATCTCCTCCCGCGGTATGTTCAATTCCTCGGCGATCTCGTTCACCGACGGTTCGCGCGCGTATCTGTTGGCCAGCGCATCCCGCGCCTGCAGGGCCTTGTAGGCCACATCCCGCAAGGAACGGGAAACCCGGATAGGATTGTTATCCCGTAGGTACCTCCTGATCTCGCCGATAATCATCGGCACTGCGTAGGTGGAAAACTTAACGTTCTGCTTGAGATCGAAATTGTCAATGGCTTTCATCAACCCGATACAACCTACCTGGAACAGATCGTCGACGTATTCCCCCCTGTTAGTAAACCTTTGAATCACACTTAATACGAGCCGGAGGTTGCCGTGGACCAGCTTGCTGCGGGCCGACGGGTCGCCCCGGTGCATAGCTTCGAAGAGTTCGCGCATTTCGCTGGCGGACAGGACCGGCAACTTTGACGTATTTACGCCGCAGATCTCTACCTTGTTCACCACTAACGCGCGGCCTCCTCGATAATTTCTCGTTTTATGTCATTATTGCCGCGGGCCATTTACTTTATGCGCCGCAAAAATAAAACACTCCCTTACGAGAGTGTTCTGGTAAAAACAGGTTTTGCCGCAACGAGCCGGGTCAGCCGAGCCGGTACATTTCCCTTTTCAGGCGCTTGATAATCCTCTTTTCAAGCCGCGAAATGTAGGATTGGGAAATACCGAGAAGATCTGCCACTTCCTTTTGTGTTTTTTCCGCACCATTATTGAGACCAAACCTCAGTTCTACAATTTTCCGCTCTCGCCTTGAAAGCTTCTGCATGGCCAGGTGCAGTAGTTTCCGGTCGACCTCCTCTTCCAGGTTCTTATAAATTATATCGTTATCCGTCCCGAGAACGTCGCACAGGAGCAACTCGTTGCCGTCCCAGTCCACGTTGAGCGGCTCTTCAAAGGAGACCTCGCTCCTCGTCTTCTGGTTGCGGCGCAGGTACATGAGAATTTCGTTTTCGATACAGCGGGAGGCATAGGTGGCCAGCTTGATACGCTTCCCCGGGTCAAAGGTATTGACCGCTTTAATGAGGCCGATGGTGCCGATGGAAACCAGATCTTCGACACCAACCCCGCTGTTTTCGAATTTGCGTGCGATGTAGACGACCAGGCGCAGGTTGCGCTCGATCAGGATGGAGCGCACTGCGTAGTCCCCCGCCTCGAGCCGGTCAATGAGACCTGTCTCTTCGTCGGCTGTGAGCGGCGGCGGGAGCGTTTCGCTCGACCCGATGTAGTAGACCTCCGGTTGCCAGCCGAGGTACTGTAGGCAGCGGATAACTACGAGGCGCGCCCACAATCGATAAGGCCAGGGTAATCTTTTGAGCATGCTTACCCTCCTCTCCGCCAGAGATCCCCTAGGCGTAGGCGGCACAAGCCAGGAGACGCGGGTTCACCAGGGCCTTGTATGTTGCCTCCGGGCTGAGCTGGCGGCTGTAAATGGCTACGACCACGTCGCGGACCTGCACCGTTCTCGAACCGTACACGATATCCACCCGATCGGGACGAAAACCCAGCAGGAGACCGCCGCTCTGCCCTAAGGAACGGTAGGGTACCAGGCGAAAGCGCGTTGCCCACCTGTGTTCCCGGAGGGTTTCCAGCAACGCCGCAAAGTCGGTCTCCGTCTCTTTTTCGTACAACTCCCGCAGCAGGCGAGGTAGAAGTTCGTTGATGGCTGCGTATTCTGCGACGATCACCGGGTGCCTGGTGAGGGGATCGACCAGTTCGTTTCCCGTGTCCAGCAGGGCGTTCACCGCTTTCTGCCGCCCGAAAAGGGTGATGGTCAGTGGTACGTGGAGAAGCCCCTTCAAGAACCGCTGGCGCAGCCGCGGCGTCGCCTTCTTCCCAACCAGCCACACAGCCACCAGTGACAGGGCCACGGCGGGCCAGAAGTGTTCCCGCGGCAATTCCGTCAGCCCGGCCACCCCTTCGCCGCCCCCTCCACCCAGCAGAAAACTGAAGCCCAGGACCAGGCCGCCCAGCCCAAAGGAAGCAAGATAAAACAGCCCGGCAAGTAGCAGAAGCTGGGTAAGGGGAAGCGGGCCGAAGGCAACCCAGAGTATAAGCATGGATACGGTTACCTTGGCCGGAAACCACTGCACCATCGCCGGTACCGGGAGAACGATGCTAAAGGCGTAAAGGGCGCCGATGCCGGCCGCCGGGAGAAGGCGCCACCAGCGGGCGTAGCGCTGGCCGATGCAGGCCGTGAGCCAAAGAATAGCGTAGTTCATAACCAGATTGCCAAAGAACATTTCGTCGACGTAGACCGTGTAACCCATGCTACCGCCTCACCCGGTCGGCAGGCAAAATCCAGGTCCCAAATCCAATATATGGCCTGCCTGGGATCCCTATGACAGAAAGAAAAAGCCCTGGTCCTTATTATACAGGCCAGGGCTGGTAAAATATGTAAAATTTTGTACGTTAAGTTTTTATCCCTTTAACGCCTGCGGAGGAAGGCCGGAATGTCAAGATCCTCGTGGTTGGTAAACGGCCTGATCTCCAAATCGTTCCGCCGGCGCACCGGTTGCTGGTCAAAACCGGTGGCAATGACCGTAACCCGGATTTCGTCGTTGAGGGTCTCGTCAATAACCGCCCCGAAGATGATGTTCGCCTCCGGATCAACCGCCTGCGCAATGATATCCGCCGCTTCGTTAACCTCAAATAAACCGAGGGTCGCGCCGCCGGTAATGTTGAGCAGTACGCCCCGCGCGCCCTCGATGGAGGTTTCCAGTAAGGGGCTGGAAATAGCAAGGCGGGAGGCTTCCGTGGCCCGGTTCTCCCCGCTTGCCGTGCCGATGCCCATCAAGGCCGATCCCGTATCCTTCATGATCGTCTTCACGTCGGCAAAATCCAGGTTGATGAGTCCCGGGACGGCAATAAGGTCGGAAATTCCCTGCACGCCCTGCCGCAGAACATCGTCGGCCACACGGAAGGCCTCCACGATGGTCGTGTTCCTGTCCACAACCTGCAGGAGCTTATCGTTGGGGATGGTGATCAGGGTGTCCACCTTGGCACGCAGGTTTTCAATACCTGCCTCCGCCTGCTGGGCGCGGCGGCGGCCCTCAAAGGTGAAAGGCTTGGTAACTACCCCCACCGTAAGCGCCCCCAGTTCCTTGGCTATCTCGGCAACGATGGGGGCCGCGCCGGTACCGGTACCGCCCCCCATGCCGGCGGTAACGAAAACCATGTCCGCCCCTTTAAGGCTTTCGACGATTTCCTCGCGGCTTTCTTCCGCCGCCTTCTGCCCGATTTCGGGGTTTCCTCCGGCACCAAGGCCCTTGGTGAGCTTCGCCCCGATCTGAATGCGGTTTGCCGACAGGGAAACGGCCAGTGCCTGGGCATCGGTATTGATGGCGACGAACTCCACGCCTTTCAGGCCGGTGCTGATCATCCTGTTCACGGCGTTATTGCCGGCACCGCCGACACCAACCACCTTGATAACGGCGACATTTACAGGCTCAAGTTCCAGATCGATCACCGTCCTCCCCCCTTTCGCGCCAGTTTCCCTGCCAGGACATAGTGGCTCTAGTAAAATTCAACACCCGCCATCCTTTCCCTTTTTAATCGGCGGCCAATTTTATTTCTTGATGAGTTTTCGTCTGATGGCCGCCAGATTCTGAAAGAGACGCACTCCGAAGGCCACCACCGCCGCCGTGTACAGCTCTACTCCCAGGCGGTCGCCGATAAATACGAGCCCCGCGGCCAGGAGCGTATTAGACACGAAGCCGGAGACGAAGATGGCGTTGTCAAAACGCTCTTCCATACCGGCCCGGACGCCCCCGAACACGGAGTCGATGGCCGCCAGGATGGCAATACCCAGATACTTGCCGTAAATCTGGGGAATAAACAGCGGCACGTTCAAGCCGATGATGACACCGGCAATTAAGGCCACAGCGGTAAGCGAAATACCGAGCCACATTAACCACGGACCTCCTCTTTGATGGGTCTGGCGTACTGAAAGGCCATTGTCCCTTCGTAAGCCGGAATCCTGACGGTATCCTTCTTCTTGATCAGGCAACTGGCGCCGAAGGCACGCAGCATCTCGGCCACCCCGCCCTCTATCTCGAGGGCGCTCGCCAGAACGTCAGGGTCGCCGATGGCCACGATTGTGTAGGGCGGGGTAATCCGCTGCAGGTTGACGTCGATGAAGGTGCCGGCCAGGCGTATCTCGCTGGTACTCACCAGCCGCTGCCCGTTTACGGCAATGGCTTCGGCCCCCGCCCCCCACAGCTCGTTTACCACGCGCAGGAGGTCCTCGTCGCGCACGGCAAAGACGTACTGCTCCGTACCGGGAAGGCTGCCGGCCGGCATGTTGTGAATCATTACCTCGACACCGGGTCCTACCACAGGCACCAGGCCGGCCTGAATCCTGTACTTTTCGATTTCCGTTTGCAGCGCCGCCCTGGCCTGGGTTTGACCCTGCTTCGCGGCGGCGATCTTTTGCTCGAGCTCACCGGCCTCCCGGCGCAGACCCGCCGACGCTTCCTCCAGGCGCCTCAGTTCGGCCGTCAGCTCCTGCACGCGGGCCGCCGGCAGGATCTCGCCCGGCGGCTGTCCCGCCACCCGGGCCTGAACGGTGATAAGCAGCCCCAGGACAAAAGCCACCAGGGCAACGGCGTAAAGCCTCGTCGGCAACCCTACTCCCCCCCTTCCGCCGGCGCCGGCCGCGCGTACTTGAAGCCGGTCGCTCCCTTGTAAGCCTTGATAACTACGAGGGGGTGCCGCTTGATTCCCACTTCGATACCCCAGTACCGGAGGGTATCCACAACGCCGCCCCTCATTTTGAGGGAGGCCTCCATGGTCTCCGGGTTGCCGATGGCCGTGATAACATAAGGGGGAGTCAGTCTCTGGGTTTTGTTGACAAGCACGGCGGGGCCGATGCACCGGATCTCGGTTCCGGCGGTGATCCTCTCCCCGTTAATGGCCAGCGCCTCCGCCCCCGCGGCACGCAGTTCGTTAAGCACCTTTAAGATGTCTTCGTCGTGGAGAACGTAAAAGTTTGGGTTTTGCCCGGGTTGTAGCGTGGCGCTGCTGTCGTTGAGCACGACCTCGATGCCCGGCCCGGCCACGTCCGCAACCCCGACCTGGGTGCGCACGGCATCGAGTTCGGAGCGCAGCGCGGCCAGGTCGGGGCTCTCCGTAAGCCTGTTTAATTCCCCGCGCAGCCTGTCCACCCGCGCCTGCAGGCTTTCCTGCTCCTGGCGCGCCCGCTGGACATCGGTCATCAACTCGTTGAAACGCTGGATGGGAACCGCCTGCGCCTGCTGGCGCGCCACGCGAAACTGGGTGGCCACCATCAGGCCGAGAACCAGACCGATGGCGATAAAGCCCCAGTAAAACCTGCGGCTTTTGAGCCTTTGCCACAACGCCCGCACAACTCCTACCCCTCTCCGTATTTAACCACCGGGCGGCCGGGTTCCGACAGGTCGATATAAACGATCCTGCCACCCCGCTCCCGTGCCGTTTTCAGAACCTCGCCGAGGATGGCGACCTGCTCGCGAAGATCCCGCTCCGCAGCCGTGCCCAGGCGAACTTCGATCCCGTCCGTGGTATAAGCCGTAATTCTGGCGTCGGGCGTGCTGTGAATTTCGGCGAACCGCACTCCGGATAGGGAGTTGAGGGACCGGGCCACGCGGGCGGCCGCCGGCCAGGAGGCGTCACCCGGCCGCGTCCCCGTCACCAGGGGCAGGTCCGAGGCTTCCAGCGACGCCCGCGCCAGCAGGACGCCGTCGCCGTCCACCTCCCAGAACGCACCGTCCCTGAAAAGGAGTACCAGGGGCCGCCTTTCCTCTATATGTATAACAATCGTCCGCGGCATTTTTCTGACAACGCGCACGTCTTTAACCAGCGTTAGCCTCCGCAGGCGCGCTTCAACCTCGGCGGTTTTAACCTTGAAAATACTGCGGCCACAGGTAATGCCGGCAATTTCCCTGACCCGTGCTGCGGAAAGTCTCGAGGTCCCCACCACCTCGATCTTTTCAATATTGAAAAAGGCGGAACGGAAAAAGACAAAAAGGGCGATGCACAGGAGAAAAACAAAAAAAACCGTCTCCGACAGGTTCAACCGTTGCGGCAAGCCCCCGCCCCCCAAACGAGTATATTACACCCCGGCGAAGAAAACAACTTGTCCGAGGAACCGGCAAAAATAGTGGGGGGCTAATTGCGCACGCGCACAATGTCCGCCCCCAGCAGCCTGTATTTTTCCTCCAGCCGGGCGTAACCGCGGTCAATATGGGCGGCCCGGTCGACTACCGTGGTATTTTCGGCCGCCAGTCCGGCCAGGATCAGGGCGGCGCCGGCCCGCAGGTCGCTGGCCTCCACATGTGCACCGGTAAGCCGCCCCACGCCCCGGACGATGGCCGTATGCCCTTCGATGCGGATATCAGCACCCATACGCGCCAGTTCCGGTACGTGCTTGAAACGGTTCTCGAAGATGGTTTCCGTAACGATGCTTGCCCCTTCGGCCACGGTCAGCAGAGCCATAAACTGCGGCTGCATATCCGTGGGGAAACCGGGGTACGGCATGGTCTTGAGATCTATTGCCTTCAGCCGTCCGGAAACCCGTACCCGTACCCCTTCGTCCGTCACCTCGACCCGCGCCCCCATTTCCCGCAACTTGGCAATCACCGGTTCGACGTGCTCCGGGATAACATTGGTCACCAGAACATCCCCGCCGGTTATGGCCGCGGCCACCATATGGGTACCCGCCTCGATGCGGTCCGGTATCACGTGGTGTTCGGTTGGATGCAGGGTCCGCACACCCTCGATGCGCAGCACTCCCGTGCCCGCGCCCTTGACCCGCGCCCCCAGGCGGTTAAGAAAGTTCTGCAGGTCAACGATCTCGGGCTCCTTCGCCGCGTTGCGGATCACGGTGGTGCCCTCGGCCAGTACGGCGGCCATCATCAGGTTCTCCGTGGCCCCCACGCTCGGCACGTCAAGGTGTATTTCGGCGCCGCGGAGTCTTGTTGCCCTGGCCATAATAAACCCCGCACGTTCGGTAATCTCGGCCCCCAGCGCCCTCAGCCCGCGGATGTGCAGGTCCATGGGGCGCGCGCCGATGTTGCATCCTCCCGGCTGGGAAATACATACTTCGCCAAAGCGGGCCAAAAGGGGGCCGAGGACCAGGTTTGAAGCACGCATGCGGCGCATAAGGCTCTCCGGCACGCTCACCCGTGCGATACCAGCCGCTTCGACGGTAAGTACGCCGGCGTCCCGGCTAATGTGTGCGCCAAGGTAGGACAGAAGTTCACCCATCATTTCGATGTCGCGGAGCTCGGGAACACCGTGGATGGTGCTCTCACCGGCAGCGAGGAGCGTGGCAGCCATTATGGGTAAAGCCGCGTTTTTCGCACCGCCGACGTCCGTCGTTCCTTCAAGGCGGTAACCTCCCTTGATGACAAAACTCTCCATCTGTCACCCCGCCTTACCATACGCCCAGCACCTTCACCTCAAGTTCCAGCGCAACCCCGGTTTCCACATATACCAGCTCCCGTACCCTGTTGATCAGTTCGTAAATATCGGCGGCCGTTGCACCCCCCAGGTTGACGATAAAATTGGCATGCTTTGCCGAAACCTGGGCCCGGCCGATTGTGAGCCCTTTACCGCCGGCCAGTTCGATAAGCCGGCCCGCGGCTTCCTCACCAGGGTTCTTGAAAACGCTCCCGGCGCTGGGGTATTCCAGGGGCTGCGTCGCCTTGCGATGGGCCAGGCAGGCTTTCATCCGCCGGTGAATGTGGCCCCGCTCCTCCGGCACAAGGGCGAGATCCGTCTCCACGGCGATGAAATGGCCGGCATGGAAAACACTGGTGCGGTAGCCGAAGGCCAGGTCCTCGCGGGCAAGCGTGACTTGCTCACCGTTGGGCGCCACGGCCAGCACCCGGGTCACAATATCCGCCATTGCCCGGCCGTTGGCGCCGGCGTTCATGGCGATGGCTCCCCCGACAGTCGCCGGAATGCCCCAGACAAACTCCAGCCCGCCGAGCCCGGCCGCCAGCGCCATGCCGGCGACCCGGCAAAGGCTTGCGCCTGCCTGGGCCCTTATCCTGCCCTCCCCAACCTCCACTTCTGCCAGACCCGCACCGATCCTGAGCACAACACCCCGGACGCCCCGGTCTCCGACCAGCACGTTGGACCCGTTGCCGAGAACTGTGAGGGGAATTCCCCGCGGCGCCGTATAACGCACCACGGCGGCCACGTCTCGCGGGCCGGCAGGCAGGACGAAGACCTCGGCCGGCCCTCCTACACGCCAGGTGGTATGCCTGCTCAGAGGCTCATCCGGTCGCACCTCTCCGGCGAGGAGACGCCTAAGATCGGCGAGTATCGTACGCTTGGCAGGCACGTCCTGCTCCCTCCAGCCTTTCCAGGAACATGACTCCGCTTTTCCAGATATCACCGGCGCCCAGCACCAGAACCAGGTCGCCCGGAGAGGTGAGACGGGCCAGTTTTTCTACTACCTCGACTGCGGTGGCGCAGTAATGGGGTTCCACACCCCGGTTTTTGAGAGCCTCCACGATGAGGTGCGCGTCAACGCCGGGAATGGGTTTTTCACCGGCGGGATAAACGGCGTTGACCAGCACCACGTCGGCGCCGGACAGCGCCTCGCCGAAGGCGTCGGAAAGGAAGTAAGTCCTGGTGTAGCGGTGCGGCTGGAAAACGGCCACCACGCGCCGGGGTCCGGTTTGCCGGGCCGCCCTCAGGGTGGCCTTGATTTCCGTGGGGTGGTGGGCATAGTCGTCAATAACCCTGATGCCGTTAACCTCGCCGAGCAACTCGAACCGCCTTTTCACCCCGCGAAACTGTGACAGTATCCCGGCGATGGAGGGAAAATCCAGACCCAGATGGCGCCCCACGGCAACGGCGGCAAGGGCATTTTTCAGGTTATGCACGCCCGGGACGGCGAGTTCCAGCGAACCCAGGAGCTTCCCCCGCCAAAGGATATCACCGCGCGAGCGCGTTCCGTTCAGAGAAGCGGGCCGCAGAACATAGTCGGCGCGGGGATCCTCACCGTAGGTGCAGACGGGCGTAACAAGGCGGCCGGCCACCCCCGCCAGGAAAGGATCGTCCAGGCAGAGCACCGCCAGGCCGTCGGGATGAAGACGCCGGAGAAAACGGTGGAAGGCATCGTAGATCCGTTCCAGGCTCCCGTAATAATCGAGGTGGTCGGCTTCCACGTTGGTGACCACCGCGATGTGCGGCGAAAGCTTGAGAAAGGAGCCGTCGCTCTCGTCGGCTTCGGCCACCAGGTAGATCCCCCGTCCCGCGCGTGCCCCGCTGCCCAGATGGTTGGCTTCGCCACCAATGACCACCGTCGGATCAAAGCCCGCTTCCTGTAGAAGCAGAGCTACCAGCGCGGTGGTGGTGGTTTTGCCGTGCGCACCGGCGATGGCAATACCCTGCTGCAAGCGCATCAGGCGGGCCAGCAGGTCGGCCCGGTGGATCACGGGTATGCCCTGGGCCCGGGCCTCGGCAACTTCCACATTATCGGGGGGTATGGCCGACGAAACCACGACCAGTTCCGCGCCCCTGACGTTTTGGGCGGCATGGCCGTAGTAGACAACGGCCCCCAGCCGGGCAAGCTCTTCCGTGATGGCCGTCTGCCGGATATCCGAGCCGCTGACGCACACACCCTGCCCCAGGAGAACACGCCCGAGACTGCTCATGCCCGCCCCGCCGATGCCCACGAAATGCACGCGTTCGGGTACCAGAGCCACCATTTTCTCTCCTTTCCTGTACGGACGCCCGCTCCGCCCTATACTATGCAGGGCAAAAAGTATGTGTTACGGAGCCTGTTCCCTATGTACCCAAATCAAGTATAGAAGGACGGGCGTGCCTTTTCAACTTTTTCGCCTGGCCAGCCCGTCAATGATGTCCAGCAGCCTGTCAAGGGCGTTGGGCCTGCCCAGGGCACGCGCAGCATCGGCCATGCGCCGCCGGCGCGCGGTGTCCCGCCTTAATTCGTTCAGCACGTGCAGGAGTGCCTCTCCTGTTAAGTCGCGGTCCCGGATAACCACCGCCGCGCCGCTCCGCGCCAGGGCCTGCGCGTTGTGCTCCTGGTGGTTGCCCGTGGCAAAGGGATACGGTACGAGGATGCTGGGCAACCCCAGGACGGTAATTTCGGCAATCGTCGAGGCCCCTGCCCGGCAAATAACCAGGTCCGCCGCGGCGAGAAGACCGGCGATTTCGTAAAAGTAAGGTGCGATGACTATATTCTGGCTTCCCGGCAGGGGTACCTGCGCCTGCGCCAGGGCGCGCAGGAAGGCCTCGTGCTCATTAAGGCCGGTGGCATGGTAAAGACGGACCCCCCGGTCGTTCTGCAGCACGCGGCAAACTTCCACCATGGCGCAGTTGAGGGAGCGTGCCCCCCTGCTGCCGCCGAAGGATACCACGGTGAACGTTTCGCCCAGGCCGAGCCGGCTGCGGGCCTCATCCCGCCGGACGGCAAGGAATTCAGGCCGCACGGGCAAACCCGTAAGGCGCACCCGCGCTCCGTGGGGGAGGTAACGGACGGCCTCGGGAAAGGTCAGGGCCGTACAGGAGGCGTACCTTGCCAGCAGCCGGTTTGTCAGGCCGGGAAAGGCGTTCTGCTCGTGGATAAGGGTGGGCACCCGCCGGCATACGGCAGCCAGGACTACAGGGCCGCAAACGTACCCCCCGGTGCCAACGACGACGTCCGGGGCGAACCGCCCGATAAGGGACCAGGCGGCGGCGAAGCCCCGTGTAGCCCGCAGCACCGCAACCAGGTTGCGCGGGGTAAAGCGGCGCGCGAGCCCCGCGCCGGAAATGGCGTAAAAATGATACCCCCTGCGCGGTACGATATCATGCTCCAGGCCGCTACCGGTGCCGACGTACAGAACCTGGGCACCGGAGTGGCGCGCCAGGATACCGTCGGCAATGGCCAGCGCAGGGTAAATGTGGCCGCCTGTCCCTCCGCCGCTGACAATGACGCGCATCGAACGTCCTCCTCAGTACCTGCGCCGGTAACGGGAAATGTTCAACAGGATACCCACCCCCGCCAGGGTGAACAGAAGCGACGTGCCGCCGAAGCTGACCATCGGGAGGGTAATGCCGGTTACCGGGAGAACGCCGCAGACCACACCCATGTTGATTAACGCCTGCAGCGCGATGCCGGCGGTAAGGCCGGTCGCCAGGAGGCTCCCGAAATCGTCGGGGGCGGTGGCCGCGATGCGCAGGCCGCGCCAGATGAAGATGCCGAACAGGGCCAGCACGGTGCAGGCCCCCACAAAGCCGAGTTCCTCCCCGATGACGGCAAAAATGAAATCGGTATGCTGTTCGGGAAGGTAAAGGTATTTCTGCTTCCCCTGGCCCAGGCCCACGCCGAAAAGCCCGCCGGAACCCAGGGCGTAAAGGGACTGGATGATGTGGAAACCGCTACCCTGGGGATCCTGCCACGGGTTAATGAAGGCGAGAAAGCGCTGGAGCCGATACCTTTCCAGGTAGATGGCCGCGCCAAGGGCCGGCAACGCGGCCAAGCCGAGGCCAACCAGGGTGCCGAGGCGGGCTCCAGCGGCAAAAAGCATGATAAAAATGGTGCCCGTGAGGGTTACCGCCGTGCCCAGGTCGGGCTGAGCCAGAATAAGCCCCGCCGCCGCAAGGGCTAAGAGCAGGAAGGGAAGCACACCCTGCCGAAAACTCCTGACCGCCTCCCCTTTTTCCGCCAGACCGTAAGCGGTAAAAACAATAAGGCACAGCTTCACCAGCTCAGAAGGTTGCACGGTGAGTGATCCGAAACCGATCCATCGGGTCGCCCCGTGGGACGCCCTGCCAACTCCCGGTATAAAAACAGCTACCAGCAAAAGGAAGCCGATGACAAGCATGGCAGGCGCCCAGCGCTTCCAGTGCCAGTAATCGAGGCGCATGGTAAAAAACATGGCGCCAACCCCGAGAAGCGCCCAGAGAAGTTGCCGTTTAAAGAAGTAGAGGGCATCCCCGAAACGCACCAGCGCACTGTATTCGCTCGCGCTGAGGATCATGGTCAGGCCGATACCCAGAAGGCCCAGTACGCTCAGGAAAAGTCCGAAATCAGCCGCCTTTTTGCGTGCCGCCACGTACTTCGCCCTCCACGAGTTCCCGCACCACCTTCTTGAAAAGGTCGCCTCGTTCCTCGTAGCTGGCAAACATATCCCAGCTCGCGCAGGCCGGCGAGAGCAGGACCACCTCACCGGGGCGCGCCGCCTGGTGGGCCAGGGTCACGGCTTCCGGCAGGGAAGCCGCCCGCAGGATATCCGTGAAACCCTGTGCCCGGACCGCCGCCTCAATTTCGCCGGCGCACTCCCCGAGCAAAACCAGCACCCGTACTTTCTCCTTTACCCTGGCGGCGAAGGAGGCGAAGCTTCCCCCCTTGTGACGGCCCCCGGCGATGAGCACGATAGGAATGTCATACGCTTCAAGGGCCTTTATGGCCGCATCCGGGTTGGTTCCCTTGGAATCGTTGACGTATTTTACCCCGTTGTGCTCGGCAACCAGTTCCAGCCTGTGGGGTACGCCGCGGAAGGTGCGGAGCGCGCGGGCTATATCCTGCGGCTCGACCCCCACGGCCCAGGCGGCGGCCACCGCAGCCAGCGCGTTTTCCAGATTGTGCGCGCCAGGAAGAGGCAGGTCGTCCACGGCGCAGACCTTGCGCGTTACCCCGCCATCGGCAACAACGATGCGTCCGGCCTGGACAAAGGCGCCCCTACTTACCGTATGCTTGCGGCTGAAAAATATAACCCGGCCTGCCGTCCGGCCGGCCAGGGCCGCGGTTACGTCGTCGTCCAGGTTCAGCACGGTAAAGTCCTCAGGGCCCTGCCGCGCAAAAATACGGGCCTTTGCTTCCACGTACGCCGCGAAGGTCCCGTGCCAGTCGAGGTGATCGGGGGTAATGTTAAGGATTACAGCCACCCGCGGGTGGAAGGTTTCCGTGGTAGCCAGCTGAAAGCTGGATACCTCGGCGACGATGACGTCTTCCGGGCCGAGGACCTCCACCCGGTCGATTAGCGGCAGGCCGATATTTCCACCTACGACGACGCGGCGTCCCGCCTGCCGAAAAATTTCCCCCGTGAGGGCGGTGGTGGTGGTCTTGCCGTTGGTACCGGTAATGGCAACCACCGTCGCGCGCGTCAGCCGGAAGGCCAGTTCAAGCTCGCCCGTCACCGGTATGCCGGCGGTCCGGGCCGCGGCCACCGGCGCGGCCGCCGGCGGCACGCCGGGGCTGACCACCACCAGGTCCCAGAGGGCGGGCGTAACCGGCGGATATCCGCCAAGGACAAATTTTACCCCGGGAGGCAGCCCCGCCAGACTTTCTTTCAGCTCTGCGGACGGTTTGATATCGGTAAGGGTCACCAGGGCGCCCCGGCGCGCCAGAAAGTTGCTGGTAGCAACTCCCGTTTTTCCCGCCCCGACGACCAGGATCTTTCGTCCCGCGAACAATGTCTTCCTTCCCTTCCTTTTTTTCAGCCCAGGCCGTAGATGCCGAGAAGACCCAGCACGGCCAGGAAAAGCTGCACCGTCCAAAACACGGTAACCACCCGCACCTCGGACCAACCGGCAAGCTCAAAGTGGTGGTGCAGGGGGCTCATGCGAAAGATACGCTTGCCGAACAGTTGAAAGGAAATGACCTGCAGGATCACCGAAAGGGTTTCCACGACGAAGATGCCGCCGATGATCGCGAGAAAGATTTCGCTCCTGGTTACAACCGCCGCGGCGGCCAGTCCACCGCCCAGGGCCAGGGAACCGGTGTCCCCCATAAAGACCCGCGCGGGATACCGGTTGTAGGCCAGAAAACCGGTGCACCCACCGGCGGTGGCGGCCATAACCACCGCCACCCAGGTTTTGTCCACGGCCAGGGCAAGAAAAGCAAAGGCCGCCGCCGCGATGGCCACGGAGCCCGCAGCCAGCCCGTCCAACCCGTCGGTGAGATTAACCGCGTTGGCGGTTCCGACCACGGTAAAGACGGCAAAGGCCAGGAAAAACCACCAGCCGTAATCGAAGGCCAGGCCCCCGTCTCGGAAAAAACCGGAAAAGGGGATAACCAGGTCGGTGTCCCGCCCGAGTACGAATACGGCTACCGCGGCGAGGAGGGCGGCGACCAGTACCTGGGCGCCGAGTTTTTCGCGCGCCCGGAGACCGAGGGGGCGCTTGAGGGCGACTTTGATAAAGTCGTCGACCAGCCCAACGGCTCCATAACACAGCATAACGCCGAGAACTACCAGTCCCTCCTGCCAGCCCACCCGGAGGTCTCGCCCCGCGAGCCATAACACCAGGGCGACGCCCGTTGTGATCCCGGCAAGGAAGATAACGCCGCCCATCGTAGGCGTGCCTGCCTTTTTCATATGGCGGGCCGGCCCGTCGGCGCGCACCCACTGGCCGAAACGCAGGCGGTGCAGCACCGGAATGACCAGGGGCCCCAGCAACAGTGTAACCAGGAGGGCGGCGGTGAAAGCTACCAGCACCTTACTCACGGTGCGGTACCCTCGCCTGTTGCCCTGAGGGCGGCCACGATCTCCTCCATCCTCGCCCCGCGCGACCCCTTGACCAGGACCACCTCACGGCCCGTAAGGAGCCTTGCCAGAAGCTGGATCGCTTCCGGGTTGTCGGCGCAGGCGTGGACGGCGGATGCCGGCATGCCCGCCTCTTGCGCGCCGTGGGCAATCTCCTGTGCCAGTTCCCCCACCGTTACCAGCAGTTTGAGACCCGCTGCAGCGCATGCCGCGCCCACCTCACGGTGGCCTTCGCGGGCCCGGACCCCCAGCTCCAGCATGTTTCCCAGCACCGCCACGCGGTCGCTATCCCGCCCGACTTCCTGCAGTACGTCCAGGGCTGCCTGGACGGAGGCCGGGCTGGCATTGTAAGCGTCGTCGATGACGGTCAGCGAACCGCACCGCTGGATATTGAGGCGCATGGGTGACAGCCTGGCCGTCAACAATCCCCTCGCGATCGCGGCGGGGTCGAGACCCATTTCCAGACCGACCCCCACGGCCGCCAGGGCGTTGACCGCGTTGTGCCGCCCTGGAACAGGAAGGGTGAAACGCATCTCCCGCCCGTGGACGCAGGCCTCAAAAACGGCACCGGCGTCCGCGGGATGGTAAGCAAGAAGCCTGATATCGGCTCCTTCTTCCTCGCCGAAAAAGATAACCCGGCCGCGGCACCGCCGCGCCTGCGCGCGCATATAGGGGCTGTCCAGATGGAGAACCGCAAATCCGTCCGGCGGTATATGCTCCAGGAGTTCGCCCTTGGCCTGCGCAATACTGGCCACCGACCCCAGCAGCTCGAGGTGGGTTTCCCCGATGTTGGTAATGACCCCGGCATTGGGAAGGACAAGGCGGCAGAGGGCATCGATTTCACCGGGCCCCCGCATCGCCAGTTCGCATACGGCCACCTGGTGGTGCGCTTCGAGTTCCAGCAGGGTGAGGGGCACGCCGATCTCGTTGTTCAGGTTGCCCCGTGTGGCCAGGACGCGGTAACGGGCCGCGAGGACCGCAGCCGTCAGGTCCTTGGTGGTGGTCTTGCCCGTGCTGCCGGTGACGGCGATTAACCGCACGCCGCTCCGTTCCCGGTTGTATCTGGCCAGGCTTTGCAAAGCAGCCAGGGTGTCCGCCACTTCGATGAGCGCTACCGTTTGGGGCAGATTTGCCGGGGGCGTATGCACCACAACCCCGACTGCCCCCCGCGCGGCAGCCTGGGCCACGAACTCATGCCCGTCATAGCGCTCCCCCCTGAGAGCAAAGAAAAGATCTCCCGGCACCAGGGTGCGCGTGTCGGTGGCCACGCGCCGGACCCCGGTGCGTGGGTTGCCGCGCAGGAGCCTGCCGCCGGTGACCCGGGCCACGTTTTCGAGGTCAAGGTCCATCATTTCCGCGCGCGGCCCGTTTCCTTCAGCAACTCCGCCACCACCAGGCGGTCGTCGAAGGGGAGCCGCTTCTCCCCGATAATCTGGTAATCCTCGTGTCCCTTGCCGGCCACCAGTACCACGTCGCCGCACCGGGCAATTTGCAGGGCGGCCCTGATGGCGCGGCGGCGGTCCGGCTCCACCAGGTACCGGCCGCCCGGAACCCCACGGGCACCCGCCTCGATATCGTCGATAATGGCCAGCGGATCTTCCGTCCGCGGGTTATCCGAGGTAATAATGGCCAGGTCGGCGTAACGTACCGCCGCCTCGCCCATGAGGGGTCTCTTCTTGCGGTCGCGGTCGCCGCCGCAACCGAAGACTACAATCAACCGCGCCGCGGCGATGGCCCGGGCCGCCTGCAGGACGTTGATCAGCCCGTCAGGGGTGTGGGCGTAGTCCACAATCACCGTAAAATCCTGCCCCCGGTCGATCCGTTCGAAGCGGCCGGGCACACCCTGCAATCCGGCCAGACCCGCCGCAACCTCCTCCGGGGAAAAGCCCTGGGCGAGGCTGCACGCCACCGCTGCCAGGGCGTTATACACGTTGAACATTCCCGTCAGGCGCAACCGGACCGGGAAGTTGCCCCAGGCGCTCTCTACGCCAAACGCCACGCCGTCGGCGCGGACGGAGACATCTACGGCCCGCACGTCGCAGCCTGTTTCCAGGCCGTAGCTTACGACCCTCCCGGTGGCCAGGCCGCCAAGCCGCCGGCCCCAGGAATCGTCGCAGTTGATCACCGCCAGCCCCGCCGGAGGTAGTCCCTGAAAAAGCCGGGCCTTAGCCGCGAAATAGGCCTCCAGGGTCGGGTGGAAGTCCAGGTGGTCCTGGGTCAGGTTGGTAAAGACTGCCGCCCCAAAACGGCACCCTTCCACCCTGGAAAGGGCCAGGGCGTGGGAAGAAACCTCCATAACGGCGTTGGCCACCCCCGCGTCAACCATTTCGCGGAGCAACCCTTGAAGCTCCACGGCTTCCGGCGTTGTATGCCGCCCGGGTAAAACCCTGTCGTGTACCAGGTTATAAACCGTGCCGATGAGACCCACCCGCCCGCGCCGGCGGTAGATGGCCGCCAGCATGTGGGTGGTGGTGGTTTTCCCGTTGGTGCCGGTCACACCCGTGAGGTTAAGGCTCTTTGAAGGATAACCGAAAAAGCGAGCCGCCACCAGTGCCAGAGCCCGCCGGCTATCGGTCACCTGAACCCAGGGTATGCCGGCGGGGAGGGAAACGCGCTCCTGCAGGATAACACCCGCCGCCCCCCGCGCCAGGGCATCGCCGATGTAGAGGTGTCCGTCGGTGCGAAACCCCTTAATGGCCACGAAGAGAAAACCCGGTTCGACGCGCCGCGAGTCATAAGCGATACCTTTTATGACGGCGGCGTGATCTCCCCCGGTGTCGCGCACGTCAAGTTCTCCAATTAGTTCTCCAAACTGCACCTCTTACCCTCCCGGTTGCCGGCACCCTTAGAATACCACCCCGGAGCTCCCTGCAAAACCGGTCCCCACGCAGACACACCCCGGGTATAGTCGGGCAAGACATCCCTTCAGGCGAGCGGCCTATTCTTCCACAGGCCGGAAGAAAACTTTCACCGTGCCCCCCGGCTTTATCCTGTCTCCGGGGGCCGGGAGCTGGCGGTAAGCCAGGCCGCTGCCCTCCGGCTCCATTTTCAGGCCCAAACCCGCCAGGATGGCGCCCGCCTGTTTGACGGTCGTGCCGGTTAAATCGGGAACGGTGATTTCGCCCTTCCCGGCCACCGGCGCGGGGCGCAGGTGAAGGATAACCGTCGTCCCTTCGCGGACGGTGGCTCCCGCTTCCGGTATCTGGGCGCCAACCTGGTTTCCCTGCCCCCTGGTAACAAAGTTCAGGTTTTTTTCCTTCAACAGCGTCACCGCCCGGTCCAAGGGAAGCCCGGTCACCCTGGGTACGCGCACCTCAGACGGCTCCTTCGGTTCGGTCCACTGGTATGGATTTTTGGGGCGAGGCAGCCCTTTCTTTTCCGGAATGCCGAGGTAGTGGAGGGTGTCGCGCATCACGGCCGCAAAGGAGGGTGCGGCAACCTGGGCGCCGAAATAAACGCCGCCCTGCGGCTCACTAACCACCACCAGAATGGCAACCCGGGGATCGTCAACCGGCGCAAACCCGGCGAAGGAAGCGACGTATTTGCCTTCCACGTAGCCCCCGGCGGGCCCGACCACTTGCGCCGTACCCGTTTTACCCCCCGTACGGTACCCTTCCACCCAGGCATTCCGGCCGGTGCCGTTCAGAACAACCTTCTCGAGCAGGAGACGCACCTGCGCGGCGGTTTTTTCCGAGATCACCCGCCTCAGGGGGCGTGGCCTGTACTCCTTCAACGTGCGCCCCTCGACATCGGTCACCGCCTTGACCAGTTGCGGCTGCATAAGCAAGCCGCCATTGGCCACCGCGGCGACGGCCGTGATGAGTTGCAGAGGCGTAACGGCGACGGACTGACCGATGGCCATCGTGGCCAGATTTAACTCCGTGGCCTTCTTTTCGGGGATGATAATGCCGCCGGCCTCGCCCGGTAAGGGGATGCCCGTCGGCTCCCCGAAGCCGAAGGCCTCCACGTACCGGTAAAACCTCGACACACCAAGTTTAAGACCCAGGCGAACGAAACCGGGGTTGCAGGAGTTCTGCACCACCTCGGTAAGGGTCTGGCTGCCGTGCCCGCCGTCAAGCCAGCAGTGGATATTCCGGTCGGCAACCTTGATAAACCCCGGACAGTAGAACAGGTCGTCGGGTTTGGCCACCCCTTCTTCGAGGGCGGCCGCCAGGGTAACGATTTTGAAGGTCGACCCTGGTTCGTAATTGTACCAGATGGCCGGCGTGCGATCCCAGACAGCCTGCGGAAATTTGAGCCACCGGTTCGGGTCAAAGGTCGGCCGGTTGCCCATGGCAAGAATTTCACCGCTTCTGGGATTCATCACTATTATAACGGCGTTCTTGGGCCGGAAGGTATCTACAATTTTATCCAGCTCGCGCTCGACAAAATACTGGATGTTTTCGTCGATGGTCAGTATGATGTTGTGCCCGGGCAGGGGCTGGTAATAGCGGTGGACGGCAGACGGGATGTCGCGCCCCAGGGCGTCCCGCTCTATGACGACGCGGCCGGGAATGCCGCGCAGTTCCCTGTCAAAGGTTTTTTCCAGGCCGGTCAGGCCCTGGTTGTCATCGCCAACGAACCCCAGGAGGTGTGCCGCCAGGTTTCCTTTAAGGTAGTAGCGCTTGCTCTCGGGCACGAAGTAGATGCCCGGGAGGTTGAGGGCTCGAAGTTGTTTTATCTTATCTGCTTCCACCCGGCGCTTGACATACGCCGACCCCACCTTGAGGGTCAGCAAACGGTATACCTCGTCCTGGTCCATCTCCAGTACGCCGGCAAGCTGGGCCGCCGTCCGGCGCGGGTCTCTGACCTGGGGCGGACAGCACACCACCGAGTCGGCATTAACGCTCGTAACCAGTTCCCTGCCGTTACGGTCGTAAATGGAGCCGCGCCTGGCCTCGACCGCCAGGTCCTGCACCCGGTTCTCCAGCGCCTGTTTACGCAGGCGATCACCCTGTACCAGCTGAACCCAGGCCAGACGTACGACCAGCACGAAGATGAACAAAACGGCCAAAAGAAAAAGGCCTACTATTCGCCTGCGCATAAGGAGGCCCGTCAACGGCCAACATCCCCCCGCTTAACCCGAAGACACGCTCTCTTTGGGATGGAAGACGAGCTCCATCAAGGCATGGATAACATCGGATTTTCCGGCGACTGCCGGCGGCGCCTTACGCTGTGCGGGGACTGGGGCGCCCTTGCGATCTTGAGCTGCGTCGTCCAGGACCACATACAGCACGTTGTCGCCTGCCGGTTTAACCATCCCGAGCCGCGTGGTAGCCACGTGTTCCACCCGGTCCAGGCTTTCGAGGGCACTGACAGCCGCCGTCAACGCTCCGTGTTCCGCCTGCAGGGCGGTGACCTCGCGCTGCAAATCCGTCATCCGGTACCCCGTGACCGCCACCTGCCCGTGGGCAAACACCAGGATGAGACCGCAAGCGAAGCTGCCCACCAGCAACGCGAGCAACCGGGCACGCCCTTGCGCGGCCGCCGGTTGCGGCCGTCTTCGCTTGCGCACCCGGACCTGCGGCAGGCCGGTTACCGGTTTTTCCTGCGCCAGTACCAAGCTTATTCACCCTCCCTTTCCCTTAGAACGGAAGCAAGCTTCTCTGCAGCGCGCAGCCTGGCGCTGCGGCTGCGGGGGTTGGCCGCCACCTCCGCCGGCGAGGGGCGCTGCGCTCGACCGCTAAGGACCCGCAGCTGGGGCCGCCGGCCGCACCGGCACACCGGCAGGCCGGGCGGGCAGACACACGTGGCGGCCATTTCCCTGAGGGTCTCCTTGACAATCCGGTCCTCCAGGGAATGGTAGGCAATTACGCACAACCTGCCGCCGGGCCGGAGAAGGTCCACGGCCTGGCGAAGGGACGCCGCCAGGGCGTCGAGTTCCGTATTTACAGCGATCCGCAGGGCCTGGAAGGTACGCCGTGCCGGGTGGGGGCCCTGCCGCCGTGCCCCGGCCGGAACCGCCCGCTTGATGATCTCCACCAGCTGGCCGGTGGTGCGAACGGGCCGGCGTTTGCGCTCGTCCACAATAAAGGCGGCGATGCGTCCGGCCCACCTCTCCTCCCCGTACTGGCGGATAATCCTGGCCAGTTCGTCCTGGGGGAGGGTGTTGACGAGATCGGCGGCGGTGACCCCTCCCGTAGGATCCATCCGCATATCCAGCGGCGCATCCTCCCGGTAGGTAAAACCCCGTGCCGGGGCGTCGAACTGGTGGGACGAGACTCCAAGGTCGTACAGCACGCCGTCGGCCGCTGCGATACCGAGGCCCGCCGCCACCCGCGCCACGTCCCGGAAGTCGGCCTGCACCAGGATCACCCTCCCGCCAAAAGGTTTTAGTCGCGCACCGGCCGCCGCAATGGCTTCCGGATCCCGGTCGAGCCCCAATAGCACCCCGTCGGGCGCGCTCCGCTCGAGGATTCCCCGGGCGTGTCCACCGCCTCCCACCGTGCAGTCAACGTAGACGCCGCCGGGTTTCACCGCCAGGGCTTCCAGGACCTCGGCTGGCATCACGGGCTCGTGGTAGAAAGACTTATCCCCTCTCACAGGTCAACATCCAGGTCTACAATTTTCTCGGCAATGGCTTCGTAGTTCCGGCCGGCGTCGGCGCTGTACCGCGCCCACTCTTCGCAGGCCCAGATTTCCACGCGGGAGGAAACGCCGATGACAACCACGTCCTTATCAAGGCCGGCGTAGGTGCGCAGGTTGGCGGGAATAAGCACCCGCCCCTGGCGGTCGACCTCGACTTCCGCCGCACCGGAAAAGAAAAGCCGGGCGAAAGCCCGCGCATCGGCACGCGCAAAGGGTAGCCTCCTGAGTTTCTCCTCAAGGACCTGCCACTCCCCGAGTGAGTAAGCGAAAAGACAGCGGTCGAGCCCTTTGGTCATGACGAACCGTTCCCCGAGGCCCTCACGGAAACGGGCCGGGATGAAAAGGCGCCCCTTGCTGTCCAGGGTGTGCTGGTATTCCCCGATGAACACCTCTATCCCCCACCCGAGGGTGCATTCCCCCACTTTGCACCACTTTACCCCACATGTTCTACAAGGGGAAAAAAGTTCCTGCTAAAAAAAAGAAAAAAATTTCAAAAGGGAAAAGATGGGTATTTAGAGGGAAAGGAAGCTCCGCCGCCGGCGGTGGAATGTGGCAACCTGCCGGTAGCCTGCCTCTTTCAGCAGCGTTACCGCTACCTCCAGGCCGGCACCTACCTGCCCGGGATGGTGGGCGTCGGAGCCGATCGTTGCCGGAACGCCATGGCGCCGGCACGCGTAGAGGAACCGGGGGGCCGGGTAAATTTCCCCGGCGGGGGCACGCAGGCCCGCGGTGTTGACCTCGACGCAGACACCCGCACGGGCGAAGGCGGCCGCCGCTCTTTCGTACAGCGGCCCCGGGTCGGCCGCCGGTCGGCAACCGAATTTCTTGATGAGGTCCGGATGGGCGATGATGTCGAACAGGCCGGAGGCCGCGGCCCGTTCCAGGAGCGCAAAGTAGGCGCGGTAAAGCTCGTCGGGATCCCGCCCCTCGTATCCCGCCACCTGCTCCGGGTTGTCAAACCCCCAGCCGTCGAGGTAATGGATCGAGCCGATAACGTAGTCGAACGGATAGGCCACCAGTATGCGGGCCAGCTCTTTTTCGTACCCGGGGAGGTAGTCGGCCTCGATCCCCAGTCGCACGGATGGCCCGGGATGGGCGGCACGCAAGGCCTCCACCTCGGCCACGTAAAGGGGCAGTTCTTCCTCCCCCATAGCCAGCGAGCGGTCGCGGGCCGCGCGCGGCAGGAAATAGAGGGGGATATGGTCGGCGAATCCAACTTCCCGCAGCCCCGCGGCGCTTGCCGCGGCAAGGTAGGCCGCGAGGTCACCTTCCGCGTGCCCGCAGCGCCGGGTGTGAAGGTGGTAGTCTACAGGCATGCCCACCCTCCCCCGCAGTTATCCTTCCCGGAGGGCCGCCGCCACTTCCGCGCACAGCGCGTAGATGCGGGGCGCCAGGTCCTCCGCCAGCAGCCCGAGACCGCAACTCGGCGTCACCAGCCACTGCCGGTGAAGCATCTCGCGGGCCACGCCGCGGGCTGCGAGTTGCTCCCATTGCTCTTCGAGCCGGTGCACCAGTCCGGCACCGTCCTCGTCGCGGGCGCAATCGGAAGTGGGCACGATGCCCCAGGCCAGGATGCCACCCGCACTCAGGAAGGCGGCCAGCTGTTCCCGGTAAGGGAGGAGAGACGGAAAGAAGTTGTAGGCGTCGTAACTGATGATCCCGGCACCGCTTTCCACCAGGATGCTCCAGTCTACGGCGGCGCAGGCATGGATGCCGGGCAGACCACCGGCCGCCCCAACGGCCTGGACCATTTCCCGCAGGTCGTTGACGATCATTTCCCGCGTCACGGTAATATACGCGGATTGGCCGTAAATGCTCACGCCCGGTTCGTCAATGAAAAGCAGGACGGGTTTTCCGGTCCGGGCCAGGGTCCTGGCCTGCCACGCCGCGCTCGTGGCCAGAGTCTTGACAATGACCTCCCGCAGCTGCTCGTCGTAGTAGGCCGGCCTGCCGGCTGCGGTGAGATTGAAACCCACCGTCAGGGGCCCCACCACCTGCCCCTTCACCGCCACGGCCCCCGCGAAGCGTCCGGGCTCCTGTTCCAGGAAGGCGTAGAGCCCGGCAGCCGATTCCCGGGAGGCGGCGAAACGGCCAAGGGCCTCCTCGTCCCCCTCTACCGCAGCCAGATATAGCTCGTAGAAGGCCGCCAGGCACTCCGGCCATTCCGGCGCGTCGATGGCAAAATGGAACCTGTCCCCCTGGCGGACGAGCACTCCTGTGTCCAGCAGGGGCTTAAGGAATTGTACGACAAAACCCTCCTGCGCCCCCCGGCGGGGCAGTTGCGGCCAGTGGGGTAAGGACGGGAAATAGCGCCAGACGAACTCCACGGCCGCCTCGGGATCCAGGAAAGGAAGACTGCCGATACCGGTCGCCAGACCGCAATAAGGGCACACGGCGGTTACCCCCCGAAATAAAGATGGAGAAATAAGAAAAGCCGGTCTTTCCCCGACCGGCTCAGGATCGTATGTGCTATACTACCGGCGTGGCCGGGAGCACGCTGACCTGCTTCCTGTCGCGCCCCCGGCGGTGGAAACGCACAAAGCCGTCTACCAGCGCAAACAGCGTATCGTCGCCGCCTATGCCGACATTGCGGCCGGGGTGAATGCGGGTGCCCCGTTGGCGGACGATAATACTGCCTGCCGTAACGTATTGCCCGTCGCCCCGCTTGACGCCGAGCCTTTTGGCCGCAGAATCACGGCCGTTGCGCGAACTGCCAACACCCTTTTTGTGGGCCATAATTTCACCTCCGTCACGCGCGAATCTTCTCGATGAGCACCTGGGTGTAAACCTGCCGGTGCCCCCGCGTGCGCCTGTAATTCTTCTTCGGCTTGTACTTAAACACGATAATCTTCCGGGCCCGCCCGTGCCTGAGCACCTTTCCGACCACACTGGCGCCGGCGACCGTCGGCTGCCCCACCTTTGTATTCTCCGGCGAAGATACCAGAAGCACGCGCTCAAAAACTACTTCCTGCCCCGGTTCGCCCGGCAACCTGTCGACGAAAATGGTATCCCCTTCGGCGACCCGGTACTGTTTACCCCCGGTTTCGATAACGGCATACATCCCCGTGCAAGCCTCGCTTTCCCGCTACGGTAGTCACGCCAGATATTTTACCAGAGAGCGCCGCCGGTGACAAGGTCTTTTAGTGTGTGGTCGGCACCTTGCCCGCACCGCCGCAAGCCGGGCAGGGCTCGAGGAGCAACTCCGCCAGGCTCGGGTAGACCTTCTTGCGCGTCAGTTCCACCAGGCCCAGTCTGGTAAGTCCTAGAATGTGGGTGCGGCGCCGGTCCTTTTTGATTTCCGCAGCGAAGGTTTCCAGTACCCGCGCCCGGTGATCCTCACGGGCCATGTCGATGAAGTCGACGATAATGATCCCGCCGATGTTGCGGAGGCGCAACTGGCGTGCGATTTCCACGGCCGCTTCCAGGTTGGTCTGAAAAACGGTGTTTTCGAGGTCGGTGCGCCCGGTATACTTGCCGGTGTTTACATCGATGGCGGTAAGGGCCTCAGCCTGGTCGAAAACCAGGTACCCCCCGGATTTAAGCCAGATGCGCCGCTGGAGCGCCTTCTGGATCTCTTGTTCCACGCCGTAAAAGGCGAAAAGGTCGTCCCGCTCCTCTACGTAGACGTGGGTTTTTAGCTGGGGATCGATGCCCTCCAGAAGCTCGAGCACCCGTGCCCGGAGGTCCGGAGAATCCACGACCAGCCGTTCCACGTCGGACGTAAATAGATCCCGCAGTACCCGCGCCAGAAGCGCCTCTTCCTGGTAAAGGATGGTTGGTGCGGGCACGGTACGGGCCGTTTCCTGGATGCGCCGCCACTGGCTGCTCAACGCCGCTACATCTTCCCGCAGGATCTCTTCCGGTACACCCCGGGCAGCCGTTCGCACGATGACCCCCATGCCGTCAGGGCGGATCCGCTGGGCGATCCGCCGCAACCTCTCGCGGTCCCGCTCCGATTCGATGCGGCGGGACACGCCGATATGGTTGACGGTGGGCATCAGGACCGTGAACCGGCCCGGCAGGTTTACACGCATGCTGACCCGCGGTCCCTTGTTCCCGAACATATCTTTAACGATCTGCACCAGGACTTCCTGCCCGGGCCGCAGGAGTTCCCTGATTTTGCCGCTGCGGCCTTTCTTCCCGCCCGCGGGCACCACGTCGTCGACGTAGAGGAAGGCGTTTCTTTCCAGCCCGACGTTCACAAAGGCCGCCTCTATGCCCGGCAGAACATTTTCCACCCGGCCTTTAAATACGCTCCCTACAATACGGTCGTCCTCGCCCGTTTCTATGTAGACTTCTACCGGCACACGGTTCTCCAGCAAAGCAATTTTCACGTTGTCGTTACGTAAAGTCGCCACTATTTCTCTGAGCATTTCTTTCCAACACCTTTCCACAATCCCACAAAAGCCTTCCGTCCCTGGCAATCAACGCGGTACGTGCCAGGTCGAAGGAATCCGGGTCCAGCGGCAAAACCTCGCTTAGCGCCCGCAGCACTTCCTCCGGGCGCACGTTGCCCTGCGAACCGGCCTTGAGTTCCATTGCCAGGGAAATTTCCCCATCAGCGCTCCGCACCGCGATGCTCCTGATGCCGGGGCGGATGTCCCGGGGCTGCTCCCCGTTACGGCGCGCAACCCAGATCTCCCCCCTGGCCAGGAAGGAGGCAAGCCGGTCTTCTATCTCGGCCGGGGGAAGAACCTCCGTCAGCGTACCGTGGCAAAGGTACCGTGCCCGGTCCAGCACGCTCATGGGCGCCGGTGCCCCGTCGGGTACGCGGCGAACGGCGAGAAGTTCAAGGCCCGGGGGCAGAGCATGGCGGAGGTACCGCGCAACTTCGCTGGTCGGAAGTGTTTCCTCAAGCTCCAGGTCCACGTACTCATTTTCGCCCCGCATGCCCACAGGAAGCGGCGCGGCAAAACTCATTTTGGGGCGCGGGTTGAAACCCCGGGTGTAAGCCAGCGGCAACCCCGCGCGCCGCGCCGCGCGGGCGAAAGCCCGCATAATGTCGAGGTGTCCGATCCAGCGGGCCGGCCCGTTCTGGGCGTATGCTACCCTATACCGCGCCACCGGCGCCCACCTCCAGACGCGGCGCGGCGTCCAGTGCCGGGCATACGCCGCAGCCTGTGCAAACACCGCCCCGGCAGTCCACGGTCACCTCGCCCCGGAGCGCTCGCCGGTGCTCCACCGCCAGGAACTCTTTACTCACGCCGCTGTCGATATGCTCCCACGGAAGAATCTCATCGTAATCGTACCGCCGGTAGGCGTAGTTTTCAGGGGCCAGGCCCGCAGCAGAGAAGGCCTCCAGCCAGGCTTCGTAACGGAAGTGCTCCCGCCAGCCGTCGAAGCGGCAACCACGTGCCCGGGCCTCCCGCAAAACGGCCCCCAGGCGCCTGTCGCCGCGCGCGAAGACAGCCTCCAGGAAGCTCGTGCGCGGGTCGTGCCAGTGAAAGGCCAGCCCCGGGCCTCGCAGCAACTCCTTAAGCCGGGCCTGCCTCGCGGCAAGGACCTCCAGGGGCGCCTGCGGCTCCCACTGAAAGGGAGAATGGGCTTTAGGTACGAAGGAGGCCACACTCACCGTTACGGAGAGCCGTCCCTTCGGCACCCCGCACTCCCGCCCGACTTCCAGAACCTTGCGGGCCAGGGCAGCGATTCCCTCCACGTCGGCATCGGTTTCCGTGGGCAGCCCCAGCATGAAATAAAGTTTTACCCGCAACCAGCCGGCCCTGAACGCCGCCTCCACGGCGCGTAAAAGGTCTTCTTCCGTAACCTGCTTGTTAATGACATTGCGCAGGCGTTGCGTGCCGGCCTCCGGCGCAAAGGTCAGGGTACTTTTCCGTACTTCCTGGATGGTGCGGGCAATATCCACGGCAAAGGCGTCAGCACGCAGCGAAGGGAGCGACAGGCTCACCCTCTCCCGCCGGTAGCGTGCGTCCAGCGCGGCAAGCAGTTCCCGCAGCCGCGTGTAGTCCACGGTGCTCAGGGAGGCCAGCGACAGTTCGTCGTACCCCGTCTGCCGGAGAAGTTCTTCGGCCAGACCAAGGAGCCTGTCCATGCTCCGTTCACGCACCGGCCGGTAAATCATGCCGGCCTGGCAGAAGCGGCATCCCCTGGTGCAACCACGGAAAACCTCGAGTACGGCGCGGTCGTGTACCGGGCTGAGGTAGGGAACGATGGGACGTGTGGGAAAGGGCGCCGCATCCAGATCATGCACCAGGCGCCGTCTCACCCGCGCCGGTATGCCGCCGGTCGCAGGGGTAATGGACGCAATGCCTCCGTTTTCCCTGTAGCTCACCCTGTACAACTCCGGGACGTAGAATCCGGGCATTTTCGCCAGGACGAGGAGCAGTTCCCGCCGCGTCAGGGCCTGCCGGCGCCCGGCCTGAAAAGCGTCGATGAAATCATGGATCCCTTCTTCTCCTTCGCCGATAAAAAAAACATCGATGAAATCGGCCAGCGGTTCCGGATTGAAGGCGCACGGCCCCCCCGCAATGACCAGGGGATAACGGTCGTCCCGTGCGGCGGCAGCCAGGGGCAATCCTGCCAGGTCGAGCATGTTGACCACGTTGCTGTAGGTAAGCTCGTACGGCAGGGTGAAGGCCACGACGTCGAATTCGCACAGCGGGCGCCGCGACTCCAGGGCGAAGAGGGGTATCCCTTCCCGGCGCATAAGGTGCTCCATATCCGGCCAGGGAGCAAAAACCCGCTCCATCAGTGCATCCGGACGTCGGTTGACCGTATCATAGAGAATATGCAGCCCAAGGTGCGACATCCCGACCTCGTAAACGTCCGGAAAGGCAAAAGCAATTTTTACGTCTACCCCGTCCCATTCCTTGACAACGGCGTTAAATTCCCCGCCCACATACCGCCCCGGTTTTTCCACCCGGGAAAGCAGGTGGTCTATCTTTACCATCCGGAACCTCCTGCCATTCCCTGCCTCAAACTAATTATAACCCCGAATGCCCGCCCTAGTCAGCAAAACCTTTTATTGGGGGTCAGGAAGTCCCGGGTATTTTTCTTCCCGGAAAGGGGGGGACGGAATGGCACGCCCTGAAACGCAACGGCACGACTTTTACATTTTTTTAAGGGCCTCCTCGAGGGGCTGCCCGGCGTGCCCTGCCAGCAGGGCCTGTACAAGGACGGGTTCTTCAACCAGGCGTATAAGTCGCCCCTCCCCATCAACCACCGCGATAAAATGATACCGGTGCGGCAGAAAGGCACGTGTTACCCGCCAGATCGGAACCCAGGCCGCCGCGACGATGATTTCGCCGGCCAGGACACCGGCCGCAACAAGGGTCCGCTGCTTGGCCGACAGGTAATGCACGTAAAGGTAAGGCGCCTGCTTTCTTTCCCGCGTCGCGGCGTAAAAGAGAAAAAGACCGGTGGCGACAATATCCAGGCCGGCGATATGGAGGTAAACGCCGACCGCGCCGGCCAGCGTAATCAAGACCCCCCAGAATTGCCCCCACGTCGCGGCATAAAGGGTCGCAACCGGCAGACCGAGCCTGCCGGCAAGGCAGGCGCGCCATATATGCCCGCCGTCGAGGGGAAGACCCGGCAAAAGGTTGAAGGCAAAAAGGAGGAGGTTGCACTGGATAAAAAAAGGGCTCAGTTCGGCATGCCAGAGGCCGTAGTGTTGCAGGCCGATGGCCAGGGCGATGAGCACAAGGTTGGCAAGGGGTCCTGCCGCAGCGATGGCAATTTCCTTGGCCGGCTTCAGAGGAAGATCGCTCTCGATCTCGGCCAAACCGCCGAAGGGCAGCAGCTCGACATGGGTCACGCCGATACCCAGTTTCCGGGCCACGCAGATATGTGCCAGTTCGTGCACCATGACCGCCCCAAAGGCAACCAGGCCGCGTTCCAGCACGCCGGCGGCAAAATAGACCCCTAACAGAGTCAGAAACCAATTGTTTATGGAAACCGTTACCCCCCGCCAGCGGCCGAGTTGCAAACTCCTCGCTCCCCTACTGCTTTCCGGAAAGGGTGAATCTGGTAAGGGGGTCGATCAGTTCCCCTTTTTCCCGGAATTCGAAGTGGAGTCCCGGGCCGGGGAAGTCCCCGTGCTCGCCGGCCAGGGCGATAACCTGGCCTACCTTGACCTTCTCCCCTTCCTTAACCTTTACCTCTTTGAGGTGGGCGTAAAGGGTAGTCGTCTTGTCCCCATGCTCGATGAGCACGTAATGGCCCAGGGCGCCGTCCTCGCCCACCTGCAGTACGACCCCGTCCAGCACGGCACGCACCGGGCTGTCCGGAGCACAGGCGATGTCCACCCCCGGATGAAACCGCTCAAGACCGGTGCCGGCGTCCTTGTTCCACCCGAACTTCCCGACCAGTTCACCCGAAACCGGGAGCGTGAGGATGTCCACCTTCTTTGTCACCCTCACCGCCGGCTGTGTGCCCGCCACATCGAAGAAGGGCAGATCCACGTTTACCGTCTGGAGACCGTACCTCACAACCTTCTCGATCACCGGCTGGTAATTCCACTCTGTGGTGAGCACATACCTTAGCCCGTTTCTCACTTCCTCGCTCAGCGGGCCGTTTGCCTCCTTCAGGGCCAACAGGACCAGGAAAACCGCCAGCACCCAGACCAGCCGCCGTACCAGACCCTGTTGCCAGCGGAGGCGCGGTCTGGGCGGGGTCGGCCAGGCAGGCCTGACCGGGGTCGGCCAGATAATGCGGGGCCTCCTGATACGCCACAAGACGCATCCCCCCAAGGGTTATTCAGGTTATTACATCCCTATGTGGAGGGCAGGGAATTATGCCAGGTCGTCCACGCAAAGCACCTTCCGCAAGTGCGGCGAAATAGCCGCCTCCGGGACGGGAGTCCCGGCTCCGGCCGTGCACCGGCCGGTCATCATTCTTTGGGCCTGGCAGGTGAAATTCCGGAAGGGCCTTACCGGGCAAGGAGCCCGGAAACGGTAGACAGTTCAGGGCACCTGAACCGGGCCTGCTTCTTATCTACCCGCAGGACGATGAGGGCGCCGAAAGGGCGCAGAAGGGGCCGGCCGATCCTTTCCAGATACCAGGCGCAGGCCAGCAGCCACGCACCCGCCCCCGGCGGGATAAAGACCGCCGAACTCCAGACGCGGGGTTCCCCGGGTGCCACGCGGTGTACCAGGTGGATAAGCTCCCAGGGGGTGAAGAAATGGGCGTGGGCCCAGATGCTGCCTGGCGGCGCTTTACGGCGCCGCCAGGCCCAGGGACTCAGGCGGTTCAATACGGCCACCACCAGCCTGCCCCCGGGCCGCACCACCCGCCATAACTGCTGCAGGGCCAATTCGGGGCGCGGGGTAAACTCGAGGGTCGTAAAGGCCACAACCAGGTGAAAATCATCGCTTCTCAGGGGGAGGGCTTCGATGTCGCCCCGGTAAAGCCGTACCCGCGCGTGGTTGCCCAGGCGCGCCCGGGCCACGGCCAGCATGGCCTCCGAGCGGTCGATCCCGGTTACAAAAAGACCCTGCTCCGCCAGTTCCGCGCACAGACGTCCGGTGCCGCACCCCGCGTCCAGAACCTTTTCCCCGGGTTGCGGGCGGGCCAGGCGGTAGAAAAGGTCCTTCTCCAGGGCGTCAACCGTACACCCGAGGGGCGTGCCGTACCATTCGTCATAATGCGCGGCCACACCGGCGAAGAGATCTTCCATATCACTCCCGCACTTCAGAAGATGATCTGGCGGCGCCGTATCCAGATATTCAAAAGCAGGCCAAGGGAAGCCATGTTGGTGAGCATGGCGCTCCCGCCGTAGCTGAAAAACGGCAGGGGTATGCCGGTCACCGGCATAATCCCTACGGTCATACCGATATTAACCAGGATGTGAAAAACCAGCATGGAGGCGATGCCCGTTGCCAGAAGGGTGCCGAACGTATCCTTGGCGTGCAAGGCGATACGCAGCGCCCGGTAAAGGATGACGAAGAAAAAGAAAAGCAGCACGAGGGCCCCTATAAAACCCCACTCCTCGGCAAAAGCCGAGAAGATAAAGTCCGTATGCTGCTCCGGTAAAAAGTTATACTGGTTCTGGGTTCCGTTGAAAAGGCCCCTGCCGAACGGCCCCCCCGAACCGATGGCGATTTGGGACTGGATCATGTGGTACCCGGCCCCCTGCCAGTCCTGCCAGGGATCCAGAAAGATGGTGAGGCGGGTAAGCTGGTAATCTTTAAGGGGAATCCATACGCCGTAGGTGAGGGCGGCCCAAATCCAGAGCCCTGCCGCCAGCGCACCTCCTCCCCCGAGAAGGGCCAGAAGGGCGGGCCGGGCACCGGCCATGAACAGCATACCGAAAGTTATGGCTAGAAATACCAGGGAAGTTCCCAGGTCAGGTTGCTTTAAAATGAGGAGCATCGGAACCCCGACATAGGCGAAGGCGGGTAGAAGGTCGCGGAACCGCTTTAGCCGGCCTTCCCGCCGCGCCAGGAAGTCGGCAAGGGTAACGATCATCAGCAACTTGGCAAACTCGGAGGGCTGGAAGGAAAAAGGGCCGATCTGGATCCAGCGCTGCGCCCCCAGCGCCTCTCTCCCGGCAACAAGAACCGCAGCAAGCAGCACCAGGTTGACGGCATAAAGGAGACGACTGAACCTGGGCAATTCCTCGTAACGCCAGAGGAGAAGAGCTGTCAAGCAGACAAGGCCCAAGCCAACCCACACCAGCTGCATCTTAACGTAATAGAAGGAATAGGTACCTGCGCCTGCGCCGCCGGTGGCGTGGGTGGCACTGGCGATGGTTAACAGGCCAAGGAAGAGCACCACCGCCACGGCCAGAATCAGGGTGTAATCGAGATTGCGGAGCAGCTTCTTAACCCGCATGGACCCCATCACCCACTCCTCTATTATAAGCGACGGGGCCCCGATGAAAAAGGGGGGAACCCCCCCACTGCTAGGCCAGACTCTTGGCCAGCCGCTTCAACCTCTTGATGGGAATGCTCGCGACGAGGGCCACGGCGTTTTCGGTGCGGTCGATTTGCACCTCGAGCCTGTTTTCATCGACCTCGATGTAGTTGGAAATTACCTTAAGCAGATCTTCCTTCAACACCTGTAAAAGCTGCGGCGAAACGCTGGCCCGGTCGTGCACCAGCACAAGGCGCAACCGCTCCTTGGCAACATGCTTGCTGCCCGCGTCCTCCTTGCCAAACCACCTGGCCAGAAACGAGAACAAAACCCTTCTCCCCCTTCCCCCCAAGCTACCCCAGCCCGACAAGCCGGCGTAAGCGCCCGAAGAAGCCTAATTCCCGGTCGAAGCTCATAAGCGGCACCGGCTCGCCCAGGATGCGCCACACAATATTGCGGAAAGCCTGCCCGGCAAAAGACCTGTCCTCCTGCACCACCGTCTCGCCCCGGTTGGTGCTGATAATGATCTGTTCGTCCTCCGGGATTACACCCAGGAGATCAATGGCCAGGATGTCGATAATGTCGTCGATGTTCATCATGTCGCCCCGCTGGACCATGCGCGGGCGCAGGCGGTTAACAACCAGCTTCGGGTCGTTGAGTTCGGCGGCCTCCAACAGGCCGATGACCCGGTCCGCGTCGCGGACCGCCGCCACCTCAGGAGTCGTAATGACGATGGCTTTTTCGGCTCCCGCAATGGCATTCCGAAATCCCTGTTCGATCCCCGCCGGCGAGTCGACAATAACGTACTCGAACATTTCCTTCAATTCGCCGCAGAGCTCGCGCATCTGTTCCGGGCTGACCGCCGTTTTGTCCTTGGTCTGCGCCGCAGGCAAAAGGTGTAAACCCTCAAACCGTTTGTCCCTGATCAGCGCCTGACGCAAGCGGCAATTCCCCTGGGTAACGTCCACCAGGTCGTACACGATGCGGTTTTCGAGTCCGAGAATGACGTCAAGGTTCCGCAAACCTATATCGGCATCCACAAGGACCACCTTGTGCCCCAGCATAGCGAGGCCCGCCCCGATATTGGCGGTAGCTGTGGTCTTTCCTACGCCGCCCTTGCCGGAAGTCACGACAATAACTTCGCCCATCGAAGAAGTTCCTCCCTTTCGCCCCTACATCTTGGCCTGACGCTCCCCGCCCGGCGGGAAGGCCTCAATGACCACCGTACCGTCCTTCACCCTGGCAATTTCCGGCTGCTCAGGGTTACCGGCGTCCTGGTCGGGAGGCCGCGCGATATGCCCGGCGATGCGCAACTGCGTGGGACGCAGGCGAAACGCGATCACCACCGCTTCGTCATCCCCGCGTGCGCCGGCGTGGACCGTACCCCGCAGGACACCCATGACGATAACGTCACCCGTGGCCGTGACGTGCGCTCCCGGATTAACATCGCCGAGAATGACCACGTTGCCGTCGTAACTCATTTGCTGGCCTGACCTCAGGGTGCGTTGAACGAGCACCGTCTTGCGCTCGGCCGCCTCTTTCAAGATGTTTTGCACGGCCATCACCAGTCTCCTCCTGCCGGGTCTTATTCTACAGATTAGAACCAAATCCTGCTAATTCGGTCACGTCTTTTTACCACAGTTTTTCAAAGGTCTTGTACTATTCTGTAGGCGGTCCAAGGGGCACAGGTCGCGGTTCGACACCAAAGTACTTCTCCAGGAGGGCCCGGGCGACCGGAGCAGCTGCCGAAGAACCATGACCCCCGTGTTCCACGACGACCGCGATGGCTACTTCGGGCTTATCGAGTGGCGCGAAGGCCACGTAGATGCCGTGGTTATCCTTGCCGAAAACCTCCGCCGTACCGGTCTTCCCGGCGACGGCCCGTGGAAAATCGTAGAAAACGCCGTAAGCCGTGCCCCCGGGCTGGCAGACCTTGCCCATTCCGGCACGGATGGTTGCCAGCGTGGCGGGCGAAATATTGGCCCGGTGCACCACCCGGGGTTCGAAGGTGGCCACTGTCTGCCCCGTCGGGGAAACGATCTTCTTGACCAGGTAAGGCCTGTAAACCGTCCCGCCGTTGGCGATGGCCGCCACGTAGTTGGCCAGTTGCAGCGGGGTATACTCGTTGTAGCCCTGGCCGATGGACAGGTTAAGGGTGTCGTAGTCGCGCCACTCCAGCTCCCAGGCGTAACGGTCGTACTGGGCCTGTATGCGCGCCCGCTCCCGGTCGCGTTCCCTTTCCAACCTCGCCTTTTCCTCCGGTGTCGCCGCGCGCGCGATGAGCTTCCGGTACCTGTCTTCTACAGCCCGGAACTCGGGCCCGAACCGCTGGTCGAGCTGCTGCTTGACCACCTTGTACTTGTATTCCCTTGTCGGTACGGCACCGCTGCGTTCGCCCGGTATATCGATGCCGGTGGCTTTTCCCAACCCCAGTTCGCGGGCAAATTTCGCAATCGCCTCCGGCCCAACCATGCGCCCCACCGTCCAGAAGTAGGTGTCACAGGAGACCTGAATCGCCCGCAACAGATCGACCCGGCCGTGGCCACCCGGTTTCCAGTCGGTATAAAGCCGGCCCAGGTAGAAGCGCCCGGTATCCCAGATGGCAAAATCCTCGCTAATGGTTCCGGTCTCCAGGGCCGCGGCCGCGACCACCATCTTGAACGTGGAGCCCGGTGGGTAAACCGCCTGGATGGCCCGGTTCAGAAGGATCTGGTCCGGGGAAGAGAAGATCTTCTGCACTTCGGCCGGGGTGAGGTCCCGCGCCAGATCCGCGGGATTGTAGGAAGGATAGCTGGCCATCGCCAGCACTTCCCCGGTGCGCACGTCCAGCATTACCGCCGCACCCGCCCTGGCCTGCGGGTAACCGCCTTTCTGCACCGCCTGGATGGACTTCGCCAGTGCTTCCTCGGCTGTCTTCTGCAACTCGAGGTCGATGGTCAGATAAAGGTCGTTTCCGGGGACCGGGTTCTTGACCCCCAGGTAGCGAACCGGCCGGGCCCAGGCGTCAACCTCTACCTGCCAGGCGCCCTTTTCCCCGCGCAGGTAGCGCTCGTACGTGTTCTCGAGCCCCGCCTGGCCGTACATGTCCCCCATCCGGTACCCCTCGTCCTTGTGCCGTTCCAGTTGCGCCGGCTGGATCTCGCGGGTATACCCCAGGACGTGGGCCAGCAAGCTGCCGTACGGGTAGTCCCTCTGGGGCTGGATGTCGATAATCACTCCGGGCAGTTCCTCGCGGCGCTCTTCGATCCGGGTAATGACGTCCAGCGAGACGTTCCTGGCGATGTACACCGGCTCGTAGCGCCGCAGCTTCTCGTCGTTGACCCGCGCCCAGATCTCTTGTTCAGGCATCCCGAGGAGCAGCGCAAGTCGCTTCACCACCCGCGCCAGTTCTTCACGTTTAAGGTCGAGGTTCACGAGGGAAACGGCATAGAGAGGGCGGTTGCCGACGATTTTTTTGCCGTGGCGGTCGAAAATTTCCCCACGCGGGGCTTCAATGGGTATGAGGCGCACGCTGTTCTCCCGCGCCAGGGTACGGAAACGGTCCATTTCCAGCAATTGCAGGTAAGCCAGGCGAAAACCCAGCACAAGAAATACGGCCACCACGATAGCCGTGAAAACGTTAATCTTACGCCGTAATACCTTCTGGTCCATACGGCCCCCCCGGCGCCGCCACGGTTTTTACCGGGGGCGCAAAAAGCCTCTGGTTTCCCAAAAATAGAAGCGCCGGTAAAATAACACAGCCAGCGCCGCGTTATAAATGCTCACCGGCAAAATAACCCTCGTTGCGGCGTCGCCCGGCGGGATGATGATGCCGAGGGTTAAAAGTAAAAGGTAAGTGAGCGCCTCCGCGAAAAGCGTGGCCAGCCACGCAATCCCGGTGGCGGTCAGGGTGCTTTCCTTGTATAACCTGGTTTCGCCCAGGCCGACGCCATAACCGGTAAGGGCTTTAACCAGCGCGTTTAACCCAACGTAATTGCCCGTCATTATATCCTGGGTCAGGCCGCCGATAAACCCCCAGATAGCCCCCTCCCGCGGGCCGCGCGCCAGGGCGTGGAAAATTACCAGTACCAGCACGAGGTCCGGCTTGACCCCGGCGATGCGGATATAACCGCACAGGGTGCCTTCCAGGAAAAGAGCCAGAGCAAAAAACGCCAGCAGGATCAGCGCAGGCACTTCTTATCCCCCCGGTACGGCCCGAAGAAGGATAAAGACTTCCTCCAGGTGACTGAAATCAACCAGGGGTTGCACCAACGCCTCTTTCGTCAAGCCTGTGGGTTCCGGGCGTACACTCACAATTCTACCCAGTGGTACGCCCCTGGGAAAAATCCCGCCCAGACCGGAGGTAACCACGAGCTGCCCTATTTTCACCGGGGCATCCTTCGCCAGATAAGTCATGCGCAGCTGGCCGTAGCTGTTAACGACCCCCCGCAGCACCCCCGGCGTCCGGGTTTCCTGCACCGTTCCCCCCACCCCGCTACGGGGATCCGTCAAAAGTAAAACCACGGCGGTGCGCTGGGAAACTCGGAGGACGCGCCCCACCAGTCCCTCCGGCAGGAGAACGGGCATATCTGAACGTACCCCGTCGGCCGCTCCCCGATCGAGGGTTATGGTTCCAAACCAGTTGCCCGGGTCGCGGCCGATGACGTCGGCCGCCAGAAGCTCGTACCGGTCGCGGGTTTCCTCCCGGAAGCCAAGAAGCCGCCGCAAGCGGGTATTCTCCACCCTGTACTCGTTAAGCTCGGCAATTTTCCCTTCTAGTTGACGAACCTGTTTCTCAAGGCGCTCTACCCGCTCCGCCCGGCCAAGGGAGAGAATCGTACCCATACCCTGTTGCACCACACGCCCCGCCTGCAGGGCTCCTCTTTGCACGGGCGCCAGAAGATCACGTACGGTGCCCTCGAGGGGTATGGTGGCCCTCGTAACGTCGGTGGTGAGGTGCATCGCCGCGCAGATAACCCCGAACAGGATCACCCCGGCCGCCGTTTTCCTGAGCCACGTGCGGCGCAACTACACCACCTTCTTGGGTTGGATGAGGACCCGGCGCAGCACGTCAATATTCTCCAGAACCTTGCCGGTGCCGTAGGCCACCGCCAGCAGCGGCTCGTCGGCCAGGTGCACCGGCATGCCCGTTTGTTCGGCCACCAGCCGGTCAAGGCCCCGCAACAGCGCCCCGCCGCCGGCCATCACAATGCCGCGGTCCATTATGTCGGAGGCCAGCTCCGGGGGGGTTCTCTCGAGGGTATTGCGGATGGCCTCAATGATGGCCGCCACCGGTTCGGACAGCGCCTGGTGAACCTCTTTGCTGGTGATGGTAATGGTCTTGGGGAGGCCGGTCACCAGGTCGCGCCCGCGCACCTCTTCCGTTTCCTCGTTTTCCACGGGGTAGGCCGTGCCGATCTTGATCTTTATCTCCTCGGCCGTGCGTTCTCCGATCATCAGGTTATAGGTCCGCTTGACGTACTGGATGATGGCTTCGTCCATCTCGTCGCCGGCTATGCGGATGGAACAGCTGGTTACAATCCCGCCCAGGGAAATCACCGCAACCTCGGTGGTGCCCCCGCCGATATCGGCAATCATGTTACCCGTGGGCTCGTGCACGGGCAATCCCGCCCCGATGGCCGCCGCCATGGGCTCCTCGATAAGGTACGCCTCACGGGCCCCGGCCTGTATTGCAGCCTCGCGCACGGCCCGTTCCTCAACGGCGGTGACACCGGAGGGCACGCCGATGACCACTCGCGGCCGGATGAAGAACGTCCTGTTACGTAGGGCCTTATTGATGAAGTACCTGATCATGGCCTGGGTGGTGTCGAAGTCGGCAATCACCCCATCCTTCATGGGTCGGATGGCAATGATATTCCCCGGGGTCCGGCCGAGCATCTGCTTGGCTTCCTCGCCGACCGCCAGGATCTGGTCCGTATCACGCTGGATGGCCACCACGGAGGGCTCGCAGAGAACGATCCCTTTGCCTTTAACGTAAACCAGGGTATTGGCCGTGCCCAGGTCGATACCCATGTCACGCGAAAAGACGCCGATATGCATTCCCCGACTCCTTTCTTAAAAGCGCTACAGCAGGCCGCAAGCTTTGAAACTGGTGTACTTATTATCCCCAACGACAATATGGTCTAGGATGCCGATACCCAGGATGCCTCCTGCCTGCACCAGCCGCCTGGTCAGCTCGATATCGGCCTGGCTGGGCGTAGGGTCACCGCTGGGGTGGTTATGCACCAGGATAACCGCCGCCGCGCTCTTCTTTATGGCACTTTTGAAAAGCTCGCGGGGATGAACCGCCGAGGAATCGAGGGTCCCCACAGAGACGGTTTCGATGCCCAGCACCTGGTTCTTGGTGTTGAGCAGCAGGGCCGCGAAATGTTCGCGGTCCAGGTGCCGCATGCTTTCCATTACCAGGCCTGCCGCCTCGTCCGGCGTACGCACGACGGGCCTCGTTTCAGGCGCCGCCGCCGTCACCCGGCGGCCGATTTCCAGCGCCGCCTTGATCTGGGCCGCCTTGGCGGAGCCGACGCCCACTACCGAAGCCAGCTCTTCCGCCGTTGCTCCCAGGAGACCACGCAGACCCCCGAAGCGCGCCAGAAGAAGGGCCGCCAGGTCAAGGGCGCTGGCCTCGGGGGTGCCGCTCCGGAGGATAATTGCCAGGAGCTCCGCATCCGACAGCACGCCGGGCCCGTGGGCCAGCAAACGTTCGCGTGGGCGGAGGGATGAAGGCAGTTCCTTAATCGTCAGGCGGTACTCTACCAAGCAGATCCTCCCTCAGGGATAGGATATCAACCCCGCAACCTGTATAAGGGCGACCAGCGTGGCCAGGGGCAACCCCACCACGTTGAAAAAGCAGCCCTCAATCCCGGCAATAAAAATCGCCCCGAGTGTGTACTGCAAACGCCCCGGCCTTGTCCAGGGGTTCCCCGGTAGCGATATATAAGGCTATCTCGCGCCGGCTCACGGGCCTGAATCCACCGTGGTCGCCTCGTGACCCACAGCAAGGAACCCATCGCTCATCCGCCGGACGGCCACCCCCGTGGCCGCCCGGTGCGACCTGCCCTGCAGCCAGGAAAGCATTACGGCAGCTTCCGCCTCGTCGCGCGGCTTGCCGAAAATCCTGTCGTCGCAAACCACCACCGTATTGGCTCCAACAACCAGACCCTCCTCGACTTGCGCCACAAGCGCTTTGCGGGACGCCAGTGTTTCCACCAGGCGCCGGGGCGGCAATTCCTCGGCCACGGCCTCGTTCACCTCGACGGGTACCGCCGTGAACTTGAGGCCGACACGGGCAAGGAGTTCCCGCCCCCGCGGTGAGGATGAAGCCAGGTACAGCCGCACCACGGGGATCAGATCCTGCGGTACACCACGTACCCGAGAATAAAGCCGAGAAGGGTCAGAACGTTGACCTTAACCGAAAAACCAAAGGTAATGGTGAAGAATTGGAGATTCAAGGTGCTGGGTTCCAGGCCTGCCCGGAGGGCCTGTCCCAGAAAAGGGAAAGTGGGCGCAAGCAACTGTCCCAGAGCGCTTCCGGCCAGCCCTCCAAGCAGGATAAGGACAACAAGAAGCCACGGATTTCTCGGATTACGCTGAAATTTTGCCATGTACTTCCCCCGGTTCCCCTCCTGACTGCTTACAGTTTAGCATTTTAACCGGAGAGTTGACAAGAAGGAGAAAGAAACCTATTTCAGACCAAGGAGCAACATAGCGGCAAAAAATACCAGGTAGCAGCTTGTACCCGTGACGAAAAGGATGAAACTACTGAGGTGCCCTCGGGATACCAGGAGGAAGTACGCCAGGGCCGCAGAACCCAGGGCCAGAAGCGCGCTCGTCAGGGCGGCGGGTGTAAGTTCCCAGGGGGTGAACGCGATGCCAAGACAGGGAACGATCGCGCTCTGAAATACCATCGCGCCGGTAATATTTCCCAAAGCCAGGGTATCTTTTCCTTCCCTGAGCCAGAGGACACTGTTCAACAGTTCGGGCATCTCGGTGGCCAGCGGCGCCAGCAAGAGCGAGAAAACCAGCACGGGAACCCCCAGGTCCTGGGCCAGCCACCCGATGGCCTCCACGAAGACCCTGGCCCCGCCCATGATTAACCCGAAGGCGAAGAAGACCTGCCCAAACACCAGCGGCAGGGGCGGCTGGCTTAAGCGCGGCGCCACCAGAAGGGGAGCCAGTTGCTCCCCCTCGCCGCAGCGCGCTCCCCGGGTCAGGGCGGAAACGAAAAAGAGGAGGTAGGTGCCAAGGAGTACAACCACCACTGCCGTGCGCAGCGGACCGGGCAGGAAGGCCGCGAGAATGGCGGTGGTATAGGCCAGGAAAAAGAAGCACAGGTCGCGCCCCACGCACGCGCGATCGGCAATCAGCCTTCCGCCGCGCCGGCACACGAGGGCGGTGCCACCGGCGAGGGCCAGGCCCGCCGTGCTGAGCATAAACGGCGCACCCAGGATAGCCCCGATGCCGATTTCGGCGGCGGCCTCGCCCCGCCCACGCAGAAGCGCCGCAATGGGAATCATTGTTTCGGGCAGGGCGGTTCCCAGGGCGGCCAGGATGCTCCCCACCGCACCCCGGGCCAGGCCAAGCTGCACCCCCAGCCATTCCACCCCGTTGGTGAAAAAGCGGGCCCCGAGAAGGATGATAACGATACTTGCAGTGAGATGCAGAACAAGCACGACCAGACCCCGCTCATATGGTCTCCTCGCTTTCTAACGTTATGAAAAGCCCGCGGGATAAATGCCAGGAGCGGGGCCCGGCTGCCGCAGCGGCAATCTCTGTGCGTTTTTCTCAGCGAACACCCGCCAGGACCCCGGCGAGGAAGAAGGCGTAAAATCCCCCGCCCATGCCTATCAGCAGCCAGGCGGGAAGGTAACCCTTGACCCGGGTGAAGGCGTAGAGGATCGCGGCCGAGCCGAAGGCCAGCGCGGCACTGAGGAAAGCCGCTTCGGTGAGGCGCCAGGAGGTAGCAGTCATACCGAAGGCCGGAATAAGGGAGCCCTGGAATACCATGGCCCCGGTAATGTTCCCCAGGGCGAGGGTATCCTTCTCGTTGCGCACCCAGATGACACTGTTCAATTTCTCCGGCAACTCAGTGGCCACGGGCGCGATCAGGAGGGAAAAAATAAAGGCGGGAACGCCGAGGGCCAGGGCGACGTCCGTGACGCCGTCCACGAAGATCTTGGCGCCTACCACAATCGCGGCCAGGGAAAGGACGATCTGAACAACAATGGGCCAGAGGGAGGGCTCTTCACTGTTACGGGACAGGAGGAGCGGCTCAAGGTCCTCTTCCTCCTCGAAGCGCCTCCCCGTGGTGAAAGTACGGTAGACAAAAAAAATGTAGGCGAGAACCAGGCAGGTCGCGGCCGCGTAGCGTCCCGCGGAAGGCAGGAAGGCCGCGCCCACCGCTACCGGGTAAAGAAAGAGAAAGAAAACCAGGTCGCGGCGGACGGCCCCACCGGTTGCCAGGCGGCACCGCTCACCACGCTGCCGGCAGGTAATGGCGGCGAGGCCCGTGATCACCATGGCCAGGGTGCCCAGCATGAAGGGCGCACCGAGAATGGCCCCGATACCCACCTCGTGGCCGACGGCACCGGCCCCGAGAAAAATGGCCACAATGGGAATGATGCTCTCGGGCAGGGCCGTGCCAACGGCGGCCAGGATGCTTCCGACGGCGCCCCGCGTGAGGTTCAGCCGGCGTCCCAGCCATTCGACGCCGTTGGTAAAGAACTTGGCCCCCAGCACGATGATGGCGAAGCTAACCAGCAATTCGGCGAGGTAGACGGCCACTGTCGCTCCTCCCTACCGGGAACTGCCAATACTTATTTTTAGGATACGCTCCCAGGGAAGGAATCCCTGCAAGGGAAGGGATCACTCCCCACGGGGAGCAAGGGCCTTCTCGATCATTTTGTAGACCGGGCGGGTGGCGGCTTCGATCCCCTTCGTGATGTTGGGCAGCGGCACGCGCAGAACCTGACCGATGCTCAGGGCCAGGCCGATGGCGATGAGCACGAAAAAGACCGTCATCTCGCGGTAAAGCTTCTCGCGGAGCAGCCGCGGAAGCTCGAAGGCGACGATGGCGGCGAACCCGGCTACGATCAGCAGTATCAGCGGTAGCATAACATCCTCTTCCTCCTTTCTTTAACGCTTCTCACGGGACCAATATCGGCCGCGGCTTGCCGATCATTCCGGTGCGCCGGATGGTAGCCTTCACCTCGACGCGCACCTCCAGGTCCCGGAACAGCTCGGGCCAGTTTTTCTTGATGCGTTTCCATTCCCGGGGAAACTTGCGGTGGAAGGCCTCACCGAACCCGAAAACATCCGCCCCCGCCTCCTGCGTCTTCTCCACCGCGGCCAGCACCTCCCCGCGGATGGCGGCCGCAAGGGCTCGGTCGAGTTGCTCCATCACCTCTGGTCGCGAAAGGTCGAGGGTGCCCTCCACCTCGGCCAGGTTGCCTTCCGTGAAGACCTTGATCGTCATCACGATGCGTCCCCGTATCACCTCCGGTTCGATTTTGCCCCGCGCGCGCTGAATCTCCGCCGTCCCCTGCTCGCCGGGCCGGCCCCCGGGGAGGGGGAAAACCACCTGCGCGCCCCGCACCTCGCTTAAAGCCCATAGAAGGCCGCGGGTTTCGGCTTCGTTAAGAAACCCCACCAGCCGGTCGCCCCGGAAAAGGGCGGCGCCCCGGAGGCGGATGCTGCGGGGAGGTTCAGGCGCGTCGCGCTCCCCCTGGCCGGCGCGGTACGTCGGGTTGGGCACCGCTTCGATGACCCCGGCATAGGGCTCGGCGCCTTCAAGGCTCAGGAATTCCAGGAAACGGCTCAAGGGTACCGGGGCGAAGCGGGAGGTCTGGCCGCGCCACTTGACGATGTCATCGATACGCAGGGCGGGCATGGGAGAGTGCGGGTTGGGCACGTCGAGGATCTGCGCCGGGTCCCCGCGCACCACGAAAACCATGGTCAGGTGCCGCCTGATCTCGACGCTGCGGCTCAGGAAATCGAGGACTTCCCGCAGCCCCTCCCGGGCCATCCTCTCACTGATGATGACGGTACGGTTCTGGGCGAAAAAGAGGCGCCGCGCCGACTCCTGGGAAATGGCCCGGATGGCGTCGAACATGGTGGCTCCGGTGCCCGCGTAGTTGCGGTAGGGCTTGGAGGCGACGCTGGCCGACGGGGTTACCGCCCCCCGGGGCCCTCCACCCCCGACCACCCGCGGGTTGGGCAACTGCACGATGACTTTCACCCTGTTGCCCGGCGCCCGGTCGATGGCCGTGGCCAGTACGTACCCCAGGTCCTCCACCTCCCGCAGGTCCCAGCACCCGGCTACCAGCAGCGCCAGCAACAACACGGCTGGCAGCAGGGTTTTCACCTTTATCCTGCCGTTCAATCCGCTCCCCTCCTGCCGCGCCCGCCCGGCGGGTGAGGCTTCAGGTCCGGCGCCATACGCTCCCGGTTTTCCTTGGCCAGTTCCCTGGGCCGGCGGCGCATCATCCACATGGGCAGCCGGACAATAACGTCCTTCCAGTCCTGGGGGTGGAACGGCGTAAGGCCCGCCAGGTAAGGCACCCCGAAGGAGCGCAGGCCGGCCAGGTGAATGAGGATGGCCAGAATACCCGTAACCACACCGAAGAGCCCCAGGGAGGCTGCCAGGAGCATCATGGGAAAACGCAGGATGCGGATGGCGATGGCCAGGTCGAAGGACGGGGTGAGAAAGGACGCGATGCCGGTGAGGGCCACGATGATGACCATCAGGGGCGAAACAACCCCCGCCGTCACCGCCGCCTCACCTATGACCAGCGCCCCCACGATGCTGACGGCCTGCCCCACCGCCCGCGGTAGACGCACGCCTGCCTCGCGCAGGATCTCAAAGGCGACCTCCATGACCAGCGCCTCCACCACCGCCGGGAGGGGCACCCCTTCCCGCGCTCCTACGATATTCAAAAGCAGCCGGGTCGGGATCATCTCCTGGTGGAAGGTGGTTACCGCCACGTAGATGGACGGTAAGAGAAGCGAGATCGCGAAAGCGCCCCAGCGCAGGAGCCGGATGAAGATGCCGAGGACGGTGTGGTGGTAATAGTCCTCCGGGCTTTGCATATACGCCACGAATTCTCCCGGCACCACCAGGGCGAAGGGCGTATTCTCCATCAAGATGGCCACCCGCCCGTCCAGGAGGTGGGCCGCCACCCTGTCGGGCCGCTCGGTGACAATGACCTGGGGAAAGGGAGAAAGGGGATGGTCCCGGATAAGCTCCTCGATATAATTTGATTCCAGGACGCCGTCGACGTCGATCCGCGCGAGCCTTTTTTTAACCTCCCCGACCAGTTCCGGGGCCGCCAGCCCGCGGAGGTAGGTGATCACCACCTGGGTGTGGGCGACACGCCCGAGCACCAAGTTCTCCAGAACCAGGTTCGGCGTTTTCAGGCGGCGGCGCAGCAGGGTCACGGAGGTAGCCAGGGACTCAATGAAGCCTTCGCGCGGGCCGCGCACCACCGCCTCGGTCATGGGTTCTTCGGGAGAACGCTTCTCGTAACCGACGGCTTTCAGGGCCAGCCCTTCCCTCTCCCCATCAACCAGCAGGACCACGCAGCCGTCCAGCACATGATCGCAAACCGCGTGGAGATCGGCAACCTTGCGTTGAACTGGCATCGTTATAACGGACTCCGCGAGAAAGGCCGGCGTAAGACGCGCACCCGGTTCGGGCCGGTACTGGACGAGCGGCTTGAGGAGGTTCTCTGTAAGCAGCGGCCGCTCCACCATTCCCTCCAGGAACAGGGCCGCCGCGGCCACCCGGCCGCCGATCCTGAAGCGGCGGGTGGCGAAGTCGGGATCATGGCCAAAGATCGCCTCCAGGCGCCGGAGGTTTTTCTCCAGGTCCGGCTCGATGGGGAGCCGCTCGAGGTCGTCCTTTTCATAGGCCGGCCAGCGGGAGGGTTCCAGCAGCCCGCCGGCCTGCGTCGGCAGGCCGGCCTCGTATTCGGCCTGCCGGCCTGGCCGGCCCCCGCGCCGCACCATAGCGGTTATCTTCCTTATGCCCCGCCGCCGCACGACCTCATCCCCTTTCGCCTCCCCTGCCCGCCGGCGACCCGGCAATACCGCGCGCGACGGCCAGGGCAAGCACGAGAACGGTACAGAAAAAGTTGACGAAAATGATGGTGAGGGGAAACACCTCGCTCGAAAAGGCGAAAAGTTCGGGGATATTTTTCCACGCCTGTACCGCCAGGGCGGTCATGACCGCCGCCGCCGGCAGAATGAGCGTCCGGTGATCCCTGGCGCCGGCCCACTGTGCCAGTCCCAGGACGGCAGCAAAAAAGAAGGTGGTGAGCTTGACCATCATCGCCGCCACCCAGATCATCATGAAGACGGCGTCCTGCCGCTCCAGGATCGGCAGCGCCTCCAGCCTGATGCGGCGCACGACGTTGAAGGTCGGGAAGAGGAAGCGGGCCGCTTCCAGGGGCCCTTCCAGCCCGAGCGAACTCACCACCACCAGTTCCATGGCCAGGAAAAGCAGAAAAACGGCCAGAAGGCCCGCCCTGACCGCCTTTTCCTTGTCGGCGATGAAGGGGTAGAGCATAAGGATCACGGCGGTTTCCCCGAACCACCCGCCGGGCGGCAGCGCGCCGAGCACCACGGGCTCCGGGCCGTTCTCCAGCACCGGTAAGAATCGCCATATCTTGATATCCTTGACTACAAGGAGAAAAACGATAACGAGGGCCGCCAGGGCCACACTCAGCACAAGGGTGTTCACGCGGCAGATAACCTCCAGCCCCCCGTACGCCGCGTAGGCGGCGAGCCCTGCCAGCACCAGCATGAAAACAACCGGCGGGGTGAGGGGCATGTAACCCGAGGCCATCAGGGCGGCGAACTCCTGCTGCACGAAGTAGCCGACGAAAAAGAAATAGAAAACGTAAACGAAGGCGATGAGCTTCCCGGGCACCCGCCCGGCAACGCGGGGCGCGTACTGGACCACCGTTTCCCCGGGAAACCGTTGCGCCAGGCGCGTGGCCACGTACACCTGGAGGCTGCCGAAAAGGTAGGCCGGAACAAGGGAAAGCCAGGCATCCTGCCGGGCATCGGCGGCCACAATGGCCGGCACGAAGAGGATCGCCGTGGCCAGCACGATGCCCACCTGGTACCACATGGCCTGGTACGCGGAAATGCTTACCTTCCCCGCCATTTCTCCCGACCCCACCGTACCCGGTACTGTCGTCTATTTTTTACTGGGGGAAAAAATTTATGAAAGGGGGCAAAATCTAATCGAGCTACGTGAAAAGGGAGGGAGAGAGGGCGTGGATATGCCGCGGATAAGTGCTCGCCAGCTGGGCACGCTGCAACTGGCCGTCCTGGCTCTCCCGCTGGTCTGAACCCTGGTAGCGGTCACCGTGGGTGGCAGGGACTTTCTCCTGGGGCAACTGGTAAGCATCGCCCTCGCGTTTGCGCTTCTGGGCGCGCTCCTTTACACCGGCCGCCACCTCGAGGGGCCTGATTTCCTCCAGGCAGCGGCGAAACTGGTGGGGCCGTTCGCGGCCCGGGTCATCGCCGCCGTCCTTCTCGTCTTCGTCGCGGTAGCGCTCCTTTCCACGCTGCGCATGGGGGTCGGCATTTTCACCTTCGTTTACGTGCAGACCCCGGCCATCGTGCTTATCCTGGCCGGCCTCGCCGTGGTGGCCTACGCCCTTTACGGGGGGCTGGAGGTTATTGCCCGCGTAGGGCAGTTGCTGATGCCCCAGGTAATGCTGGTGCTGCTGCTCGGGATTTTGCTCGCCGCGCCGAACATGCGGGGCGAGAACCTCTTTCCCCTCCTGGAAGACGGTTTGCGGCCCGTCTTTGCCAGCGGAGCCGTGCAGTTCGCCCAGTGGGGAGAGATCACCTCCCTGGTCGTTCTTATTCCCTACGTGCACAACCGCCACGAACTGCCAAAGCACCTGGCCCGGTCCCTCGGCGCGGCCTCCCTGATTTTGCTTACCATTGTGGGCGCGGTGGTCTCGGTGCTCGGCGCCCTCGCCCCCACGACCAGCTTCAAGCTTCTCGAAGTGTACCGTTACATAAGCATCGGCCGGCTCGTCGAGCGGGTCGACATCCTTTTGCTCCTGATGTACTACTTCGTTACCTTCGTCAAGGCCTGCGTGCTTTTCTATGTGCTGCTGGCCCTGTTCCGCCAGCTGTTCAACCTGCGCACCTACCGTCCCTTCATCCTGCCCGCAGCCGCCATCGGCGCGGTTCTGGCCGTCGTCACCCCGCTCACCATACCACGCCTCCTGCAGCATCCCATTTTCATGCTACCCTTCAACCTCTTCGTGCCGGTTGCCGTGGCGGGCACGCTCCTGGCCGGCTGTCTTCCCAAGGGGCGCCGTTCCGCTCCCCGGCCGGGAACAGCGCCCTGACCGCTCCCACCAGGTAGAGCGACCCGGTCACCAGGACGGCCCCGCCGCTTCCCGCCCTTTTAAATGCTTCTTTCACGGCGCTACGGGGGTCTTCGACCTCCCACACCGCGCGCCGGTACCTGCGCGCCGCGGCCGCCACCCCGCGCCAGTTGGCGGCGCGGGCGCCGGGGGGCCTGGTGACAATTATTTCTTTGGCCAGCGGGGCCAGCCTCTGCACCATGGACTCGCGGTCCTTGTCGTCCAGAATACCGAGAACCAGAACAAGCTTCCGCCCGCCAAGGTGCTGCCTTGCAGCCTCTACCAGTGCGGCCGCCCCCGCCGGGTTGTGAGCCCCGTCGAGGATGGTCAGGGGCGTGCGGCGTACCACTTCAAAACGGCCCGGCCACCACACGCCGGCCAGCCCTCGGGCGATGGCCTCGCCGGTGGTGCGGTACCCCTTTTCCCGCAGCAGGTCCGCGGCAGCCACGGCGCAAGCCGCGTTGGCCTGCTGGTGCACCCCCAGGAGGGGTAATATGAGGTCGGCGTACGTTTTTCCGCGGCTGTGGACGGTTATTCTCTGCGCCGCCAGATCGAGGGCTTCGCCGCGAAAGGTAATATCCTTTCCCACCACGTACAGGGGCGCGCCGAGACGGGCGCACCGGTCACGGATCACTTCCAGCGGCACCCCTTCGGCCGCCGTCACCACCGGAACACGGTGCTTGATAATCCCCGCTTTCTCGCGGGCCACGGCGGCAAGGTCTTGACCCAGGTAGGCGGTGTGGTCCAGGCTGACGCCGGTGATGATGGCCACCTCGGGGATGACGACGTTGGTAGCGTCCAGCCGGCCCCCGAGTCCCGTTTCCAGAACGGCGATATCCACCTGTTCTTCCCGGAAATAAATAAAGGCCAGGGCGGTGAGAATTTCAAACTCGGTGGGCCGCGCGCCGCCTTCTCCCACAAAGGCTTCCACGAGGGGGACGAGCCCCTCGAGCAAGGCCAGAAGCCGCTCCTCCGGGATCGGCTCCCCGTTGATGACGAAGCGTTCGGTGTACTTCTCCAGGTGCGGGGAAGTGTAAAGACCCGTCCGGTAGCCGGCCGCGGAGAAAATACCGGCCAGCATGGCAGCGGTTGAACCCTTGCCGTTAGTGCCGGCGATGTGCACGGCAGCAAGGCCTTCCTGGGGGTTTCCCAACCGGGCGAGAAGCCCTTTAATTCTTTCCAGCCCCGGCCGGACACCGGCCGCGGCGGCGCCCCGCAGCCGGGCGACAAACTCAGCTTCCTTCAAGCTCTTTAAGCACCCTGAGCCTTTCGTGCAGCGCGGCGCGCTTGTAGGCCAGCTCTTCACGCTTCTCCCGCTCCCTGGCCACCACCTCGGGGGGCGCCTTCGCCAGGAAGCCCTCGCTGGCCAGCTTGCCTTCTGCCCGCGCCAGGTCCTTCTCCACCACCGCCAGTTCCCGGGCCAACCGGGCGGCCTCCTTCTGCGGGTCGATGAGCCCCGCCAGGGGGAGGTAGATCTCCACTCCGGAAACCACCGCGTGGGCCGCCTGCCGGGGTTTGTCCTCCAGCGCTGGCAGGATGGTCACGTCGGCCGTGGCCAGATTGATTACGTCCCGGCCCCAGCGTGCGAGAACGGCCAGGTTAGCCCGGTCCGGACAGACGAGGATGGCATGCGCCCGGCGGGAGGGCGGGACATTCATTTCGCTCCGGATATGCCGTATTGCCCGGGTCACATCCACCAGCAGCCCCATGGCCGCCTCGGCGTCCGGGTCGCGGCGCGCCGGGTCGCTTTCCGGCCAGGGCGCCAGGGTAATCGTTTCCCCCGTGTGGGGCAGGTGCTGCCAGATGGCCTCCGTGACGAAGGGCATGAAGGGATGGAGGAGCTCCAGGGTGCCCCGGAGCACCGTTACCAGCACCTGCTGGGCCGTCGCCCGCTCGGCCGGAGCGCCGCGGTAAAGGCGGGGCTTGGCGAGCTCCACGTACCAGTCGCAGAACTCATCCCAGACGAAATCGTAGAGAGCACGGGCGGCCTCTCCCAGGTCGTAGGCCTCAAGATGCCCGGTCACCCGCACCAGGGTATCTTCGTAACGGCTCAAGATCCACCGGTCGGCGAGGGTCTTCTCCGCCGCCTCGCCGTCGGGCCGGTAACCTTCGAGATTCAGCAGCACGAAGCGGGCGGCGTTCCAGAGTTTGTTGCAGAAGTTGCGCGCCCCCTCAAGCTTCTCAAAGTGGAAGCGCTGGTCGTTGCCCGGCGTGTTCCCGATAACCAGCATGAAGCGCAGGCTGTCGGCCCCGTACCGCTCGATGACCTCGATGGGGTCCACACCGTTCCCCAGGGACTTGGACATCTTCCGTCCCAGGGCGTCGAGGACCAGGCCGTGCACGAACACGTCGCGGAAGGGGACCTCCTGCATAAAGGCCAGGCCCGCGAAGATCATGCGCGCCACCCAGAAGAAGATGATGTCCCGTCCGGTGACCAGCACCGAGGTGGGGTAAAAATGCCTGAGTTCCTTTGTGTCCTCCGGCCACCCCAGCGTGGAAAAGGGCCAGAGGGCCGAAGAAAACCAGGTGTCCAGGACGTCGGGATCCTGCTCGAGTTCCCTGCTCCCGCACCTGGGGCAGGCTTCCGGCTCCTCGCGGGCGACGATCTCGGCCTCGCACTGGAGGCAGTACCAGACCGGAATGCGGTGCCCCCACCAGAGCTGGCGGGAAATACACCAGTCCCGGATGTTGTAAAGCCAGTTCAGGTAGATTTTGGTGAACCGTTCCGGAACGAAGCGGATGCGGCCCTCTTCCACCACCCTGATCGCCGGTTCCGCCAGCGGCTGCATGCGGACGAACCACTGACGCGAAAGGGTGGGTTCGATCACCGTGTGGCAGCGGTAGCAGTGCCCCACGGCGTGGGTCAGTTCCTCGCTCTTCAGAAGGTACCCTTGCACCTCCAGATCGCGAAGCACCTCCTGCCGCGCCGCCCAACGGTCAAGCCCCTGGTAACGGCCCGCCTCCTCCGTCATGCGCCCGTCGGGGCCGATGACCTTCACCTGGGGCAGATTATGCCTGAGCCCGATTTCAAAGTCGTTGGGATCGTGGGCCGGCGTTACCTTCAACGCTCCCGTACCGAAACTCGGGTCCACGTACGCGTCGGCGATGATGGGCAACTCCCGCCCCACCAGGGGCAGGACGGCCCGCCGTCCCACAAGATGACGGTAGCGCTCGTCTCCGGGGTTAACGGCCACCGCCGTGTCGCCAAGCATCGTTTCCGGACGGGTGGTGGCAATTACCACGTGCCCCTCTCCGTCCCTGAGCGGATAGCGGATGTAATACAGGTGGCCCGGAGTTTCCAGATGTTCGACCTCGATGTCGGAGATGGTCGTATGGCAGCGGGGGCACCAGTTGACGATGTAGTATCCCCGGTAGATGAGTCCCTGTTCATAAAGGCGCACGAAAACTTCGCGCACCGCAGCGGAGCATCCCTCGTCCATGGTAAAGCGCTCGCGGTCCCAGTCGCAGGACGCGCCCAACCGCCGCAACTGCTCGGTGATGCGCGTGCCGTACCTGTACTTCCATTCCCAGGTGCGCCGCAGGAACTCCTCCCGGCCGACGTCGTATTTCGACAGGCCTTCCTTCGCCAGCTGCTCCTCCACCTTCGCCTGGGTGGCGATCCCGGCGTGGTCGGTTCCCGGAAGCCAAAGGGTATTGTACCCCTGCATACGGCGCCAGCGGATCAGCACGTCCTGCAACGTGTTGTTCAGGGCGTGCCCCATGTGGAGCTCGCCGGTGACGTTGGGGGGAGGCATTACAATGCAGAACGGCTTTTTTCCCGCCTCCATTTTGGCGTGGAAGAACTTCTCCTTTTCCCACCAGGCGTAAAGTTTCTCTTCCACCTCGTGCGGGTTGTAGGCAGGTGCGATTTCCCGGTGCAACGCGCTCCCTCCCGGATTTTCAACATCATCTTACCCGGAGCCGGATCAGGTGTCAATCGACCCCAACCGGACATAAACCGCAGGTTGCCTAAGTAATTATAACCAGAACGCGCGCTCGGGGGAACGGCTGTGCGGAAAATTGTGGCTTTTCTCCTGGCAGGGGCCCTGGCCGGCGCCGGAATCTGGCTTTTCCTGGTGCACCGTGCACCCGCCCGCCACACGGTGGTCGTGTACGAGGCCGGGCGTTCCCTGGCTTCCGTCCCGCTTTACGTGGCTGCGGTCCGGGGTTATTTCATGCAGCAGGGTATCAGCGTGAGACTGCATATGGGGGAACCGGCCCCATCGCGGTTGGCCGCCAGGGTCGACGTCCTGGTTGTTCCCTTTGACGGTTTGCCGCCCGGCAGCGTCACCTTCGCCGTCCTGACACGCTGCCCCGACTTCTTTCTTTACGGCCGCCAGGCCGACCCGCATTTCAAGTGGGAGGATGCCAGGGAAAAAGTAATCGTCGGCCTTGAACCGGATGCCGACGGTCAGGTGGCGCTGGAGTACATCTTGCGCCGGCACAAGCTGCGGCCCCAGACGCACGTGCACTTGGTCCAGAATCTACCCGGCAGCCTGCGTTCCCCCGCCTGGGAAGCGGGGACGGGCGACTACATTCTGCTGTCGCCGCTTGAAGGCTTTCTCTGGGAACAAAAAGGGAAGGCCCACTACCTGGCCTCCCTGCGCGAGGCGGCCCCCGTTCCGGGCACCGCCTGCGCCGCTCCCCGCGCTTCCCTTGCGGCGCGACAGGACCTCTACGCCCGCTTTACGGCCGCCCTCCAGATGGCCCAGGAATGGATCAAGGAGCACACCGCGGAAGAGGTAGCGGCGGTAACCGGCCCCTTTTTCCCCCATCTGCGCTACGCAACGCTTCTTCAAGGCGTGCGTCGCTACCGGAGCGAAGGGATGTGGGCGGCACACCCCGCACCCGGGACCGGACCATACGCCCGGCTGCAAGAGATGCGGCGGCAGGCCGGTGAGACCGCCGGGGCGCCTCCTTTCCGGCACAGCATGGACCCGCGCCCGGCAGCACAGGCGGTGAAACTCCTGCAGGAGCAAAAGAAAAAGGCCCCGTGAACCGGAACCATGAAACTCTTTTTTTTCGGCTACCAAAGAGCGTCCTAGGACGGCCTTTCCTGGACCATGGGCTGGTAGGTGACCTCGGGCGGTAGCGGCGGGGCTGCCGCCAGGACCTCGGGACCCAGGTCGTCCTTCGCCAGCGCCCGTTCAAGCACCTCGTCCATATGGTCGACGAAAACGAACTCCAGCTTGTTGCGGACGTTGGCCGGTATCTCCTCAAGGTCCTTCTTGTTCTCCGCCGGCAGAATAACCGTTTTGATGCCCGCGCGGTGGGCGGCAAGCACCTTCTCCTTGATACCGCCAACCGGCAGAACCCGTCCGCGCAGCGTGATTTCGCCGGTCATGGCCACGTCGTGGCGCACCCTGCGCCCGGTGAGGGCGGAGGCCAGCGCGGTGGCTATGGTGATCCCCGCCGACGGCCCGTCTTTCGGCGTCGCCCCCTCTGGGACGTGCACATGGATATCGTACTTCTCATGGAACATCTCGTCGATACCCAGTTGCTTGGCCCGGCTGCGGATATAGCTATAGCCCGCCTGGGCCGATTCCCGCATTACCTCCCCGAGTTTACCGGTGAGGGTCAGCGCCCCTTTACCGCGACAGACGGCGACTTCAATGGCCAGTGTATCACCGCCGGTCTCGGTCCAGGCTAGGCCCGTAGCCACACCCACTTCGTCTTCCTTTTCCGCCACACCGTACCGGAACCGCGGGATGCCCAGGAACCGCTCCAGGTTACGCTGGCTGACCCTGACCTCCCGCGCCTTGTTGGCCACGATCTCCTTGGCCGTCTTACGGCAGATGGTGGCGATCTCCCGCTCCAGGTTGCGGACCCCGGACTCGCGGGTGTATTCGCGAATAATCCGGCGCACGGCGTTTTCCGAGATCATGAGCGTCTTCTTCGCCAGGCCGTGCTCCTTAAGCTGCTTGGGAATCAGGTGCCGGACGGCGATCTGGACCTTTTCTTCCTCCGTGTAACCGGATATGTAGATTACCTCCATGCGGTCCAGAAGGGGCCGCGGGATATTGTGGTACAAGTTCGCCGTCGTAATAAAGAGCACGTTCGATAGATCGAACGGTATTTCGATGTAATGATCCGAAAAGGCGTTGTTCTGCTCCGGATCCAGCACCTCAAGCAGGGCCGCCGAAGGATCTCCCCGGAAGTCGACGCTCATCTTGTCGACTTCGTCCAGCAGGAAAACAGGATTCTTGGACCCGGCTGTACGCATGCCCTGGATAATCCTCCCGGGCAGCGCCCCTACATAGGTGCGCCGGTGCCCCCTGATTTCCGCCTCGTCCCGGACGCCGCCCAGCGAAACCCGGACGAACTTCCGGTCCAGGGCCCGCGCGATGGACTTACCCAGCGAGGTTTTGCCCACGCCCGGAGGACCCACAAAGCAGAGAATTGGGCCCTTCATTTTCTTAGCTAACTTGCGAATGGCCAGGTATTCCAGGATGCGCTCCTTGGGCTTCTTAAGGCCGTAATGGTCGGCCTCAAGCACCGCCTCCGCCGCCTTGATATCGATGCGGTCCCTGGTGCTCTTATTCCACGGGAGGGCCAGGATCCAGTCCAGGTAGTTGCGCACCACCGTGGCCTCCGCCGCCATAGGCGGCATCTTCTCCAGGCGCTCGACCTCTTTCAGCGCCTTTTCTTCCACGTCTTTCGGCAGCTTGGCCGCAGCGATCTTTTCCCGGTACTCCTCTCCCTCGGCCGCGCGCTCGTCCTTCTCGCCGAGTTCGCGCTGGATGGCCTTCATCTGCTCCCGGAGGTAGTATTCCTTTTGCGTCTTCTCCATCTGCTTGCGGACGCGCACATTTATACGCCGCTCGAGTTCGACGATCTCGAGTTCTTTGGCCAGCAGCGCGCAGAGCTTTTCCAGGCGCTCGGTAACCTCGATGGCCTCGAGAACGGCCTGTTTGTCCTCAATGCGCAGCGGCAGGTGCGACGCGACGATATCGGCCAGGCGCCCGGGCTCGTCAATGTTCAGGATGGAAACCACCGTTTCCGGAGGAATACGCTTCGACAGCTTGACGTACTGCTCAAACTGGTACGTGAGATTACGCATCAGCGCCTCGACCGGGGTGCTCTTTTCCTGCGTCTCGTAGTACTGCTGTATTTCGACCTTGAAAAACGGGTCTGCGCTGAGGTAGCGCAGGATAGTCCCCCGGGCGACGCCCTCGACAAGTACCCTGATGGTCCCCCCTGGTAGCTTCAACAACTGCTTCAACTCGGCGACCGTACCCACGCGGTAAATGTCGTCTTCTTCGGGGTTGTCGGTCTGGGCTTCCTTCTGCGTCGCCAGAAAAATGAGGCGGTCATGAATCATGGCCTCTTCGATGGCCTTTATAGACTTTTCCCTGCCAACATCGAGATGCACTACCATGTACGGAAAAACCAGAATGCCACGCAGCGGCAGCAGAGGTAACGCCCTTATGGTTGTCTGCATTGCCGCACCTCCTCCTACCATGAACTCTGGTGCCGTTACCAGCCAGGGGCAGTTACCGGTTTTTATTCTAACATAAATGCCGAAACAGCCGCCATAGAAATAGTTGTCAGGGGAAAAGCAAAAAGGCCCCGAAAAGGGGCCCTGGAGGAAGCCCTCGTGCATTTTCAGGCCGTAGGGAGGCATTTTCGCGGCTCGCGCAGGCCGGGCGGTACGGCCAGTGCGACGGCGAAAACCTCATCCAGCCTTTCCACGGGTACCACCCGGACGCCCTCCCAGGCCGCAAAGAGTTCCTGGGCGTTGTCCCTGGGAATGCAAACCGTGCGCACCCCGGCCCGCCGGGCGGCGTCGATCTTGGCCACGACGCCGCCCACCGGCTTGATCAGGCCGCAGATGGACACCTCGCCGGTGACGGCCGTATCGCCGGCCACCGGCACCTGCCGCGCCGCCGAATATATCGCCACGGCGATAGCGGCGCCCGCCGACGGTCCATCTACTGGGACACCGCCGGGGAAATTGACGTGGATATCAAAGTCGCGGTGGTCGAAACGCCTCAGGCAACGCAACGCGGTAAGCACATTCTCCACCGCCGTACGGGCCAGGCTCTTACGCCGGATGGTCCGGCCGCGGGAACCCAGCTCTTCCTCGTCCACTACCCCGGTCACGGTCAAGGTGCCCCGGCCCTGCCGCACCGGAATGGTCACGGCTTCGATCTCCAACAGGGTGCCCGCGTTAGGACCGTACAGGGCCAGGGCGTTCACGCGCCCAATCCTGGGCCCCGGAGGGGCTTTAGCTTCGGGGCGTGGCCGGTACTGCCCGGTTTGCACCACCCACTCGGCATCGGCGACCTCAATGCGTTGCCGTCCGGAGGTAATTGCCAGGCCGGCCGCCAGTTGAATAATATTGACGGCCTCCCGCCCGTTACCGGCGTATTTCATCACGATCTCCAGGACACCCGGCTCCAGGGTACAAGCAACCTTCTGGGCGGCGTTGACCGCTATCCGTCCCACCTCCTCCGGCGTGAGGGGACGGAAGAAGACCTCCATACACCGCGAGCGGATCGCCGGCGGAATGTCATCGGGAAGACGGGTCGTGGCTCCCACCAGGCGGAAGTCGGCCGGGAGGCCGTTTTGAAAGATGTCGTGGATGTGGGAGGGAATATTGGGATCATCGGGGTTATAGTAGGCGCTTTCCAGGATGACCTTGCGGTCCTCGAGCACCTTCAGGAGCTTGTTCATCTGCACGGGGTGCAGTTCCCCGATCTCGTCGATGAACAGGATGCCGCCGTGGGCCCGTGTTACCGCCCCCGGCTTGGGCTGCGGGACACCGGCCATGCCCAGCGGCCCGGCCCCCTGGTAAATTGGGTCGTGGACGCTCCCTATAAGGGGGTCGGCAATGCCGCGTTCGTCGAAACGGGCCGTGGTAGCGTCGATTTCTACAAAACGGGCCTCCTCCTTGAAGGGTGATACTGCGCTCCGCTTGGCCTCTTCGAGGACCAGGCGGGCGGCGGCCGTCTTCCCCACGCCCGGGGGCCCGTAGATAATGACGTGCTGGGGGTTGGGGCCGCAAAGGGCTGCCCTAAGAGCTTTTAAGCCTTCTTCCTGCCCGACGATTTCCGCAAAGGTAGACGGGCGTGTCTTCTCCGCCAGCGGCTCGGTTAAGGTTATTGCCCGCAGCCGGCGCAATTTCTCAATTTCTTTGCGCGATTCCCGCTCAACCGCCACCTTAGCGCCTTGCTGGCTCTTAAGCAGGTTCCAGAAGTAAAGTCCGATGATCACGCCGAAAAATACCTGGATAAAGGTGATCAAACCGGACAGGCCTGTTTCAGCCAAAGAAAGGTACCTCCTGCCTTTTTGTGTTATTATGCCAGTCCGGGCGCATCTTTTATAAATAAAAATTAAAAAACCCGCCGGTCGCCCGGCGGGAATTTTACATTAGCCCTTCCTTTTTCTTTTTCCGCTCTATGGTAATAATCAGGGGGGGGTCCCGCTTGAGCACCGTCTCTGCGGTAATCGTGCACTTGGCGATGTCCCCGCGCGATGGGATTTCGTACATCACGTTGAGCATAACCTCTTCCAGGATGGCACGCAAACCGCGCGCCCCCGTGTTGCGGCGCAGGGCTTCACCGGCCACGGCCCGCAGGGCTTCCTCCTGAAATTCCAGAGTGACACCGTCGAGCTCGAAGAGCTTTTCGTACTGCCGCACCAGGGCATTCCGAGGTTCTGTGAGAATACGAAGCATATCTTCTTCCGTAAGCGGATCAAGGGTCACGATAATCGGCACACGGCCCACAAACTCCGGAATCAAACCGAACTTAAGCAGATCCTGGGGCAGGATCTGCCGCAGGATTTCACCCAGCCGGCGGTCGCGCTTGATATGCAACTCTGCCCCGAACCCCATGGTTTTCTGCGCAACCCGGTTTTGGATGATCTTCTCGATCCCCTCGAAGGCGCCGCCGCAGATGAAAAGAATATTGGTCGTATCGATCTGGATGAACTCCTGGTGCGGGTGTTTCCGCCCACCCTGCGGCGGTACGCTGGCCACCGTACCCTCGAGAATCTTGAGCAAAGCCTGCTGGACACCTTCGCCCGAAACGTCCCTGGTTATGGACGGGTTCTCGGATTTGCGGGCGATCTTGTCGATCTCATCGATGTAGACGATACCCTTCTCGGCCTTTTCCACATCGTAGTCGGCCGCCTGGATAAGCTTGAGGAGAATGTTTTCCACGTCCTCGCCCACATAGCCCGCCTCGGTCAGGGATGTCGCATCGGCAATGGCAAAGGGCACGTTCAGGAAGCGGGCGAGCGTCTGGGCCAGGAGCGTTTTGCCGCACCCCGTGGGCCCGAGCATAAGGATGTTCGATTTCTGCAGTTCAACATCGTCAATTTTGCCGCCAAGGTTGATCCGTTTATAGTGGTTGTAAACCGCCACGGCCAGGATTTTCTTGGCGTGCTCCTGCCCGACGACGTACTGGTCCAGGTACTCCTTTATGTCCCTCGGCTTCGGAACATCCCGCAGCTCCAGCCCGAGATCTTCGTTCAGTTCCTCCTCGATGATCTCGTTGCAAAGCTCGATGCACTCGTCACAAATATAGACGCCCGGTCCGGCCACCAGTTTCTTAACCTGGTCCTGCAGCTTGCCGCAAAAGGAACATTTCAGTTGTCCCTTATCGTTAAACACGTTATCACCTCTTTTACTTGGCCCTCTTGCGAACGGTGATCACCTCGTCAATGATGCCGTATTCTTTGGCCTGTTCCGCCGACATGAAAAAATCGCGTTCGGTATCGTGCTGGATACGCTCCAGAGGTTGCCCGGTATGCTTGGCCAGAAGTTCGTTCAAAACCTGCTTCATGCGGAGGATTTCCCGGGCGTGGATGTCGATCTCGGTCGCCTGACCCTGCACACCTCCCAGCGGTTGATGCAGCATAATGCGCGCATAAGGTAAAGAGTACCGCTTTCCTTTGGCACCCGCCGCCAGCAAGAAGGCCCCCATACTTGCCGCCTGCCCAAGACAGATGGTGGACACGTCCGGGCGGATATATTGCATCGTATCGTAGATAGCCATACCGGCCGTCACGGCGCCACCGGGCGAGTTGATGTAAAGGTGAATGTCCTTTTCCGGGTCTTCCGCCTCCAGGAAAAGGAGCTGGGCAATGGCCAGGTTCGCCGTATAGTCGTCGATGGTACCGCCGATAAACACGATCCGGTCCTTCAGGAGGCGAGAATATATATCGTAAGCCCTTTCGCCCCGTGCCGTCTGCTCAACCACGATAGGAACCAGTGTGGACATGCGGGTTCCCTCCCTACGTGCTCATGATAAACTATATTCCCTGCGTTTAAAAGAGGGAAGTCACGACATAGTTTACTTTACTTGCGCGTGCGCCACAAGGAAGTCGATGGCCTTGCCGCGCAGGAGACGTTTTTCGATCGCCGCCAGTTCGCCGGTTCCGGTCAGGGCCTCCTTCACCCGGTCTGCGTCCTGCCGGTAAAATTCCGCTATCCGTTTCAGTTCGCGGTCGAGTTCCTCTTCGCTTACTCCCAATCCCTCCGTCCGGGCAATGGCGTCCAGCACCAGTTCCCGTTTGAGGGCTCGCTCGGCTTCCGGCCGGAGCTTTTCCCTCAGTTCCTCGGGATTGGTGTTCGTAAGCTCAAAGTAGTTTTCCGGGGTCAGCCCCTGCTGCAGCGCGGGGCGCAGTAATTCCCGGGTCATGCTTTCCACCCTGGCTTCCACCATGCGTTCGGGAACCTCTACCTCCGCCGCCGCCGTGGCCTTATCTACAAGGGCTTCCCGCACGGCGGCTTCCGCCCTCTTTTCCGCCGCTACCTCTAATTTATGTCGAAGATCGGCTTTCAACTCTTCCAGAGTATCAAATTCGCTAACATCCTTGGCGAATTCGTCATCAATCGCCGCGAGCTCTTTGCGCCGGATACCTTTGACGGTTACCTGGAAAACCGCCTCTTTGCCGGCCACGCCTTCGTCGTGGTAGTTCTCCGGCAGCTTTACGGTAATTTCCTTGGTTTCATTAACGGCCATGCCGAGAAGTTGCGTGTCAAACTCGTCGACCAGGAAACCGAGGCCGACCTCAACGGTACGGTCGGTGGCCCGGCTGCCTTTAAAAGGTTTGCCGTCGACCGTTCCCTCATAATCGATGGTGACAATATCCCCTTTCTGAACCACGCCTTCCTCTAAAGTAACCAGCCTGGCGTAGCGTTCCCGCAGCCGCTCTATTTCCCGGTCCACGTCCGCCTCCGTCACTTCTACCGGGGGTTTTTCTACTTCCAACCCTTTATAAGGTCCAAGGGTTACTTCCGGCTTGACCTCCACGCGGGCCTTGAAAATAACCGGTTTCCCTTCTTCGGCCTGGGCTATCTCCACGTCGGGATTAGCAATGGGCTCGATACCCGTCTGTTTGACGGCGTCAAGATAGGCCTCGGGAACAAGGGATTCAACCGCTTCGTTGACCAGGGTCTCCCTGCCATAGTAGCGCTCGAAAATAATGCGCGGCGCCTTACCGCGCCGGAAGCCCGGAATATTGACCTTTTTTACCAGTTCCCGATAGGTCTTGTCTATAGCCTGCGCCAGCTTTTCAGGCTCCACCTCGATTTCCAGCAGCACGGTATTTTTGGCCACCTTTTCCGCCGTCGCTTTCATAAAAGCTCATCCTCCTGCAAAACTTGAAGATATCTAAAAATAACGTCCCATCGCGCCACAAAATAAGATACCAGGGGCACCCCTGGTCCGCCGAACAACCCATATTATAGCATGGCCCTTTTTTCAAGGCAAGCCGGCAGGGAAATATTCTCCGCGGCACGAAGAATAGCGGGGACAGGCCCGGACCGGAGGTGATACGATTTGCCCTTCAAACCTGGAGACCTGGTCTTCTTTCTGGATCATCAGGGGCGCTTCTACCCGCAGCGCCTGGAGGCGGGCGGGCGCCTGTACACCCACCGGGGTTATGCCAACCACGACGAGATCCTGGGCCGGGAGCCGGGTTGCGCCGTTAAGACGTCCGGTGGCAAGGAACTTTTCGCCTTTTACCCGACCCTGCTCGACTACACGATGAAGATGCCCCGGCGGAGCGGCATCATCTATCCGAAAGATACCGGTATAATCCTCCTGTGGGCCGATATATTCCCCGGGGCAAACGTGCTCTGCGGCGGCGTCGGTAGCGGCGCGTTGCTCCTTGCCCTGGTCCGCCAGGTGGGAGCCTGGGGACGCGTGGTAGCCTACGACGTAAGGCAGGATATGCTCGATCACGCCGCGCGGAACCTGGAAGCTTACTTCGGCCTCACCCCGGCCCTTACCCTCAAGCTCGGTAGCATTTACGACCCCGTTCCCGAAACAGGTTTTGACCGTGCGCTTCTGGATGTCCCGGAACCCTGGCGGGCCGTTGAAACGGTGTACGAGGCCCTGGTTCCGGGGGGCATCCTCGGCGCATACGTGCCGTCGATCATCCAGGCCGAAGCCTTCACCACAGCCCTCCGGCGCAGCAAAGCCTTCACCCTTATCGAAACCTTGGAAGTACTTATCCGGGACTGGCACCTCGAAGGCCGCAGCGTCAGGCCCGCGCAACGCATGGTGGGACATACCGGGTTTATGACCTTTGCGCGGAAACTCGACCGGCCCCTGGCCGTGGAAACTCCCGGCGGGGATACCGAGCCGGACTCCGAAGCAAACTAAAAGTGCTATTGATAGCCCGTGCCCCAATAGGGTCAACAAAGCAGGAGGTAAACACATGCGCAGGAGAAACCGGCGGGATGCCTTCTGGGACATCCCGCGCAGCAACCCCCGTCCCTTTCGCCGCCGGGCAACCCTGCGGGCACCGCGCTTCTGGGGCAGCGGCGCGGTCTACGTGAAACGGAAGGAAGGCGGAAGCTAGGCACCGAGCCGCGCCTGGTAGTCGTATACGATCCTGTTGATACGAGCGATGGTGGCAAATCCCCGGTCGATATCGTACGTCCCTCTGGAAAGTACGCAAAGAATGTAAGGCCGCGGCCCGAATACCACTCCGACGTCGTTGCAAACGCCCCAGATGTCGCCCTCCTTGTGTGCTACCGTTACCTGCGGCGGCAATTCTCCCGGCAGGCCGACGTGGTAAATGGGGTTGGCCATGTCATCGAGCAGTCGCCGTCCCAGCTCCGGGTGCTGCCGTGCGAAATCGACCACGCCCTGGAGGTAGCGGCCCATATCGCGGGCGGTGGTCATAGCGGTGCCCCCCGGAAATACCACTTCACCCCCCAGATCCCGCATGAACCGGGCGATGTTCTCCTTCCCCAGGTGCCGGACAAGCATGCGGTAGGCAATGTTATCGCTGATGGTAATGGAGAGGTTGGCCAAGACGCGCAGGGAGTAAGTATCGCCGTCGCGGGCGGCAAACTGCAGGATGCCGGCTCCTTCCTGGTAATCAAGATCCCGGCGGTATACCACCCTGTCCTGCCAGTCGACCTTGCCCTGCGCCGCCAGGGTATTCAGGTAAAGCACCACGGGTACCTTGATGGTACTGGCGGCGTGGATTGGTTCGCGGTCGTTAATCCCGAACTCGGCCCCGGAAACCAGATCTTTAAAATAGATGCCGTAAACAGCTTCCCGGCCGTCGATGAAGGTGATAAGTTCCCGCTGCAAGGGAGCGTAGTCCGGCATGCGCGCCGCCGCGGCCACATTCCGCGCCGGCGGGCCGGCCAATCCCTGCCGGTGCAGGTACTCCTGCAAAGTTACGGCACCCAACGGGAAGGGAAGGGTGAAGGCAAGTAGAAGGGCAAAGGTTAGAAAAGGTCGGCGGAAAGACAGAGAATATCACCTCGTACGCTTAATAATCTTCATTATTTATCGTAACGGGGCCTCAGGCGGGCCAACAAGGGCAAAAACCTGGAGCAGTTTCCTGGGGTTGGGCTCCCGGCGCGACCAACCGGCAGGTAAGGCCTATAGCGCGGGTCTCCGGCCCCCGGCAGCCAATAGTTCCAGGGTCCCGGGTAATTAAGACTCTGGCACGATTTACACCTGCGGCCGTGCCGGGTAATATTTTCTAAACAGGAGGCCCCCGCCGGCGGTTTTTGCCGTCGGTTAACCCTACCCCATCCCTGCGGAGAACCTGCCGGTTCTCCTTTTCTTTGAGGAAGGAGGTTTGGGGCGTGGCGTGTAAGAGGCTGATCCCGGCCGGTTCGTGGCTGGTAGTCCTGCCCCAACGGTTTGCTCCGGGTTACGCCCTGGTTCACGTTTTCGACGGGGAGAAAGAAGCCAGGGAATTTTACACGTGCATACGGATCGCGGCGACACAGGAGACCCAGGACATCCTGCTTTGCCGGGTGGTAGACACCAAGGTGGTGACTGGTGCGGGCGAGAGGATTTGAACCTCCACGGGTGGCCCCACCGGATCCTAAGTCCGGCGCGTCTGCCGTTCCGCCACGCCCGCACCGGGCCAGCGCTACGGCCGGTTTCGCCAACACCAACATTATAGCATCCCGCCCGCGGTAGGGGTCAAGAAGGCGAAAAGACTTCTGCCGGCCTGCCTTCGGCTTGCGCCACCCCGCCTCCGCCCGGCACTTTTGCCGCCGCTTCATCCGGCGGCCACTGCCAATGCGTTGTTGGCCGGAACGGCCGGCTTATGATGCCAAATCAACCCCGGTCGTACCGGTTTGCGCCGCCGCAGAGCCGGGCCCTCCGGAACGGCTACCGCCTGGGGATGGGAAGGGTGGGGACGAACTTTCCGCACCTGGGGAGAAAGAGCCCGCACGCCTGGGCGCCGGGGTCACCATGCGAGACTGCCCGGAAAAGCCCGTCTCTCCCCGCAACCCTGATGACTTCCGCCGCGTGCAGGCTTTCCGGGATCAACTTTCCGGGGATATCACAATCGGGCAGGCCGGCGACGCAGCCCCACCGTGCCTCCTCCCTCCCCTTGATCCTGACGAAGAACCGGCAGTCCGCACACCGCTTTGATGCCATTTCCCGGAGTTCCGGCAGGACGATACGGTGGCCCTCCCACAGTCGGTTATCACGCATACAGCACACCCGCCCCCGTAAGAGAAGACGCCCTGAAGATCGCCCGCGCCCCGAACCTCTCCCGGATGTGATCGCAGGCCCGCTCGGCCATTTCCCGCCTCTCCCTCTCCCCGAAGAGGGTCACCTGCACCGGCAGCCCGGCCACAAGCCCGGCCAGGGCCACCCCTACCATGCGCACCGGCATCCCCTCGGGCCAGTGCCGCTCCAGAAGATCCCCCGCCGCCCGGTAGATGTCCGCCGCCAGGTTGGTGGGCACGGGGAGAGTCTTCAGCCGCGACAGGTACCTGAAGCCAGCGTCCTTCAGGGAAAGCACCACCGTTCTGCCCGTGTAACCGCCGGCCCTGACCCGCGCAGCTACCTCGTCGGCCAATTCCAGGATGACCACCTTTATCTCCCCGAACCGGCGGTAGTCCCTGGGCAGAGTTATCTGGTGGCCGATGCTTTTGCACTCGTCCAGCGAATGGGGATCGACGGGGCTCTCGTCTACGCCGTTGGCGCACAGCCAGAGAAGCTCGCCGTAAACCCCGAACCGCGCCCGCAGGATTTCCACCGGGTAGCCGGCCAGGTCCCCGATGGTGTGGATGCCAAGCCTTCTCAGGTGCTCTTCGTACCGGGGGCCGACGCCGAAGAGCTCCCTCACCGGCAGGGGCCAGAGCCGCGCGGGCACGTCCTCGTGCCGCAGGACCGTAAGGCCGTCCGGCTTTTGAAGCCCCGCGGCCATCTTGGCCAGGAGCTTGTTCGGCCCTATCCCGACGCTGCAGCTCACGCCCACCTCGCGGCGGATGCGGCGCTTGAGGGCCAGGGCGATTTCCTCGGGAGAGCCGAAAAGGCTCCGGCACCCGGTGACGTCGAGAAAGGCCTCGTCGATGGAGAACGGTTCCACCAGCGGGGTAAAGTCCCGCATGATCCCCAGGATGCGGGTGGAAAAATGCAGGTAGAGGTGGTGCTGCGGCCTGACGAAGATCCCCTCGGGGCACAGCCGCCGCGCCTCGTGCACCGGAACGCCCGTCTTCACACCCCTGGCTTTAGCTTCGTAGCTGGCCGCCAGGACGATGCCGCGGCGCGCCGCGGGGTCGCCGGCCACGATGACCGGCCTGCCCCTCAGGGTGGGATCCAGCGCCTGGTGGACGGCGGCGTAAAAGGCGTCCATGTCCGCGAGAATTATTGCCCTCTCCACGGAAAGCCCTCGCTCGAACAGGTGTTCGCCTCCAGGATACCTCGAACACCTGTTCGTGTCAAGACCGGTACTTCCGGACCAGGGCGATGACTTTCCCAAGTATCGCGGCCTCGTCGGTGAAAATCGGCTGCATCGCTTTGTTTTCCGGTTGCAGGCGGATGCGGCCGGCCTCCCGGTAGAAGCGCTTCACCGTGGCCTCTCCCGCGACGAGCGCGGCAACAATATCGCCGTTCTCCGCCGCGGGCTGTCGGCGGACGATGACCAGGTCGCCGTCCAGTATACCCGCGTCCACCATGCTCTCGCCCCGGACGCGGAGGGCGAAGAATTCCCCGCTCCCGGTGAGTTCGGCCGGGAGCAGGAGCACGTCCTCGCGGAACTCGACCGCGGGACGTGGCCGGCCGGCGGCTATCCTGCCCAGGAGGGGTACGGCCACCGCACCCGGCCGCCGCAGGCCCACGCTCACCGCCCGCGGTGCGGCCTGATCCCGGCGCAGAAGACCCTTCTCCTCCAACCTCCTGAGGTAGGCGTGCACGGTGGCCGGGGACTTGAGCCCTATGGTTTTTCCGATTTCCCGGATGGAAGGAGGGTAACCTTTCTCCTCCAGGTGTTTCAGGATGCAGTCCAGGACCTGCGTTTCCCTCGGCGTTAACTCCATTGCCTCGACCCCTGAGCAGATTATAGCATTATTTCTCCCGTCAAATTACCGTCAAACCAGAAAAATTTAAAGCCCATACCACGAATAAAGGCAAATCTCTCTCGCATTACTGTCAAAACTACTGTCAAAATTGCAGCCACCACCGCGGAACATATACGGCCCGCCATCCCCGGCCAGCAGCGGGAGGCAGCCGACCGCTTCAATAATTTTTTAGGCGGCAAACGAGCAACTACCCCTTACAGGCCCCCTGGAAAAATTAAAGGAACCGCAAACCCGTGCGGTTCCTGAGTTTTTCTGGTGAGCCACGCTGGATTCGAACCAGCGACTCCCTGATTAAAAGTCAGGTGCTCTGCCGGACTGAGCTAGTGGCTCATAAATCGGTCGTCGGTCGTCAGTCGTCGGTTATCGGACTCTCGAAGAAAATTGCCGGGGCGATTCCCCTTTTTATTTGGGTCATCAGTCGTCGGACGCCGGTTTTTGGTCCCTGTCCGTGTAATTCGTCAGCAAACTCTTACCCTGTCTTGCTGACTACTGACGACTGACCACCGACGACTAATTGGCTGGGGCGGCTGGATTCGAACCAACGATCGCGGATCCAAAGTCCGCTGCCTTACCTCTTGGCCACGCCCCAGTTCAGATGTGGGATGTGAGAGGTTGGATGTTAGACCCTTTGAAGGAATTCGCTTTGTGAATTCTTCAGCCAATCTCACTTCCAACTTCTCACTTCTCACTTCTCAAATGGGGTGGACGGTGGGGCTCGAACCCACAGCCTCCAGATCCACAGTCTGGCGCTCTAACCAGTTGAGCTACGCCCACCACGCCGCAAAAGTAATGGTAACAGACGATATCTACCTTTGTCAATAACTATGGCGTCCCGGGAGGGATTCGAACCCCCGACCGGCGGCTTAGAAGGCCGCTGCTCTGTCCTGCTGAGCTACCGGGACAAAATTTGGTCGTCGGACATCAATCGTCAGACTTGAAGGAATTCCCTGCGGGAATTCTAGCTTATGGATAGACCGATTTATGGAGCGGGTGAAGGGAATCGAACCCTCGTACCCGGCTTGGAAGGCCGGTGCTCTACCATTGAGCTACACCCGCACGTTCACGCCTTTAATTATACCGCAAAAGCCCGTGCCCGTAAAGGTTACCCGAACAGTCTTTCCAGGATGGCCCTCGCCTCTTCCAGGGCGCGCCCCCGGTGGCTGATACGGTTTTTGGTTTCCATATCCAGTTCTGCAAAGGTCTTGCCGTAGTCCGGAACGTAAAAGAGGGGGTCGTAGCCGAAACCACCCTCGCCGCGGGGGGCAAACCCGATATATCCCTTGCACGTGCCTTCCGCCGTAAAGACCTCGCCGCCCGGCGTGGCGATGGCGATCACACACCGGAAGCGCGCGGTCCGCCGCTCCCAGGGTACGCCTTGCAGGAGGCGCAAGAGCTTCGCGTTGTTCGCCGCGTCGTCCCCGGGGCGGCCGGCAAACCTGGCCGAAAAGACGCCAGGCCGGCCGCCGAGGGCGTCCACCTCTAGGCCGGAGTCGTCGGCAAGGGCCACTTCCCGGGTAAAGGCGGCCGCGGTCCGCGCTTTCTTGATAGCGTTTTCCGCGAAGGTAGCCCCGTCTTCACGCATCTCAGGGGCCCCCTCGTAATCGCCCAATGCAACCACCGTTATCCCCAGCGGCGCCAGCAGGGCCCCAAACTCGGCCACCTTGCCGGGGTTCCTGGTAGCCAGTACCACCTTACGCACCGCCGCTACTCCCCCCGATCAGTCCGGCCGTCGGCCCCAGGACCTCCCGCTGGTAAGCAATAAGCCTGGCAATGCCATGGGCCGCCAGGTCCAGCAGGCGCAGAGCATCTTCGCGCCCGAAGGTGCCCCGTTCGCCTGTGCCCTGCACTTCCACAAACCGCCCGCTCCCGGTCATCACAATGTTCATGTCCACTTCCGCCGTGGCGTCTTCGGCAAAACACAGGTCCAGTACCGGCTCCCCGGCCACCACGCCCACGCTTACGGCAGCCACGTAGTCACGGAGAGGAAAAACGGTAATCAGGCCTTCGTTCTTCAGGCCGGCCAGGGCATCGGCGAGGGCAACGAAGGCACCGGTTATGGAGGCCGTTCTGGTACCCCCGTCGGCCTGGATGACATCGCAGTCCATAATAATGGTGCGCTCGCCAAGGGCTTCCAGGTCCACTACCGCGCGGAGCGAACGCCCGATCAGGCGCTGGATTTCGTACGTGCGTCCCACGGCCCTTCCCTTGACAATGTCACGCAGGGTACGCACGTCGGTGGCCCGGGGCAACATACCGTACTCGGCAGTTACCCATCCCTTTCCCTCACCCCTGAGAAAGGGCGGCACCTTGTCTTCCACCGTGGCGGTGCAAATAACGCGGGTATCGCCGGTCTCGATCAGTACCGATCCCTCGGCATACTTGTTGAAATGTCGCGTTATCCGCACGGGCCGCAGCTCGCCCGGCGCCCTTCCGTCGATGCGTGGCACGTATAAAACCCTCCCTTGTCTTTCGAAGGCTTGTGTACCCGGCTTTATATCCCCAATTTTTCCCCCAATTATCGCAGCAATTCTACGAAGGCGTCAAGCCGGATGCGCGTGCGCTCGTCGAGCCAGCCGGGCCGGTCGCCCTCAATGGTCAACACGGGAACCCGGAGCCGCCGTCGTATGATGATATCCTCGATCTGCCGGTAGCAGAAACTCTGTGCGTAGTGGATAACGCCCCTGACCTCCCGCCTCTCGAGTTCTCGTTCGATGTCCTGGAGGCGGTAAAAGATGCCGTACGGGTAAGTGTAAAAGCGGTACTGCTCCACCAGGTCTCCGGTGGCAAAAGGCATGCTGAACTGGCGCTGCGTTTCATTATACACCACGCGCGCGCCGCGTTCTTCAAGATATGCATACAGGTCGCCCATAATGGGGGGTACCCCGATATATCCCAGCCGGACCTCGCCTTCGCGCCGCCCGGCGGCCTCGGCCCTTGCCAGAAACGCGGCAACTTCGGCCGCAAAGGTTTCCGGATCGCCGTTGAAATCGCTGCAGCACACCTGGTAGTAGTGGTTGTCCCACCCTCCCACTCTGTTTTCCCGCCAGGTCAACTCGTCAACGCGCCAGACCAGTTGCCGGACGCGGTCAAGGCGCCTCTTTGTCTCCAGCACTTCCGGCCAGGAAACCCCAAAGGCGGCCATAAGTTTTTCGATCTGCATGCGCAGCAGGTCGGGGTCACCGTCAAAGGGGTAAGCGAAGGGAATGATCTTCCGGCCCGCCAACTCCAGCGTTTCCATAAGCGCGTGGGTATTGCTGCAGTCTCCCTGGGTCACGGCGACCACGTGTTCGATTTCCGGGTGGGCCATAGTCACGCCGTAAATGCCCTTGATCCACGCGCATATGTTGCGGGGATACCCCGCCCTTTCCGCCTCCTCGACCAGCCTGCATGGATCCGGAGCGGTAATGAAAAGGTTGTTCAAATCCACCGGTGTCCACCCGGCGGCGTAGATCACCTCCACCGGAACCGTCGTGGTTATGCCCACCGCCGGCACGCGTTTACCCCCCCAGGAGACAGACCTGGCGCACATCGGCAAGCTCGCGGGAGACAAAGTTCCTGGCCAGGACGGCAAAACGCTCCGCGTCGCCGCTGACAAAGAACCGGTGCCGGGGATTGGCCGACGCCTCCTGCAACATGCCCCGGCGTTCCATGTCTTCCCGCGCGGCAGCCACCGTTGCCACCGCCGGGTCGACCAGTACAACCTCCGGACCGAGAATGTTCGTGATGAGGGGTGCAAAAAACGGGTAGTGGGTGCAACCCAGGACGAGGGTGTCGATGCCGGCCGCCCTCAGTGGTGCCAGGTAGGTCTTAAGGGCCCTCTCTGCTTCGGGGGCCGCCACCTTACCGGCCTCAGCCAGGGGAACCAGGAGCGGTGCTGCCTGGCAGAAAACCCGTAGCCCCGGGCGGTGGGCCTGAAAGGCCCGCTGGTAGGCGCCGCTGCGCACCGTGGCCTCGGTAGCGATAATCCCGATACGCCCGTTCCGCGTGGCCTTAACGGCAGCCGCGACACCCGGCTCAACAAGGCCGATCATGGGTACCCGGTAACGGCGCCGCATGACACCGAGGGAGACGGAGGAACTGGTGTTGCAGGCGAAGATCACGTATTTGGCTCCCTGCTGGACGAGAAAACCGATAATCGCGTGGGCGAAACCTATCAGCTCTTTCTCTGTCTTGCTCCCATACGGAACGTGGGCCGTGTCACCGAAGTAAATAACCTCTTCGCCCGGCATCTGGCGGAACACCTCTTCGGCCACGGTCAGCCCACCCAAACCCGAGTCGAAGAGGCCGATGGCGCGCGCCTTCGTCAAAAACGAACCCTCCCTGCGTCCTGCCTGGCGGCGTTCCTTTCAACAATTTTAAGGCGCACCGCGCGACTTAATACCTTACTTTTTACCGCAGGCGGGGAGCTTAACGGTAAAGCAGGTACCTCCCCCTTCCTTGCTCCATACCTCCATCTCCCCGCCGTGTTGCTGCACAATCTGCTGGCAGATGGCCAGGCCCAGGCCAGTGCCATCTCGTTTGGTGGTAAAAAAAAGGTGGCCCAGCCGGGGTATGTACTCCGCCGGTATGCCGTGCCCCGTATCCGCCACTTCCAGAACAACCGCATTTTCCTGTTGCAGAAAACAGGTGCGCAACCAGAGGGCACCCCCCTTCGGGCATAGCTTGAAACGCGTTTTGTACGAGGTTAAGGATCAGCTGTTTCATCTGTTCGGGATCGGCAACTATGGGGGGCAGATCTGCCGCGCACTCGGACGTTACCGCTATTTTACGCAGGTACGCGTCGTTTTCCACAAGCACCAGCACGTCCTTCAGTACCTTGTTAAGATCGATTTCTTCGCTCCTGGGCTCTTGCGGCCTGGCAAAATACAGGAAATTCTTAAGAATATCGCTGACGCGGTCGATTTCCCCCAGGATCACGTCCAGGTATTGCCGGTCCTGGGGCTCCACCGATTTCCTTTCTGCCAACAGCTGAATAAACCCACGGATACTGGTGAGCGGGTTCTTTATTTCATGGATAATTCCCGCCGCCAGTTTCCCTATGGTAGCCAGTTTCTCGACCTGCTGGATCCCGACATCCAGGGGACGCCCCGCCAGGTAGACATACCCTGACTCCCGGCACGTGCCCATCTGCAGATATAACTCGTAAGCTACGTTGTAACGATACGAAGCATCCCGGCCGATATAGTCCGCACAGGCCTTAACGAGGTCGGAGGCCGCGCCGGTTTTTGCCATGCTCCCGGCATATCTCCGGGCCAAGGCGGCCTGTTCGGCCAACCTTACCCATCCCCGGCCGGAACCGCTCCTGGCCCCTTCCAACCCCCGCAGGAGGAAAACCTCACCGACCCCCGCTGTAAGTGCCCCCAGGGGGTATCTTACCTCCCTGAATTCGAGATACACCGGGTAGGCGTGCAGGAGGAGACCTCCAGGGCAGTTAAAGATTACCGGCCGTTTTTCTCTCAGGGCACATTCCATACTCTGCCAGCGCGCCTCACGACACGGGTCAAAGCCTATTCCCTGCGGGCGGCGGGCCAACAAGGCCGTACACGGCAAATCTTCAGCAGTCTCAACGTACCCGTCCGCCGCTTCGCCTTCGCACGGGGGTTTTGCCGCAGCAGGAACAAAGGCCACGGTGCATCCGGTAACGGTCACCAGTGCCCTGTTGAGCTGCTGTACGAGTTCACCATCAATTATGTGCTGGCACCTGATTTTTGAGGGAGGAAGAAAGCCGCGGCCATCGACAAGTTTCTTTAAGGTAGGCTCGAGACCGAGGCACCCATTCCTCTTAACGGTGGTGTTGGCCGCCCCCAACTCGCGCAGGACTCTAATCCTGGCCAGGGCATCTTCTATGTCCGCAGGATTTATGAATTCGTCCACCTCTTCGGGTACTTCCGTCAGGCACAATAAAGCAGCGGTTACCACAACGATATAGGCATCCGCTGCCATTTCCCTGATTTTCTTGCACAGGGCCCAGTTATTCGCTGCAGCTTCATACCAGGGGAGCACCACCACCCCAACGTCCCGAGTTTTCACGTGTTCCAGTAGCTGCTCCGTCGTGTTGACGGCAATGGCGTCGCCAGGTGCTTTCATAACCTCCAGCCAGAAAGGCCCGCCATCGCCCGGGTAAATGAGGGTGACACCCGACAAAACGGGATCCCTCCTCCCAGAATGTGCTTTCCAGTTTATGCTAGGTAAAATTCGCCGTCAACTCGGGCATATCCTGCTGATCACTCCTCCCCAAAGTAATTAATTATACCCTGCACAATCCCCCGTGCCGCCTGCCTCTGGAACCATTCCTCGCCCAGAAGGCGCTCTTCCTCGGGATTGGAAAGAAAAGCTATTTCTACCAGTGCGGAAGGCATGGCGGCGGTGCGCAGCACCGCGAAGCGCGCCTGGTACAACCCCAGATCCGGCCGGCCGACGGAGGCCACGAGGGCGTCCTGAAGGCACCGGGCCAGCCGTGCCCGTTGACCCGCCTGGGGCGCGAGCAAGGGGTCGTCGGCAGGTGCGTAATAGTATGTGCTGGTGCCCTGCTTTGAAGGGTCCGGGTTGGCATTCGCGTGGATACTCACGAAGATGGTGGCCCCCTCCCGGTTGGCCATTTCCGTACGTTCGTAGAGGTCGAGGTAGTAATCGGCGTCCCGGCTGAGGACCACTTCAAATCCCTGTTCGCGGAGCAAGCGTGCGCACTCCAGGGCCACCGCGAGGTTGACTTCCTTCTCCTTGATTCCGGCCGGGCCGATGGCTCCCGGGTCGGAACCACCGTGCCCGGGATCCAGGAACACTTTCCTGGTTTCTGCTGCTTCGCCGGGCGCGACGATCTCCAGCTCAAGCACCTTGCCGTCGCTTCTCCTGGTCTCATTATGGCGTACCCGGTCAACGCTCACGCTCAGTTCACACGTTACACGGGCCACCAAGGGATCCCGCTGGGACCAGCCAGCGCGTACCTTCTTAACGAGTCCGGAGGCCGGGTCGACTGGTGGCGGCAGGTCGCCGTCGGGGAGGCCGGTAAGGTCAACCACCAGGCGGTCGGGGCTGCCGAGCGTAAAGATCTCGTAGGTAAAGGGCGCCACGGCCCGTATCTCCAGGATGACCTTATCAGCGCCAACCCGGGTGGCAAGCTCAAAGACGGGCCGTCCCTCGCCCCGCTGTGGCGGGTGCACCGGCGGCGAAGGAACAGTCTCCACCGCCACCAGCCAGCCCGCCACCCAGGAAGTCTTGCCGCCGGCGTACGCAATCTTGTACCAGCCGCCGCTCTGCCCCAGCACCTCCAGCCTTGTCCCGCGCGTTACCTTCGCCGTAATCTGGTAGTTCGTCCCCGGCCCGCTTCTGAGGTTCACCACGTCCCCCTGCACCACGGCAACCTGCTTGCCCCCAACCGCCGGTGGTGCAGGCTGCGCCGGCGCCGGAGGTGTAGCCGGCGTCTGGCCCTCCAGCTTCACCAGCCAGCCCGCCACCCAGGAAGTCTTGCCGCCGGCGTACGCAATCTTGTACCAGCCGCCGCTCTGCCCCAGCACCTCCAGCCTTGTCCCGCGCGTTACCTTCGCCGTAATTTGGTAGTTCGTCCCCGGCCCGCTTCTGAGGTTCACCACGTCCCCCTGCACCACGGCAATTTTGGCCGCCGCACCGGCCGTTCTCCCTGTGGTAAGAACGACTATTAAGCCGACCGCTAGTAAAGCGAATACAAAAATGCTTTTGCGCACCAGGACCACCAGAACTCCCCTCCGGAGCAAAAACCTGGCGTCTAAATTCTACATTTTTCGCGCTGTTCCTTCTAATGGGAGAAAAAAATTTGTGTCTTGGAGAAAGAAATTAATGGGGAGCGGCTTACCGGCGCACGAGGTTAAAATTCGGCACGACCGGTTCGGTCAGGTCAAGGTGCCCGGCGAGGCTCTGGATTTGCTCCCCTTCAACTAGAATTTGCACCTGTTTCACCGAGGGAAACTGGGCGAGGGTGTTTACAATGGAATAAACGGTTATGGACTCGTCGAGGGCGCCGCCTCCATGCTCGGTTTGTATTTCCCTGCTAAAATCGGCCGTAGCAAGACCGTTTTTGATAACCAGGTTCCGCAGGCGCGCCGTCGCGGGAATTGTGCGGAGTAAGCCGCTTTCCGGCCGCGGCCCCTCCATCAGCAACTGCAGCGCGACCCGCGGAAGTTCGGGCGTATTCTCTACCGTCCGGTTTTCGGCGACCAGGTAACCGTCGCGGTCGACAAAATAAAGTTTGATAACCACGCTATTGGCCCCATCTACCTGTCCGGGTTCCCGGGACAAGCAACCACCAAGGGCTGTGCTCAACGCCAGGACCAGCAGGGTAAGGAAGGCTACCGACCAGCTACGGCTGCGCACAACACGACACCCCGCTTTTGCATAAAGATAAGGCACGGCAGCCATAAATATATCGAGGGGAATGCTTAATGCGCCACAAAATAAAGTACACGTCTGTTCTTTTTTATTTCTTCTTCGCCATCATCTGCACCTTCCCAACATGCGCATTTGCCAGACAATACCTCCTGTGCCCTTTGAACTGCGAGACTGCCCGTTCCCTCTACCCCAGGTCATCACTGGCCGGTCCGGACGTACGGGAGGTGCAACTGCAGCTGCAGAAGTTGGGCTTTTACCGTGGCCCAGTACACGGACGCTTTGACGAGGCCACGGCCGGCGCGGTGCACCGGTTCCAGAAGTCTTACGGCCTCCGGCCGGACGGGATCGTAGGCCCGGCAACCCGCTACGCCCTGGCCACGGCCATTGAGGAACTCATTCGCCCCGCCGGGGCCGCGGCGGGGCCACCACCCAAACCAATCACGCTACTCATCGATACCCATAACCTCACCCTGAGCGTGATCGCGCGGGGCAGGGTCTACCGCCAGTACCCGGTAGCCCTGGGAAAGCCGTCGACACCCACGCCCGTCGGACACTGGAAGGTTGTGTGGAAGGCCACCGACTGGGGGAGCGGTTTCGGAAGCCGCTGGATGGGCCTTAACGTACCGTGGGGGATTTACGGCATTCACGGCACAAATAACCCCGGCTCCATCGGAAGCTACGCCAGCCACGGCTGCATCCGCATGTTCAATCACGATGTGGAGGAGCTTTACGAGTGGGTGGCCCACGGAACCCCTGTGATCATTACCGGGAACCCTTTCGGGGCCACACCGCGGCCGGTTCTCCGTGAAGGGGACTGCAACGCCGCCGTAAGCGAAGTACAGCGTGCGTTGCGCAAGCAGGGGTTCTATCAGGGGCCGGCAGACGGCATCTTCGGGCCGGCCACCGAGGAGGCCGTAATCAGGTTCCGCCGCGTGCACGGTCTGCCTTTTGACAACGCCGTCGACGATAAGGTTTACGAACTTCTCGGGCTTTAATTTGCCCGCCCGGCTGCGGCTTTACGCGTTGAGTCGCGTGACGGAGGGTTTGAGATCAAGCGCCTTTATCAAGCGCAGGTAATCTTCGACTGTGGCTTCCTCCCATTTCTTGCGGAGCAAGGCCAGGAAAGCCGCCTCCAGCACGTTGGTCCCGAAAGAGCGCCCCTCAATCTCGGGTGTGGTGGTAATGAGCAGGCGCGCGCCGCGGGCCTGCAAGAGTTCCACGTCGTGTTCCGTCGTTGTATTTGTGAGGATTATTTTCCCGGGGATGCGCGGAGGCAGATACCTTTTGATGAAATGAAAATCTCCCGCGATAACCTCCGCCCAGTCGTAGTAGCGGTTGTACTTGGGTATCTCTTTCTCCTGCTTCGTACCGGTGGGGTATAGGATTTTGAACGGCAGCCTTCCGAGGATAGGCAGGATGATGCGGGCCAGGAAAGCTACCGTCTTCAGGCTTCGCAAGGGTATCGGAAGGCCCAGGGCAAAGATAAGATCGCCGAAAATGACCTGGGCGCCGCTCGCCACCAGCGCTTCGGCCATGCCAAAACGGTCAACGGCACTGACCAGGAGTATTTTTTGCCCCCACCGCAGGAGCCCCTGGTTAAAAAGCTGGTTTATTACCTCCCGTTCGAGGGTGTTTTTCAAGCCGGAGCCGTCGCAACCCGGCGTCACGCGCAAGGCCCGCAGCATTTTCAGGCCGTCACGCACCGGGTAACGCCGCCCGCCAGCTACCAGATAAACATCTATCCCACCCAGGCCCACGGCGTCCACCTTGCCGTCCAGTTCCCTGAGCAGGGAGATGGCCCTCCCCAGGTCGCCGTCGGTACCGCGGCGTTCGATGACGAACTCCTCTCCCAGGAGTTTGATGTGCACCTTCTTGTCTCGCGCACTGGACCCCAGGCTGACGCTAACAACGTGTTTCAGAGAAAACACTCCTGTAAAACAACCGGTTACAAGAGTATTTTAGGCCGGGTTTGCCGAAAAAACAAGAAAATGGTTACACTTCTCCTCCATAATTTTTTATTATGGCGGCCGCTTCTCCGGCCCGCTCGTCGCTGGTAACCACGGTCACCAGAAAGGCGCGCCCGCCGGCCACGCCATAGTCTTTTGCCGCCATACCGCTGGCGCTGGGATCGGCGGCCAGCAACACGCGGGAATCCGGTCCCACGTCCTCGCCACCCTCGCCATAGATGGTGAGGGCTGCGAGGCTGGCGCCACGACCTCCTACCGCGTAGTTCTGTTCGGGATCCAGGGACACGCCGAAGCGCGAAATACGGTCCGTTTCCACGGTAGTAAAGCCCGCGACCCGGAGCGCCTCTGCGGCCTGCGCCGCGTCGATATCCGTAGCAAAGTACCCCAGTACCGCCCGTTCGCCCGGTTCGAGCTGCATCCTGTCAACCCCCTTTTTCAAGTAGCAATGCCCCACTGACAGGTTGCTATGCGCCCACGCGGCACAGACGTACGGGAAGGCGCTACAAGACGGCGGCCAGCAATTCGCCGATCTCGGCCCGGGTCAGCTCCAGTTCCAGCCGTCCTCTACCCCCTACCTCCTCCGCCAGGACGGAGGCCTCTTCTCTCTCGCGCGCCTTGCTGTACCGCACCGTGAGGGCGGCGCCGACGCGCAGGGCACGCTGGTCAATACTCTTGCCCCGTACCAGGGTGCGTGGACCCGGGATCCCTTTCAGGCGCAACAGGTAATCCCCGGGAACGGCGCACGCAAGCAGCGGCTCTATTTCTGCCTGCTGCCGGGCCACGACGATGCGGGTCCCGTCCGGAAGCCGGAAATGCCGGCCGTATTTTACCAGTTCCAGGTCCTCGCGCCGGGGCTCCGGGTTGTCGGCCAGTATTTCCTTCAGGCGGCGGGAAAGTTCCGGGTCAGTGAGAAGGCAGCCACCAGCCGGAGACGGGTAGTCATCCAGCCCGTAATGGGCGGCCAGAGCCATCTGGGGCTTGCGGGAACGCCCCTGGAAGGCCAGCAGCCGGTCGCGGTCCACCCATCCCTTTTCCTCGGGTACGGTGGGCGGAAGCAGCCTGGCCGAAAGGGGGCGCAGGACGTAGCCGGCAAGACCGGCGTCGCGGGCCACGATATGCAGCGCCTGCGCGGTCTGAGACTTGGGGCGCTCCCCGAGGACTTCGCCGGTCACGATAAAGGAGGCCCCTAGGGGTTCCAACATCTCCCCAGCCTTTCTCAGCATCAGGGCGTGGCAGTCGATGCACGGATTCATGTGGCGCCCGTAGCCGTACCTGGGCCGCAGCAGGATGGGAATGAGGTCTTTGGTAATGTCGATGACGTGCAGCGGTATCCCCAGCTGTTCCGCCGCCTTTCGCGCCTTATCCGCCCCGAAAAAGGGCGAGGTGAAGGCCACGCCGACAACTTCGATGCCCTGTTCCTGCATCAGCTTGACGGCCAGCATGCTGTCAAGGCCGCCCGACAAAAGGGCGATGGCCCTCACAGTTCCTGCGCCTCCGCCTCTTTCTCGGTCAGCACCCGGAAGCCGGCCGCCCGCAGCAGGGCGGCCATAACGCCGTTGCCGGGACGCAGGCGCCCGGAGAAAGTGCCGTCGTAAATCTCGCCGTAACCGCATGCGGGGCTGCGGCTTCTAAGTACGGCCGCTCTAACGCCACGGGCGCGGGCCATGTCGAGCGCGGTGCGGGCTCCCCGCACAAAGGCATCGGTCACGTCCTTACCCTCGCGGTTTACGACCCGCGCCCGTCCCGTCAGCACCTCTTCCCCGCTGCCGTTTTTGATTTCGGCAGGGGGCCGCGGTACCGGCAACCCGCCTAGACGCTCGGGGCAGACCGGTATTGCCCTCCCCTCCCGCACCAGCCGTTGCACGGCGGCCGACGGACAGGCTCGTCCGTCATAGGCGCAGGCTTCGCCGGCCAAGCAGGCGCTTACCAGGTAACACGGTCGCAAAACGGCAACCCCCCCGCTCCTGTCGCTTATTATATCCCCGCTACCTAATCCCCGACACGGGAAGTAGATTCGCACCGGAGGTAGCGTTTTCCTCCACGCTTACCGCGAGCTAATAGACCAGCCCGATATCCGGGCCGGTCTATGAAACCCCGGAATACAGTCCCTTTCTCTATTTCAAGGAAAATGGGTAGGAAGACGCCGGGCGGGCCTTAAGGATCCCCAGAGCCTTTTCGAGGTTGATGGCGTGTTCCTGCTCTACCACCACGATGTTTCTAATTTTCTGGGCCGAGTCGTACAGGCCCAGGGCTTCCAGCTGCCCGATACGCTGCAGGTAACGTCCTATGGCGTCGTACTCAGCCTGCAGATCCTGGCGGAGCATCTCCACGTTGTCCAGGGAGGTCAGCCTGGTGGCCACCTCCACGGTGGGGATACCTCCAAGGTACTGGATGAGGTCGCTCAGGATTACGGCATGATTATGCTCTTCCTGGGCATGCTCGAGCAGTTCGTCAATGATCGCCACGTATGCGGCGCCGGTGAGCATGCTGGCATGCTGGATATACTGGATCATCGCCGCATACTCCCAGCTGAGGTCCAGGTTAAGACCGGCGATTACCTGATCCAGCTGTTGCCGGTCGGCCATCGTATCACCCCTTGGCTTCGTAGGATGGTACATTATATTAAATACCCGGCACGCCGGCCACCCGACCTTTCCCTTCCCTTGCCGCCAACAATGTCAGGTTATCCTCTCTACCCGGTAGCCCGCGTTTTTGAGGGCCGTTATAACCCAGGCGGCGTGCTCCGCATCGGTGGTTTCCAGGAGCAACTCCACTTCTGCCTGCTTTAACGGCACCCTTGGCTTCACCCTGTCGTGGCTGACGGAAATTACGTTGGCCCGCGTGGCCGCCACAACGCCGAGAATGTGCCGGAGGCTACCGGGTTCGTCATGGATAACGGTACGCAGGCGGGTAATCCGCCCCGCCCTTATCAGGCCGCGCTCGATAATGGTCGGCAGCAGGTTGAGATCGATATTGCCTCCGCTGAGCACCAGCCCCAGCTTCGCGCCGGGATAGGAGAAATGCCTTCCAAGGAGGGCGGCCAGCACCACAGCCCCCGCCCCCTCGACCAGAGTCTTCGACCTTTCCAGCAGGAGCAGAATGGCGCGGGCGATTTCTTCCTCCTCCACCACCACCACGTCATCGACATAACGGCGGATGATATCGAGGGTGAATTCACCCGGCCGCCGTACGCCGATGCCGTCGGCAATGGTGCCTGTTACGGTCCGCTCTCCTTTTTTGAAGGCGTTGTATACCGCCGGCACCCCTGCTGCCTGCACGCCGATCACCTTGATGCTGGAGTCCAGCGTTTTCACCGCCACAGAGATCCCGGCGAGCAAACCTCCACCGCCCACGGGAACAAGCACGGCCTCCAGGCCGGGCACATCCGCGAGCAGTTCCAGGCCCACCGTTCCCTGGCCCGCTGCCACCAGCGGATCGTCGAAGGCGTGAATGAGGACAGCTCCGGTTTCGCGTTGCAGGGCAAGGGCGCGTTCGTACGCCTCGTCGTAATTTTTCCCTGCCAGCACCACCCCCGCACCGTACCCCCGGGTCGCCGCCACCTTGGCGACCGGGGTATTTTCGGGCATCACTACGGTCGCCTGGATGCCGACGCAGGCGGCCGCGAAGGCCACTCCCTGGGCATGGTTCCCGGCCGAAGCGGCGACAACGCCCGCCTCCCGCTCGGCCGGCGTAAGAGAGGCGATTTTGTTGTAGGCGCCCCGGATCTTGAAAGAACCCGTCTTCTGCAGGTTTTCCAGCTTGAAGAATACCTCGCTACATGTAAGGCGGGAAAAGGTGCGCGAATAATCGACGGGAGTGCGGTGCACGACCCCCTCCAGCCGCCGTGCAGCATCCTTAATCTGATCCAGGGTTAGAAGCGTAGGCAAACGCATCACCGGCCTAGCAACGGTTGCCGCGAGGCTCAGTAAATATAATACCCGAGTTCGGGCAAACGGTCCTTCCCGCGAGACTATCCCCCAAAAAAGGGCTCAGGCTCCTTTCCGCCGCACTTCCGCAGCCGCTGCAGCGCCAGGTAAGAACGCCTCTCCTCTTCAGTGGTAAAATAGAAGCGAAAATCTGGGGCTTGAAAATGTACGGTAGACTACGTTTTGGTCAACTTTTAGCGCCGGTTTTCCGGTGAAAGGAGGAACTAAAAATGTCGTTGACCGGCTGGTGGAAGAGTTCATGGCGGGAAAGAAATTTTCCTGGTGGAGACAAGCACCTGGCGGTGCTTGTCTCCTTTCTCGGGTTTCTCAATGCACTGGCCCCACCGGTCCGCCGCGTTTCGGCTCCGGCGTCTCGGCAAAGTTCTTTCAGGCGGCCAACGTGCTGTTCCTGGGGCCGCCGGGCAATGGATCACTTTTACGTCGGCCTTGACAGTTTCGTAAATCGCGGCCGCCCGACCCGCGGGCGACCGCTTAAAATCCAACCACTTTACCCCCTTTTACTCGCACCCGGTCTCCTCTCATCCTGTAGGCCGAAAGGAGCCGGACAAGCTTCGCCCGCTGCTTCTTCAGGTCGGCCAACAACACAACCGTCTCCGGATCAAGCTTAATGGCGCGCTCGGCGGCGGGCGTGTACTTTCCCGCCTTCGTAGCGGTGAAGCCGTAAGAGAAGATCTGTGGCTTATCGGTGATGGTCATCTCCACCACTTTCGGTCCTGCGGGCCCGGTCATGGTGAGCCGAAACTTTACCGGGTCCTTGCCGCCGTCCGTTCTGAAGACTTTAACCATCGCGCTTGGGAACACGGCATCGCTTATCCAGGAGATGACGTACTTCTTTTTAGGGAAGGCCACGTCAACGGCAAGGTCCACGACACCTTCAACCGGGACCTCGACCCGCACCAGGTTATTCTTCGGGTCGGTCGGGCTCGCCCCGTCCGATTCGGGCCACGTCGCGGAGATCCTGCCCATCCCGAGGTTGATCCACGCCCGCAGCACCGCTTTGTCCGTGCCCGGAGCGGGCGCGGCTTTCCAGTTGAACTTGACCGTCCACTTGCCCTCGCCCGCGGGCACCGGGCTAAGCACGTAGAAGGTTTTCTTGTTGGCGCTGATCTTGGGAAGCTCCCTGCCGTTCTCGTCCGCTAAAACCACCGGCTGGCCGTTCACGTCGGCGTCGATTCCGACCTCGGTAAGCCCCGTGAACCAGGTGTCGAAGAAAGAGCCGAAGTCGACCGTCGCCGTGTAGGTCTGCCCGTACTTCGCTTTCTGGCCTTCAGGAACGCCCGGGTCGAGCTTGACCGCCGCGAAATCGAGCTTGGGAACTATAAACCAGCCTACCGTGCCCCAGGAGTCGGTCGTCGCCCCCCAGAAGCCGACGAAAGAAAGCTGTCCCGAGACGCCCACAGCATAGTTGTCCGGGTCACCGACGCCGCACAGCGGCGCTGAAGCGAGCTTTGCCCCCGTGGCGGCGTCGAAAAGCGCTATCCACCCGTATTTCCCCGCCGCGGCACCGACGCCGACTATTTGACGACCATCGGGAGTGGACAGCACTACCGGTGCGGTGTGTATTGAGCCCGAGGAACGATAAACCCACATCTCCCTTCCGGTGGCCCGGTCGAGAGCGATCAGGGCGCCCTTCTGCCAGGGCTTCGTGCCCGCCGGGAAGAAGAGCTGCGTCGCGGTCATGGCCGGGGAGCGGTTGGAGAACATCCCCGCCGTGGAGGCGTGCATGTTCTTCCACAGGAACCGCCTGTTTGCCACGTCGTAGGCGTAGTA